>NZ_JAAAYE010000013.1 GCF_013282575.1 Paraburkholderia sp. NMBU_R16
TTGCCGAACTGCTC
Source organism: Paraburkholderia sp. NMBU_R16 (assembly GCF_013282575.1). Taxonomy (GTDB): domain Bacteria; phylum Pseudomonadota; class Gammaproteobacteria; order Burkholderiales; family Burkholderiaceae; genus Trinickia. Next base: position 15 of record NZ_JAAAYE010000013.1, read on the forward strand.
AAGAAGTTCAGCAGGAATCGCCGGCAGCTCTACCGGTGGGGTCTTGGGTTTGCGAGGCATATTTTCTCCTGGGGAGCATCATATGCCTTGAACACGAAATTTCTGACAGACCCATCGTATGTGATGTGGCAGGGGGCGTGAGCCACGCTGGACTAGGAAGCGCGCTCGCCCCTCAGCCCCCGTCACCCACCTCCCGGATCGGAATCACCGTCCGGCCGCCGCAATTGCGCAGCAAATCGCGCAATTCATTGATGACAGGGAAGACTTCATGGTTCCAATCGGCTCCCTGCTGGTCATGCGCCTCTTGTTCGCGCTCGACGATCCAGCGGTCTTCCTTGAAAATGCGTTCCGTGAACCAGACCAGTAGCGGCCACGCCAGATCCAATGCAAACGGAATGCTGGGCTTGCGAATCGAAAGCAGGCCAAACGTTCGATTGGTGCGCTGCGCCGCATCCAGCGGCACATAGACGATCCACAGATCCATCACCAACGTACCGTCGCTCGAGCGTATCTGCAGCGTTTGATACGGATAGAGCGTCCGAACCGTCATCACGTCCTTGTGATTGCGCTCGGTCTCCTTCTTGCTGGCGCCGAACACGAGCGCTTCGCCCACGGGCTGCTTGCCTTCCATGCGCGCAAACGTATAGTCCACTTCCACCCAGTCGTCGCCGCGACGGCGGCCCAACGAGCGCGCGCGCATCTGCCCCATCTGCCGCCGGTGCAGAAACTGATGATTCATATCCATCAGGTTTTCATGCATGAACGAGTAGTGGCACTTCACCTCGCGGCCGAAGCGGCGCGTTTTGTACGCCTTGTCCCCCGCGGACGGCAGATCAGGCAGCGGCCGTTCGTCGGCCAGCGCGGCATCGCCGGGAAACACGAAGATCAGGCCGTGCGCCTCGCGGCAAGGATAGGCGCGTACGCCGTTGGGCAGCCGCTCGCGCCCGAGATACGGCACGTCGACGCAGCGGCCCGTGCAGTCGTAGGTCCAACCGTGATATCCGCAGCGGATGGATTCGCCATCCACCACGCCCGCATGCAGCGGGACTTGCCGATGTGCACAACGATCTTCGAGCGCGAACAGCGTACCGGATTTCGTGCGCGCCAGAACGATCGGGTCGCCCGCGAACCGCACGCCGAGTGTTTTACCTCGCTTCAGTTCGCTCGACCACGCGAGCGGATACCAGTGATCGGGATGGATCGGGACACGGCGCAGATCGCGCACCGGAGCGGTTACGGGCGGTTCGATCGCACTGCCATCCTGCAAAGGCACTGCATGCATGCGTGACACCTCCTTCCATGAGGGGAGCCTCCGGGCATCGCCAAAAGCAATGCCATGGCGAACGGGCATTGGGCGCAGTTTACGCGAACTTGGATGAATTGACCGAAATCTCGTCCTATCCGCAGCGACGCAGGGCCCGCCATCGGGCGGCAATGGGACCGTCAACGCGCTCGGTCCGACCGGCGCGCGTGGCGCAGGCCGATGGCCAATGCGATGAACGCAAGCAGGACCAAAATGGCCGCGAAGACGACGTCCGCCCATAGGCGCCCGACGAAGCGCGCGAGTACCGCGACGCCGACCGCCGGCAGGGAGTTGCCGGCATAGCAGCACAGCAGGTAGGCCGACAGCAGCTCCGCGCGGCGTTCAGGGGGCGCGATCCGGTTGGCCTCTTGCAGGCTCCCCCGAAACCCGAAGGCCGATGCGATTCCGCATAGCGCCGTCGCCGATATCAACAGAACCATCGATCCGGCGAACTGCGCCCACAACAGCAACGCGAGGCTGGGCGGCAGCAGCCACAAACCGATGAACATGGTGGTGCGGGAAGCCAGCATCGGCGCGAGCGCCACCGTCGCTGCACCGACTAGGAAGACCTCGGCGACAACCGCCCCGCTCAACGCGGGACTGTGTTGCTGCATGCTGTTGGCCAGCAGATTGGGCAAAAGCGCGGCATAGAATCCAAGCAACGCAAGCGTCGCGAACGCCGTAACGGCAGGGGGGATGAACGCCGCGCGCGACTCCGGAGGGATCCCGATCCGAGGCTTGTAGGAGACCTCGCCGCCCGAGTGCGCCGAAGAGTCGACCGTCTCGCGAGTTCGTGCGGTGAGCACGGCCGTAACGACAAGCACGAGCAGATAGACCGCATAGACCGTATGCAACGGCCAAGGCGCGAATTGCGCGAGCAGCCCGGCTGCCAACACGCCGACGGCAAGCCCTACGAGATTGACGGCAGCAGCGAGACGACTCGCGTTGGCCTTGTCGGCAGCCCCATACAGGTCGGCGATCCAGGCCGTCGCCGTGGCCGCGCCCACGCCGATTGCGAGACCGCTTGCCGCACGCCCGAGAAACAGCAGAGCCGGGTGCACGGCAAAGAGGAACAACAGTGCGCTGACTCCGCTCACCGCCAGCACGGTCAAGCTGACGGGCCGGCGACCGGCCTGGTCCGATATCCGCCCGAACACGAACAGTGCAGCAAGATTGCCGACCACGTAAGTGGCATACACGAACGTGATCGACAGTTCGGACAGACCGAACTCGCGCTGATAAAGCGGATAGAGCGGCGTGACGATCGTGCTGCCCGCATACAGCGCGCCGAGTAGTACGGAAACCGCGACGAGCGATGTCCGGCCGTTCAATGCCACCTTTTGCAATGTTCGCGTGTGCATCGTCTTCCCCGCGGATTCGAACGCTTCATCGACGAAGCAAGCTTCGTTCCGCGGGACCCGGCCGGCACAGCATCGATGGCTATTCGTCCAGGGCTGGCCGAGTGGCGGCCTGGGCCGCTTTCTCAGCGAGGCTCGGCTCGCGCGGCGTGCCTCGGGTCTTGGCGGCGATCTCGGCAAAGAAGTCGATCGCGCCGTTCATGGCGTGAACGATGCCCTTGCCGACAGGAAACGTCAGCTCCAGCGGAGGATGTTCGATCGCACGCAACTCTGCCTCGCTGATCGGGACCGTAGCATCGCCATTGCCAGCCGCGGCGTTGTGCAGCCGCTCGATCGTCTTGTTGACGATCAACTCGGCGATGCGGCGGTTTTTCTCCTGATCCGTCGTCAATAATCCGCCCAGACCGCCAACGTACCTGCCCGTCAAAATACCTGTGCCAAGGCTCAGAACCTCGGTTGGCGTATTCACCGCGATCATTGCGACCTTTTGCATCATCTCGGAGATCATGTGTGCGCGTGCCAGCGCGGTCACTGGAGCGAAGGCTGCCAGACTCAGTACCTGACCGATGCCCATCGAGCTGATCGTGTCCCCGACACCGCGAGTCACTTCGAGCGCTCCCTGAATCTCGTGCCCGACTTCCTTGACCAGCGCCTGAGCCGGCGTGACGTCCGGCGAAGACGCGGCGCTCGCCTCGGATGCGGGAAAGAAGCCGGCCGAGCGCTGTTGAATGACAGCGGCGATCATCTGTTCGCGCGCTTTGGCCACCTCCATCGGGGCCATCGCCGCGGAGGTGGCCGTGGCGAGCACATTAGTGACGACGTTGCCCGCGATTGCTCCCCCCTTGCGGGTGACCTGCACGAGGTTCGACGGAATCGATCCGAGCGCGGCGATCAAGCCGGAAACGGCGGAGTCTTTTACGTCGTCCTTGACCTCATCCATCGATTCGGGCAGCAGGCTGTTGCCTCGGAACCGCTCGATGATTCGCTTGACGAACATCGAGTCGGCGAACTCCGCGGGAGAGGGAACCGTGGAAGCCGCGAATGCTTCGACGAAGCGCGTCGGCGTGCTGTCCTTGCCCAGCTTTTTGCCGACCTTCTTGACGATCGCCGTGACGGCTTTCACGTCCAGCAGATACGCGATGAGTGTGCTGCCTCCGAGGCTCAGTGCCATGGCGGCAAGAAGTTTCCAGTCGAGTGTCTTCTGATTGAGTACGGTGTTGATCGAATGCGCGCCCAGGCGGGCACGAAGTTCGAGCGTAGCGGGCTCTTCGTCGCTGAGCGCCTTTTCGATCAACGCCTTCAGCCCGGGATGATCGGTCTCGACCTCGTACTTCGTGCCCTTGAGGAATTCGAAAGGATGCAGATCGCCTGAACGTCCATCGCTTGCGGCGCGGCCAGATATCGACGCTTCGCCGGTTTGTGCAGATCCGCTTCGCAGTTGGCGGGCATCGAGGTTCAGACGAGCGCCGTCGGCAAAGCCGCTCGCGCCTTTTCTGATCGCCTGTCGGGCGCTATAGGTGGACAGATCGATATTGACGGGCAGCGGCTCTTCGGCCCCCAACACATCGATGTGCTGAACTTTGCAGCCTTGCTCGAACTGGCGCGCGTTGAGCAGGATCGATTTCTCGAGCGGCAGCGAAAGTCTCGTTCCCTTGGGCAAGTCCAGCTTATCGAGCTCGCCGGGGAACTTGGCATCGACGAATTTCAGCACCGCGTTGACGAAACGATCGCTGGATCGCAGCTTGGTGTCGCTGCCGCGTGCGACAGTCCCGCCCATCACGCTCGGCAGCCGCAGGTCGTCCACCGATGGGGACGTCTCGCCAAGCACGTGCGCCTTGTCGATTCCGTGGGCGGCGGCCAACTGCTCGATATCGATCGCAATATGGTCGGGCGAGGAGGCTTGCGAAGATCGTGTGCTGGCGTTGCCCCGACTTCCATCCGACGCAATCTCGTCCTGCGAGCCACCTGTCTGCAGGCCTTGCAATTTCGCCGTTGTGGCGTTTCTCGGCGCCGTCGTCGAGACACCGGCTTTATCGGCGGGGCTGCTGGATGCGAACGGCACGAGCGGCGAGTCGACGAGGCGCCTGTCGGTGCGGGACTCGGCGTTCGGCGGGTCGATATCGATCGCGATATGCTCGGGCGAGGACGGCGGAGATGCTGGGCTGGATGACGCGATGGACTTCAACATACAAGCAAGCCTCCTTGGAAAACGCGAACGGATAGCCCCGCCATAAGCGCCGCCGCTGAGCATGCCGCCGCGAAAAAAGTCTTCGAGAATACGAACCGCCGCGCCCGCTGCCCTATGCCTGCGGCGAAACGGCGGAGAACAGGGCGAACAGCGGCGGCGCGCGATTGCCCAGCTTGGATGGCGCGCGGTGCTATCCTCTCGTCCGATTCAACCCGGCGCGCGTGTCGCGCGACATCATCCATGACCGATCTCATTAAGCGCGCTTCGGCCGAGGCGCGCGCTTTCCGTGGCAAATCCGCCCGTTCATCCCGTCTCGAACGCGAAAGCGCGGGCATCAATGGCAAGCGCGCCGCGGCCCGCCGCGCGGCAGCACTCGACGACGCCCCCCGCATCGATGTGCCGCGCAAACCGCGATTCGCCCCCGTTACGTTCTCGGAAGAGGGTGGCGTCCGTTATCTGCATTTCGGTACTGAGTGGGTGCAAGGCGCAATGCGTATCCGCAAGCCCGATCGCATCGAGCTCGAATACGCGCAGCAGATGATGGCGTGGCTGCTTTTTCTCGAAACGCCGAAGCGCATCGTCCAGCTCGGTCTCGGTACCGGCGCGCTCACGAAATTCGCCTATCGCTTCTTGCCGCGCGCGCGGGTCGACGCGGTCGAACTGAATCCCGCCGTCGTGGTTGCGGCCCGCACGATGTTCGCGCTGCCGTCCGACGATGCCCGCCTCTCGGTCCATGAAGCCGACGCCTGGGATTTCGTCCACGATCGTGCGAACCGCGGCACCGTCGGCGTCATGCAAATCGATCTTTACGACGCGACGGCTCGCGGTCCGGTGCTCGACAGTGTGGCGTTCTATCGCGCCGTGCGGGCCTGCCTGACGGACGCCGGCATGGCGACGATCAACCTCTTTGGCGATCATCCGAGCTTCGTGCGCAATATGAAGCACTTGAAGGCTGCCTTCGACGGCCGCGTCGTCGCTTTGCCCGAGGTCCACGAAGGTAACCGCATCGCGCTCGCTTTCTCGGGGCCGGAGCTCGCCGTGCCGTTCGCGGCGCTCAAATCCCGTGCCCGGCTGATCGAAGACAAGCTGGGTCTGCCGGCGCGCAAGTGGGTGAGCGCGCTCGAAGCCGTCCAGCCGGAGCGCACGCCCGTCTTCTCCATCTGAGCCCGCGTGGGGCGCCGCCTGCCAGGGTCCGCCCCGCTTGACCGGCTGCGCGGCGCTCCTATACTCTTGCGAAGCTTTATAAGATGCCCGGAAACGCACCCGCGGGGGAGGCGGACCGGTCACGATACGGGTAGCAGCTTCGATAAAGAGTAAAAGAGGAGACGTCATGGCTCACAATGCCGACGCCAATCGAGCCGCCAAACACTGGCTCTGGCTGTTAGTCATCCCCTGGATCGCCATGATCTGGGTGCCGTCGTACAACAAGGTCGACCCGCAGCTGTGGGGTTTCCCGTTCTTTTACTGGTATCAGCTCTTCTGGGTGCTCGTGAGCGCTGTCATCACGGCCTTCGTTTATCTGAAAACCAAGAATATCTCGAAGGCGAGCGCCGGAAATGGGGGCGCGCGATGAACGCCACCGCAACTATCGTCTTCGTTCTGTTTTTCGTCGGTGTCACGATTCTCGGTTTCTTCGCGGCGAACTGGCGTCGCGGCGACCTCGCCCACCTCGAGGAGTGGGGCCTGGGCGGCCGGCGCTTCGGCACGATCGTCACCTGGTTCCTGCTGGGCGGCGATCTCTACACGGCCTATACGTTCGTCGCCGTCCCGGCGCTCGTGTTCGGCGCCGGCGCGATGGGCTTTTTTGCGCTGCCCTATACGATTCTCATCTACCCGTTCGCCTTCGTCGTGTTCCCGAAGCTCTGGGCCGTCGCCAAGCGCCATGGCTACGTGACCTCGGCTGACTTCGTGAGTGCGCGCTACGGCAGCCGGATGCTCGCGCTTGCAATCGCGGTGACCGGCATTCTCGCGACGATGCCCTACATCGCGCTGCAGCTCGTCGGTATCGAGGTCGTGATCGGTGCGCTCGGCTTCAATACGTCGGGCTTCGTGGGCGATTTGCCGCTCATCATCGCATTCGCGATCCTCGCCGCCTATACGTACACGTCTGGCTTGCGCGCGCCCGCGATGATCGCCGTCGTGAAGGATTTGCTGATCTACATCACGATCGCGGTCGCCATCGTCGTGATTCCGATGCAGTTGGGTGGCTTCTCCCACATCTTCAGCGCTGTGCCTCCGGCGAAACTGCTGCTCAAGGCACCGGATACCGCGAGCTTGAACGGCTACAGCGCCTACGCGTCGCTCGCGGTCGGCTCGGCGCTCGCGCTCTTTCTTTACCCGCACTCGATCACGGCGATTCTGTCGTCGTCCTCCGGCAACACGATTCGCCGCAACATGGCGATGCTGCCGGCGTACTCGCTCGTGCTCGGGCTGCTCGCGCTGCTGGGCTTCATGGCGCTGGCATCGGGCGTGAAGGATATGCCGGAATTCGCGCCTTACTTCAAGGCTTTCGGTCCGAACTTCGCGGTTCCGGCGCTCTTCCTGCATTTCTTCCCGTCGTGGTTCGTCGGCGTCGCGTTCGCGGCGATCGGCATCGGGGCACTGGTGCCGGCGGCGATCATGTCGATTGCGGCCGCCAATCTGTACACGCGCAACATCCACCGCGAGTTCGTCAACCGCAACATGACGCACGACCAGGAGACGAATGTCGCGAAGCTGGTTTCGCTGATCGTCAAGGTCGGCGCCGTGGCATTTATCCTGGGCTTGCCGCTGACTTACGCGATCCAACTGCAGTTGCTCGGCGGAATCTGGATCATCCAGACGCTGCCGGCCATCGTGCTCGGCCTTTACACACGTAAGCTCGACCACCGGGGCCTGCTCGCGGGCTGGGCGGTCGGCATCGGCATCGGTACCTGGATGGCGGCCTCGCAGAGCCTCAAGAGCTCGATCTTCACGCTGCACCTGGGCGGAATGGCGATTCCGGGCTACGCCGCACTCTGGTCGCTGATCGTCAATGTCGTCGTCGCCGTGGTCGTCAGCGTCATCGTTCGCGCGATCGGGATGAGTCTCGCCGAGGATCGCACGCGTCCCGAAGACTACCTCGACGCCATCGAAAGCTGAGCACGATCCCGCGCGCGCCGCAGGGGTGAGCGGCGCGCGCGGGGCGCTACAATGTGGCGCCATGCTCACTCACCTCCGTCCGCGCACGCTCGTCGCGCGCCTCGCGCGCGCCGTCTCGTCTCCGTACTACCGCTATCGCTATGCGCGTGCTCTGCACGCGGTGCGCGTGGGGCTGGCGATGCTCGCCTCCATTCTCGTCACGACAGGCATTGATATCCCGAATGGGATCTGGGCGTCGGTGACCGTGCTCGTCGTGATCGGCGGGCTTCAGCATCACGGCAACATCCGCAAGCGTGCGGTCGAACGCGCGCTGGGCACCGTGCTCGGGGCCGGTGTCGGCCTCTTGCTGCTGGTTCAGTTGCACCTGATCGGCTCGATGCCGCTCATGTATGTGCTCATGTCGCTCGCGGCCGGCATCTGCGGCTATTTCGCGATCGGACGGCCCGGCTATATCGCGCTACTGGCGGCGATCACGATCTGCATCGTCGCCGGTCATGGCGAGAGCACCATCGATACCGGTCTGTGGCGCACGCTCAACGTGTTGATCGGCATCGCCGTCGCACTCGCGTTCTCGTTCGCGCTGCCGCTTTACGCGACTTACTCGTGGCGCTATCTGCTCGCGCGCAATCTGCGCGAATGCGCGCGTCTTTACACGCGTGTCGTTACCGGTGCGTCTGTCGATTCTGGCGAGCAACTGGCCGCGTTCGCCGCGCTGGGGCAGCGGCTCGTCAAGCTGCGCTCGCTGATGCCGTCGGTGGCCAAGGAGATCGATGTGCCGCTCAAGGAGCTCGAATCGATCCAGCGGCTGCACCGTTCGATTTTGAGCGCACTGGAAATGATGGCGACGGCGATGCGCGCCGAGCCGCGCGGCCCGGCAATGACCGCGCGCGACGATCGGCGCATCCCCAATATCTACGCGGTCCGCGCGACGTTGATCGCGATCGCCCGCGCGTTGCGTTTCGGCTCGAATACCGGGAAGTGGCTGCCGGTCACCGGCGCGTGGCCGCCTGACGCGTTGCCTATCGTGGTGAGCGGTTCCGAAGCGCTAAACGGCCCGCAGTGGCTCGCCGAGCGTTTCGCCGCCCAGGTGGACGAACTGCGTGTGCTGCTCGCGCGCACCGAGAGCCACTGGAATATCGAGCGGCGATCCGCCGTGGCGGCTCAGCGCTGACATGCCGCCGATGCCCGGACGCGGCGCCGCTGGCCGCTGCCGGGCCGGGAGCGTCAGGCCGCCGCGCCTTCGGTCATCGGCTTTGCCGCCATGACCATCCACGGGATCCCGAACTTGTCGGTCAGCATGCCGAAGCCATTGGCAAAGAAAGTCGGTTGCCATTCGAGCCTGATTTGGCCGCCTTCGGCGAGCGCATCGAAGCGCGCCCTCGCTTCGGCCGGATCGTCGAGCGAAAGCGACAGGCTGAACCCCGTGTGCGACTCGGCCTGTTGGCCGGGGTGGCCGTCGCTTGCCATCAGCACCGCGTCGCCGACCCGGAAACTCGTGTGCATGATCTGATCGCCGTGTTCTCCCTGAGCCGCATCGGCGCCGGGGGCCTCCTTGTTGCGCAACATGAACAGCACTTCGGCGCCAAGCTTGTCCCGATAGAACGCAAGTGCCTCCTCGCAGCGACCGTAAAAGAAGAGATAGCTCTGGACCTGCATGATCGTCTCCTTGAGTGATGTCCGGTGGGGCAATCCCGGGGCTGCCGCGCGGCCGGTCTTCAGCGCAGCGTCTCGATCAGCTTTTCGAGTTTGATCGCGTCGGCTGCGAAGACGCGGATGCCTTCGGCGAGCTTTTCGGTCGCCATCGCGTCGTCATTGAGCTGAAAGCGGAACGACGGCTCGTCAACTGCGATACGCTCGATCGACCCGTCCGTTTCCATCTGCGGCGACAGCTTGCGCTCGACCGGCTCCTTGCTGTCCTGCAGTTTTTGCAGCAGATCCGGGCTGATCGTCAAAAGGTCGCAGCCGGCGAGTTCTAGGATCTGGCTCGTCGTGCGGAAGCTCGCGCCCATGACTTCCGTCGGAAAGCCGAACTTCTTGTAATAAGCGTAGATTCGCCGTACCGATTGAACGCCCGGATCGTTGGCGCCGCCCATCGTCGCTTCGTTCCAGTCGCTGCCGGCTTGTTTCTTGTACCAGTCATAGATGCGACCGACGAACGGCGAGATCAGCTTCGCCCCGGCCTCGGCGCAGGCCGCTGCCTGCACGGGCGAAAAGAGCAGCGTCATGTTGCAGTTCACGCCTTCTTTTTGCAGCACCTCGGCCGCGCGCACGCCTTCCCAGGTCGAAGCGAGCTTGATCAGGACGCGCTCGCGGTCGACGCCGGCGGCTTTATACAGCGCGATGAGCTCGTGCGCTTTGTCGATCGAAGCTTGCGTGTCGAAGGAGAGCCGGGCATCGACTTCCGTCGATACGCGCCCGGGAATGATTTTGAGGATCTCGGTGCCGAACGCGATGAGCAGATTGTCGATGATTGCTGCGGCAGGCCTGTCGGTGTGGTCGCGCACGGTTTTTTCGAGCAGCGGCTTGTAGGCGTCTTTTTGCACGGCCTTGAGCACCAGCGACGGGTTCGTGGTCGCGTCGCGCGGCTTGTACTGCGCGAGCTGCTGGAAGTCGCCCGTGTCGGCGACGACGGTCGTGTATTGCTTCAGTTGGTCGAGGGCAGTGGTCATGGCGGATGAACGGGCCCATAGCCCGTGCTGGAAGACGGTGAAAGGGTCGGCCACCGCGTCCGGCGCGCCGACGACAACCCTATTTTAGCGGCAGCGGCGAGTCGCGGTGTTTCGTGCGCGGCCAGGCCCGCCGGTACGGCTACTTACTGAGCGCACGCATGGCCGTCTCGAGCCCGGCCAGCGTCAGCGGGTACATGCGCTCGCCGAGCAGTTGCCTGATGATCGCGACCGACTGGCGGTACTCCCACAGTCCCTGCGGTTCGGGGTTCAGCCAGGCGTGGTGCGGGAACTGGTCGGCCAGGCGGCGCAGCCAGACGGCCCCTGCCTCGGGATTGTTGTATTCGACGGAGCCGCCCGCTTGCAGCACCTCGTAGGGGCTCATCGTGGCGTCGCCGACGAAGACGAGCTTGTAGTCGGGCGTGAACTTGTGCAGCACGTCCCATGTGGCGATGCGTTCGAGATGCCGGCGGCGATTGTTTTTCCACAGGAAGTCATAGACGCAATTGTGGAAGTAGTAGAACTCGAGATGCTTGAATTCGGCCTTCGCCGCCGAAAAAAGCTCCTCGGTGCGCAAGATGTGATCGTCCATCGAGCCGCCGACGTCGAGCAGCATCAGCACCTTCACCGTGTTGTGCCGCTCCGGCACCATCTTGAGGTCGAGCCAGCCGGCGTTGGCTGCCGTGCTGCGGATCGTGTCGGGCAGGTCGAGCTCTTCAGCCGCGCCCTCGCGCGCGAAGCGGCGCAGCCGGCGCAGCGCCACTTTGATATTGCGCGTGCCGATCTCCACCTGATCGTCGTAGTCGCGATAGCCGCGCGCTTCCCAAACCTTGACCGCTGTGCGGTTGCCGGCTGATTCTCCACCGATGCGAATACCTTCGGGGTGATAGCCGCCATTGCCGAACGGCGAGGTGCCGCCCGTGCCGATCCACTTGTTGCCGCCTTCGTGGCGCGCTTTTTGTTCATCGAAGAGCGCCTTCAGGCGCTCCATCAGCTTGTCGAGGCCGCCCATCGCTTCGACTGCCGCCTTTTCCTCGGGCGTGAACTCGCGTTCGAGGCGTCGTTTCAGCCATTCCGGCGGCACCGCGACCATCGCCTCGGCAAGCTTCTCGGCGCCGCGGAAATAGGCGGCGAATGCCTGATCGAACTTGTCGAAGTAACGCTCGTCTTTCACGAGTGTGAGGCGGGCCAGGAAGTAAAACTCATCGAGCGACGGCGCAATCACACGCGCGCGCAACGCCTCGACGAGCGTCAGATACTCCTTGACCGAAACGGGCAGGCGCGCCGCGCGCAACGTATAGAAGAAGTCGATGAGCATGGCGGGCTGATCCGAAAAACGCGGCCGAACTCGCGGCTCAACGGTTATGCCGGTTCATGAAGACGAGCCGCTCCAGAAGGCTCACATCCTGTTCGTTTTTCAGCAGCGCGCCGGCAAGCGGCGGCACGACTTGCTTACCGTCGGGTGCGTGCAGCGCCTCGGGGGCGATGTCTTCGGCGAGTAGCAGTTTGAGCCAGTCGAGCAGCTCCGAGGTGGACGGTTTTTTCTTCAAGCCCGAGACGCTGCGCAGCGAAAAGAAGCTTTCGAGCGCGGCATGCAGCAGATCCTCGCGGACGTTCGGATAGTGCACTTCGACGATCTTTTGCATCGTCGCCGGATCGGGGAACTGGATGTAGTGGAAGAAGCAGCGGCGCAGGAATGCGTCGGGCAGCTCCTTTTCGTTGTTCGAGGTGATGACGACGAGCGGACGATGGCGGGCATGCACGATCCTGCGCGTTTCATAGACGTGGAACTCCATGCGATCGAGCTCGCGCAGCAAGTCGTTCGGAAATTCGATGTCGGCCTTGTCGATTTCGTCGATGAGCAGCACGGCCGGCTCATCCGATTCGAAGGTCTGCCAGAGCACGCCTTTGACGATGTAATTGGCGATGTCGCGCACGCGCGCGTCGCCGAGCTGCGAATCGCGCAGACGCGAGACCGCGTCGTACTCGTACAGGCCTTGCTGGGCTTTCGTCGTCGATTTGATGTGCCACTGGAAGAGCGGCATGCCGAGCGAGGCGGCGACCTCTTCCGCGAGCATCGTCTTGCCCGTGCCGGGCTCGCCCTTGATCAGCAGCGGCCTTTTGAGCGTCATGGCGGCGTTGACGGCGAGCTTGAGATCGTCTGTGGCGACGTATTGCGACGAACCTTCGAAACGCATGGCGGACCGCTCTCGCTAAAAGAATCCAGTATATGCCAGAAGGCACCACGGCCTGCGGCACGATGTCGCAGGCCTATGGCCGAGCCTTTCAGGGTGGGGCCGGCGAGGGGCATTGCCGATGTGGACCGCGGCCAACCGTCGCGGTACAATTGCCGCGATTTTTTGGTCTCTTGGCCATTCCATAATGAAGCGCGGCGCGATACGATCTGTGCCGCCGCCCGGCAGCAGGTGTGCGGGCGCTCGTTTCCCCTCAGCCAGGTTACAAGCTATGAACTCTTTCGTCGGCAAACATGTCGTGACCGCAGCGCTTGCCGCGCTCGCGGGGTTCGCGCTGAACGCCCAGGCGGCCGATATCGTCGGCAATGCGAAGGCGGGTCAGGGCAAGGTCGCGATGTGTATCGGCTGCCACGGCATTCCCGATTACCGCACGGCTTATCCCGAGGTCTACAAGGTGCCGATGCTGGGCGGCCAGAATGCGCAATACCTGGCGAACGCATTGCACGGGTACAAGAAGGGCGATCGCCACTTCGATACGATGCATGCAATCGCGAGTTCGCTCACCGATCAGGACATCGCCGATATCGCCGCTTATTACGCGGTGCAGACGGCCTCGTCGCCGAACAATCCCGAAAAGTAACCGCGCGGTCGCTTCCAGCTCTTTCAGGCACTCTCATTTCGCGGGATAGGAGAATTCATGTACAAGCCCGATCAGGCACTTCGGACCATCGCCATGATTGCGGGGGCGGCGATGGCCATCGGCGCGCTTGCCGTATCGAATCCGGCGGCCGCTGCGAGCGCATCGAATGGCAAGGCGCTCGTCGAGAGCCATAACTGCGCAGCGTGTCACGGTGCGAATCTGAACAAGCCTGTCACGCCGGAGTACCCGAAGCTTGCCGGTCAGCACTCGACCTACGTCTACTGGGCTTTGAAGCAGTACCAGATGGGCACCAGCAACCCGAAGCTCGGCCGCAACAACGCGATCATGCAGGCGCAGGTGCAAAGCTTGTCGCAAAGCGATATGAAGGATATCGCCGCTTATATCGAATCGCTCGACGGAGATCTCGTCCAGAAGAAGTAAGGGCGGCGTTCGTCCGGCGCGAGTCGTCCCCGTTCACCGGGAGCGACGCCGCGATCAAGCAAACACCCCGCCGTGAGCGGGGTGTTTGCTTTTGGCGCGCGAGGCAAACAGGCTACGTGTCGTTGCGGAGGCACGGGCACGCGAGAGCGGCTCAGTCGCGCGATGCGCGCCGCTCGATGCGAGCGAGATAGGCGTCCGTATCGAGCGGCGCGTTATTGCGTTGCGCCTCCCAGATCGTTTCGCCCAGGCAGTCCATGATCGCGTGGTGTGCTTCGTGCGTCGAGCCGAGCCGCGCGACGAGCCGCTCATGCGCCGCACGGATGCCCGGCGGCTGATCGATCGAAAGCTGCTCGCTGATCGCGAGATGCATCGACAGATGCAGATAAGGATTGGTGCGCCCGCTTTCGGGCGAATATTCGGCCGACGACGCGGCTGCTTCGTCGGCGAGTTCTTCGTGATATTCCGGGTGCTCGACGATCCAGTCAGCCGCAATCGCTTCGAGCGGCGTGAGGATTTCACCTGCGCGCTGTTTGCGCCAGGTGTCGGTGAAAAAGCGTCGGACTTCGTCGCGGCTGGGATTGAACATCGTCGAAAGGGGCAAGGTGCCCGTCGCGCGAGCGCGGGCGATGGCGCATTCGTGCCGACGGCGGATGGCTGAAACCGGTATTCTACGTCGCGCGAGAGATTCCCTCATTTCGAATTCCCGGTTTCCATGACCTCCCGTATCGATACGCTTTACGGCGCGGCGTTCGTCGCGCTGTCCGCCGCGGCATTTGGCGCGATGGCCATCTTCGGCCGCTACGCCTATGCCGGCGGCACCGACGTGCTGGGTCTGCTCACGTTGCGCTTTGCCATCGGCGGCGCCGTCCTCGGCTGGACGGCGCGCCGCCGCGGTATGGTGTGGCCCAAAGGGCGTGCGCTTGCCGCGATCGCGGCGATGGGGGCCATAGGCTACGTGGGACAGTCGCTCTGCTATTTCATTGCGCTGCAGCACGCACAAGCGAGTCTCGTCGCGCTACTGCTTTATCTGTACCCCGCGTTCGTCACCGTTCTCGCGGCATGGTGGCTGCATGAGAAGCTCACCCCGGTCAAATGCGCGGCGCTCGTACTCTGCCTCGCGGGTACGGCGCTGATGGTGGGAGGCGGTCGCGGCGAGCCGCTCGGCATTGCGCTCGGGCTCGGTGCAGCGGTGATCTATTCGATCTATATCGTCGCCGGTACGCGGGCGACGCGTGGCATCGACCCCCATGTGACGACGAGCGTTATCTGCCTCGTAGCCGCTGTCGTATTCGGCGCGCTGTCGCTCGTTCGTACGGCAGCGGGGATGCCGCCCCACTGGCCCGCGACGGTCGGGGGCTGGGCCGCTGTCATCGCCATCGCGCTCATTTCCACGGTGGTCGCCATGCTCGCGTTCTTCGCGGGCCTGGCGCGGCTCGGTGCGGCGCGAACGTCGATGCTTTCGACGCTCGAACCCGTCGTCACCGTGACGCTCGCGTCGCTGCTGCTCGGCGAATCGTTGACCGCCATGCAATGGGTCGGCGGCGCATCGGTGCTCGGTGGCGTCCTCTGGCTCGTGCGTGCCGGCGGTGGAGCGCCGGAGGAGGCGGTCGCGCTGGAGGCGAACCAGTAGGCGCGCAATCGGTCGACCGAGCGGCCGGGCGCTCGCTCGCCGCTCAGAGTTCTGGCGGGGGCGTTTTCGGCCTGTACTCGCAAAGCGGCTCGATGACGCAGTGCCAGCATTCGGGCCGGCGTGCCTTGCAGACGTAACGGCCATGAAGGATGAGCCAGTGATGCGCGTCGTGCCTGAACTCGGGCGGCGTGAACTTCTCGAGGGCCGCTTCGACGGCGCGCACATCCTTGCCCGGCGCGAGTCCGGTGCGATTCGCCACCCGGAAGATATGCGTATCGACAGCGATGGTCGGTTGGCCGAATGCCGTATTGAGCACGACGTTGGCCGTCTTGCGGCCGACGCCCGGCAGGCTCTCGAGTGCTTCGCGCTCGGCGGGGACTTCGCCGCCGTGTTTTTCGAGCAGCAGACGGCATGTGGCAATGACGTTTTTTGCCTTGGTCCGATAAAGGCCGATCGTCTTGATGTAGTCGGCAAGACGCGCTTCGCCCAAATCGACGAACTGCTGCGGCGTATTGGCGACCGGAAAAAGCTTGCGCGTCGCCTTGTTGACGCCCACGTCGGTCGCCTGCGCCGAAAGCATGACCGCGATCAGCAGCTCGAACGGTGTCGTGTATTCGAGCTCGGTGGTCGGATGCGGATTCAGACTTTGCAGCGCTTCGTAAATGGCGCGACGTTTGGTGGCGTTCATGCGGTTCGCTTCAACGGGAAGAGGGCGTATCGGATTCGCCGGACGCGTCTTCGCGCGGTACGTCTTTGCCCGGCTCGTCCGATGTCGTGCGCAGGCGCTGGCGCCGTGCTTCGGCCGCATCGATTTGCGCCTGCACGGCCGGACTGACGTTGCTGACGTTCTTCGGCGCGACGCCTTCGGCTTCGAGGGCGGCTTTCTTCTGACGCGCGCGTTCGAGCGCGGCTGCGATGATGGCGCGCTTTTTCGCGGCCGCTTCGTCTTCCGCGCTGGCGCTTGCGGGCGATGCCGCAGCAGCGGGCGATGCCGCGGCTCGCCGGGCGGCGGCGCGCGCCTCGGCGGCTTCGCGCTCCCGCGCGATCCGTGCGGTGCGGCGATCGTGCCGCTTGCGCGCGGCGTCGGCCTGGTCCGCGCTCCATGCCTGCCAGCCCGTCGCATCGCCGGTGACCGGCAGCATCGAGATGCAATCGACCGGGCAGGGCGCGACGCACAAGTCGCATCCCGTGCACAGCGCGGAGACGACGGTGTGCATCAGCTTCGGTGCGCCGACGATCGCATCGACCGGGCAAGCCTGCATGCAGAGCGTGCAGCCGATGCAAACGGACTCGTCGATGAAGGCAACCGGCCGCGGGCGTTCCGCGCCGTTGGCCGGGTTCAGCGCAACGACGGGCTTGCCTAGCAAAGCGGCGAGCCGAGCCACGCCTTCTGCGCCGCCGGGCGGGCATTGGTTGTAGCCCGCCTCGCCGCGCGCGACGGCTTCGGCATAGGGGCGGCAGCCCGCATAGCCGCACTTCGTGCACTGCGTTTGAGGAAGCAGATCTTCGATGCGATCCGCGAGGGTCTTTCGGTCGGTCACGGTGGGGAGATTCTCGCCGCGGCGTGAAGCGGCTTTACGCATATGAGCGTGTGCGCCCGGCGCACCAGGGTGGCACGCGTTCTCACGGTGCGCGCAAAGCCGGCATTATCGCCGATTTCCCGGGTTGCCATCGGCAAGCCATGTGCCATAATCGAAGCGCTTTTCGCATGACCGCTTAATAAGGGGTATCTCCCACGAAAAGGCGCGTCCATCGCATGCAGCCGGTGTAGGGTGCCAGGAGGAGCCGGCGGCGTGACGCGGACACCGCGGCGCACGAAGCAAAGGCCACCATGAACCAGCTCAAAATCAAACGTGATCCCGAGGGCACCCGGCGCCGGATTCTGCTGGCGGCGGCTGAGGAATTCGCAAATGGTGGCTTGTTCGGCGCCCGTGTCGATCAGATCGCCCGTCGCGCGGAAACCAACGAGCGCATGCTCTATTACTACTTCGGCAGTAAGGAGCAGCTTTTCACGGCTGTTTTGGAGCACGCGTTCAGCGCACTGACGGAGGCCGAAAAGGCCCTCGATCTGTCCGGCATCGCCCCCGTGGAAGCCATGACGCGCCTTGCCCACTTCGTCTGGGACTACTACCGCGATCATCCGGAGTTGTTGCGTCTCGTCAACAACGAAAATCTCCACGAGGCGCGCTATCTGCAGAAATCGACGCAGATTCGCGACATGATCTCGCCGATCGTCGCAACGCTGTCGTCGATTCTCGAGCGGGGCCAGCGGGCTGGACTCTTTCGCGCGAACGTGGACCCGCTGCGCTTTTACGTGACGCTCTCGGGCCTCGGCTATTACATCGTCTCCAACCGTTTCACGCTGCAGGCCACGCTAGGCCGCGATTTCGATACGCCCGCGGAGCGCAGCGAAATCGTGCGCATGAATACCGAACTGCTGCTCGCATACCTGATGCGGCGTTGAAACGGCAAAGGCGCCGAATAATGGCAACGGGCGGCCTAGGCCGCCCGTTCGACGAAGCACCGGTAAAAGCGATGGCGTCGGCTCAAGCCTCTACAGGCTCGGCTTTGTGTCTGGACTCCTTGTTGTGCTCGAGGATGAAATCGCGCAGTTGCGGATAGATGATCGTGCGCCAGCGCCGGCCCGAGAAAATGCCGTAGTGGCCGCACTTTTCCGCCGTGAAATGGCGTTTGCGTGCTGCCGGAATCCCCTTGCACAGTTGATGCGCGGCGCGCGTCTGTCCGCAGCCCGAGATGTCGTCGAGCTCACCTTCGATCGTGAAGAGGGCCGTGCGCTTGATGTCCTGGGGGCGCACCAGCTCGCCATCGATTTCCCATGTGCCCTCGGCCAGGCGGAATTCCTGGAACACGATGCGGATGGTGTCGAGGTAATACTCGGCCGCCATATCGAGGACAGCGTTGTACTCATCGTAAAAGCTGCGATGCGCTTCCGCGTCTTCCTCGTCGCCGCGCAGCAGGCTTTGATAGAAATCCCAATGCGAGGCGGCATGGCGCTCGGGGTTCATCGCCACGAAGCCCGAATGCTGAAGGAAGCCGGGATAGACGTGACGCCCGACGCCGGGGTAGTTTTGCGGCACCGTGTGGATCACGTTGTTCTCGAACCACTCATACGAGTGCTGCATCGCCAGCGAGTTCACCGACGTGGGGCTGCTGCGCGCATCGATCGGTCCGCCCATCATCGTCATCGTGCGCGGTGTGTCCTCGCCGCGGCTCGCCATCAACGAGATGGCAGCCAGCACCGGCACGGTCGGCTGACAGACCGACAGCACGTGCAGATCCTTCGCGCCGATATAGCGGATGAACTCCTGAATGTAGGCGACGTAGTCGTCCAGATGGAACGGACCGTTCTCGATCGGGACCATTCGTGCATCGATCCAGTCCGTGATGTAGACCTTGTGGTCCTGCAACAACGTGCGGACCGTATCGCGCAGCAGCGTCGAATGATGGCCCGACAGCGGTGCGCATACGAGCACGACCGGTTCGTCCTTCAACTGTGCGACAGCCTCGCTATCGTCGGCGAACCGCTTGAAACGCAGCAGACGGCAAAACGGCTTCTCGACGATCGTCTGTTCGATGATCGGGATGTTGTGGCCGTCCTTGACGATCTGGCGAATGTTGAACTCCGGCTTTTCGTAATCTTTTCCGAGCCGATAGAGCAACTCGTAGGCGGCGGAAAACCGGGTGGCACCCGGCACATAGGCCATCGGGCTCGCCGGGTTCGCGAATGAGCGTGAGGCGGCCTGGGCCCAGGCCGTCAACGGATACAAGAGCGCGCGCTGAAATTCGTAGAGCTGGTAAAGCATGGTGAAAGGCTCCCGCGTGTGGTGACTGAGGTATTACGCGGCGTTTCGGCGTCGCGGCATGCCGTTGCTGAAAAAGTCTGCCTAATTCCGAAGCGGCTCGTCGATGATATAGGACAAACATGACTAGCTGCAACGCAGCAAATTCTCAACCAGGCCCGGGATTTTCCCGTATGCAGTATTGCACTAGGGGCCGACATGCGTTATGACCGAAGGCCGATTGAAAGATTTCACCGAATGCCGCATGAGCGGCACGGCGCTGGCGCGGCACGCGCGGCGGGCGCCTTGCCGGCGTTCATGCGGCATTGCTGCTTTCCTTCGATTGCGAGCCGTTTCGCGGATGGCCGGTGGCATGCGTCATTTCCTGCTCGTGCCGCATGAGATTCAAGCCCGTGTGCACGAGCGCAACATGCGAGAAAGCTTGCGGAAAATTGCCTGTGAAGCGCTTGACGCGAGGATCGTATTCCTCGGCGAGCAGGCCGACATCGTTCGCGAGGGCCACGAGGCGCTCATACATGGCATGCGCTTCGTCGCCCCGGCCCTGCAGCATCAAATTGTCGACGAACCAGAAACTGCAGGCCAGGAACGTGCCTTCGCCCGGCGGCAAACCGTCATCGACATCGGACGTGTGATAGCGCACGACGAGCCCGTCGCGCAGCAGCGTGCGCTCGATGGCATCGACCGTCGAGGCGACGCGCGGGTCGCCCGGCGGTAAGAATCCGATGAGCGGGATCAGCAGCAGGCTGGCGTCGAGGTCGTCGCCGCCGTAGACCTGCGTGAATGCATTGCGCTCCGGGTTGAAGCCGTGGCGGCAGACATCGGCATGGATGGTGTCCCGGAGTTCGCGCCAATGCGCCACGGGCCCGTCCAGCTCGAACTTTTCCGCCGATTTGATCGCGCGATCGAAGGCAACCCACGTCATGACCTTGGAGAAGGTGAAATGGCGCCGGCCGCTGCGCACCTCCCAGAGCCCTTCGTCCGGTTCTTGCCAGATCGTTTCCAGATGGTCGAGCATGACGCGCTGCAGGGCCCACACCGATTCGTTCGTGTGCAAGCCGCCGACGCGCGCCAGATGCAGCGCATTCATCACTTCGCCGTACACGTCGAGCTGCAGTTGGCCGACCGCCTTGTTGCCGATGCGCACTGGTTTCGCGCCGAGATAGCCCGGCAGCCAGTCGATCTCGGATTCCGGCAGCCGCCGTTCCCCGGCGAGCCCATACATGATCTGGACCTGCGCCGGCGAGCCGGCCAACGCGCGTTCGAGCCAGGATCGCCACGCGCGCGCTTCGTCGTAATAACCGCAGCGCATGAGCGCGAGCAACGTGATCGTTGCATCGCGCAACCAGCAGTAGCGGTAGTCCCAATTGCGCGTGCCGCCCAACAGCTCGGGCAGCGATGTCGTCGGCGCGGCGACGATTCCGCCCGTCGGCGCGTAGGCGAGCGCCTTGAGCGTGATCAATGAGCGCGTGATCGGCGCAGCGTAGCGGCCCGTTACCTGGCAGCGCGCCGTCCAGTCGTGCCAATGATTCTCCGTACGCGCGAGTGCCGAGAACGGATCGGTTGCCGGGGGCATGCGCTCATGCGATGACGAATACGCGAGCGTAAACGGTATGCGCTCGCCCTCGGACACCGTGAAATCGGCGACCGTGTGCATGTTCTCGCCATGCAATTCGACATCGGTGCGCAAGACGGCCATGTCCGGTCCCACGACGGCGCGTATGCCGTTGCCATGCGTGAGTCGCGTCACCCAGGGTACCGAGAACCCGTAATCGAATCGCAGTGTGAGCGACAGGCGCATCGGCACGCGGCCGCGCCGGCCGATGACGATGCGCACGAGCTCGGACCAGCCGTTGCCGGGCGGCATGAAATCGACCACGGTGACGGCGCCTTCGGCCGTTTCGTAGTCGGTTTCAAGGACCAACGTGCCGTCACGGTAGCGTCGGCGGCTTGCCTGCACCTCGCCTGCCGGGGCGAGTTGCCAGGAGCCGTGTTCGGGCGCGCCGAGCAGCGCGGCGAAGCAGGCGGCGCTGTCGAAGCGCGGCCAGCAGAGCCAGTCGACCGAACCGTCGCGGGAAATGAGCGCGGCCGTGTGGCCGTCGCCGACGAGCGCATAGTCTTCGATGAGTGCGGGCATGTCGTGTCGTAAGCGATAGGCGCCGATGCGGCCATGGGTCATTGCCATCGTTCCCGGCTGCTGGCTACAATCGAACTCCGGGGATCAAGGCTGAAAGTGCGCTGTCGAACGAAGATGCAAGCGGGAATAACACCGCGTGCGCGGCGCGCTTTGGCCAGTCATGCTTCTGTGACGCTCATTCACTACAAGGATTGACGCCATGCAGAACCCGTCCAAAACCGATTGCATCGCTATTCTGTCCGCCGCTCGCGAACTTCGCGACGGCAGCTTGATTTCCCTCGATCCACAGGCGCTCGGCTTGTCGCGCAACGGCATGGATACCGCCATGGCGTTTCTGCTCGAGCGCGCCTGCTTCACGTCGCACCAGCAAGCCGATGGTCATTATGCGGTCGGCGCGCTTTCGCTGCAGGGAAAGCTGCGGCTCGAGCAACTTGCCAACGGATGAAGTCGACCGAACCGGCGGCCCGCCGACGCCCGGGCCGCGTCAGAACCGCAAGTGCTGCGATGCCGGGCCGAACAACCCCAGTAATCCGATGATGATGAGGTAAAGCGCAACGATGTAGTTCAGGAGTCGCGGCACGATCAGAATCAGGATGCCGGCGATCAGCGCGGCAAGCGGTCCCAGACTGACTGAAATATTCATGGCGAAGCCTCGCACAGATTGATCGGATGGGCGCTTTGCGCTCGCGGCGATGGTGAGCCTCTCGACGAAGGAGCTTCGATGCCGAGTCAGCTTTCCTCGGTCCGACCGCCAGGGCGGCCGGCCTTGCCCTGCGTTTTGTCGTGCCTTTCGTTCGGCCTGGCGCAGGTGCGGGCCGGCACTCGAGGGTCAGACAGCGATTCGCGTGCCCGTACCCTCAGAGCCGTGTCGGGCCGAAAAGGTTTCGCGCTCACTTCGGCCCTGGCGGCCGCGGCGGTGCTCGCGGTGGTGTCCTCGGCGGCGCGTGCCGGCGGTGACGCGCAAGGGGCCACCAGCTATGACCTGCTCGTCGGCACCTACACGAATACCGGTAAGAGCAACGGCATCCACGTCTATCGGTTCGATCCGCAAAGCGGCTCCGTGTCGCCGCTGTCGTCCGTACAAACGGTCAATCCATCGTATCTGGTCGTCGGTCGCGGCAACCGGACTGTCTATGCGGTGAACGAACTGCCCGGAGACAGCGGCCCGGCCACTGAGCACGGCGGCGTCAGTGCGTTCTCGTTCGATGCGGCGAGCGGGCAGTTGAAGCTGCTCGACCAGGTTTCGTCGCAAGGCAACGATCCTTGTTATCTGAGCCTCTCGCCCGACGGCAGGTATCTGTTCGTGGCGAATTACTCGGTCGCCTCCGATCCGGGCGGCAGCTTCGGCGTGCTTCCGGTAAAGGGTGACGGCAGCCTCGGCAACGCGGTGCTGAGCGTCCATCACGACGGTCGCGGCCCGGTGAAGGGGAGGCAGGACAGCGCGCATGTCCATTCGACGGTCATGTCGCCCGACGGGCGCTACCTCTTCGCGCAAGACCTCGGCACCGACAAACTCTACGTCTACCGATACACGCCGGATGGCAGCCGCGGCCTGCTGAGCCCCACCGAGCCGCGATACGTGCAAATGGGAGCCGGTTCGGGCCCGCGGCACCTCGTCTTCGACGCGCTCGGTAAATATGCCTATCTGACGAGCGAGCTCGCCGCAACCGTGACGGTGCTGCGATACCGCGATGGCACACTGGAAACGCTGCAGACGCTGCCGCTCGCCGCGCCCGGTTTCAAGGGCAAGCAAGGCGCGGCTGCAGTTCACCTGTCACCCGATGGACGCTTTCTCTACGCGTCGAATCGCGGGGACGCGAATGAAATCGTGATTTTTGCAGTGAATTCGGGCGATGGGAGGCTGACGCCCGTCGGCCGCCAGTCGACGCTCGGACGGACGCCGCGGGAGTTCGCGATCGACCCGAGCGGTCATTGGCTCATCGTCGGTAACCAGGAAAGCGATACCGCGTATGTTTTTCGGCGCGACCCGCAGACCGGGAAGCTCGAGCCGAACCCGGCGCGGCTCGATATCGGGGCACCCGTGGATTTCAAGTTCACCCCTGCGTCATGATGGCGTGACGAATCGCTCGAGCGGCGCGCATACAAAGAGAGCCTGCGCATCAGAGCACACGCGCAGGCTCGAAGCTACCGCCTCACGGGGGGCGGGGCGGCAGGGGATGAAACGGCGCCGGATCGCTGTGCGCCAGCCATTCCGGCCTGCGTTGGGTATGCAATGCCCATGCCGGCTCATACATGCGGACGCCGCAAGCGCGCCGCATCGCGGGTCGCAGCGGCGCTCACTTCCGATGCGCCTGCCGCGAGGTGGCACGACCCGCTAGTTCTTGCAACCCGCGCGCAGCTTTTACCGCAAGGCGTCCATCATTGCTCCGGTCCCGGCGGGGCCAGGACTTCGCGGCTGCCGTTGACGCTCATCGAAGAGACGAGGCCCGCGGCCTCCATCTGTTCGACCAGCCGCGCAGCCCGGTTGTAGCCGATGCGCAGCTGCCGCTGCACTGAAGAAATCGAGGCGCGGCGCGTACGCACGACGAAGGCCACCGCCTCGTCGTAAAGCGGATCGGCCTCGGCGTCGGGCGCATCGCCGAAAAGGTCTTGAGGCGCGCCTTCGGTCGCCGGACCGTCGAGTATCCCGTCTTCGTACTGCGGCTCGCCGAATTGCTTCAGATGCTCGACGACGCGGTGGACTTCCTCGTCGGCGACGAATGCCCCATGGACGCGCTGCGGGTAGCCCGTACCGGGCGGCAGAAACAGCATATCGCCTTGCCCGAGCAGCGATTCGGCGCCCATCTGGTCGAGAATCGTACGGGAATCGATTTTCGACGAAACCTGGAAGGCCACGCGGGTAGGAATATTGGCCTTGATGAGCCCGGTAATGACGTCGACGGACGGACGCTGCGTGGCGAGAATCAGATGGATGCCCGCTGCACGGGCCTTTTGCGCGAGACGCGCGATCAGCTCTTCGATCTTCTTGCCGGCCACCATCATGAGGTCGGCCAGCTCGTCGATGACGACGACGATGAGCGGCAGCGTCGAAAGCGGCTCGGGGGCGTCCGGTGTCAGCGAGAACGGGTTCGTCAACTTTTTCCCGGCTGCGTCCGCGTCGCGCACCTTCTGGTTGAACCCCGCGAGATTGCGCACGCCGACGGCCGACATCAGCCGATAGCGCTTTTCCATTTCGCCGACGCACCAGTTGAGCGCGTTGGCGGCGAGCTTCATGTCCGTGACCACGGGCGCGAGCAGGTGCGGGATGCCTTCGTAGACCGACAGCTCGAGCATCTTCGGGTCGATCATGATGAGCCGCACTTCTTCGGGTGTCGCCTGGTAGAGCAGCGAAAGAATCATCGCGTTGATCGCCACCGATTTTCCGGAACCGGTCGTGCCCGCAACGAGCATGTGCGGCGCTTTCGCCAGATCGGTGACCACGGGGTGGCCCGTGATGTCCTTGCCCATCGCGATCGTCAGCTTCGAACCCGAGCCGCGATAGGCGTCGGCCTCGAGAATCTCCGAGAGGCGGATCGTCTGGCGCTTCGCGTTCGGCAGTTCGAGCCCCATGCAAGTCTTGCCGGGGATGGTTTCGACGACCCGCACCGATGTGAGGCCGAGCCCGCGCGACAGGTCCTTCATGAGGCCGACGATCTGACTGCCGCGCACGCCGAGCGCCGGCTCGACCTCGAAGCGCGTGATGACGGGGCCCGCTGTGGCACCGACGACGGTCACAGGCACCTTGAACTCCTGCAGCCGTTGCTCGATCAATTGGCCGGTCTGGGCGAGGCGCTCGTCGGAGACGGGCTCGGCCTGAGCCGTGGCGCGCGCGAGCAGCTCGAGCGGGGGTAACTCGGTCGGCGTTGCAGCAGGCGCGTGGAACGCGAATTCGGCTGCGCCGTGGCCACGCAGAGATGCGCGCGAGCCGGAAGCCGCCGGCGCGCTGGCTTCTGCGATCACGGGCGTGCGCTCGGGTAAGCGTCCGGCTGGTGGCGTCTCGGTAGCGCGCGTTTCGGCAGACGCTCTTTCGGCGGAAGCTGTTTCAGCGAACGATAGCTCTGCCCAAGGGGCGTCTGGCGAAGTTAGGTCCTCGGAGGACGCATCGGATGGAGCGGCTTCGGCAGACGATGTCTCGGCGAACGGCATTTCCGCTGCAGGTGCCTCGGCGCGCGATGCTGGCACGGATGGTGTTTCCGGGGGGAGCGCATCGTCATCTAGTGCTTCGACGTGCGGTGCGCTGGCTGGCGGGACGTCACGGAAGGGCGGGTCGTCGGCCGTTGTTCCGACATGGCGCTCGGCGCTATCGAACGGCGGCGCGGGAACCGGTTCGCGCGCCGTTTCGCATTCGGTCGGCGGTTCGGGCGTCATCGGCTGCGGCGCGTTGACGGGCGCCTCTGGCGATGCGGCCTGCGACGCGCTCGGCGCCTCCGGCGCCCGCTCGGAAGCGTCATCGCGAGCGGCCGACGCTCCGCGCCGCGCAAGACTGACGCCGGCAAGCGCCGTCCATTGCGCGGCGTTTGCTTCGATTGCGCGCAGCGTTTCGAGCGCACCGGGCGATGGCGCGGGCGTCGCGGCATGCTCGGGTGCGACGTTGGCGATATCGAAGTCGATGGGCGCACGCGCAGGACGTGGACCTGCATTTGCCAAAGCGGCTGCCGGTCCGCGGGCCGGCAGCGTCTGAGCCGATTTACCGGCACGCGAGAAGCCCGTCGATGCGCTCGCAGGGGCGCCCGTCAGCGTTTGCGGTCGAATTGCAGGTCGTCTCGGTACTGCGTCGGTGGCCGACGCTTTGCGCCCGGCCGATAGGGTTTTTGCCGCCGCGGGCGATGCCGCGGCGGCGCTCGGGCGAATCGTCGACGTGGCGGGAGGCTGCCATGCGGTCGGTCGCGCGTATCGCCCAGTCGGTTTCGGCGCCATCGGATTCACCGTCGCGAGGCGCGCGGAGTTGCTCGTCGCGCGTGAACGGGGCGCTTCGTCGCGCGCGACGCTTGGCATGCGCGAGGGCTGAGCGCGTTGCCCCGCGCGGCCGAGGCGAAGGCCCAGGCCTAGGCCGAACGCTCGATCGGCCGCGGCGAGCGTCTCGAGCCAGCGAAAACCAAGCAGCCAGGGCAGTGCGACGACCAGCAGCGCGAGCATCAGCAGCGGCGCGCCGATGCGCCCGGCGAGGCGGCCCGCGCCGCTCATCACCCAGTGCCCGAGGGCATCGCCGACAGGCGAGAAGAGCGCGGCTTCGAGCGCGCAACTCGCGGCGAGCACGCACACGAAGCCGAGCCATAGGCGAATCGTCCCGGGGCCGCGCAAGCCATCGCCGCCGGGTAGCGCCGCCTTGATCAGGCGCCACAAAAAGGGAAGAAACCAGAAGGCAGAGACGCCGAACCAGCCCAGAACGACCGTATGCATGCGAGAGCGAGAACGAGACGAGGAAGCGCCAAACCCGGCGAGTTTAACCGTTAGCAGGCCGCAACGCTTCGGTTGCCGGCCCGATGCTCAGCGGCCGGCTGCGTGGAACGTGAGTGTCGCCCCGTCGGCGGTGACGATTTGCAATTGAGGCGGGGACTGCCATTGCACGCCGGTTTTGCCGACGTGCGTCAATGCATCGAGATAGTCGCGTTCGAGCGCGTCGCGCGAGCTGCCGCATGCCATGCGCGTCGTCACGAATGTACCGAACGAGATCTGACCGTCCTTGAGTGTATAAACGCCATTGAACCGGTTGCAGCCGGCGAAGCCTTTCGCGCGGCGCTGACCGGTGGCCGTCGACAGGACGAGGGTGGGGCGCACGTCGAGGCCGAGTGCGGCCAAGTCGCGCTCGCGGCCGTCGGCCGTTTTCCAGGCGGCGAGCGTCCAACTCGTGTCGTCGAGCAACTGAACCGCGGCGCGATTGAAGGGATCGCTCGGCGGCGCGGCCGAATCGGGGTGCGTCGGCATTGCGCAGCCCGCAAGCGCGGCAGCCATGAGCGCGAGCGCCACCCGGAAAGCGTATCTTGCCGCCCGCTGCGGCGCGATGAACGAACTCGGCATGACTGGCGTTTTTCCTTCGGTGTGCTGGCGAAGGCGTAAGGGTAACGCACTCCGGCGAGCGTCACGCGGAAAAGCGCGCATGCTAGCATCGCGTTTTTCCGTATTACCGCTCACCCGCTTCACGAACGAGGTTTCGCCATGCAGATCGGTCAACGAATCGGCACGCCGCTCACGCCCGGCGCCACGCGCGTCATGCTGCTGGGCGCCGGCGAGCTGGGCAAGGAAGTCATCATCGCCTTGCAGCGGCTCGGTGCCGAAACCATCGCCGTGGACCGCTATCCGAACGCGCCGGGCCATCAAGTCGCGCACCGCGCGCATGTCATCGACATGACGGATCCCGCTGCCATCGCCGAGCTCGTGCGCGCCGAGCGGCCGCATCTGATCGTGCCCGAGATCGAGGCCATCGCCACCGATGCGCTCGCCGAAATCGAAGCAGCCGGTCTTGCCGAGGTGATCCCGACCGCGCGTGCGACGCAGCTCACGATGAACCGCGAGGGCATTCGCCGGCTGGCCGCCGAGACGCTCGGGCTGCCGACGTCGCCCTATGCGTTCGCTGAATCGTTCGACGCCTTCAAGGCAGCGGTGGCCCGTATCGGCTATCCGTGCGTGGTCAAGCCCGTGATGTCGTCTTCGGGCAAGGGGCAGTCGGTGCTCGAGAGCGAGGCCGACGTCGAGCCCGCGTGGCAATACGCGACGGCGGGCGCGCGCGTGAACGTGGGGCGCGTCATCGTCGAAGGCTTCGTCACATTCGACTACGAGATCACGCTGCTCACGGTGCGCGCCGTCGATCCGCGAACGGGCACCGTCGAAACATCGTTTTGCCAGCCGATCGGGCACCTGCAGGTGGCGGGAGACTATGTCGAATCGTGGCAACCGCAGCCGATGTCGGCAGCCGCGCTCGCCCGCTCGCGCGAGATCGCGCAGAAGATCACCGGCGCGCTCGGCGGCCGCGGCGTTTTCGGCGTCGAACTGTTCGTGCGCGGCGACGACGTCTGGTTCTCCGAAGTCAGTCCGCGTCCGCATGACACCGGGCTCGTCACGCTGCGCTCGCAGCGCCTGTCGGAGTTCGAGTTGCACGCGCGCGCGATTCTCGGCCTGCCTGTCGATACCGCGCTCGTGGCGCCCGGCGCATCGGCGGTGATCTACGGCGGACTCGACGAAGCCGGCATTGCATTCGAGGGTGTGCGCGAAGCGTTGGCCATTCCCGATTCCGACTTGCGTCTTTTCGGCAAACCCGAAAGCTTCAAAAAGCGCCGCATGGGTGTGGCGGTCGCAACGGGTGCCGACATCCGCGAGGCGCGCGAGCGTGCGCAGGCAGTGGCTTCGGCCGTGCGGCCCGTGTCGACGCGGTAGGGCGCTATCCGGGCCGCTGAATCGCCGCAATATGCGATTGCGGTTCGCGTCACCGCGCGGTGCTACAATACCGGCCTTTCCGGCGGCACATGTCTGCAGCCGGGTACGGCCACGCCCATTGGCGCGGCCCCTAGCCGGCGTCGATGCCGCCGAGCCGCCCCCGTGGCCCATGGCCGCCTGCCGCGCGCGACCGACGCGCGGCGCCTGAGCGGCGCACTTTTAGCGAACGCCACTATGTCAGATCCCGCTGCCCAGTCCACCGTCGCGACCTTTGATCAATTCGGCCTTGCCGCCGACATCCTCAAAGCGATCGTCGAGCAGGGCTACACCACACCCACGCCGATTCAGGCGCAGGCGATTCCGGTCGTCCTCGCCGGCCGCGACGTGATGGGCGCCGCCCAGACCGGCACCGGCAAGACGGCGAGTTTTTCGCTGCCGATCATCCAGCGGCTGCTGCCGCAGGCGAGCACGAGTGCCTCGCCCGCGCGGCATCCGGTCCGCGCGTTGATCCTCACGCCGACGCGCGAACTCGCCGATCAGGTTGCCGCCAATGTGCATGCTTACGCCAAGCACACGCCGATCAGAAGCGCGGTGGTGTTCGGCGGTGTCGATATGAACCCGCAGTCCGCCGAGTTGCGGCGCGGTGTCGAAATTCTGATCGCGACGCCCGGACGGTTGCTCGATCACGTGCAACAAAAGACGGTCAATCTTGGCCAGGTGCAGATGCTCGTGCTCGACGAAGCGGATCGCATGCTCGACATGGGATTTCTGCCCGATCTGCAGCGCATCCTGAATTTGTTGCCGAAGGAGCGCCAGACGCTGCTCTTTTCAGCCACGTTTTCGCCCGAGATCAAGAAGCTCGCGGCGACCTATCTGCGCAACCCGCAAACGATCGAAGTCGCTCGCAGCAACTCGACGGCGACCAATGTCACGCAAATCGTCTACGAAGTGGCCGAAGGCGACAAGCAAGGCGCCGTCGTGCAGTTGATTCGCGAGCGCGGACTCAAGCAGGTCATCGTGTTTTGCAACAGCAAGATCGGCGCTGGGCGGCTCGCCCGGCAGCTCGAGCGCGATGGTGTCGTGGCTTCCGCGATTCATGGCGACAAGTCGCAAAACGAGCGGATGCAGGCGCTCGACGCATTCAAGCGCGGCGAGATCGAAGCGCTGGTCGCCACCGATGTGGCCGCGCGTGGCCTCGATATCGTGGAGCTGCCCGCCGTCATCAATTTCGATCTGCCGTTCAACGCCGAGGACTATGTCCACCGCATCGGTCGTACGGGGCGAGCTGGCGCATCGGGCGATGCGCTATCGCTATGCAGTCCTAACGAACGCAAGCAGCTCGCGGATATCGAGAAGCTCATCAAACGTCCGCTCGTCGTTCAAGCGCTCGCGGTCGATACGCCTCCCCGTCATCCGCGCGAGGAGCGCGCGCGGCGCGAGCGCGACGATCGTCCCGGCCGTCGCCGCGCCGCACCGGCCCACGATCGGCCGGTGCACCGGCATTCGCACGCGCCGGTCGACGATTTCTTTTTCAAACCCTACGAGCCTTCCCCGTCGGCACTCCAGCACGACGAAGCGCGCGCCGCCGAACCGGCAACACCGTCGAAGACGGCACCCAAGCAGCCGCTCGCCGCGCTGCTGGGCGGCTTCGGCATGCCCCGCCGTAACTCTTCCTCTTCCTGACGTCGACGTCGCGGCTGTCATCGCCGCGGCACTCCGAAACGCCCAGCCCATAGCGTGGTGGCTTCCTCCTGAAACGCCGCGAGTGTCGTCGCGTTCCAGTTGCCGCTCGCGGGTACGAGACCGAGATGACGCGCCGCATCTTGCAGCGCGGACAGCGGCCGGCCGGCATCGAGCGGGGCGGCGCCCGTTTGCTTGCTGAGCTTTTCGCCATTCGCGTCCGTGACGAGCGGTACGTGCAGGTAGGTGGGCTCGGGCAGGCCAAGACACCGTTGCAGATAGATCTGGCGCGCGGTCGAGTCCAGAAGGTCGGCACCGCGCACCACATGCGTGATCCCCTGATCGGCATCGTCGACGACGACGGCGAGTTGGTAGGCCCATTGCCCATCGGCGCGCTTCACGACGAAGTCGCCGACTTCCGTGGCGAGATCCTGCTGCTGGACGCCTTGCCAGCGGTCCTCGAACGAAACGATCGCCGCAGGCCCATCGGGCACGCGCACGCGCCACGCGCGCGCCGGCTTGCCGGCGAGCCCGCCTCGGCAGGTGCCAGGGTAGGCCAGCGTCGCATGGCGCGCGTTGCGGTTTGCCAGCGAATCGGCGATTTCCTTGCGCGTGCAACCGCACGGGTAGACGAGTCCTGTCGCGCTGAGCTGCGCGAATGCGCGGGCGTAAAGGGCGGTGCGCGTGCTTTGCCACACTGGCGGCTCGTCGGGCCGCATGCCGAAGCGTTCGAGCGTCGCGAGGATCTCCCGATCGGCGCCCGGCACCGTGCGCGGACCATCGATATCTTCGATCCGAACGAGCCAGGCGCCGCCGTGTGCGCGGGCATCGAGCCAGCTCGCGAGTGCGCCCACGAGCGAGCCGAAGTGCAGGGGACCGGTCGGCGAAGGGGCGAACCGGCCGCGATAGGGGGCTCGCGACGCAGCGCGGCCGGCGGTGGCCGCGGCGGTTTGCCCGGCCTGAGCGGTCATGATCGAACGGCTCAGGCAGCCCGCGCCGACTCGCGCCGCGGATGGCAGGCCGGGCAGTACTTGCCGGCTTCGTAAAGCGGCGAACGCTGCGCTTCTTGCGTCACCACGGCACGGCAGCCGAAGCACTGGGTCGTCGGCGTCGGCTCGAGCCGCGGATCGAGCGCGGTCCGATAGTCGAAGACGAAACATTCACCGTGGTAATGGGCGCCGCCGACTTCCTCGAAGTATTTCAGAATGCCGCCCTCGAGCTGGTACACATGCCCGAGGCCGATCTCCTTCATGTGAATGGCCGCCTTCTCGCAGCGAATCCCGCCCGTGCAGAACGAGACGACGGTCTTGTCGGCCAATGCGTCGCGATGCGCGGCCACCGCTTCCGGGAACTCGCTGAACTTCGCGATGCGGTAGTCGATCGCGTTGTCGAACGTGCCGACGTCGACTTCGAACGCGTTGCGCGTATCGAGCATGACGACGGGCCGGCCCGTATCGTCGTGTCCGCTATCGAGCCAGCGCTTGAGCGTGGGCGCGTCGACCGCGGGGGCGCGGCCGAGCTCGGGCTGGATTGCCGGCTTCTTCATCGTGATGATTTCGCGCTTGAGCTTGACGAGCATGCGCCGGAACGGCTGCGCGGGCGACAGACTCTCCTTGAACGTCAGCGACGAGAATTTGCCCTCGAACAGGGCGTCGTGACGGAGGTAATCGATGAAGGCATCGGCGGCTTCGCGTGTGCCCGCGACGAACAGATTGATGCCTTCGGGCGCGAGCAGGATGGTGCCGCGCAGACCGAGTGCTGCGCAGCGTTCCGCGACGAGCGGGCGCCAGGCCTGGATGGCGTTGAGTGTGACGAACCGATAGGCGGCGAGATTGACGATGCTCATGATGGCAATGCGAACTGGGGCGAGCGCGAGGGCGCGCGCATAGGAGCGGGCGCGAGGGCGCGTAAACACGGAAAACGCGTATTATCCCGCAAACGGGCGCCGGCTCGCGCGCGGGACGTGAGCGAGCGCCCTGCACGAAGCTCGAATGCGGTCGATTCGACGCCGACCGGGGCGAACCGGACGGGCAAAGCCGGGGCTGCTCGGATGTACAATACCGCCCATGCCAGATCCACGTTTCGTCCATCTCCGCGTTCATTCCGAATTCTCGATCGCCGACGGCATCGTGCGCCTCGACGACATCGTCAAAGCCGCCGCCGAGGACGGGCAGGGTGCGCTTGCGCTGACCGACCTCGCCAACGCTTTCGGGCTCGTTCGTTTCTACAAGGAAGCGCGCGGCAGGGGCGTCAAGCCGATCGCCGGCTGCGACGTGTGGGTCACCAATGCCGCCGATCGCGACAAGCCGTCGCGCCTGCTGCTGCTCGTCAAGGATCGCCGCGGGTATCTGAATCTTTGCGAGCTGCTGACGCGGGCGTGGCTCACGAATCAATACCGGGGGCGTGCCGAAGTCGATCCCGCGTGGTTCGACACGCCGCTGGCCGTTGGGCTCATTGCGCTCTCGGGGGCGCAGCAGGGCGACATAGGCCTCGCACTGGCAGCGGGCAACAAGGAAGCCGCGCGACGCCACGCCATGCACTGGGCCGAGCGCTTTCCGAACGCGTTTTACATCGAACTGCAGCGCTGCGGCCAGCCGGGCGGCGAGACGTACGTGCACGAAGCGGTCGAGCTCGCATCGGCGCTGCAATTGCCCGTCGTCGCGACGCATCCCGTGCAGTTCATGACAGCGGACGATTTCACCGCGCACGAGGCGCGCGTCTGTATTTCGGAAGGCGATATGCTGGCGAATCCGCGCCGGCAAAAGCGTTTTACGACGGCTCAGCATTTTCTGACTCAGGACGAGATGGCGCGGCTTTATGCCGACATCCCGTCCGCCATCGCGAACACGGTTGAAATCGCGAAGCGCTGCAACCTCACGCTCGAACTCGGCAAGCCCAAGCTGCCGCTCTTCCCGACACCCGATGGCATGTCGCTCGACGAGTACCTCGTGCAGCTCTCTAAAGAAGGGCTCGAGAGCCGGCTCGTCGAACTCTATCCCGACGAAGCGAAACGCAACGAAGCGCGCGAAAGCTATTTCGAGCGGCTCGAGTTCGAGTGCGGCACGATCGTCAAGATGGGCTTCCCGGGCTACTTCCTGATCGTCGCGGACTTCATCAACTGGGCGAAGAACAACGGCGTGCCGGTGGGTCCCGGGCGCGGCTCCGGCGCGGGCTCGCTCGTCGCCTATGCGCTGGGCATCACGGATCTCGATCCGCTGCGCTACAACCTGCTGTTCGAGCGCTTCCTGAACCCTGAACGCGTGTCGATGCCGGACTTCGACATCGACTTTTGCCAGGAAGGACGCGATCGCGTCATTCAGTACGTGAAGGGCAAGTACGGCGCGGACGCCGTGTCGCAGATCGCGACGTTCGGCACGATGGCGGCGAAGGCCGCCGTGCGCGACATCGGCCGCGTGCTCGATCTCGGCTACACGTTCACGGACGGCGTGGCGAAGCTGATCCCGTTCAAGCCGGGCAAGCATGTCACGATCGCCGACGCGATGAAGGAAGAGCCGCTCCTGCAAGAGCGCTACGACAACGAGGACGAGGTCCGCCAACTGCTCGATCTCGCGCAGCGCGTCGAGGGCCTGACACGCAACGTGGGCATGCACGCGGGCGGCGTCCTGATCGCGCCCGGCAAGCTGACCGACTTCTGTCCGCTCTACACGCAGGGCGACGACGGCGGCGTCGTGAGCCAGTACGACAAGGACGATGTCGAAGCGGTCGGCCTCGTGAAGTTCGACTTTCTCGGGCTGACGACGCTGACGATCCTGGATTGGGCCGAGCGCTACATCCGCCGGCTGGATCCCACCAAAGCGGACTGGTCGCTCGCGCAAGTACCGCTCGACGATCAAGCATCGTTCTCGATCCTCAAAAAAGCGAACACAGTCGCCGTGTTCCAGTTGGAAAGCCGCGGCATGCAAGGCATGCTGAAGGACGCGCAGCCCGATCGCTTCGAGGACATCATCGCGCTCGTGGCGCTGTACCGTCCGGGCCCGATGGATCTGATTCCGAGCTTTTGCGCGCGCAAGCACGGTCGCGAGACGGTGGACTATCCGGATCCGCGCGTCGAACCTGTTCTGAAAGAGACCTACGGCATCATGGTCTATCAGGAGCAGGTGATGCAGATGGCCCAGATCATCGGCGGCTATTCGCTCGGCGGCGCAGATTTGCTGCGCCGGGCGATGGGCAAGAAAAAGGCCGAGGAGATGGCGAAGCATCGCGAGCTCTTTCGCGAGGGCGCCGCGAAAAACGGGCTCAGCGCAGCGAAGGCCGACGAGATCTTCGACTTGATGGAGAAGTTCGCCGGCTACGGATTCAACAAGTCGCACGCCGCTGCGTACGCGCTGCTCGCGTACTACACCGCGTGGCTGAAGGCGCATCATCCGGCCGAATTCATGGCAGCCAA
This sequence comes from Paraburkholderia sp. NMBU_R16, assembly GCF_013282575.1. Lineage (GTDB taxonomy): Bacteria > Pseudomonadota > Gammaproteobacteria > Burkholderiales > Burkholderiaceae > Trinickia. Next base: position 34,970 of record NZ_JAAAYE010000013.1, read on the forward strand.
CATGAGCTTGGCCATGGACGATACCGACAAGGTGAAGATCCTCTACGAGGATTGCAAGGCGAACGGCATGAGCGTGCTGCCGCCCGACATCAATTGCTCGGCCTACCGTTTCGAGCCGGTCGCCGAGCCCGATGGCAAGCGCGCCCGCACGATTCGCTACGGTCTGGGCGCCGTGAAGGGCAGCGGCCAGAATGCGATCGAGGAAATCTTGCGCGCGCGCGAGGCGGGGCCGTTCGTCGATTTGTTCGATTTCTGTGCCCGCATCGACCGACGCGTCGTCAATCGGCGCACCGTGGAAGCGCTGATCCGTGCCGGCGCGTTCGACACGCTGCACGCCAATCGGGCTCAGCTGATCGCGTCGGTGCCGCTCGCGATGGAGGCGGCCGATCAGGCGAGCGCCAACGCGATGCAGGCGGGGCTGTTCGAAATGGACGATGGCCCTTCGCAAGGGCATGAGCTCGTCGACGAGCCGGCCTGGCCCGAAAAGCGCAAGCTGCAGGAAGAGAAGACAGCGCTCGGTTTTTACCTATCGGGCCATCTTTTCGATGCCTACAAGGACGAGGTGCGCCGGTTCGTGCGTCAAAAGCTCGGCGAACTCAAGGAAGGGCGCGACAAGCTCGTGGCGGGGATCATCGTTTCGCTGCGCACGCAGATGACTCAGCGCGGCAAGATGTTGATCGCGCTCATCGACGATGGCTCGGGGCAGTGCGAAGTGACGGTCTTCAACGAGCAATACGAGGCGAACAAGGCCGTGTTCAAGGAGGATGAGTTGCTCGTCGTGCAAGGGCAGGCGCGCAACGATGCGTTCACGGGCGGCATTCGTTTCACCGTGGATTCGGTCATGGATCTCGAGCGTGCCCGCAGCCGGTACGCGCAGGCGGTGAAGGTCAGCATGAACGGCAATGCGGATGCGGTGACCTTGCGGCGCGTGCTCGAGGCGCATTGCGCGCCGCCGGCCGAGGCGCAGGCGAATGCGCCCGCAGCGGCGCCGTCAGCGGCCGGGCGGTTCGGGCCGCGCGGCGGTGGAGACGGCGCGCGTACACGTACGACGGCGACGCCGAACGGACTTGCCGTGCAGATCGCTTACTGCAACGAGCACGCGCAAGGCGAAGTGAGGCTCGGCGACGCGTGGCGTGTGCGTCCCAGCGACGACCTGCTGAGCGCACTACGCAGCGAATTCGCATCGAGCACTGTCGAAATCGTCTATTGATATGCCCCCTCCGACATCCGGCGAAGCGGGGCGATCGATCCATATCGGCATTTCCGCCAATGCGCTCAAACATGGAGGCGGTTTCGAGCGCTATGCCATGGATTTGGCTCGAGGCTTCGCAGCACGTGGCATCGAGCCCGATTTTTTCGCGCGTCGATTCGATACGGGGTTGCCCGAGTTCGCGCTTGTCGAGCCCCACAGGATCGGCGTTTCGTGGCTGCCGGGAAAACTGCGCGACCACTGGTTTTCCTGGAGGCTGCGTAGTGCCAAGCGTGCGGCAGGCGTGGACGTGCTGATTGGCTGCAATCGCGTGGACTCGTCCGAAATCGCCGTTTGCGGCGGCACGCACCGCGGCTTTTTGCGCGCGATGGGCCGCGCGCCGACGCGCGCGGATCATTGGCAGATCTCGCTCGAAGCACGGCAATACGCCAACGCCGAAATCGTCGTCGCTCACTCCGAGCTGATGCGAGACGAGTTGCGTTCGCTTTATGGCTTGCCCGACGACAAGATCCGCCTCGTCTACCCGCCCGTCGACGCCACCCGGTTTCACGCCGTCGACATGGACGCGCGTCGTAACCTACGTCGGCGCTTCGGCTTTGCCGACGATGAGGTCGTTCTGCTGTTCGCTTCGAGCTCTCACGCGCGCAAAGGCTTGCCGATCATCGAGGCGGTCGTGCGGCACACGCCGCTGCCGGTCGTGGTTGCGGTGGCCGGGCGGCCGCCCGCGCGCACGAGCGACCGGATACGCTACATTGGCTACCTCAAGGACCTGGAAGACGGTTACCGGGCTGCGGATTTCACCATTCTTGCTTCGAAGTACGAGCCGTTCGGCCTCGTCGCCATCGAATCGGCGATGTGCGGCACGCCCGCGATTCTGGCAGGGAACATCGGTTGCTGCGATGCCATTGCACCGGAGCAGCGGTTCGTCTTCGCACCGGACGATGCCGCGGACTTGCATGCCGTGCTCGAGCGCGCGACCCGTCTCGCTCGCACGGGCGCGCAGCGTGCCTGGACGACGGGTGGCCGAGCCGCCCTGGCCTACGACCCCGATGTGGCGGCCCATATCAATGCGCTGCTCGGACTGGCATGGCAGATCGACGCACGGCGCCGCCAACCGGCGACGCGCGCGGCGGATGCCCACCGGCCATCGACTTAGCGGCTTGCTTATTGGAGCCTGCGCGCGCCGTTTCGCCGATCCAGTATACTTTTGCGGTTGCGCGCATGGCGGCAGGATGCGCGAGCAGAGCAGAGCATGCGCTCATCTAGCGGGCCGGATCCGCACCGTCAATCCCAAACCACCGGAAAGCGCCATGGATCGCGTTCTCATCGTGAAGGTCACATCGCTCGGCGATATCGTGCACGCGCAGCCGCTCGTGGACGATTTGCGCCGCAACTTTCCCGGGCTGAGCATCGACTGGGCCGCCGACGCCGCGTTCGCAGAGGTTTTGCGATGGAATCCGGGGATCGATCGTGTGCTTTGCGCGCCTTTGCGTCGTTTCAAGTCGCAGCGCGGTTTGACTGACTTCAAGCGCATCGCCGCATCGATTGCGGAATTACGGCGCGTCCGGTATGACGCGGTCATCGACGTGCACGGCGTCTACAAGAGCGCCATCATTGCGTTTCTCGCCCGCGCCCGCGCACGATACGGCTACCGGTCGGCGGACCTGGGCGAAAAAGGTGCGGCGTTCGCTTATTCGAGGCGATTCGCTCGGCCTGCCGAGCGCAACGCGTGGGAAGGCTTGCGCGAGAGCGTCGGGCAGGCTTTCGGCTATTCGATCGACACGCCGCCTCGGTTCGGCCTGAAGATACCGGCTCCCGCTGCGATTCCCGCTGCCGTCCGGCATGGGGCGTTCGCGATGTTTTTTCACGCGACCTCGTGCGATGACAAGAAGTGGCCGCTTCAGCACTGGCAGCGGCTCGGGATTCAGTTGCGGGCCCAGGGTCTTCGGGCTCTGCTCCCTTGGGGCTCGCAGGCCGAATATGCCGAAGCCCTCGCCATTGCGGAGGGCATCCCCGATGCGCTCGTGCTGCCGCGACTGTCGGTGCTCGAAATCGCGCAGCACATCGAACTCGCGTCGCTCATCGTCGGCACCGATACCGGCTTCGTGCACCTTGCCGCCGCGCTCCGTCAGCCTACGGTCATGATCTTTACGGCGACTTCGCGCCGCCATTTCGGTGTCAGCCTGCCCGGTACCGCGGTGTCGGTCGGAGACGAGGGCGACGTGCCATCCGTCGGCGCAGTTGCCGACGCCGTCGCTTCCGTATGGCGGCCGGCCGAAACCGGACAAACGCCACGCATCGCCGCCTCGAGCATCGAGGTCTGATCGCGTGCCTCGTTACGCCGTCTGGCCGAGGCCGGAGGGCGGTGGTTGTGCACCGTGCGGTTGGACGGGATCCGGCCTATCGGCGTACGGTATACTGGCAAGCTTCCGAACGGGGCCGACGGCGGCCATGCCGGGTCCTGAGCATCGAGCGTATCCCATAAAGGAGTGACGCCGCGACAGTACGGACCGCTGGTTGCGGTGCGACGGTGTGTCTCGCCTCGAGGACTACACAACGAATGGCGGGGCGGGATTAGTTAGCCAATGAGTCGACTGTTAGGACGTATTCAGATCTTTGCGCGTGCATTGCCGCGGCTCGCGCTCAAGCCTTTTCGCCGCAAGTGCCTGCGGCCTCGCCGAATCTTGATTGCGCATCATCTCTTGCTCGGCGATACGCTTTTGCTCACGCCGTTGCTCGCGAAGCTGCGCGGTCTTTATCCGGACGCGCAAATCGCGCTCGCTTGTCCGAAGGCGATCGTGCCGCTCTACGCGGGCCGCCCGTTCGGCCTCGATGCCCTGCCGTTCGATCCGCGCGACCCGCGTACCGTCAGTAACGTGTTGCGCTCGGGCCCCTACGATCTCGGCATCGTCACCGGGGACAATCGTCATAGTTGGCTTGCGTACGCTGCGCGCTGCCGCTGGATCGTCGCGCATGCCGGCGACAGACCGGCATGGAAGAACTGGCCCGTCGACGAACTGATCGCCTATCCGGAGCAACCGGCGGCGTGGGCCGATCTCGCGGCCGATCTCGTGCCGGGCGAGGCTCCGCCCCTTTACCGCCCCGAATTCTGGCCTGCGCCCGCGCCCGTGATATTCGACGATTCATTGCGGCCGCATACGCCCTATGTCGTGCTGCACCCCGGGGCGAGTACGGCGGTCAAGCGGTGGCCGATCGAGCGCTGGCGCGAACTCGCGTCGCGTGTCGAAGCGCTCGGCTATCGTGTCGTCTGGAGCGGAGGGGCGAGCGAAGCCGAACTCGTCCGGCAAATCGATCCCGATTCGTCGCGGTTGAATTTCGCAGGGCGTCTCGGCCTGGCCGATCTGTGGCATTTGTTTGCCGGGGCCAGGGCGCTAGTCTGCCCGGACACGGGAACGGCGCATCTCGCCCGCCTGATCGGCACGCCGGCCATCACGCTTTTCGGTCCTGGCAACGCGCAGATTCATGGGGCCGGACGTTATTGGAGCGCCGCGCCCTTCGTGCCGGTGACGATTGCGGACATGCCGTGCCGCAATCAGCCGGGTATCTTTCGCCGCGAACTCGCCTGGGTGCGGCGCTGCGATCGCGATACGACGACTTGCCTCGATTGGCGCGGCGACCACGCGGGCTGCATGGGACGGCTCAGCGTCGACGCGGTGAACGAGGCATTGAAAGCCGCACTGGAGGCGGCATGACGAACATCCGCGCGGCGCTTGTCCGCTCGCTGTGGCTTTCTTGTCCGCTCATTGCGTTCGCGGCGATGTTCGGCCATATGACGGGAATCATCAATACGGGTCTCGCGCTGACCGGCCTGGGCGTGGCCGTCGCTGCCGGGTCGGAGCCTCGATCGTTGGCTCGATGGCCGCTCGCCTTGCCGATCGGCTTGTGGGCGGCATGGAGCCTCGCGGCTGTCGCATGGTCTGCCTATCCTGCGTTGAGCCGGCACGCATGGTTCGACGAGGTTTTGTATCCGCTCGTCACGTTTTGGGGCTTTTGGTTGTTCGCGCAACGCGTTGGCCGGCCCGTCTGGGCAGCGTGGGCGTGCTGGGCCGCCTGCCTGCTGCTCGCGGCGATCAGCGCTATCTATCTCGGGCATTTACAGCCTCCCACGCCCGAGACTTTCCCGCTGCATTTCTACGCGCGCGTCGGCCATACGAGCACGCTAGCGATTTTTGCGATTCCGTTGTTCGCGGGGCTCATGATGGGCGAGCGCACCCGGCCCTTCGGGCTGGTGGGCGTGGCATTGTGTGTGTTTATCGGTTTTGCCACGTTGAATCGGTTTTTTTGGCCGGCTGTTGCAGCGACGCTTTTCGTCGCGGCTTTTCCGATTTATCGGCGACGTCTCCAATACGCGCTGGCCGTTTTGATAGCCTTGTCCGCAATTGGCGGGATGCTGGCGATCTACGGTGGCGCGTTACGCTTTGGCGAGCAGGCAGCGGCAGCAGCATCGAGTCAGGCCGGAGCGGCCGCGCAGCCGCACGAGGTGCCGCCGTCGCTCGTGGCGTTCGACGATGCGGTCCGCTCCGATACGCGGCCCAAACTCTGGGCCTTTTACGGCCGCGAGGCGCTTCGTCATGCCTGGCTCGGTGTAGGATTCGGCAAACCGTTGCCGGGCTTGGCGCTGCGTTCAGACATGCCGCCGGAGCTGCTCGCTCTCGAGCCCCAGGCTCCCACGCATGCCCACAATCTGTTCCTGAATACCTGGCTGCAGAGCGGGGTGGTCGGGGTGGTGTTGCAAAGTGTGCTGCTCGTGGCGTTGATGCTGCGCTACTGGCGGCTGCGGCGAGCCGATCCGTGTATCGCCGCGGCTGGTATCGCGCTCGTCGTTGGCATGGTCACGAAGAATTTCACCGACGACTTCATGTGGAAGACGACGATGCTTGCTTTTTGGGCGTTCGCTGGTCTGCTGTTGGGCGCAGGCGAACGCGGACGCCATGAATCGAACTAGCGCCGGCGCATTGGGAGGGAGCGACGCACGGGGCGATGCCGCCCGCCCCGTGCGTCCGGTACGCATTCTCTTCCATATCAACGATTTCGGGCGGGGAGGCACCGAGACGGCGCTTCTCGCATGGATCAATGCATTGGACAGGCGATGCTTCGTCCCGGCGGTGTCGGTGGCGTACCCGACTGACGATCTCGATTTCTGGCGCGGGCATTCGTTGCCCCCGGACGTAAAGGTGCATGTCCTCGCGCGGTCGCGCTGGAGCCATGTATTGCATCAGGCGCAGCGGTATCGCAAGCTTGGTAAATTCGAGAAGCTCGTGCATAAGCTGAGTACGCATGCCGCGATCCGCCCCCTGGTCGCGAGGCGTTTCCTGCAGCTCGCGAGCCGGCATGACATCGTTTGCGATTTCGACCTTTCGTTGCGGCACATTGCCGGACGGGCGGGCGTACCGTGGATCGGCGTCAGTCATTACAGCTTTGCCGCCCGACTCGGAAACAAGTCGGTAGGCCACCGGACCCGGCGTATCCGGCAATTCGAGCGTTATGCCGCCGTGGCGGTGCTCACGCCGGATATGTTGAGGGAAGCGCGCGGCCTTTTCCGCGGCACCGGGGCGCGTGCAGAGGAACTGCCGAACGTAATTCAGATCGACTCGATCCGTCGGCGCGCCGAGGAACCCGTGCCCAAGCCCGACTCGCCGTTTATCGTATCCGTTGCGCGCCTCGACGAAGGGCAAAAGGATCATCGGACGCTGTTGCGTGCATACGCGAAAGCGCGTGAGCGATTGCCGGGGATCGGCCAACTGCTGCTGATCGGCGAAGGCCCTGACCGTGCCTCGCTCGAGGCATTGGCTAGGGAACTCGGTGTTCACGATGCGGTTCGCTTTCTCGGTTTTTGCAGTAACCCATTCCCTTACATTCGCGCTGCGGAGATGCTGGTGCTGAGCAGCCGGTACGAAGGCTTCGGTATGGTTCTCGGCGAGGCCATGGCGCTCGGCACCCCGGTCATCTCGGCCGATTGCCCGACGGGGCCGCGCGATTTGCTCGAAGGCGGCGAAGCCGGGCTGCTGGTGAAGCCGGGCGACGCGGACGGCATGTGCGAGGCGATGATTCGCTTGAGTGTCGATGGGCAGTTGCGCGATACCGTGAGACGACGCGCGCAAGACAAGGTCCGGACATTTTCGCCGTCGAGTGCGAACGCGCGCATGCTCGCGCTCGCGCAGCGATTCTGTCCGGGTATCTTCGAGGCATCGGGCCGCAGTTCGGCCGCAATCGCCGGTTGAACCGGCGTAATTCATTCTTCGCGTCGTGAACGAGTCGGCTGCCCCTCCCAATCCTCCGCGCACGGTCGCCGTCGTGTGCACCCAGCGCATCGGCGACGTTTTGCTCGCCACGGCGTTGGTGCGATCGATCAAGCGACAGTGGCCCAACGCCGAGATCGATATGATCGTCTATCGCGGTACCGAGGGTGTACTCGAGCACAATCCCGACCTCAGAAAGATCGTTACGGTTGCGCGCCGCGCGTCGTGGCGCGAGCGGCTCGCGAGCGCGGCGCGTCTTTGGCGCAGCTACGATATCGCCTGCGCCACGCTCGACTCGAGCCGTTGCCGTTTTTATGCCTGGGCAGCCGGGCGGTGGCGTGTCGGACTCTTCGATCCCGATCGTCCAAAACGCGCGACCCGGTTTTTGTTGCATCGTCTGGCGCCGGACGAGCATCGGCGCGTTCATACGGTGACGAGCTATCTTGCCCTGGCGCCGGTTCTCGGCGTCGCACCGGTGGGCGAGGTGGTGGCTCCGGGGATCGGCGACGATCCTATCCGCCGGGCCGCATTCGACGCCCGGTTCGCGGCAGGCCGTGGCACGCCGCCGCGTCCGCTTGTCGTCGTCCATCCCTATCCGATGTTTGCCTACAAGCAGTGGCATGCGCAAGGATGGTTGCAACTGATCGACTGGCTGCGCACCCAGGGCTTTGTCGTTGCGCTGAGCGGCGGGCCGGCGTCCGCCGAGGTCGAGTACGCGCGACGCATTGCCGAGTCGGCGGGCGAGCCGGTCATGAACTTCGTCGGCCAATTGAGCCTTGGCGAGACCGCCGAAATGATCAGGCGCGCCGTACTTTTCGTTGGGCCGGACACCGGTGTCACGCATATCGCCGCCGCGTGCGGTACACCGACGGTGGCGCTGTTCGGGCCGTCAAATCCTTGTCGTTGGGGGCCGTGGCCGCGCGACTGGCCTGCCGGCAACGAACCCTGGCCGCTGCGCGGGTCGGGCCGCCGCGGCAACGTGTTCCTGTTGCAAGGCGAGGGAGATTGTGTGCCATGCAAGGCGGAAGGGTGCGAGCGGCACCTCGCGAGCGAGAGCCGCTGTCTGACCGAACTCGACGCGAAGCGGGTAATCGATGCGGCGAAGCTCATGCTCGGTCTTCCGACTGCATCAGCCGCTGGCGACACACAGCCGCTGGTTCGCCTCCCGGTCGAACGCGGCTGAACCTCAGCGCCGCTCGTTTTGCCGCGCCAGCCACGCGAGTTTGACGAACCGGTAATAAACCGTCTGCGCGTTGAACACCGCGATCATGAAGCCCGCGCGCCCGTCGCTATAGCCGCGGCGCAGCACATACGTGCGCACGAAGGCCCACAGTCCGCGCGCGAGTGCCACGCCCAGCCCTCCGCGCTCGCCTGCGGCGAAACGCTGGCGTGCTCCGGCGCTCGAGTAGGCATCGAGCTTGCGCAGCACCGTCTCGAAGTCTTCGTACGAGTAATGCAGCAGCTTGCCTTCGAGCCGTTCGGCCTGCCCATCGAAGACGAGGCGCTCATGAACGAGATCGTCGGAAAAGCGAGCGGCATCACGCCTGAACAAGCGCGGTATCCAGTCCGGATACCAGCCGCTGTGGCGGATCCAGTCGCCGCAAAAGCTCGAGAGCCGGTCCACCGCATAGACGCTCGCGCGCGGCGCGCGAAGCGCTTCGTCGATCGAACGGGCCAACTCGGGCGACACGATCTCGTCGGTATCGATCGATAGCACCCAGTCGGTGTCGAGCGCTGCGACGGCACGGTTTTTCTGCGGCCCGAAGCCGGGCCAATCCGTCTCGACGAGCACGCGCGCGCCGCGCGCTCGCGCGATGGCGACCGTGGCGTCGCGGCTGCCGCCGTCGACGACGACGATGTCGTCGGCGAATGCCACGGCATCAAGGCATTGCGCGAGGCGCGCCTCGCTGTCGAGCGCGATGATGGCGACGCCGAGCGTCGGACGGGCTGGGGGCGGGTTCGTGGCGGACACGGCGGGCATGGGTCGCGTCGTGGAAAGTGAGCGGAGTATACAGTCCGGAGCGTGTCTCGAAGGTCCCGCATGCTTCGGGTGTCGGCGCCCCGCGGCCGCGCGCCGGCGGCCGGGCAGCTATAATGCACCGGTTTTGAAGGCTGCACGCGCTCTCGCGCGCATACGGGCACGGCAACGAAGGAACGGGCGAAGGAATCAGTTGGAAACCGAAAACACCCTGCGCAAGGCGATAGGCGAGAGCGGAACGTCGCCCGCATCCGTGCTCAAACGGCTTTGGCCGTACATCAAACCGAACGTGTGGGTCGTGCTGCTGGCGGTCGTCACAATGGGCGTGAGCTCCGCGACCGACGCGGGCATCCCCGCGCTGCTCAAGCCGCTGCTCGACCACGGTTTCGGCGCGAAGGCGAGTGTGAGCGCGAAATGGCTCGTGCCCCTGGCCGTCATCGGGCTCGCGCTCGTACGCGGCGTGTCGCAATATGCGTCCGGGTATCTGCTCTCGTATGTGTCGAACCGCATCTTGCTGCAATTGCGGCTCACGATGTTCGAGCGGATGATCCACACGAGCGCATCGTTCTTTCAGCGGGAGACGGCAAGCACCGTCATCAACGCGATCGTCTTCGAGGTCAATCAGATCCTGAGCGTGCTGACCGGCGTGATGGTGACGCTCGTGCGCGATACGCTGACGGTCGTCTTCCTGCTCGGCTACCTGTTTTATCTGAACTGGCGGCTCACGCTCATCGTGGCGGTGATCCTGCCCGGCATCGGCTGGATCGTCAGCAAGATCAACCGGCGTTTGCGCCGTCTCGGACGCGAGCAACAAACGCTCACCAACGAACTCTCCTATATCGTCGAAGAGACGGTGGGCGGCTATAAAGTCGTCAAGGTCCATAACGGCGAGCCTTACGAAATCGATCGTTTCACCGAAATGAGCAAACGCCTGAGGGGCTATGCCATGCGGATGACGGTCTCCGGCGGTCTCGCGCAGCCGCTCACGCAGTTCCTCGCGTCGATCGCGCTTGCCATCGTCATTACGATTGCAGTCGTGCAATCGGCAAACGACCAGACGACGGTGGGCGGCTTCGTCGCATTCGTCACTTCCATGCTGCTCGTCATTTCGCCGCTCAAGCATCTGATCGACGTCAATCAGCCGCTGCAGCGCGGTATGACCGCAGCCGAGCTGATCTTCGGCCTCATCGACGAGCCGGCCGAGCCCCACGGCGGTACCCGCGAGCTGCCGACCTCGCGCGGCGAGATCGAGTTCCGCGACGTATCTTTCTCCTACGGCACCACCGATCAGCCGATTCTTAAAAACGTCTCGATCAAAGTGGCGCCGGGCGAGATGGTGGCGCTCGCCGGGCCGTCGGGCAGCGGCAAGACGACGCTCGTCAACCTGTTGCCGCGCTTTTTCGATCCGACCGCCGGAACGATTCTCGTCGACGGTGTGCCGATTGCCGAATACGACATTCACGCCTTGCGCGCGCAGATGGCGATGGTGAGCCAGGACGTCGTGCTGTTCAACGACTCCATCGCGGCTAACGTTGCGTACGGCGAGACGCCCGATCGCGAGCGCGTCGACGCGGCGCTGCGGGCGGCCAACCTGGCGGATGCCGTCGCAGCCATGCCGAACGGCATCGATACCGTCATCGGCGGCAATGGCATGCGGCTTTCGGGCGGACAGCGGCAGCGTCTCGCGATTGCGCGGGCGATCTACAAAGATGCGCCGATCCTGATTCTCGACGAAGCGACCTCAGCGCTCGATTCCGAGTCCGAGCGCCATGTGCAGGCCGCATTGGAGACGCTGATGGAAGGCCGTACGACGCTCGTGATTGCGCATCGGCTTTCGACGATCGAGCGGGCCGATCGCATTCTCGTCATGGAAGCGGGCCGCATCGCGGAAGAGGGCAGCCATGCGGATCTGCTGCGACGCGATGGCCTTTACGCGCATCTGCATCGCATCCAGTACCAGCAGCAGGCCGCCTGAGCGGGGTATGACCGCTCGCTCGAAACGCTCATACCCTCCCGCCCACGCTCAGACACCACCGGTCACGAGCGGTAAGACGGTGAGATCGGGATGGGTGCCGTCGACGATGCTGCGCCCGATGTGCACCGCCTCTTCCCACGCCGCGGCTTCGCTCTCGAAGGCTTCCTCGCCATCGGCATGAAACGGAACGGCGTGACCGGGTAATTTCGGGTCGGCGCCCGGATGGCAGACGTAACCGATGTACGTATAAGGTGACGAGGCCACGGATGACCGGCCTGCAGCCGGCGCAGCTTCCGGTTCCTTCAGTGGCGTGGCGACATGGATTTCGAAGCCTTCGTATTCGGTCATCCGCCACGCGAGGGTTTCATCAGACATGGCACCGTCTCCCTGCAAGGAGCGGTCGGGCGACAGCGCGGTTGCCGCGCCGGCCGCAAATGTTGCGTTGCCGCGCGGGTCTCAGTGCCGATGCCGAACCCTATCCCATAGGCGATGACCGCTCGTGCGGCCGAGCCATCGTTCACGGCGGTGCTCGCGTTGATAGTGCGACGCCACGATGACGACGGCGGCAATCAGTAAGACGAGGCCGGTCACGATGCTTTCGATCGATTGGGCCATGAGGACCTCCCGATGACTCACCTGCGTCAGTCAATTCTAGGTGATTTGCGAACGGGGGGCTGAGGGACTGGCCGCGTTACGTCTGTAACGGGATGACACAAGTCCTCTCGAACGCTATGCGCGACGACGCGCTCTAAGCTGTACGAAGGGGACATATCATGGTCAGATCAATCGTTGCCGTCTTGCTCGCCGCCGGGCTGGCCGGTTGCGTGGTCGATCCGGGGCCGGCCTACTACGGCTACGATCCGGGGTATTACTACGCACCGGGGTATTACGCGCCGGGCTACTATGCGCCCGGTTACTACGCCGGACCGTCGGTCGGCATCGTTGGCGTGTTCGGCGGCGGCGGCCACCATCGTCACGGCGGCTGGCACGGACGCCATTGAGCCCGCAAGCGGGCAACCCCGGCGGCGCTACGTCAGCACGATGTCGTACAGTTCTCTAGTCTCTTCGAACGATGAGTGACCCGGCTATCGCCGCAATTCCCGTACACCCCGCCCCAGGCGACGCCGCAGCAGGGTGCGCAGGGTTGTGCCATCTGCGTAACCGACCATCCCAGCGATGCGCTCCACGCTGTGGACGCTGGTCCTCAGCAGATGTACGGCACGTTCGATGCGCAAGTCCTGAATGTACGAGATCGGGGTCTTGCCAATTGTGTCGCGCATGCGGCGCGTCAGGGTGCGCTTGCTGATCGCAAGGGCCGTCGCGGCAGCGTCCAGCGTCAACGGCTGATCAAGACGGTCGCGCACCCAGTGGTCGAAGCGCTCGATCAGTGGATCGGCGTGCGCGAGATGTTCCGAGATCATATAGGCGCCCTGGGAGGGGCGGTTATCGACGATTAGATAGCGCGCCACCAAACTGGCCAGTTCGGGATTGTTCTGGCGGATCAGCCAGAGCGCCAGGTCGACGTGGCTAAAACCCGCACCGGCCGTCAACATCTTGCCGCTAGGGATGATCATGCGGTGCGCATCGAGGCGCACGCGCGGATAGCGTTGACGGAACAGCGGTGTGAGCCACCAGGTTGTAGTCGCCTCACCGCCGTCGAGCAGGCCGCTTTCCGCCAGCACAAAGGTGCCGATGCAGGCCGCAGCGATTCTTGCCCCGCCCCGAGCCCAATCGCGCAGCGCGACCACGGCATCGCACACGTCGGGGCGATCGAGTGCCGGCACCAGCGTGTCCGGCATCTTGTAGCCCAACGCGGGGACGATCACCCAGTCCGGCTCAGTGCTTTGGCGGTAAGGCGTCGCGGGGATACGCAGGCCTTGTGCGGTACGGACCTCGCGGCGCATGCCCACGACGCTCACCTGATAGCCGGTAGTTTGAATGTCCATCAACTGCGCCAGTTCGTTGGCCGTAGCCAGGGCATCAAGAACGCTGCTGAGTCCGGTATCGAAGCACCCATCTAGCGCGAGGATGGCGATATTCATGGCGCGATCGCTATTAAAAATGTCAATCGTGACAGTTTCGAGTAGCTCGGGGCGCCTGTAAAGTGCTCACGTTCCCCGGCGCTCATCGCATCGCTGCGCGAGCGGTCGGGGCCCGGAAGACTTTTATCGGAGCGCAGTCATGCTGAAGTATGCGTAGTTCGCCAGGCTGGAAGCCAAGCCGGGCAAGGAGGAGGCGGTTGCCGAATTTCTCGCTACGGGACTGGCGCTGGCCAACCAGGAGCACACCACACCGCTGTGGTTCGCGCTGCGGATATCGTCGACCACCTTTGCGATTTTTGATGCGTTTGCCGATGAGGCTGGCCGGCAGACGCATCTGCAAGGACCGATCGCGCGGGCCCTGATGGCCAAGACTGCCGAACTATTGGCCGTGCCGCCCACCATCGAGGCAATGGAGGTGCTCGGGGTGAAGCAGACCGTATTCGCAGACTGAGGTGGCGGGACCGTCGCTGCATGTGACGAGGGATAGTCCTTCATCTTGTTGCACTCTGAAATGAGGCAGTTCATGAAAATCGCCACGAATGTACTCGAAGCTATCGGTAACACGCCACTGGTCGAGCTCCGGAGAGTGGTGCCGCGCGGCTGTGGTCGTGTTGTCGTCAAACTGGAAGGCGCAAATCCGACCGGTAATATGAAGGACAGGATGGCCCGGGCCGCAATCGAAGCAGCACAAGCGGATGGAAGACTGCAGCCGGGAAGCACCGTCGTCGAGTACACGGGAGGTTCCACCGGAGCTTCGCTGGCGTTGGTCTGTGCTGCCAAGGGGTATCGACTCAAGATCGTGACCTCGGATGCGTTTAGCGAAGAAAAGACCCGAACCACCTTGGCTTTCGGTGCACAGATCATCTCCATCCCAAGCGTCAACAGGCAAATCACCGAGGAATTGATCAGAAAGATGATCGACACCGCTCAGCGGATCAGCCAGGAGCCGCAGCATTGGTGGTTTGATCAACTTAACAATCGGGACGCGGCGAGTGGCTATCATTCGATGGGGGAGGAGATCTGGAATCAGACTGAGGGCAAGGTCGATGCGCTCGTCCAGTCGGTAGGTTCTGCTCACTCACTCAACGGCGTGATGGACGCCCTGCGCAAACGGAATTCCGATCTTTACGTTGCTGCTGTCGAGCCTGCCGAATCAGCCATATTGTCCGGTAGATCGAAAGGTTCTCACAGGATTGAAGGCATTGGCATCGGCTTTATTCCGCCGCATTGGCGGCCGGACAAAGTGAATGCCATCGAGTCTGCGACCACCGAGGAAGCGGCCCAAATGTGCCGCCGCCTGGCCCGTGAGGAGGGCATCTTCGCCGGCATATCGTCGGGACTCAATGTCATCGCCGCGCTACGCGTGGCAGAGCGCCTCGGTCCCGGCGCGACGGTCGCAACGATCATGATCGATTCCGGACTTCGATACCTGAGCACCGAGGTATATCGCAAAGAGCAATAAGCGCCTACGTGGACATCGGTTGCCGAAAGCACTCCAGACGGCCGCTCAACGGTGCCCACGTTTTCGACCTGCGCCGCCGAGATCAGCCTTCCGGAACTCAATGGCTCTCCATGGAGCTACATCAGAACGATGTCGTACTGTTCCTGGCTCAAGTTCGACTCGACCTGCAGCGACACAGGCTTGCCGATGAAATCGATCAGCATCGCGAGATGTTGCGATTCCTCATCGAGAAAAAGATCGATGACTTGCTGTGAGGCGATGACGCGGAACTCGCGCGGATTGAACTGCCGGGACTCGCGCAGGATTTCACGCAGCACGTCGTAGCAGACGGTGCGCGCGGTCTTGACTTGCCCTTTGCCCTGACACACGGGGCACGGTTCGCACAACACGTGCGCCAGCGATTCGCGCGTGCGCTTGCGCGTCATCTCGACGAGCCCGAGTTGCGAAAAGCCGTTGACCGTCGAACGCGTGCGGTCGCGCGACAGCGCCTTCTTCAGCTCGCCGAGCACGGCATCGCGATGTTCGGCGTTTTCCATGTCGATGAAGTCGATGATGATGATGCCGCCAAGATTGCGCAGCCGCAGTTGCCGCGCGATCGTGTGCGCGGCTTCGAGATTGGTCTTGAAGATCGTATCGTCGAAATTGCGCGCACCGACATAGCCGCCGGTGTTCACGTCGATCGTTGTCATCGCTTCGGTCTGATCGATCATCAGATAGCCGCCGGACTTCAGATCGACGCGCCGCGACAGCGCCCGTTGAATTTCCGTTTCGACGTTATAAAGATCGAACAAAGGCCGCTCGCCGACATAGTGATTGAGCTTCGCACTGACGGCCGGCGTGAATTCGGTCGCGAATTCCACGAGCATTTGATAAGTCTCGCGCGAATCGACTTGAATCCGCGTCGTCTCGTCGTTGACGAAATCGCGTAATACGCGCTGTGCGAGATTGAGGTCCTGATAGAGCAGACTCGTGGGCGGCAGGCGTTGGGCCTGGGCCACGATCGTCGCCCAGGTCTTGCGCAGATAGGCCACGTCGCCGGCCAGCTCTTCGCTCGTGGCATCTTCGGCGATCGTGCGCACGATATAGCCGCCTTTTTCGTCGGCGGGCAGCACTGCGGTCAAGCGCGCGCGAATGGCCTCGCGCTCCGCTTCGTCTTCGATCTTCTGCGAAATGCCGATATGCGGCTCTTGCGGCAGATAGACGAGCGTGCGGCCCGCGATGCTGACCTGCGTCGACAGGCGTGCCCCCTTCGTGCCGATCGGGTCCTTGATCACTTGGACCATCAGCGTCTGGCCCTCGAACACCGTCTTTTCTATCGGCTGCAGCGGCCCCCCGTGTTCGCCCGCGGCGCGCGGCTGCCAGATATCGGCAACATGCAGGAACGCCGCGCGTTCGAGACCGATATCGATGAACGCGGATTGCATCCCTGGCAACACCCGCACGACCTTACCGAGATAAACGTTCCCGACGCGCCCGCGCGATGCCGTGCGCTCGACGTGAAGTTCCTGCACGGCGCCTTGCTGGACGAGCGCGACGCGCGTTTCCTGCGGAGTGACATTGATCAGAATCTCTTCGTTCATCGGAAGCCTTCGGACGCCTTAGAAGTCGACACGTGCCGCGCGCAGCAACGCAGCCGTCTCAAAAAGGGGCAGACCCATAATACCCGAATAGGATCCGTCGATATGCTCGATGAACTCGGCTGCGCGGCCTTGAATGCCGTACGCACCGGCTTTGCCGAGCGGCTCGCCCGTGCTCGCATAGCGGCGTAGCGCATCGAGGGTGGTCGAGGCGAAACGCACGACCGAGCGCGAAAGCGCGGGGGGCAGCAATTCACCGGTACCGTCGACGATCGCGATCGCAGTCAACACCTCGTGATCGCGCCCGGCGAGGCGTGTAAGCATCGTCACCGCATGCTCGACGTCGGTCGGCTTGCCGAGAATCCTGCCGTCGATTGCCACGGTGGTATCGGCCACGAGGATGGGCGCGGTGCGGTGGCCGCCGGCGACGCGGCGCGCGTGGGCCGCTTCGGCTTTCGCGACGGTCACGCGGCGCACGTATTGCTCGGCCGGCTCGCCTTCGCGTTCGGCTTCGAGCGCTTCGGCGTCTTCGTCGGGCCGCGGTAGCAAGAGTTCGAAGCGCACGCCGAGCTGACCGAGCAGTTCCTGTCGGCGCGGACTTTGCGAAGCGAGATAGATGAAGGGGTACAGCGAAGAGCCGGACGTCGATGGAGGCATTTGTCGTTCTCGTGATGCGCCGGCGCGCTCCCGAGACGGCGCGTCAGACGCGGTGATAGGGATGATTCTGCGTGATGCTCCACGCGCGGTAAAGCTGTTCGGCCAACAGCACGCGCACCATGCCGTGCGGCAACGTCAAACTGGATATGCGCAGCATCAGTTCGGCTCGCGCCTTCAGCTCCGGCGCGAGACCGTCGGCGCCCCCGATCACGAACGCCACGTCGCGGCCTTCCTGCTGCCAGCCCGGAAGGGCTGCGGCCAGTTGCATCGTAGTCCAGTCCTGCCCGCGTTCGTCGAGGGCGACGATGCGCGCCCCTTTCGGCAGGGCCGCCTCGATCCGCTGACGCTCGGCCGCCATGACGCTTTGCGCCGTTCGCCCGCCCGTGCGCGGTTCGGGCTTGATCTCGCGCAACTCGATACGCAACTCGGGCGGCATCCGCTTCGCATATTCGTCGAAGCCGCTGGTTATCCACCCCGGCATCTTGTGTCCGACCGCGAGTATCTGCAGTTTCATCCCGAAGCGCGCGAAAGGGATTACGACGGCTTGCCGCGTCGCTTTGCCGTCGTTTTGCGAGCAGGCGCTGGCCGGGTGTCGGTCGGGTCCTCGTCGTCGCCTTCGTCCTCCTCGTCTCCGAGCGGCTCGCTCGCACGCGCGCCGGCGAACGGGTTCGGGCTCGAGAGCTTCACGCGCACAGGCTTGTCACCCCAGATCTCTTCGAGGTTGTAGTACTGCCGCAGCGCGGGTTGAAGGATATGGACGACGGCGTCGCCGCAATCGACGAGCACCCATTCGCCGATGTCCTCACCCTCCGTGCTGACGATTTCACCGCCGGCTTCCTTCACCTTGTCGCGAACGCTCGAGGCCAGCGCCTTCGTCTGCCGGTTCGAGGTGCCGCTCGCCACGATGACGCGATCGAAGAGCTCGGTCAGATGGGTCGTATTGAAGACACGTATGTCTTGCGCCTTGACGTCTTCGAGGCCGTCGACGATCGCGCGTTGCAGTTTGCGAATATCCATGGTTACCGATGGTACAGGTGATGTTGGAGAATGTAGCGCCAGACGGGCTCGGGAACCGAGGCGGGCGCGCGGGGTGGGACGGCATCGTCGTTGCCCCGCGCGGCGAGCCGCTCCCGCATGTGCGCGCGAATATCGGTTGCCGATACGTCCAGTGCGAGTGTCGCGTCGATCAACAGGTGGCCGGCAGGCCGCGCACGCAGCACCGTCGCATCGGCTTGGCGCGCGGCCAGTTCGCGGGCCAGCGCGGGCGATGCGCTCGTCAGCTCGAATCCGGGCCGCGTAGCCGCCGCGATGTGCGCGAAGTCGAACAAGCGCCGCCAGTCGCGCCAGGTATCGAGCCGCAATAATTGATCGGCGCCGATCAAAAGCGAGATCGAGACGTCGGCGCCCTCGCGCAGGCGCCAGCGCTCGAGCGTTTCGACCGTGTAGGTGGGACCGGCCTGTTCGATTTCATCGGTGGCCACGCTCACGGCGGTACCGGGCAGCACGAGCGTTGCCGCGGCGGCGCGTGTCATGGCGAGGCGGTGCGCAGCGGCGCTGACGTCGGCCTTCTGCCAGGGCTGCCCCGCCGGCAGCAGGACGAGTTCGGTCAGCTTCAGCAACTCGGCAAAGCGCCGGGCCAATGCCAGATGGCCGTTATGGATAGGATCGAACGTGCCGCCGAGCAATCCTACACGGCGTGGCAGCTCGCGCGCGCCATCGGTTGAGGCGTCGACTGAGGGGTGGGCGACGGGCGGATTCAGGGTGCGGTCCCTTCGTTGGGTTCGTCGAGCCATGCGCGCGGCCGCAGGAAATCGGTATAAAGCTTCGCCTCGGGCGTGCCGGGCTCCGGCTGCCAGCCATAACGCCAGTTCGCGACGGGAGGCATCGACAGCAGAATCGATTCGGCCCGCCCGCCACTTTGCAAGCCGAAATGGGTGCCGCGGTCGAAGACGAGATTGAATTCGACGTAACGGCCGCGCCGGTAGTTCTGGAATGCACGCTCGCGCTCGCCGTAGGGTGTCGCCCGGCGCTTGCGCAGGATCGGCAAATACGCGTTCACGAAGGCGTCGCCCACGCTGCGCATCATCGCGAACGAGCGCTCGAAGCCGAGCGCATCGAAGTCGTCGAAGAATATCCCGCCCACGCCGCGCGTTTCGTTTCGATGCTTGAGGAAGAAGTACTCGTCGCACCAGTGCTTGAAGCGGGGATAGAGATCGTCGCCGAACGGCGCGAGCGCGTCGCGGCAAACGCGGTGAAAGTGCTTCGCATCTTCCTCATAGCCGTAATAGGGCGTGAGGTCCATGCCGCCGCCGAACCAGAACACCGGCGCCTCGCCGGCCTTGGTCGCCACGAGCAGGCGCACGTTCATGTGCGCGGTGGGGCAGTGCGGATTGCGTGGGTGCATGACGAGCGATACGCCCATCGCTTCGAAGCCGCGGCCGGCGAGTTGTGGCCGGGCCGCGCTCGCCGAGGGGGGCAGCGCATCGCCGGCTACATCGGAAAAGCCGATGCCCCCGCGCTCGATCAGTTCGCCCCCTTCGAGGATTTTCGTGACGCCTTCGCCGCGCAGCGATCCGCCAGCCGGGCGCTGCCAGGCGTCCGCCACAAAGGACGCGCCGTCGAGCGCGCCAATGGCGTCCGCCAGGCTCGTTTGCAAGCCCTGCAGGTAGCGGCGAACGGCCGCCGGATCGAAGTTCGTTGCGTCCATGGTCACGATTTCCGGTTCAGGGCGCGGTAGCCGATATCGCGGCGATACTGCATGCCGTCGAACGAAATACGATTGACCACATCGTAGGCGGCCGATTGCGCGCCGCGCACGGAATCCGCCAGGCCGACGACGCATAGTACGCGCCCGCCCGAGGTGACGAGCTTGCCGTCGGCGAGCGTCGTTCCGGCATGGAACGTTACCGCGTTTTCGGTTTCCGCGGGAATATCGCCGATCGTATCGCCCTTGCGCGGCGCATCCGGATAGCCGTGCGCGGCGAGCACGACACCGAGCGCCGTACGCCGGTCCCACGTCAGCTCGACCGTGTCGAGCGTGCCGGCCACGGCCTGTTCGAGCACTTTCGAAAAATCGCCCTTCAAACGCGCCATGATCGGTTGCGTTTCGGGGTCGCCCATACGGCAGTTGAATTCGAGCGTCTTCGGGTTGCCCTCGGAATCGATCATGAGACCCGCATAGAGGAAGCCCGTATAGCGGATGCCTTCCTTTTCCATCCCGCGCACGGTCGGCAGAATGATCTCGCGCATCACGCGCGCGTGCAGCTGCGGCGTGACGATCGGCGCAGGCGAATAGGCGCCCATGCCGCCGGTATTGGGGCCGGCATCGCCATCGCCCAGACGTTTGTGATCCTGGCTCGACGCGAGCGGCAGGACATGCTTGCCGTCGACCATGACGATGAAGCTCGCTTCCTCGCCTTGCAAGAACTCCTCGATGACGACACGCGCGCCGGCATCGCCGAGTTTGTTGTCGGCGAGCATCATGTCGACGGCCGCATGTGCCTCGTCGAGCGTGGTGGCGACGACGACGCCCTTGCCCGCGGCGAGGCCGTCGGCCTTGATGACGATCGGCGCCCCTTGCTTGTCGAGATAGGCGTGGGCCGCTGCCGCGTCGGAGAACGTTTCGTATTCGGCCGTCGGAATGCCATTGCGCTTCATGAACGCTTTGGCGAAGTCCTTCGAGCTCTCGAGCTGGGCGGCTTCCTTGGATGGCCCGAAGACCTTGAGGCCACGACGGCGAAAGAGGTTGACGATGCCCGCGGCAAGCGGCGCCTCGGGACCGACGACGGTCAGCGCGATCTGCTCCTTCTGCGCGAAGTCGGCGAGGGCATCGAGATCGGTGATCGGCACATTGCGCAGACGTTCGTCCTGGGCCGTGCCGCCATTGCCGGGCGCGACATAGACGAGCTGGACGCGCGGCGATTGCGCAAGCTTCCAGGCCAGCGCATGTTCGCGGCCGCCCGAACCGACGACGAGTAGTTTCATATCAATCCCCGAGAACCTAAAAGGGACGGCCGGCGCAGGGCGCCGGCCGCAATATCGGCATTCGATGCGCGCTGGCCCGAACGCATGGGCGCAGCCTTGCGCCGCATGCTTCGAGCGCGCGCGTTATTCCTCGGCAATCGACGCGTTCGTGTACACCTCTTGCACGTCGTCGAGGTTCTCGAGCGCGTCGAGCAGTTTTTGCATCTTCACTGCGTCTTCGCCCGTGAATTCGACTTCCGTCTGAGGCTTCATGGTGACTTCCGCGAGTTCGGCCTTGAAACCGGCCGTTTCGAGCGCCGCCTTGACCTTCGAGAAGTCGTTCGGCGCGCACAGCACTTCGATGCTGCCGTCGTCGTTCGTGACGACGTCGTTCGCGCCGGCCTCGAGTGCCGCTTCCATCAGTTTGTCCTCGGGCGTGCCGGGCGCGAACAGAAACTGGCCGACATGATCGAAGAGAAACGCCACCGAACCGTCCGTGCCCATGTTGCCGCCGAACTTCGAGAACGCGTGCCGCACTTCGGCGACCGTACGTGTGCGATTGTCGGTCATCGTATCGACGATGATCGCGGCGCCGCCGATACCATAGCCCTCGTAGCGAATTTCCTCGTAGCTGGCGCCATCGACACCACCCACGCCGCGCTGGATCGCACGGTTGATGTTGTCCTTCGGCATATTGGCGTCGGTCGCCTTGTCGACGGCGAGGCGCAGACGCGGGTTCGAGTCGATATCGCCCCCGCCCATGCGGGCCGCCACTTGAATTTCCTTGATGAGACGCGTCCAGACCTTGCCGCGTTTGGCATCCGCGGCCGCCTTCTTATGCTTGATGTTGGCCCATTTGGAATGACCAGCCATACGTTTCTCCGTGGCGCGTGCCGACCGGGCACACGCATGATGCGATTTGTCGATTGCGAATCGTGTGAACCGTGCGAGTCCTGCCGATGGTTCAGGTGTCGGGCGGCGTGCCGCGATTGCGCTTCGCTCGATGGTGCCGCGCGTCGTCCGCGATCCCGGGGCCGCGGCGGATAGGGCAGACCGTTCTCAGAGCGGACGTCGATTTTAACATGCCGCGTCGGCGCCGGCGGTCGCAGGCAAGGCCGCGAACGCGCCCGGCCGCTTTTCAGTTCTTCGTGCCGAACAGGCGGTCGCCGGCGTCGCCGAGACCCGGCACGATATACGCGTGCTCGTTCAGGTGGGAATCGAGCGAGGCGACGAAGAGTTTGACATCCGGATGCGCGCGCTGGAACACCTCGACGCCTTCCGGCGCGGCGACGAGCGCGAGGAAGAGGATGTTTTCGCCGGCGACGTTGCGGCGCTTCAGTACGTCGATGGCGTGCACCGCCGAATAGCCGGTGGCGACCATCGGATCGCAGAGGATGAAGATGCGGTCTTCGAGATCGGGCAGGCGGACGAGATACTCCACGGGGCGGTGCGCCTCGTCGCGATAAACGCCGATGTGTCCGACGCGCGCCGAGGGAATCAGCTCGAGCAGGCCGTCGGACATGCCGATGCCCGCGCGCAGCACGGGAACGATGGCGAGCTTTCTGCCGGCGATGACGGGCGCATCGACCTCGACGAGCGGCGTGGCGACGCGCTTGGTCGTGATCGGCAGATTGCGCGTGATTTCATAGCCCATCAGCAGCGTGATTTCGCGCAGCAACTCGCGAAACGTGCGCGTCGACGTGTCCTTGTCGCGCATGTGCGTGAGCTTGTGCTGAATCAGCGGGTGATCGAGGATGAACAGGTTCGGAAAACGCGGATCTTGTTTCATGGCGGGCGTGGGTGCGTGCGGGGGGCGTGCGGCGGCTCGATGACATTGCCCGCCAGTGTACCGAAAGATCCGCTTCGCGCGTCGCTGCGGGGATTCTTCTACAATCCCGTCAATTCGTCGCATCGACTCAACGAAACACTGGGACATCGCCATGGATCTGGGGCTCGCAGGCAAGACCGCACTCGTGTGCGCGGCAAGCAAAGGGTTGGGACGCGGGTGCGCCGAGGCGCTC
Source organism: Paraburkholderia sp. NMBU_R16 (assembly GCF_013282575.1). Taxonomy (GTDB): domain Bacteria; phylum Pseudomonadota; class Gammaproteobacteria; order Burkholderiales; family Burkholderiaceae; genus Trinickia. The sequence continues at coordinate 58,115 of NZ_JAAAYE010000013.1, forward strand.
GCCGCCGAGGGCGTCGAGTTGGTGATCGTCGCTCGCACGGCCGAGACGCTCGAGGCGACCGCCGCCGAGATTCGTGCCAAGACGGGCGCGAGCGTGCGCACCGTAGCCTGCGACATCACGACGGCCGAGGGGCGCGCGGCGGCACTCGCGGCCTGTCCGCAGCCCGATATCCTCGTCAACAACGCGGGCGGGCCTCCGCCCGGCGATTTCCGTCAGTTCACGCACGGCGACTGGATCCGCGCGCTCGAAGCCAACATGCTCACGCCGATCGCGTTGATCCAGGCGAGCATCGACGGCATGATCGCACGCGGGTTCGGCCGCATCGTCAACATCACGAGCTCGGCCGTCAAGGCGCCGATCGACGTGCTCGGCCTGTCCAATGGCGCGCGCTCGGGGCTCACCGGCTTCGTGGCCGGCGTGGCGCGCAAGGTGGCCGTGCACAATGTGACGATCAATAATTTGCTGCCGGGCCTCTTCGATACCGACCGCATTGCCACCACGTTCAAGGCGCAGGCCGACGCACGTGGCATCAGCGTCGGCGAGGCGCGCCGCGAGCGCATGAAAACCATTCCCGCGGGCCGCTTCGGCGAGCCGGCCGAGTTTGGCAAGGCCTGCGCCTTTCTGTGCAGTGTGCATGCCGGCTACATCACGGGCCAGAACTGGCTCATCGACGGCGGCGCGTACCCGGGCACGTTCTGAGCGCTTGGGCGAACCGCTGGCCGCTAACAGTCTCGCGTCGTCGGTTTTCCAGAGCAGTTCCCGCAACAGTAGTCCACTTTGACGGCAAGGAGCCGCCTCATGAGTCCATGCGTCGCATTGATTGCGCACGATCACAAGAAAGACGACATCGTTGCCCTCGCCGGCGAATATGTCGACGTGCTGCGCCGTTGCCGCCTCGTTGCGACAGGCACGACGGGCGGGCGCATTGCCGACGCGCACGGGCTCACCGTCGAGCGCATGCTTTCCGGCCCTTACGGCGGCGATCTGCAAATCGGCGCGCGGCTGGCGGAAGGGGGCGTGGACGTCGTTGTCTTTCTACGCGACCCGCAAACCCCACAGCCGCACGAGCCGGATATCAATGCGCTCGTGCGCGCCTGCGACGTGCATAACGTTCCGTGCGCGACCAACATTGCAACGGCGCGCATGATTCTCGACGCGCTGACGCGGCATCTCGGCGACCGCGCGTAAGCGCGGCGCACGCGCCGGGCGGTTGCGCGCGTCGTGCGTCACAGCGAGCAGCACTTACCGAAAGGAGAACATCATGGTCAAGGCAATTCGAATCGAGCGAACCGGCGGACCCGAGGTGATGCAGTGGGTCGACGTGGACGCAGGCGAGCCGGGCCCGGGCGAGGTCCGCGTCAAGCATCACGCCGTAGGGCTCAATTACATCGATGTCTACTTCCGTACGGGGCAATATCCGATGCCGCTGCCGGCAGGTCTCGGCATGGAGGCGGCGGGCGTGGTGACTGCGACGGGCTCCGGCGTCACGCAGTTCAAGACGGGCGATCGCGTGGCGTACGTCGCGCGCCCGCCCGGCGCCTATGCCGAAGAGCGCGTCTTGCCGATCGCCACGCTGGTCAAGCTGCCCGACGCCATTTCGTTCGACGATGCGGCTTCCGCCATGCTGCAGGGGCTGACAGCGCAATACCTGCTGCGCCGGACCTATCGCGTGCAAGCCGGCGACACGATCCTGATCCATGCCGCGGCGGGCGGCGTCGGTCTCTTCGTCTGCCAATGGGCAAAGGCGCTCGGCGCGACGGTGATCGGCACGGTGGGTTCGGATGAGAAAGCCCAGTTGGCGCGCGAACACGGTTGCGACCATCCGATCGTTTATACACGCGAGAACTTTGCCGAGCGTGTCAAGGAACTGACGGGCGGCGCAGGCGTGCCGGTCGTCTACGACTCCATCGGCAAGGACACCTACAAGGGTTCGCTCGACTGCCTGGCTCCGCTTGGCTATTTCGTCAGTTTCGGCAGCGCGTCGGGGCCCCTGCCGCCGATCGAGGCGTCGGAGTTGTCCAATCGCGGTTCGCTCTTTTTCACGCGCCCGACCCTGTTCAGCTACATGGGCAAGCGCGAATGGCTCGACACGATGGCGGCCGAACTCTTCGACGTTCTGGCTTCGGGCAAGGTCAAGACGAATGTGCGTCAGCGCTATGCGCTGGCGGACGTGGCCACGGCGCACCGCGACCTCGAAGCGCGCAAGACGACGGGCTCGACCATCCTCATCCCCTGAATGAACCGAGCGCAGCGTGGGCCGCGTCATCCGGCCCCGCTGCCGCTGCCGCAGTCTTGCCGCCGCACCTGTCGATTTTAGGGAGAGCGGGCGCGACATCGCCATGTCTATAATGAGACAAAGCCGGGCGAAGCGTGGGGACGCAGTGCGCGACGTTCGCTGGCTCCAAGTCTAAAGGGAGGAGCGATGCTCAATGCGCTTTCGCTCGGCGCGGGCCTGTCCTGGGCCAGCGGCCTGCGGCTCTATTTGACGGTGCTCCTCGTCGGTGTCTTCGACCGGCTGAACATCGTGCATTTGCCCGATTCGCTCGCGGCGCTGGCTTCGCCGTGGGTCATCGGCGCCGCGGCTTTTCTCGCCGCCGTCGAGTTCTTCGCCGACCGCATTCCCGCGTTTGACTCGCTCTGGGACGCCGTTCATACGTTTATCCGCATTCCGGCCGGCGCACTGCTCGCCGCCGGCGCGCTGGGCCATGCGGATCCGGCCCTCATGACCGTTGCCGCGCTGGCGGGCGGCACGCTCGCCGGCTCGGCCCACCTCACGAAAGCGGGCACCCGCGCGCTCATCAATCTGTCGCCCGAGCCGCTTTCGAACTGGATCGCTTCGTCCACGGAAGACGTGCTCGTCTGCATCGGCCTGGCGCTGGCGTTTTTTGCACCCGTGGTTCTACTCGCGTCGATGGTCGGGTTCCTCCTCTTTGCCGGCTGGGCGTTGCCGCGGCTGTGGCGCGGCGTGCAGGGCGGATTTCGCGGCATGGCATCGCACATGAGCTCGCGGCTCGGTTCGTTCGGGGGCAAGCGCGATTGAACGATGTGAGCGGTGCGCGCTCTGCCCGTCCCGATCCACGCGCTAGTCGTGGCGCTCGGTTCGTTCTCCTGGTCCGGCAGGCGCTGCGCATGACCGTGCGCGACTGGCGCGCGGGCGAGCTGACGATGCTGTCGCTCTCGCTCGTGCTCGCCGTGGCGGCGTTTGCGAGCGTCGGTTTTCTCGCCGATCGTCTCCAGCAGGGCCTCGAGCGCGATGCCCGGCGCATGATCGCCGCCGATTTCGTCGTGCGCGCCGACCATCCCATCGATGCCGCATTCGTCGATCGAGCGCACTCGCTCGGCCTGCGCACCGCCACGACGATCATTTTCCCGAGCATGGTCGCGGGGGCGAACGGCGCGGCTGGGCAAAGCGAGGGCGCTACGGCCAATGCGCGGCTCGCGGCGGTCAAAGCCGTCTCGCCCGGTTATCCGCTGCGCGGTGCGCTGCGCATCGCATCGGGGCCGACAGCGCCCGATCGCGCGGCGCAAGGCATTCCGGCGCCGGGTACCGTCTGGGTGGACGCCGAGCTGCTCGGTGCGCTGCAGTTGCACGTGGGCGATCGCGTGATGCTCGGATTGCGCACGTTCACGATCGCCGCGGTCATCACGCGCGAGCTCGATCGCGGCTTCGCATTCGTCAACTTTTCGCCGCGCCTCATGATGCGCGCCGATGCGCTGCCTTCGACGGGCCTGCTGGGTTACGGCAGCCGTGTGACTCATCGGCTGCTCGTGGCCGGCGACGACGCGGCGGTTGCCGAGTTCACCCGGTTCGCGCACGCCCGCGTGGATGGCGGAAAAATGCGAGGCGTGGCGCTCGAATCGCTGCAGGAAGGGCAGCCGCAGGTGCGGCTGACGCTCGATCGGGCCGGTCATTTTCTGCGCCTCGTATCGCTGCTGACGGCATTGCTGGCGGCCGTCGCCATCGCCATGGCTGCGCACCGCTATACGCGTCGGCATCTCGACAGTTGCGCCGTCATGCGTTGTCTGGGCCTTGGGGCCGCGGCGCTGCGCACGCTGGTGGCCCTCGAATTTCTGATCGTCGGTCTGGCCGGCGGCATCGCGGGTGCGGCGCTCGGTTACGCAGGGCATTTCGCGTTGCTCGCGTCGCTTCGACAACTGATCGCCGTCGAATTGCCGCAGCCGGGGCTCGCACCGGCGCTCGAAGGCGTGGCTGCGGCGCTCGTTTTGCTGATCGGCTTCGCGCTGCCGCCGCTGATCCCACTCACGCGGGTGCCGCCCGTGCGCGTGCTGCGTCGCGAATGGGACGGTCAGGCTCGTACCGCATGGATGGCTTATGCCGTGGGCATCGCGCTGTTCGCCGGGCTGCTCGTGCTCGCGGCGGGCGAGCTCAAGCTGGGCGGCATCGTCGCCGGCGGCTTTGCCGCGACGCTGCTGATCTTTGCGGGCGTTGCGCGCGCGGCGCTGTGGGCCGCCTCGCGCACAGCGCGCAGCGAGCGTGCCGGAGCGCGGCTCGCGGCCGGTGTCGGCTGGCGCTATGCGCTCGCCTCGCTCGAACGGCGCGGTGCGGCCAGCGCGTTGCAGATCACCGCGCTGGCGCTCGGTCTCATGTGCCTGCTGCTGATTGCCATGACGCGCAACGATCTGGTGGCGGGCTGGCGCAAATCGACGCCGCCCGATGCGCCGAACGAGTTCCTCATCGATATCCAGCCCGATCAACGGCAGGCTGTCGCGAGCTATCTGAGCGCCCACGGCATCGCGGGGGCGGCGCTCGAGCCGATGGTGCGTGCGCGGCTGACGACGATCGACGGCAAGCCAGTCGACCCCGGCGCGTATCGGAACGACGATGCGCGGCGTCTAGTCGACCGCGAGTTCAATCTGTCGTACCGCGCCACGCCGCCCGATGACAACCGGATCGTGCAGGGCCGCTGGTTCGGTGCAACCGAGCGCCCCGAGATTTCGATCGAGGAGGGCCTCGCGAAGCTGATCGGCGTGAAACTCGGCGACGTCCTGCGCTTCGATATCGCAGGCCAATCCGTGGAGGGGCCGATCACGAGTGTGCGCAAGCTCGACTGGGGATCGTTCAAGGTGAACTTCTTCGTGCTGATGCCGCCCGCCGCACTCGATACATTTCCGGCGATCTATATCACGAGCTTTCACTTGGCTGCCGAGCGACGCGCGATACTCGATGGTCTCATCGCCCGCTATCCGAATCTGACGGCCATCGATATCGGCCCGATCCTCGCACAGATCCAGCACGTGCTGGAGCAGGTGATCGGCGCCGTGCAGTTTCTGTTTCTCTTTACGTTGGCGGCAGGTCTGCTGGTTCTCTACGCGGCGCTCGCCGGCACGCGTGACGAGCGCATGCGAGAATCGGCGCTGTTGCGCGCGCTGGGCGCTTCGCATGCGCAGGTGCGCGCGGTGCAGGCGGCGGAATTTGTCGTCGTCGGCGCCCTCGCCGGGGCGATGGCGGCCATCGGAGCGCAGGTGCTCGGTTCCGTGCTGGCCACGCGCGTCTTCGATTTCTATCTGGACTTCGATCCGTGGGTGTTGCCAGCCGGCATCGTCGTTGGCATCGCGTGCGCCGGTGTGGGCGGGTGGCTCAGTCTGCGGCGCGTATTGACTCGCCCGGCGGGGCAGACGTTGCGCGACGCTTGAACGTTGACTCTTGTATCCGTCGCACTGCAATTTCTCTTTGTTTTTCCGGCTTTACGTATGACTGACAATATCGACGACTCGCAGTCCGCCCAACCGACGGCATTCGAACTCGTGGGCGGTGAGGCGCGTGTGCGCGAGCTCGTGGACCGCTTCTACGACCTGATGGATCTCGAACCCGAGTTTGCGGGCATACGGGCGCTCCATCCTCCTTCGCTCGACGGCTCACGCGACAAGCTCTTCTGGTTTCTCTGCGGCTGGCTCGGCGGACCGGACCACTACATCGAACGCTTCGGTCATCCGCGCTTGCGTGCGCGTCATCTGCCGTTCGCGATAGCCTCCAGCGAGCGCGATCAGTGGCTGCGCTGCATGGCCTGGGCGATGGAGGATGCTGGCTTGCCCGAAGCGTTGCGCGAGCGACTGCTGACTGCGTTTTTCGATACGGCCGATTGGATGCGCAACCGGCCCGGTTGAGTCATTGCTTTAGCGCGCGAGTGGTCGGCTGCGCCGACTAGGCCAGGAAGTCCCGGTCGAATCCGCCGCGTGGGTAGTGTTGAGCGGGCGGCATGCGAACGCGCTTGTCGGCATAGTCGAGCAAGTCGACGGCCTCATACGAGACGAATCGTGCGCTCGGGCAATGCGCTTCGATCCAGGCGCGAAACATCGCCTCATTCGCTTTCGGTGCGGCGATTGCCGCGATGTTCTCGAGCGGGACGACGGGACCCACGGCGACCTCCGTGCCGACTTCGATATACGGCGCCGTCCCCCGATGCGCGCGATCGTATTCACGCTGTTTTTCCTCGTTGATTCCGAACGTGACCGGCGATTCATTGAACCAACGCTGGATCGTGTATTTTTTTGAGCTCAAGTTATCCCGCGACGTATAAACGTTGTTGTGTCCCTGCCTGCCGTCGAGCGAAGTATGAGCCTGCTGGTAGGCCGAATACGCGTATTCGCCGGTGACCAGTTTTCCCCCATGCTGTAACGCTCGCTGAGCCGACCAAATGGCGTTGTTTTCGCCGATTTGCGAGAGCACAGCGGAGCCGGTGTCGTGTGTCAGCAAGTTTTGATAGGCGGAAGAACCGTCGCTTACGAGTTGCCGGGCCTCGTCGATCACCTGCATGTTGACCCATGCGGTGTTCAGCCGTATCCAGTTTCCGGGATCGTCGTAGGCGGGCAGGGCGGCATCGCCACCATTGATTACGAAGTCCGGCCGATATAGCCGCAAAGGCAAAAGGGAGATCCGAACGAAAGACTCGACGCAGTCGATCAACGCTCGCTTGGCCAGCGGGTCTGCCTGCGGGCAATAGTGCGCGATGAACGAATCGAAATCCCGCATAGCGCTGAGCCAGCCCGGTGACTCGGCGCTGCCGCTGAGCACGTACAAGTTGTAAAACTTGTCGATCAAGGCCTGATGCTTGAGCCTATCGACGTGGCGGGTGGCGACGGCGCGTTCGCAAAAGGCGCTCATATCGCGACGAATCTGGTCTTCCAGTGCGCCCACCGCCACGCCGCTGTCGGCGGCGATCGTATCGAGCGATCCGATTTGCCCCACTGGACGATTGGGTATCGAAGACACGAGCGGGCCGCGGGAAAGCGCATCGAGGAATTCTTGCAGCGCCTCATCGTGTGGTTTCCGCCGAGATGTCGCATCTGTCGATGCGGGTTCGGTCGTTCCTTCGCGTGAGCGGCGCGCGGGCAAATCGAATGCGAAGTTCGCGCGCGGATCGCCGGTGGGCGCGTTGGAGGCATCGGAGGCATCGGCCGGCGTGGCCGGACCCGCCGACGAGGGTTGCTCTGGAGTGGAACCGACAGGTGGGACACCCATTCGCTTTACCATCATGGACGAAACAGGCAAGCGTAATGAGTCGGGCGGCCAGCCGGCGCGGCCGACCGAATAATCGACCACCGGAACGAAGGGCCTCTGAACCGGCCCGGCCCAACGACCGGTACAGTGCTTGGCGGAGGGAACCCGAATGCTGCCTGTTCGGGCCCGGCGGGGCCTCGCGATAATCGATTTCCTGAGCGAGGGCGGCTGCCCGCTCCACCGCAACGAGACTTTCGAGGACTGAAGATGGCGACTCAAGCGTTATTTCGCGAAGATGCATATCTGACACGCTGCGAGGCGACGATCGCCGCGCTGGGCGTTGAGGGCATCCTGCTCGATCGCACAGTGTTCTATCCGCTGGGTGGCGGTCAGGCGGGCGATACGGGCGCACTCGTGCTTGCCGACGGCACGCGCATTGCCATTGCCGACACACGCAAGGCGAAGTTCGAGGGCGCGACGCCCGACGATGCGTTGCACGTGCCCGCGCCGGGGCAAGAGGCGTTGCTCGCGCGGTTGGGGGCGGGCGAACCGGTCGTGGCGGAGATCGACTGGGCGCGGCGTTATCGGCATATGAAGCTGCATACGGCGAGCCATTTGATGTGCGCGGTGCTGCCTTACCCTGTCGATGGCTGCAGCATTACGGTCGACTACGCGCGGCTCGATTTCGCGACGACGGAGCCGATCGAACGCGAATTCATCGAGGCGCGGCTTGCATCGTTTGTGAAGGATGAGCACCCGGTGGCCACAGAATGGATTACGGACGACGAGATGGCCGCGCGGCCCGAACTGGTGCGCACGATGAGCGTGAAGCCGCCGATGGGGCTGGGCCGCGTGCGGCTTTTGAGGATTGAAGACGTGGACTTGCAGCCGTGCGGCGGCACGCATGTGCGCAACACGGTGGAGATCGGCGCGCTGCGCGTGGCGAAGCTCGAGAAAAAGAGCGCGCGCACGCGGCGCCTTGTATTGGAGTTTGTGTCATGACGGAACCCGGGATGCAGGAAGCAGGAACCGATTACGACGTGCTCGATCCCACAGCGCGAGCGGTGCTCGACTTCTGGTTCGGCGAGCCGCAATCGCCTCGTTTCGGCCAGGCATGGGATTGCTGGTTCTCGGGCGACGACGCGTTCGATGCGCAACTACGCGAACGTTTCGGCGCAACGTTGACATTGGCGCGACGGGGCGAATACGAGGGTTGGCAGCATACGCCGCTTGGCACGCTCGCCCTCATCGTCGTGCTCGATCAGTTTTCCCGGAACATACACCGCGGCAGCGCCGAAGCTTTTGCGGCCGATGCACAGGCGGTCGAGGCCGCCCGCCGCATGGTGGCAACGCGTGCTGATCGCACGCTGCCGACGCCGCACCACCGCGCGTTTGCCTACTTGCCCTTCGAGCACGACGAATCGCGCGAAAGCCAGGAGACGTCGGTGCGTCTGTTCGGCGAGCTGGCAGACGAGAGCAAAGATGCCGCTGGCTATCTTGGGTACGCTCGCCAGCACGCGGTCATCATCGAGCGCTTCGGACGTTTTCCGCACCGCAATGCGTTGCTCGGTCGTGAATCGAGCGATGAAGAACGCGCGTTTTTGCTCGAGCCCGGGTCGTCGTTTCGATAGCCGGCCAGCGTGGCGTGATCGGTCCCGTGCCGAGCCCGTGCTAACGCGTTGCCAACGCTTCGGGCTCTTTCAACCCATAACCGGCGGTGAGCCGCTCGTATTCGGCGATCAATTGGGCACCGAACAGCAGCAGCGTGCCCAGTGCTTCGAGACTGACGAGCACGACGATCGCGGTCGTCATCGATCCGTACACCACGCTCACCTGTGACAACGTCGCAAAATACCAGACCAGTACGCGACGCGTGATCTCCCACAGCGCCGCGGCTGCGACGGCGCCCATGACGGCATGGCGAAACGTGGTGCGTCCCGCCGGAATGATGATATAGATCGCGGTCAGAACGAATATCTCACCCGCAACGCCACACAGGTAAAGGAGGACTCGCGTCGTTCCCGTCAGCGAGACCGCGTGGCCGAGCAGTACCACCCTGTCCGACGCGACTGCTTGCAGGCTGCTCGTGACAAACGTGATGAGCAGCACGCCGATGCCGAGCGAGAGACTGAAGCAATACGGGACGATCGCCGATATCAAGAAGTGGCGCCGCCGGATGACAACGCGATGCACGAAGATGATCGACAGTGCGTTTTCGAGCACGGTGAACGCAAGCGAGCTGAAGAAAATCATCGTTACGACGAGGAACCAGCCCACCACCGAGCGATGCGCGAGAAAATTGGCGAGTTCGCCGACGATCGCTTTCGACTGTCCGGGCACCAGCCATCTCAGCAGCCTTTCGAGCGTATCGAGCAGCAGTGCCTGGCCGACCGCATGACTGAATGCGATGGCCACCAGAATCAGCAGCGGTACGATCGAAAGCAGAGAGTAGTACGCAACCGCGCCTGCGAGAAGAAGGCCTTGATTCTTTCGAAATGCTTTGAGAACTTGGACCGTGAACTGAAAAGGGTGACGGGCTACGAAGCGCAATGCCCGCCTTCGCGCCTCCTTTTCAATCCGTTGCGAATGCATTGGCGCGTTCATAGCGCTCCGGCAGCCAGCTGATTTCCTTTGGCTTGCGCGTCGCTATTGCCGTCCGGCTGCGAGCGCGCGTGCAACGCCTCGATACAAGCGTCGGTTAGTTCAGTGAAAGAACCGATCGTCGTCTCCTTCACGGGGCTGGCCGCGGCCGGTTGATCCGGCGCACTTTGGCGCTGCGCGGCGTCGGCATCCCCGGCAAACGCAATGCCCATGATGAGGTGCGGCGAGCGCGCCCGAAGCCCCCGGACGAGGTTGCGCAGATAGGGGGGCGATTCGCGCCAATCAAGCGTCACGAGACAGATGACGGTGTCGTGACCGATCCGGGCCTCGTCGACGCGTCTGCGCAAGAACCGTTCGGCCGAAAGGGCAGTCGCCTCGATGCCGCGCCGACGCAGCAGTTGCACCAGGATCGTTGCGGCAACGCCGTCGAACTCACCGCGCCCCTTGACACAGAGCACGGTGGCCGGCTCATCGAGTGCTTCGTGCTGGCCGTCGTGAGACGGCCCACGGCGCATGCCGCCCCTCGTGCGCCCGGGCCTGCGGGGCTCGACGCTCAGGCCTGGGGAATCGATCGATGCGAGCCCCCGGACGACGCCCAGTGCCGCGAGGCGCACCGCCGTGAGTTGGCCGGGCGTGATCACGCCACGTGCGACGTCGCCGCAAGCGAGCCTCAGGCATTCCAGCATGACCGTGTCGTACCAGGCCTCGGGAGAGGATTTTTCGAGCATCGTCGCGGCTTGAGCGAGTGCATCGGGTGCGTCGTCGGCCAGCAAACGCTGATAGAGGTTTTCGCCCGGTGTCAGCACCGGATGATCGCCGAACAGCACGTCGAGGAAGGCGACGCGTTCAATGTGGCGCCCGAGCGTCACGAGACAGAGCGTAAGCGGTGTAGACAGCACGAGCCCGACCGGTCCCCATATCCAGCTCCAGAAAATGGCCGCGATGATCACACCGAACGGCGACAAGCCCGTGCTGTTTCCGTATAACAGCGGCTCGACGAATTGGCTCGCGGTGAGCTCGATCACCGCGAACAGAATCGCCGTCCAGACCGTCATCCACCAGCCGGGCCCAATGGCCGCGGCGAGGATGACCGCGAGGAGCGCCGCCAGCCACGCGCCAATGTAAGGGACGAACCGCAGCAAGGCTGTCAGAACGCCGAATAACAATGCCCCCGGTACTCCGATAATCGCGAGCCCGATGCAAATCAGCGTGCCGACGCTCGCATTGATGGCCACTTGAGCAAGAAAGTAGCGGCTCAAGCGCAGAGCGGCCTCGTTCATCGCGGTCGTGGTGCGATGCAAGTCGCGCACGCCGAAAAGACGAATGAGCCTGTCGCGCAAATCCTCGCGTTGCAGCAGGATGAAAATCGCGATGACGGCGACGATGCCGGCCGTCTCGAGCGGACTTACCACCGGTGCGACGAAGCGCTGGACGAGTTTCAGTGACGAAGGCCGGGGTTCGATCACCTCGACGGACATCGGCGGGCGGCCCGAGCGGCTGGCCGAGCGGTCGTCGTTGCTCGGCGGTTCAGGAGGGGGCGCAATATGCCGGAACGCGCCGCTCGCCCGTTTCAGAAGCGCATCCGCGCGGCCGATCGTCTCTTCGTGCAGCAATTTCGCCTTGCGCTCCACTGCTACCTCGTACTGCGGGAGATCCCCGGCCAGCTGAGCGATTTGCGCGCCGATGAGGACGCTCGTCGCGGCCAGCACCAACAACGCAACGAGCACCGCGGCGATGACCGACGGCGCATGGCCGAAACCGACACGCCGCAATGCCGTGGCAAACGGCGCCAAAACGAAGCTCAGTAACACCGCCAGCGTAATCGGCATGAGCACGTCGCGCCCGACGTAAAGCGCGCCGATCACCACGACGCCGGCTATCAGCGAAGTCAGTGCTCTAAGGCCCGGCACCTCGGGCGGCGAGCCACGGTCGCTGCTGCGCCGCGGCGGCATGGGACCAGTCATGATCCATACGCAAAGCAAATGCGATGCCAGGCGCGCGGTCCTTCATTGCGGCTCCGCGTCAATCGCGCGCGAGCGCGTCGATCGGATCGAGTCGTGCCGCATTGCGCGCGGGCATGAAGCCGAACACCACACCGGTCAACGTAGAACACAGGAATGCGATAACGATCGCCGCCGGCGCGAAGACCATTTTCCATTCGTCGACTATCAGCGAGAAAATCGAACCGATGCCGAACGACAGCGCAATCCCGATCGCGCCGCCCATCAGGCACACCGTCACGGCCTCGACGAGAAACTGCTGCATGATGTCGCTCTGCCGAGCGCCGACGGCCATTCGTATACCGATCTCGCGCGTGCGCTCGGTCACCGAAACGAGCATGATATTCATCACACCGATCCCGCCGACGACAAGAGAGATGACTGCGATCAGCGAGAGCAGCAGCGTCAAAGCACGGCCGGTCCTCTCGAGGGTCTTCACCACATCGTCCACGTTGTAGGTGAAGAAATCCTTGCGGCCGTGACGCTGAGTGAGCAGCTTCGCCAGACTGCTCTCGGCCACCGCGGCCGGTTGGTCGTCACGCACTTTCACGGTGATGCTGTCGAAATGACGCTGGCCGAAGAGCCGGCCACTCGCGGTGGTATAGGGCAGCCATACGTTCAGGCTTTTGACATCGCCGAACGTGCTCTTGGGCGGCGCGGTCACGCCAATGACGACGCATGGCAGATTATCGACGAGGATCACTTCGCCGAGCGCAGTGCCGTGTTCGCCGAACAGCTTGCGCCGCGTGTTTTGATCGATCACGGCAACGGGCGCCTGTCGACGAATGTCCTCGGCGCGAAAACCGACCCCGCGCGTAAAAGTCATTCCGCGTACCCGGAAGTAATCTTCGCTCACACCGCTGACGAGCGCGTGCACATCGATGTTTCGGTAGCGAAGCAGCAGGCTGCGCGACGTTTCGGGGGTGACGCTGTCGATGTAAGCCTGCTCGGCCAGCGCGCTCAAGTCGCGCGGCACAAGCGTTTCGATCATGCTTGCCTGGCTGTCACCCCAATCTCGCCCGGGGTAGATGCTGATCGTATTGGTGCCGATGCTGGCGATCTCGTCGAGCATGTAACGCTTCGCACCCTCGCCGATGGCGACGATCGACACCACCGAGGTGATACCGATGATGATGCCAAGCATCGTGAGGATCGTACGCAGCCGACGCGAGACAAGCGCGAGCCATGCCATCTTGAACGCTTCGGCGAAGCGGCCGATGCGCGCCGAGCACCGGCTCGCACGCTGCCGCGGCGGCGCGCTCACCCCACTCGCGGCGCTGGATTGAACCGTGCATGCGGCCGGCGCATCGACGTCGGCCACAGCTTGCCGCACATCGTCCAAAACAGGTGTGTTAGCTCGGTCGGCAACGATCTCGCCGTCGCGCATCTCGATGATCCGATGCGCGTGGGCGGCGACGTGCTCGTCATGGGTGACGATGACGACCGTATGACCGAGCGCGTTCAGCTCGCTCAGGATCCGAATGACATCCTGACCGCTCGCCGAATCGAGGGCGCCGGTGGGCTCGTCGGCGAGGATGATTTCTCCGCCATTCATCAATGCGCGTGCGATGCTGACACGTTGTTGCTGTCCCCCGGATAGCTGACCCGGCCGGTGTCCTGTCCGTTGCGCCAGTCCGAGCCGCGCGAGCAAATACTCGGCTCGCGCGCGCCGCGCCGCCGGCGGGCTGCCCGCATAGACGGCCGGCATTTCGACATTGGCCGCCGCGCTCAGGTGCGGCAGCAAGTGGTAGCGCTGGAAGATGAAGCCGAAGCGCTCGCGCCGCAACCGCGCGAGCGCGTCCGCGTCGAGCTCGCGCGTGTCGACCCCGGCGACCCGATAGATGCCTGCGCTCGGTTGGTCGAGGCCGCCGAGGATGTTCATGAGCGTCGACTTGCCGGAGCCCGACGCACCGACGATCGCAACGATTTCGCCCGTGTCGATCGACAGATTGATGTTCTTCAAGACGACTACATCGCGCTCGCCAGTCGGGAAACGTCGAGCGACATCGATCAGTTGCAGCAGCGGTGTGCTCATCGTCAGAGCGCTGCGCCCGCGGCGGCATGCTCCGCCGCCTGTGCCGCGTCTCCGATCACGACGCGTTCGCCGACCGTCAGGCCGTCGCGCACCTCGGCCTTGACGTTGTTATTGAGCCCGATGCTGACCTGGCGCGTGACGACGTCATCGTTGGCGCCCAGCACACGCACTGCGTACCGCCCGTCCGGTGCCTTTTCCCCGAGCGCGGCGGCGGGGACGCTCAATGCCTGCTGCGCGGCACCCAGCAGCACGCCGACTTGAGCCGTCATCGAGATGCGCAGCCGATGCTCGGGGTTCGGTACCTCGAACAACGCGTTGTAGAACACGGCCGTGTTCGGTTTTGACGAGCCGCCCATGCCGCCCGACGCGCTTGACGTATCGAGGAAGTTCTGCGGCGCCGGCTCGATCGCGCGAAGCTTGCCGTAGTAGCGCTTGTCCGGTTCGCCGAGGATCGTGAAATACGCAGTCTGATCCGGGTGCACGAGGATGACGTCCGCTTCGGAGACCTGTGCCTTCACGGTCATCGTGTCGAGATCGGCTAGTTTCAGGATGACGGGCGCTTGCTGCTGCGCGATCACGGTCTGTCCTTCCTGCGTGACGATTGCGACGACTTCGCCGTCGATCGGCGCAACGATGCGCGTATAACTCAGATTCGCTCGTGCGGTCTCCGTCTCGATGCGGGCTGCACGAATCTGCGCGTCGAGCGATGCGAGATTCGCGCGCTGTACATCACGCGCCGCCTTGGCAGCGTCATGCTCCTGCCGGGAAGTCGAATCAGTGACCAACAGTCGCTGCTGGCGGTGAAAAGCGAGTTCGGCTTGCTCGAGCTGCGCGGCGCTCGAGCGTCTTTGCGCGGCGAGATGTTGCTCGTTGGTTCGCGCCTGGCGCAATGCGTTTTGCGACAGTATCGGGTCGATCTCAGCGAGCCATTGACCCTTCTTGACCTGATCGCCGAGCTTGACCTTCAGCGATTTGAGCTGGCCCGACACCTGCGCGCCGACGTCGACCTGCTTGAATGCGTGCAGCACGCCCGTGGCCAGAACCGCATGCTCGATGTCGCCGCGTTCGGCTTTCGCGCTCAGGTATTGCGGCTTTTTGCCCGGCGTCAGGGAGCGCCATGCGAATGCAGCGAGGACGGCGACGACAAGGCCGACGGCAAGATAGCGCCAACGGCGCGGGGATCGGTTCTTTGCGGCGTGCATCTGCGCAATTCAACCTAATGAAATTGAAAGGCGCGGATTGTAGATCGGAAAGCGGGCCCACCGGAGCATGGGCCGATTTTATGGGCACGGCGTGCCGTGTACTTACACGGCTTCTCGCTCCGAAGCCCACTTGTCCCGACGAGGCGGGTGATAACGCTGCAGTTTCGAGATGAGCGCATCGGGTTGCGCATCGATCTGCAAAATATCGAGATACTCGCGCTGCATGAACCCTTCGTTCACCGTGTGCTCGAGCATGGCGACGAGCGGCCGATAGTATCCGTCGATATCGAGCAGGCCGATTCCTTTCGCGTGATAGCCGAGCTGGGCCCACGTGAAGACCTCGAACAGCTCTTCGAGCGTACCGGCCCCGCCGGGGAGCGCGACGAACGCGTCCGACAAGTCCGCCATCATCTTCTTGCGCTCATGCATGTCGGCGACGACATGCAGCTCGCTCAAGCCCGTATGCCCGACTTCCTTTTCGAGCAGCAGCTGCGGAATGACGCCCACCGCGCGCCCGCCGGCCTCGAGCACCGCATCGGCAATCGTGCCCATGAGCCCAACGCGTCCACCGCCGAACACGAGCGAGCAGCCCGCCTCGACGAGTGCGCGGCCGAACGCCTGCGCGGCCTCGACATAGACTGGCCGCGTCCCCAGCGACGAGCCGCAATAAACGCAAATCGACTTCAAACTCATACTCCGGCGTCCTTGACGGCCGCTTTGGGCAGCGCATCGCGCGGCGGCAGGTAGTCGTGGAATTCGCGCATCGGCAGTTTGCCCGAGACGAGGTCGTCGAACAGCTGGCGCGAGCGGCCGCGCAGATAAGGCGCCATGATCGAAATCACATGCACGCTGACCTGATAGAGCTCCACGCGAATCGCTTCCTGATCGTTGTACTTGCGTGGATGCATGACGAACTGATAGGAAAGCCAATAGGTTGCGATGACGCCCATGTTCGTCGCGATGACCTGGATTTCCTCGGGCGTGGCGACCATTTCGTCGTCGGCCACGAGCAGCTCGCACAGCTCGCGCGCGAAGCGGACCTTGTGACTGATGATTTGCTTGAAATGCGTCTCGAGCGTGCGATTGCGCGCAAGCAGATCGTTGAGATCCCGATAGAGGAACCGATACTGCCACATGAAATCGGCCATGTACTGCAGATACGACCAGGTTTCGTCGATCGTCGGACGATGATCGTCGGGCAGCCGCAGACGCTTTTCGATCGCCTGCTCGAACTGCGCGAAGATGCTGTTGATGATGTCGTCCTTGTTGCGGAAGTGGTAGTAGAGATTGCCTGGGCTGATCTCCATCTCTTCCGCGATCGTGGTCGTCGTGACGTTCGGCTCGCCGATCTCGTTGAAGAGCTTCAGCGATAACTCGAGGATCCGTTCGCGGGTGCGGCGGGGAGTTTTGGCTTCCATGTCGTCCGGCCCAGTGGCGCCCGGCAATACGCGGCCCCACGCGGGACCCGTATATCGTCTTGCCCGGCTTTGGTTGTATGTATCGAATGTAGTGGGCGGATTATAAACCGCTCGTTCTCTTCCTCGACCGCCCTCCGGGTTTTCATGGAGCACGGTCGTTCGTTTTTTGAGACAGGAAGTTCAACGGTGAACGGCTCGATCACGAGTGATTCGACGAGGCGAGCGGTCAGCGGTCGAGCAGCAGCCGCGCCCAGTGGGCGACGAGCGGGCCGACGAGCAGCACCCAGGTCAGCACGCAGAGGAGCAGCGCGACGGTCACCGCGGCACTGCCGAGGTCCTTGGCTCGCCGCGACAGCTCGTGACGCTCGAGCGAGATGCGATCGATGGCCGCTTCGACACTCGAATTGAGCAGCTCGACGATGAGCACGAGCAGTACCGAGCCGATCAGCAACACATGGGAGACGGCGTCCACCGGCACGGCGATACCGATCGGCACGAGCAGCACCGCGAGCGTGAGCTCCTGCCTGAACGCACTTTCCTCGCGAATGGCGACGCGAAAGCCGTTCAGCGAGTTCTTGAGCGCATGCCACGCCCGCGTGAGCCCCCGATTGCCCTTGTAGGGGTTGAACGGCAGGGGCGCAAGCGGATCGTCGGGCCCGAGCGGCTCGTGGGCGTCGGGCGGCTCGCGGCCGATCGGCGGTTCGTCGCGCTTCATGCGGCGGCGCTTTGCTCGCGCCACGGCGCATGCGAGAGCGGCTTCAGATGCGCTGCGAATTGCTCGGAGGCGGCGCGCCACGAGAAGCGCTCGGCCCACGCGCGCGCGGCGGCGCGATCGATCTTCAACGCGTCGAGACACGCTTCGCGCAGGTCCTCGTTCATTGCGCCGGCGCCGCCGTCGCCGAGCACGTCGATCGGGCCCGTCACCGGATAGGCGGCCACGGGCGTACCGCAGGCCAGCGATTCGAGCAGTACGAGCCCGAAGGTATCGGTGCGGCTCGGGAACACGAAGACGTCGGCCGCGGCGTAGACCTTCGCCAGTTCTGCCTGCGTCAGCACGCCGAGGTAATTGACCTCGGGGTAGCGCGACTTGAGTTCCGCGAGCGCAGGCCCTTCACCGGCCACCCATTTGGAGCCGGGCAGGTCGAGCTTCAGAAACGCCTCGACGTTTTTTTCGATGGCGACACGGCCGACATATAGAAAGATCGGCCGCGCGGTATTGAGCACCTTGGATTCCATCGGATGGAAGATATCGAGATCGACGCCGCGCGTCCAGAGGACGACGTTCGTAAAGCCGTAGCGCTCGAGGTCGGCCTTCACGACGGGCGTCGGCGCCATCACGGCGAGCGAGGGCCGGTGGAACCAGTGCAGGAAGCGGTAGGTGAATGCGGCGGGCAACGCGAAGCGGGCTTCCACGTATTCGGGAAAACGCGTGTGATAGGCCGTCGTGAACGGCAGCCCGTGCTTGATGGCATAGCGGCGCGCGGCGAGGCCGAGCGGCCCCTCGGTCGCGATATGCAGCGCGTCGGGCGCGAATTCGTCGATGCGCGCGTGCAGGCGCCGGCGAGGAAAGAGCGACAGCCGGATCTCAGGATAGGTCGGGCATGGCACGGTGCGGAATTCGAGCGGCGTGACGAGCTCGACGCGATGGCCAAGTTCGGTCAGCTCGCGCGTCGTGTTCTTCAATGTGCGAACGACGCCGTTGACCTGCGGCTCCCAAGCGTCGGTCACGATCATGATTTTCATGCGAAGAGTCTCCGGGTCCGAATGGCGGACAGTGCGGGGAGGCGGACACGTCAGGCCGTTGCCTTGGCCTTGCGCGAATGAACGTGCGGCGAGCGCATGACGGTCCAATAGACCACGCGCAGCTCGCCTTCGAAGGTTTCGACGAGCGCGGAAAGGCTTTCGACCCAGTCGCCGTCGTTGCAGTAGACGAGGCCGTCGACATCGCGGATCTCGGCCTTGTGGATGTGACCGCAGACGACTCCGTCGCAGCCGCGTCGCCGTGCCTCGTCGACCATGACGTGTTCGAACGACGAGATGAAATTGACCGCGTTCTTGACCTGGTGCTTCAGATATTGCGACAGCGACCAGTACTGGAAGCCCAAGCGGCTGCGAATGCGGTTGAACCAGCGATTGAGCACGAGGATCGCCGTATAGGCGCTGTCGCCCAGATAGGCGAGCCACTTCGCGTGCTGAATGACGCCGTCGAAGAGGTCGCCGTGTACGATCCACAGGCGTTTGCCGGAAATCGTCGTGTGAAACGCTTCGCCGCGCACCTGGATGTCGCCGAAGGCGAGATCGCAAAACTGCCGCGCGCCTTCATCGTGATTGCCCGGGATATAAACGACCTGTGTGCCCTTGCGCGCCTTGCGCAAGATCTTCTGGACGACATCGTTGTGCGCCTGCGGCCAGTACC
This sequence comes from Paraburkholderia sp. NMBU_R16, assembly GCF_013282575.1. Lineage (GTDB taxonomy): Bacteria > Pseudomonadota > Gammaproteobacteria > Burkholderiales > Burkholderiaceae > Trinickia. The sequence continues at coordinate 77,246 of NZ_JAAAYE010000013.1, forward strand.
AGCCTTTTTTCAGCTGCCAGCCGTCGATGATGTCGCCGACGAGGTAGAGATATTCGGAATCGTTGTGGCGCAGGAAGTCGAGCAGGTAGTTCGCCTGGCAGCCGCTCGAGCCCAGATGGATGTCCGATAGCCAGATCGTCCGGTAACGGTGCGGCTTGTCGATGTCGTCGTCCTGACCGCTTGCGTCCGTTTCGCGCGCTGCCTCGTGAGTGCCCGCCGAGATGCCGCCTGGCGCTGCCGGGTGAAAGGAAACGGCATCGACGGTCGCGCCGAGCCGCCGAAGGAGGGAAGTCGCGGCCGTCGTGCGGTCCATGGCTTCTCGCGTCGAGTTGGACATTCGCCCATTGCGCCACGCGAGCGTGACTGCAACATGACAGTCACGGGAAGTTCTTATTACGGGGTCGGCGGGCCCGACGTTTCGGCTGCGCCCGGCGCTTGGGTGCTCGTCTTGTCGCGCGCGAGTTCGACGATACGTGTGCCCGCCAGGCGGTCATGAGGGAACTGGCGGTCGGGATCGAGCCGTGCCGCGGCGGCCCAGACCAGGAACCACGCGGCCGTCGCACCGAGCGTCGCCGGCAGCGGCAAGCCGAATACCGGATGCAGCGCAAGCGGGGGCACGAACCAGAGCCAGCCCAACCCATAGCGCGCAAGGGCCCGCACCGGACCGACCGTCTCGCCGGAAGCCCCGACGAGGCGCAGGCGCCACGTTTTCATCGGCAGTGTCTGACCGCCGTGCGTCCAGCACCAGACGAAATAGACGCCGACGACAAAGGCCAGCCAGACGATGAGCAGATGGCGATGCGTGAGGCCGTTGCGTTGCTGCGTGAGCGTGCCGAACAGATAGCCGGCGAAGAATACGATGCCGAAAAGCAGCAACGTCTCATAGACGAGCGATGCGAGGCGGCGGCGAATGCTGGGCGGCGGCAACGGCGGCGAATCCATGCAGTGTGCGGCTCGGGCGGCGCCGGGCATCAGGCGCCGCGGAAAATCGAGGGCGCTTCCGACGGCGAAAGCGGCGTCGGCGCGCCCGGTACCCCGCTCGCCGGTGCCGACGGTGCCGGACTTGCGCCCGATGCGGCTGCGGCAGCACTGGCCGCCGCAGCGCCGCTCGTCGGCAACGAAGCATCCGCGAGCCGATTGATGCCGTGGATTTCGCTCTTGAGCCCCGATGGCGGGGCGCTCACGACAGTCGGCCGCCGCTTGCGCTCGAGCGCGGCGAGCCGTGCCTTCTGCTCGGGCGAGAGTTCTTGATAGGCTTTCCAGGCCTTCTGGCGCGCTTGCGGCGGCAGCGCTTTCGAGACCTGGTAGTTTTCGCGAGCGACGCGGCGCTGTTCGGGCGTCATGCCGACCCACTGACTCATCCGTTCATGGAGTCTTTTTTGCGCTTCGGGCGACATCTTCGCGAAACGCGACGCGATCTTGATCCACTTGCGCTTTCGTTCGTCGCTGAACCTGTCCCATTCGGTGGCGAACGGTGCCAGCGCTGCGTGCTGTTCGTCGCTGAGGTGCGACCACGAAAGGGGGTTGTTGTCGACGAGCGGTGCGAGCTCGATGGCGAGCGTCGGGGCGGGCGGCGCGCTAGCTGGCGCGCCCGCAGGCCGGGCAGCGGGCGTCTCGCCGAAAAAGCGGGGGTAGGTTGCTCCGAACACCACGGCGGACGCGATCGCACAGGCGAACACGACGGCCAGGCCGCGCTTGTAGCTCACACCGATCTCCTCCTGCACATGCCCGTCAACGTGCTCGCGAGAGATAGGCATTGAAGCCGTGGTCGAGGTACGCATTGAGCGGAAGCTCGTCGTTCAGCATGGCTGCGTCGATATCGGCGAGCTCGGCGGCGCGCTGCAGATTTTCCCAATAAGCGATGACGGCGACGCCGCCAACCAGTGCGAGGATCGGCAAAAGCCGCATGAAACGGCGCAGCGGCGGCACGCGTCGCTCGGCAGGGCTCATACGTTGCGGGCCGAACGCGGGGCCGCTCGCGGGGGCGAGCACCGGCGCGAACGCGCGTGCGACGGCGGCCTCGGGCTTTTTGCGCGCGAGCGCGACACGCCGCGCGGCCGCGAGTTTGTTGACTGTCGTGGCGGGCAAGCTGGCCGCATTTTCGTCGAGCGCGCGACAGATTTTGTGCGCAAACTCGAACTCGTTGGTTTCGGGAGCGGAGCTCATAGCGTGATTCCTTTGGCCTTGAGCGCGGCCGCCAGTGCATGCGTGGCCCTCGAACAGTGCGTCTTCACACTACCTTCGGAGCAACCCATGGCGGCGGCGGTCTCGGCGACATCCATATCTTCCCAGTAACGCATGAGAAACGCTTCCCGTTGACGCGCCGGTAATTTTTGGATCTCCGCGTCGATGAGTGTGAGCACCTGATCGCGCTCGAGCTTTTCCTGGCTGCTTTCCGATCCGCTCGTGTGTTCCTGCCCTTCGATCGTCTCGAGCGGGTCGAAATCGTCGTCATCGGCATTACCGAACGACGAAAAAAGGCTCACCCAGGTGTTCCGGACTTTCTGCCGACGAAAATGGTCGTGCGTTACATTTTGGAGAATACGCTGAAACAGCAGCGTCAGCTCGGCAAGCGGTCTGTCGCCATATTTTTCGGCGAGCTTGATCATCGCGTCCTGCACGATGTCGAGGGCGGCATCGTCGTCGCGCACGGCGTAGACGGTCTGCTTGAACGCGCGTCTTTCGATGCTCGACAGGAAGTCGGCGAGTTCCTTTTCTGATGCCATCCCGGGGGCAGCGGCGCGAAGCGCGCGCACGCCGTGTAATCGATTGAAAAAAATATCGCGAAACCCGCGGATGCTAGCAAACTTTTCGGGGCCATGGGGCACTTATGCCCGTCCTACCTGGCCCCGAACGCACCTCGGAGGCCGCCTGGGCTCTGCATGCCGCGTGCCTGGACTGCGATTTTTTGCTTGACCGCGCGCTCGGCAGGCGCTAAGGTTGCCGGTTCGCAACATAAGTGACTTGTCTTTTTGGGGCGGGCCCATGAAGTCCGCCAGTCAAACTGGACGCGCCGCTTGAACCCGAGCCACAAGCCCGGCAGAGAGCACCCGATCAATTTTTTGCCGAAAATTCGAAAGGTGAACGATGAACATGCCCAGCGCGGAATTCTCCACGTCGGATACCACTCCTTCCCATGAAGCCTCGTCGATAGGCGCCACCGTGCTCATGCGCGCGCTGGCAGACGAAGGCGTCGAAGTGCTCTGGGGTTATCCCGGCGGCGCAGTGCTCTACATCTACGACGAACTTTACAAGCAGGACAAGGTTCAACACGTGCTCGTGCGTCACGAGCAGGCCGCGGTCCACGCGGCGGACGGCTACGCGCGTTCGACCGGCAAGGTCGGCGTATGCCTCGTCACCTCGGGCCCCGGCGTGACCAATGCCGTCACCGGCATCGCCACGGCCTACATGGATTCGATCCCGCTCGTCATCATCAGCGGCCAGGTGCCCACGGCCGCGATCGGCCAGGACGCATTCCAGGAATGCGACACGGTCGGCATCACGCGTCCGTGCGTGAAGCACAACTTCCTCGTGAAAGACGTACGCGAGCTCGCAGCCACCGTGAAGAAGGCGTTTTACATCGCGCGCACGGGACGTCCCGGCCCGGTGTTGATCGATATCCCGAAAGACATCTCGAAAATGCCGTGCGAATACGAGCCCGTGAAGAGCGTCTCGTTGCGTTCGTACAACCCGGTGACGAAGGGCCATTCGGGGCAGATTCGCAAGGCGGTCTCTCTGCTGCTGTCGGCCAAGCGCCCCTATATCTATACGGGCGGCGGCATCGTGCTGGCCGACGCGTCGCGCGAGCTGAATCAGTTCGTCGATCTGCTCGGCTACCCGGTTACGAACACGCTGATGGGGCTCGGCGCCTATCGCGCGAGCGACAGGAAGTTTCTCGGCATGCTCGGCATGCATGGGACGTACGAAGCCAACATGGCGATGCAAAACTGCGACGTGCTGATCGCAATCGGCGCGCGGTTCGACGATCGCGTGATCGGCGATCCGCAGCATTTCTCGTCGCGTCCGCGCAAGATCATCCATGTCGACATCGACCCGTCGTCGATCAGCAAGCGGGTGAAAGTCGACATCCCGATCGTCGGAGACGTGAAAGAAGTGCTCAAGGAGCTCATCGAGCAGCTCCAGCACGCGGAGCACGGACCCGATACCGAGGCGCTCGCGCAGTGGTGGAAAGAGATCGAGGCCTGGCGCGAGAAGGACTGCCTCAAGTACGACCGCGCGAGCACGATCATCAAGCCGCAGTACGTCGTCGAAAAGCTGTGGGAGTTGACGGACGGCAACGCATTCGTTTGCTCGGATGTCGGCCAGCATCAGATGTGGGCCGCGCAGTTCTATCGCTTCGACAAGCCGCGCCGCTGGATCAACTCGGGCGGCCTCGGCACGATGGGTTTCGGGCTGCCGGCCGCGATGGGCGTCAAGATGGCGCACCCCGAGTCCGAGGTCGTCTGCATCACGGGCGAAGGTTCCATCCAGATGTGCATCCAGGAGCTGTCGACCTGCAAGCAGTACGACACGCCCGTCAAGATCATTTCGCTCAACAACCGCTATCTGGGCATGGTCCGCCAGTGGCAGCAGATCGAATACAGCAAGCGCTATTCGCATTCCTATATGGATGCGCTGCCGGACTTCGTGAAACTGGCCGAAGCGTATGGCCATGTCGGCATTCGCGTCGAAAAGACGGCGGATGTCGAACCCGCGTTGAAGGAGGCGCTGCGTCTCAAGGATCGCACCGTGTTTCTAGATTTCCAGACCGATCCGACAGAAAACGTCTGGCCGATGGTTCAAGCCGGCAAGGGCATCACGGAGATGCTGCTCGGCGCCGAGGACCTCTAACGACGGCCGGTGCCGCGCGCGGCCCGCGCTCGTCCGCCCGCCTTCACGAAAGGCGCGAAGCGGCGAGCGGGAGCGGCGGCATCGCTTCGCATCGACATCTGGATAAAACGGGAAACACGACATGAGACACATCATCTCCGTCCTGCTGGAAAACGAACCGGGTGCGCTCTCGCGCATCGTCGGTCTTTTTTCGGCACGCGGCTACAACATTGAAACCTTGACGGTGGCGCCGACCGAGGATCGCTCGCTCTCGCGCCTGACCATCGTCTCCATTGGCTCGGACGACGTGATCGAACAGATCACGAAGCACTTGAACCGCCTGATCGAGGTGGTGAAGGTGGTCGACTTGACCGAAGGCGCCCACATCGAGCGCGAGCTGATGCTGATCAAGGTCCGCGCAGTCGGCAAGGAGCGCGAAGAAATGAAGCGGATGGCGGACATCTTCCGCGGCCGCATCATCGATGTGACCGAGAAGACCTATACGATCGAGTTGACAGGCGCGAGCGACAAGCTCGATGCCTTCATCGAGGCGCTCGACACGACGGTGATTCTCGAGACGGTCCGCACGGGCAGCTCGGGTATCGGCCGCGGCGAGCGGATACTGAAGGTCTGAGGCCGGTACGACCGGTGCCGTGCCAGCGAAACGCGAAGGCAGGGCACCGCCCAGCAGTTCATTGAATCGAATCGATTAAGCGAAGGAACGAACATGAAAGTTTTCTACGATAAAGACGCCGACCTCTCCCTCATCAAGGGCAAGGACGTCACGATCATCGGCTACGGCTCGCAAGGCCATGCCCACGCGTTGAACCTGAAGGACAGCGGCGTGCGCGTGACGGTCGGCCTGCGCCGCGGCGGTGCATCGTGGAAGAAGGCCGAAGGCGCGGGCCTCGCGGTCAAGGAAGTGGCCGAAGCCGTGAAGGGCGCTGACGTCGTGATGATGCTGCTGCCCGACGAGCAGATCGCCGAGGTCTACAAGAACGAAGTGCATGCGAACATCAAGGAGGGCGCGGCGCTCGCCTTCGCGCACGGCTTCAACGTGCATTACGGCCAGGTGATCCCGCGCGCCGATCTCGACGTGATCATGATCGCGCCGAAGGCCCCGGGCCACACCGTACGCGGCACGTACTCGCAAGGCGGCGGGGTGCCCCACCTGATCGCCGTGGCGCAGGACAAGTCCGGTGCGGCGCGCGACATCGCGCTTTCGTACGCGGCAGCCAACGGCGGCGGACGCGCAGGCATCATCGAAACGAACTTCCGCGAAGAAACCGAGACGGACCTCTTCGGCGAGCAGGCCGTCCTCTGCGGCGGCACCGTCGAGCTCATCAAGGCCGGTTTCGAAACGCTGGTCGAGGCCGGTTATGCGCCGGAAATGGCCTACTTCGAGTGCCTGCACGAGCTGAAGCTCATCGTCGATCTGATCTACGAAGGCGGCATCGCCAACATGAACTATTCGATCTCGAACAACGCCGAATACGGCGAATACGTGACGGGGCCGCGCGTCGTCACCGAAGAGACGAAGAAGGTCATGAAGGACGTGCTCAAGGATATCCAGACGGGCGAGTACGCCAAGAGCTTCATCCTCGAAAACCGCGCCGGCGCACCGACGCTGCAGTCGCGCCGCCGTCTGATGGCCGAGCACCAGATCGAGCAGGTCGGCGAGAAGCTGCGCGCGATGATGCCCTGGATCGCGAAGAACAAGCTCGTCGACCAGTCGAAGAACTGATTTTCGCGCGTCAATGGCGGACCTCGCTCGGCGAGAGCGCTGACAAAGGTCCGCTCGCGAAAGGAATGCGCAATACTTGAGGCCGTCCCGCGCGTCGTGCGCCGGACGGCTTTTGCTATCCTATGGTTTTACAAAAAGACTGAAACGATCCATGAATTACCCTCATCCGATCATCGCGCGCGAAGGCTGGCCATTCATCGCGATTGCCGCTGTCATCGCGCTCGTGATCCATGCGATCGCGGGGTTCGGCGTGGCGTGGCTCTTCTGGCTGCTGCTCGTCTTCGTCGTGCAATTTTTCCGCGATCCGCCGCGCCCGATTCCGAGCGAGCCGAACGCGGTGCTGTGCCCGGCCGATGGCCGCATCGTCGCAGTCGAGACGACGCTCGATCCCTACGCCGGTCGCGAAGCGCTCAAAATCAGCGTGTTCATGAACGTCTTCAATGTGCATTCGCAGCGCTCGCCCGTTGACGGCGCGGTCACGAAAGTCGAGTACTTTCCGGGCGCCTATCTGAATGCAGCCGTCGATAAAGCCTCGCTCGAGAACGAACGCAACGCGGTCGTCATCGAGACAGGCAGCGGCCATACGGTGACCTCGGTGCAGATCGCCGGCCTCATCGCGCGGCGCATTCTCTGCTACGTCCGCGCAGGCGAGCCGCTTGCGCGGGGGCAGCGCTATGGTTTCATCCGCTTCGGTTCGCGCGTCGACGTCTACCTGCCGCTCGGCAGCCGCGCCCGTGTCTCGATCGGCGAGAAGGTGCATGCCTCCTCGACGATCCTCGCCGAGCTTTGAGCCTGGCTCGAGGAGAGTTCGATGGCCGCATTCAAACCGCGTCGCCCACGCGCCGGAAAATCGGCGCTGCCGGGGCCGTTTCGCCGTCATAAGATGTTTCCAGGGGAAGGCCAGCGGGACGGCTCCCTGGTGGACGCCGGATCGGGCGGTGCCCCCGCGCCGGCCGAAAGGCGCCGCGCGGCACGCCAGCAGTTCCTGCGCAAGCGGGGCATCTATCTGCTGCCGAACGCGTTTACGACGGCCGCGCTTTTCTGCGGGTTCTTCGCCGTCGTACAGGCGATGAACGTGCGCTTCGAAATTGCGGCGATCGCCATTTTCGTCGCAATGGTGCTCGACGGGATGGACGGGCGCGTCGCGCGCATGACGCATACCCAAAGCGCATTCGGCGAGCAGTTCGACAGCCTGTCCGACATGGTCTCGTTCGGCGTCGCGCCGGCGCTCGTCATGTACGAGTGGATTTTGAAAGATCTCGGGCGATGGGGATGGCTTGCCGCCTTCGTCTACTGCTCGGGCGCCGCGCTGCGGCTCGCGCGCTTCAATACGAATATCGGCGTCGTCGACAAGCGCTTCTTCCAGGGCTTGCCGAGCCCGGCCGCTGCCGCGCTGATCGCGGGCTTCGTCTGGCTCGCGACCGATAACCGGGTGCCGCTCAAGCTGGTGTGGCTGCCGTGGGTGGCATTCGGCCTCACGGTTTATGCCGGGGTGACGATGGTGTCCAATGCGCCGTTTTACAGCGGCAAGGCGCTCGACGTGCGGCATCGCGTGCCGTTCGCGGCCATCTTGCTCGTCGTCATGGCGTTCGTGCTCGTTTCGTCCGATCCTCCGCTCATGCTATTCGGCCTTTTCGTGCTCTACGGCCTATCCGGCTACGCGTTCTGGTCCTATCTGGCATTGCGCCGCCGTGCCAATCCTGCTCGCTCGGCGCCGCACGACTGATCCGTTTCGGCGCCGCTCGGAGTTTTCCGCCCGGCGCCGGGGCGCCGGGCGATTGCACGTTTTTGCGAATGCCGTTATATTCGGCGACATGCCGAAATTCGCATTTCCCCTCCTGTCGTTTCTAGCCGGTGCGCCGCTATGCGGTCTCGCGCCTGCGCTCGCGCACCTATCGCGCTGACCGTTTTCGCCCCCGTCTGCCTCGTTCGTTGTTCGGCGTCGCCAGCGGTGGCCACGCCGCAATTTCCCTTATCGAACGCACCTATCATCGTCCCTGGAGACCCGAGATGGCAGACAAGCTGATTATTTTCGACACGACGTTGCGCGATGGCGAGCAATCGCCGGGCGCGTCGATGACGAAAGACGAAAAGATTCGCATCGCGAGGCAGCTCGAGCGGATGAAGGTCGATGTGATCGAGGCCGGTTTTGCGGCGAGCTCCAACGGCGATTTCGACGCCATCAATGCGATTGCCTCGATCATCAAGGAAAGCACGGTCTGCTCGCTCGCGCGCGCGAACGACAAGGACATCCAGCGGGCCGCCGATGCGTTGCGTCCGGCCGAGCGCTTCCGCATTCATACGTTTATCGCGACTTCTCCGCTGCACATGGAGAAGAAGCTGCGCATGACGCCCGAACAGGTCTACGAGCAGGCTCGGCTTGCCGTGCGTTTCGCGCGCAAATTCACGAACGATGTCGAGTTTTCGCCCGAAGACGGCAGCCGTTCCGATATGGACTTTCTGTGCCGCGTGCTCGAAGCGGTCATCGACGAGGGCGCGACCACGATCAATATCGCCGATACGGTCGGCTACGGCGTGCCCGAGCTCTACGGCAACCTCGTCAAGACGTTGCGCGAGCGCATTCCGAATTCGGACAAGGCCGTTTTCTCGGTGCATTGCCATAACGACCTCGGCATGGCCGTCGCGAACTCGCTCGCGGGCGTGAAGATCGGCGGGGCGCGTCAGGTCGAATGCACGATCAACGGCCTGGGCGAGCGTGCCGGCAATACGGCGCTCGAAGAAATCGTGATGGCCGTCAGGACGCGCAAAGACTACTTCGGTCTCGAGCTCGGCATCGACGCGACGCAGATCGTGCCCGCGTCGAAGCTTGTCTCGCAGATCACGGGCTTCGTCGTGCAACCGAACAAGGCCGTGGTGGGCGCCAATGCGTTCGCTCACGCATCCGGGATTCATCAGGACGGTGTGCTCAAGGCTCGCGATACCTACGAGATCATGCGCGCCGAGGATGTGGGCTGGTCCGCCAACAAGATCGTGCTGGGCAAGCTGTCGGGCCGCAACGCGTTCAAGCAGCGCCTGCAGGAACTGCATGTCACGCTCGACAGCGAAACCGAGCTCAACGCCGCATTCTCGCGTTTCAAGGAACTCGCGGACCGCAAGGCCGAGATCTTCGACGAAGACATCATCGCGATCGTTTCCGAGGAATCGGCCGAGGCGCAGGAGCGGGAACACTACAAGTTCGTCTCGCTTTCGCAGCGCTCGGAGACCGGCGAGCGGCCGCATGCACGCATCGTGGTATCGGTGGGCGGCAAGGAAGTCGTCGGTGAGGCTGACGGCAACGGTCCTGTCGACGCGACGCTCAATGCCATCGAAGCACAGGCCGCGAGCGGCTCGGAACTGTTGCTGTACTCGGTGAACGCCATTACGACGGGTACGCAGGCGCAAGGCGAGGTGACGGTGCGGCTCTCGAAGAGCGGGCGCATCGTGAACGGTGTCGGTACCGATCCCGATATCGTCGCCGCCTCGGCAAAGGCCTATATCTCGGCGCTCAACAAGCTCTATTCGGGAGCCGACAAGGTCAACCCGCAACGCCCAGAGCTTTGACGAAGACGCGCCGTGCAGCGGCGCGTCTCGACGCAGCGATCGCAAGGCCTTCCCCGGAAGGCCTTTTTGCTATCCAGCGTCCCGTTCGGGCTCAGCCGCGTGCAGCCACGGTCGCGAGAATCAGCAAAATGAAGGCTACCACCGCAATCACGGCGTGCACGATGACGATGGCCTTCGGCAGCGCCAGATGCTTCCAGTGGTAGCTCAGATTCATGAAGGCCCCGCCCGCGGCAGCCAGCACGAACAGGACAATGGCAGCGATGGCGAGGCCTGGCACGCCTACCGTCGCCGCGCCGTAGATGAGCAGAGTGAGGGCGGCGGCTGCCAGAGTGCCGTGCAGCATCGCCAAGGAAGTCGGAGGGTAGTCCCTGCCGGCGAAACGCATGCCGGCCATGACGACCCCGCCCACGGCCGCAATGGCAAAAAGCACCGTTGCAGTCAGGAGAATTCGGAACGGCTCCATCGATACCTCCCTAAGCGCTGGGGATGCTTTTAGGGAGCAATCCACGTGCCCAGTGCAAACCTATCGGGCGTGCATACCTCATGCCACGGCGCTGCTGCACGTCACAGCCCAAAGCGGTGACGATCGGGATCGTGCAGTGGATCGGGGGTCTTTTGAGTGAGCCGCAAGATGCCGGCATCGTCGAAATAAAAGCTGTACATCATGTACCAGACATTCGCTTCCAGATAGCGATAGGTCCAGACCTCGCGCTTCATCAGCGGAAAGTACGAGGTCTCGACCGGCCGGCCGAAGTTGACGAGCACATCGCGCCGCGTCCATTGGCCGATCTCAGCCTTGTAGAATTCGCTCGGTTGCAGCACCTGCCGCAGGCTCTGGACCTTGCCCGTCGGGTCGACATCGGCCGCCATCGTGATTTCGCCCATCGGCTGAGTAGGCCACATCAGACGTTTGCCGCCGCCGGGCAGATCGTAGATTTCGCGCGGCGGCCCAAAACGAGCGACGAGTGCCGACTGGTCCTCGCCGGGCTGAAAGTGCTCCCACGGCGGCACGCATCCCGCCAGCAGCATCGCGGCTGCCAGCGTGGCGTAAAGACGCATTCGCATCGACATGACAATCCTCCATTTGCCTCGCGTTTCGCCGGCAGTTCGTTGCATTGCGCCTTCGCGCATCCCAGCGGCGTTTTATCACGGGTTCGGCCACCGTGCATGGCGAGCGGTCCACGCTTGCGGCGCGGCGCCGCTCGCCCTATGATCCGCGCTTCGAGCGATTCAGAGCAAGAGGAAGACATACCGATGATGCAATGGGCGGCCCGTGTGGCGGTGGCAATCGTGGCTGGGGCGTGGGCGTTGGCCGCGGCGGCGGCAGGTCCGGGCGGCGAGCCCGTCCGGCTGGCATTGATCGAGGGCATGTCCGGGCCATTCGCCGACGCCGGCGCGGCCGTCGAGCGCAATCTGCGCTTTGGCGTCGAGCGGGTGAACCAGCGTGGCGGCGTCATGCTGGCCGACGGCGCCCATCCGCTCGAACTCGTCGTGCTGGACAGCCGCGGCAGCGTCGAGCAGGCGCTCGTCGAAGAACGCGTCGCGGCGGACCGGCGCATTCCGTTCATCCTGCAAGGCAACAGCTCGGCCGTGGCAGCCGCGCTCATCGCGGCTGTCGACAAGCACAACGCTCGGGAGCCGGAGAACCGTCAATTGTTCCTCAACTACTCGGCCGACGATCCCGCCTTGACGGAAGCTGGCTGCAGTTTCTGGCACTTTCGCTTCGATGCGCACGCGGGCATGCGCATGAACGCGCTGGCGACCGTCATCGCCGGGGACCGCGCGATCAGGAAGGTCTACCTGTTCAACCAGGACTACAGTTTCGGGCACGACGTGAGCACGCTGGCTCGCGCTGCGCTCGGCGAAAAGCGCCCCGACATCGCCATCGTGGGCGACGAGTTTCACCCGATCGGCCGGATCAAGGATTTCACGCCCTATATCGCCAAGATCCGCGCGAGCGGCGCCGACGCCGTCATCACGGGCAATTGGGGCAACGATCTCACGCTGCTCGTGAAGGCGGCCCGGGAGCAGGGCTTCGCGGGCAAGTTCTACACGTTTTACGGCAATAGCCTCGGGGCACCGGCGGCGCTCGGCGATGCCGGAGTGAAACGCGTGCTGGCGGTGGCCGATTGGCATCCGAACGCCGGCGCGTCGACCGTATTTCCGGATCTGGCGGCCGGAGCGAATCCGGCGGCCTCGGACGCTTACTACGCCGCTTTCCGAACGCGTTTCCCCGCCGCGCGGGACGACTACCCCGTCTTGCGCATGGAGATCATGGTCGAAATGCTCGCCGCGGCGATTTCCCGCGCGCACACGACTCGGGCCGAGGACGTCGCCCGGGCGCTCGAGGGCATGGATTACGAAAACGGTTTTCAACACGTCACGATGCGGGCCGACGATCATCAGCTCATCCAGCCCCTTTATGTCATGGAGATGGACAAAGCCGGCACCCCGGGCGTTCGATTCGACAACGAGGGGTCCGGTTACGGTTTTCGCACGGTCCTCGCGCTGGCGCGCACCCAGACGGTGCCGCCTGCCATCTGCAAGATGAAACGCCCTTGAGACCCCTCCCATTACGAGCGCGTGGCCGGCACGACGGTCTGTGCTAGAATACGCGCTTCGTTTTTGTAGTACCGTTTTGTCGCAGTCCGATTACCCCACGGCACGGCCTTTCTTCCGTGACCGCTTGTTCGTAACAAAGGAAATCACATGTCTGTTGCTGATATCAACAAGTCCGAAGTCGTCGCGAAGTTCGCTCGCGGCGCGAATGACACGGGCTCGCCCGAAGTGCAGGTGGCGCTGCTGACCTCGCGCATCAACGAGTTGACGTCCCATTTCAAGTCGCACTCGAAGGATCACCACAGCCGGCGCGGCCTGCTGCGCATGGTGAGCCGCCGTCGCAAGCTGCTCGACTACCTGAAGAACAAAGACGCCGACCGTTACCGTTCGCTGATCGAGCAGCTGGGTCTGCGTAAGTAACCGGCAACACGTCGTTTTATGCGAGATGCCTGTGTCAGGTTGCTGATGCAGGCATTTTGTTTTTGTGCCGCGACGGCGCGGATCGGCCGCGCGGCAAGTCGTCCCGAAGCGGGCGGAGCTTTGTGTCATTCCAGTACGACGCACGCGTGATTCGCGAGCATGGCGCTGGAATGGCATAACACTTCTCTTCCCGCAGGTGTGTCGGCACGCCGGTGCGCCAGCCGCCCCTCGAACGAGTGGATTGCGGCTCGCGCGCTGAAGATGAACACAAAAAGTGAGAAGGAGTGACCATGTCCATGTTCAATAAGGTCGTTAAAGAATTCAAGTGGGGGCAGCACAACGTTCGCCTCGAAACCGGTGAAGTTGCCCGTCAGGCCACCGGCGCAGTCATCGTCGACATCGAAGACACCGTCGTTCTCGCCACCGTGGTCGGTGCGAAGACGGCCAAGCCCGGTCAGGACTTTTTCCCGCTGACGGTCGATTACATCGAAAAGACCTACTCGGCCGGCAAGATTCCGGGCGGATTCTTTCGCCGCGAAGGGCGCCCGTCCGAGCACGAGACGCTGACCTCGCGCCTGATCGACCGGCCGCTGCGCCCGCTCTTCCCCGAGGGCTTCTACAACGAAGTGCAGGTCGTCATCCACGTCCTGTCGGTGAACCCCGAAGTCCCGGCCGATATTCCGGCCCTGATCGGCGCATCGGCCGCGCTCGCCGTGTCGGGACTGCCGTTCAACGGCCCCGTCGGCGCCGCGCGCGTCGCCTATATCGATAACCAGTACGTACTGAACCCGACGCGCTCGCAGACGAAGGAATCGCGGCTCGATCTCGTCGTGGCCGGCACCGAGCGTGCCGTGCTGATGGTCGAGTCGGAAGCGGATCAACTGCCCGAAGACATCATGCTCGGCGCAGTCGTCTTCGGCCACGAGCAGATGCAAACGGCGATCGATGCCATTCACGAGCTCGTGCGCGAGGGTGGCAAGCCCGAGTGGGACTGGCAGCCGGCGACCAAGGACGACGCGCTGATCGCCCGCGTGACGGAACTCGCGCATGGCGAACTCGCTGCCGCCTATCAGCTGCGCAACAAGCAGGCGCGCTCGGCCAAGCTGAAGGAAATCTATGCCCAGACCGGCGTGAAGCTCGACGAGGAAGCGCTGGCGGCCGGCAAGATGCCGACCGACAAGACGGCCGTCGGCAACATCCTGTTCGACATCGAGGCAAAGATCGTCCGCAGCCAGATCCTCGACGGCGAGCCGCGTATCGACGGCCGCGACACGCGTACCGTTCGCCCGATCGAGATCCGGACCGGCGTGCTGCCGCGCACGCACGGCTCGGCGCTCTTCACGCGCGGGGAAACGCAGGCGCTCGTCGTCGCCACGCTCGGCACGAAGGGTGACGAACAGATCATCGACGCGCTCGAAGGCGAATACCGCGAGCGCTTCATGCTTCACTACAACATGCCTCCGTTCGCAACGGGCGAAACGGGGCGCGTGGGCTCGCCGAAGCGTCGCGAAATCGGTCACGGCCGCCTGGCCAAGCGTGCGCTCGTGGCATGCCTGCCCACGGCCGAAGAGTTCGGCTATTCGATTCGCGTCGTCTCGGAAATCACCGAGTCGAACGGCTCGTCGTCGATGGCGTCCGTCTGCGGCGGCTGTCTGGCGCTGATGGATGCGGGCGTGCCGATGAAGGCGCACGTCGCCGGCATCGCGATGGGTCTGATCCTCGAAGGCAACAAGTTCGCCGTGCTGACGGACATCCTCGGTGACGAGGACCACCTCGGCGATATGGACTTCAAGGTGGCCGGCACGGCCGACGGCGTGACCGCGCTGCAAATGGACATCAAGATCCAGGGCATCACGAAGGAAATCATGCAGGTCGCGCTCGCGCAGGCGAAAGAAGGGCGCATGCATATCCTCGGCAAGATGAAGGAAGCCGTGGCCGGTGCGAGCGACCAGCTCTCCGAATTCGCGCCGCGCATGATCACCGTCAAGATCAACCCCGAGAAGATTCGCGACGTGATCGGCAAGGGCGGCTCGGTGATCCGCGCCCTGACCGAAGAAACGGGCACCACGATCGACATCTCGGACGACGGCGTCGTCACGATCGCCAGTACGAGCAGCGAAGGCATGGCCGAAGCGAAGCGCCGCATCGAAGCGATCACGGCTGAGATCGAGGTCGGCCAGGTCTACGAAGGCACGGTGCTCAAGCTCCTCGAGTTCGGCGCCATCGTCAACATTCTGCCGGGCAAGGACGGGTTGCTGCACATTTCCGAGATCGCCAACGAGCGTATCAAGGACATCAAGGACTACCTCTCCGAAGGTCAGCAGGTGAAGGTCAAGGTCATCCAGGCGGACGAGAAGGGACGCGTGCGCCTGTCGGCCAAGGCCCTGTTGAACGACGCCGCATCGGGCGCCGCTCAGCCCGAGTCCGCGCCGCAACAGTAATGCGGTGACGGGCGCAAACGGCCGGCCGTGCTTCGCGCACGCCGGCCGTTTTTTTGCTGCGCTCGTCCCCGTGCGGGGCCGACCGGGATCAGCGCTTTGGCGCATACTTGGGGCCCAGCGGCGAAAGCGCACGATGCTGCTCGCATGTGCGCGATCGATGAAGATTTGAGCCAAGGGTGATGCGGATGAAAGCAATCGAAATTACCGAATTCGGCGGACCGGAAGTGCTCGCGTTGGCCGAGCGGCCCACGCCGGAACCGAGAGCCGGCGAGGTGCTGCTCAAGGTCGCGGCCTCAGGCGTCAACCGGCCGGACGTCTTTCAGCGCAAGGGTGCTTACGCGCCGCCGCCGGGGGCATCGGACTTGCCGGGCCTCGAAGTCGCCGGCGAGATCGTCGGCGGCACGCTCGACGAGAAGCACAATCCGTTCGGGCTCAAGATGGGCGATCGCGTCTGCGCGCTGCTCGCCGGGGGCGGCTACGCGCAGTACGTGGCCGTGCCGCTCGCGCAGTGTCTGCCTGTGCCGGCCGGTCTCAGCGATGTCGAAGCGGCCTCGCTGCCGGAGACATTCTTCACGGTCTGGAGCAATGTCTTCGAGCGCGCGCAACTGGGTGCGGGCGAAGGGGGCGCGAACGAAACGTTGCTCGTGCAAGGCGGCTCGAGCGGCATCGGCGTGGCGGCGATCCAGATCGCCCACGCCGCGGGGTTCCGTGTCTTCGCGACCGCCGGAACCGCCGAAAAGTGCCAGGCGTGCGAGGCGCTCGGCGCGGAGCGCGCGATCAACTACAAGTCCGAGGATTTCGTCGAAGTGGTGAAGTCGCTCACGAACGACCGCGGTGTCGACGTGATCCTCGATATGGTGGCGGGCGGTTACGTGCCGCGCGAACTGTCGGCGCTGGCCGACGGCGGCCGTCTCGTCATCATCGCGCTGCTGGGCGGCGCCAAGGCCGAGCTCAACCTGGGCGAGGTGCTGCGCCGGCGGCTGACGATCACGGGTTCGACGCTGCGGGCGCGGACGGTGGAGTTCAAGGCACGCGTGGCGGCCGAACTCAAAACCAACGTCTGGCCGCACCTGGAAGCGGGCCGGATCAAGCCCATCGTCTATCGTGTGCTGCCGGCGCACGAGGCGAAGGAGGCTCATGCGCTGATGGAAAGCGGCGAGCATATCGGCAAAATCGTGCTTGACTGGACGCTCACGGTTTGACCCGGTCCACCCGCGCACAGTAAAATTGCGCGTTTTGCGTGCGCGGCAGCCGCGGCAGCGGCAGGTGGCACGATAGCCGAGGGAGCAGGACGGACATGGCGAACGCGAAGCGGACAAAGTGGGTAGTCGGTAACTGGAAGATGCACGGGCGGCTCGCCGAAAACGAGGCGCTCTTGCGCGCGTTGCTGCAGGCGGGCTCCGTTACGGAGACGGTCCGCATCGGTGTGTGCGTGCCGGCTCCGTATCTCGCGCAAACCGAAGCGCTGCTGCGCGGCGGGCCGCTGGCGTGGGGCGTGCAAGATGTTTCGGCGTACGCGCACGGCGCTTACACAGGCGAAATCGCGGCTGAAATGGCGGCCGAATTCGGTGCCACACTTGCCATCGTCGGCCATTCCGAGCGCCGCGCTTATCACGGCGAAACATCGGAGGCCGTTGCGCTCAAGGCGCAGCGCGCGCTGGCGGCGGGTCTGACGCCGATCGTCTGCGTGGGCGAAACGCTGCAGCAGCGCGAAACCGGGGCGACGCAAGCGGTTGTCGGGGCGCAGATCGATGCGGTGCTCGGCACGCTTTCCGTGCAGGAGTTGGCGCGCATCGTCGTGGCCTATGAGCCCGTGTGGGCGATCGGGACAGGCAAGAGCGCCACGGTCGACGAAGCGCAGCAAGTGCACGCGTTCCTGCGTGCCCGCCTGGCTGCGAAAGACGCGGGCCTGGCGGACGTCACGCTGCTTTATGGCGGCAGCGTGAAGCCCGAGAACGCCGAGGCCTTGTTCGGCCAGGCCGATATCGACGGCGGCCTCATCGGCGGCGCGTCGCTGAAGAGCCATGATTTTTTGGCGATCTGCATGGCGGCGAGCACGGCTCGCGCCGTGTGACGTGCGGATCGCTGCAGCACGGGGCGCGTGAGCGCCGCGTGTCAAACCATAACTTAGGTGAGTGTCATGCTGTTTTTCAAAACGTTGATCATCGTCGTGCAGCTGCTGTCGGCGCTCGGTATCATTGGCCTCGTCCTTTTGCAGCATGGCAAGGGCGCGGACATGGGTGCGGCATTCGGTAGCGGCGCATCGGGAAGCTTGTTCGGTGCGACGGGCTCCGCCAACTTCCTGTCACGAACGACTGCCATCCTCGCGGCAGTGTTTTTCGTGACGACGCTCGCGTTGACGTACATCGGCTCGTACAAGTCGAGGCCGTCGGCAGGTGTGCTCGGTGCGATCCCGACGGTGAGCGCGCCCGCTTCGGCGGCGTCTGCCGCGGCGCCGGCGTCGGCCCCAGCACCGGTCGTGCCCGGTCAGACGGTGCCGAAGTAATTTTTCGTTGGGCGACGCATTCGTGCGTTGAACAATTTTGATAGACGGGTTAGAATTTAAGTCTTGAAGCGATTCGCGGGTCTTCGAACAAGTTGTGCGAGTTTGTCCGGGATTGCAATTAGTGCCGACGTGGTGAAATTGGTAGACACGCTATCTTGAGGGGGTAGTGGCGAAAGCTGTGCGAGTTCGAGTCTCGCCGTCGGCACCAAAGTTATCCAATGCCAGCCGCATGCTTCGCTTCGGCTGGCATTGTCACTTCTGGGGTTTGCTTGCGGCATGCTTGCAATGCCATTGACGAAGTGGTTTTCGATCGCGGATGCACCAGTCTCTCCGTGGCACTCAGAACCAACCGATAGAGGATAGTCTTGAACCTCGCAGCCTACTTCCCCGTTCTGTTATTCCTTCTCGTGGGCCTGGGTTTAGGCATTGCGCTTATCGGCGTTGGCAAGGTCCTCGGTCCGAACAAGCCCGACAGTCAAAAGAATTCGCCTTACGAGTGCGGCTTCGAGGCATTCGAAGACGCGCGCATGAAGTTCGACGTGCGTTACTACCTCGTGGCCATCCTCTTCATCATTTTCGATCTCGAGACCGCGTTCCTGTTTCCGTGGGGCGTTGCCCTGCGCGACATCGGCTGGCCCGGCTTCATGGCGATGATGATTTTCCTGCTCGAACTCCTGCTGGGCTTTGCCTACATCTGGAGGAAGGGCGGACTCGATTGGGAGTGATGGGTTAATCGCCGGTGTCTCGCGGAGGGCCAAGCGCCGGTCGTTCCGCCTGGAGTGCAAAGCAAATGAGTATCGAAGGGGTCTTGAAGGAAGGGTTTGTCACCACCACGGCTGACAAGCTGATCAACTGGACGCGCACGGGCTCGCTCTGGCCCATGACGTTCGGTCTCGCATGTTGCGCGGTCGAGATGATGCATGCGGGCGCGGCCCGCTACGACCTCGACCGCTTCGGCGTTGTGTTCCGCCCGAGCCCGCGCCAGTCCGATGTCATGATCGTCGCCGGCACGCTGTGCAACAAGATGGCACCGGCGCTGCGCAAGGTCTACGACCAGATGGCCGAGCCGCGCTGGGTCATTTCGATGGGGTCGTGCGCGAACGGCGGCGGTTACTACCACTACTCGTATTCGGTCGTGCGCGGATGCGATCGCATCGTGCCCGTCGACGTCTACGTGCCCGGCTGTCCGCCGACCGCGGAGGCGTTGGTCTACGGCGTGATCCAGCTGCAAGCGAAGATCCGGCGTACCAACACCATCGCCCGTCAATAAGCCTGAGGCTTCCCCACAATATGGCAAGCAAACTCGAGACCCTCAAAGCGAACCTCGAGACGGCCTTCGGTGGCCGTCTTTCGAGCCTGACCGAATCGGTCGGCGAATTGACGATCGTCGTCAAGGCGGACGACTTCCTGGATATCGCGAAGCGTCTGCGCGACGATCGCGCACTCGGGTTCGAGCAACTGATCGATCTGGCGGGCGTCGACTATCAGACCTATGGCGACGGCGCCTACGACGGCCCTCGCTTCGCGGCTGTGCTCCATCTGCTGTCGGTATCGAACAACTGGCGTCTTCGCGTGCGCGTGTTCGCCCCCGACGATGAAATGCCGATCGTCCCGTCCGTCGTCGACATCTGGAGTTCGGCGAACTGGTACGAACGCGAGGCATTCGACCTTTACGGCATCGTCTTCGAAGGTCATCCGGACCTGCGCCGCATTCTGACCGACTACGGTTTCATCGGACATCCGTTCCGCAAGGATTTCCCGGTCTCCGGTTACGTCGAAATGCGTTATGACCCGCAAGAGCAGCGCGTCGTCTATCAGCCGGTGACGATCGAGCCGCGCGAAATCACGCCGCGCGTGATCCGCGAGGATCGCTACGGCGGTATGAAACACTGAGAGAGCGCCATGGCAGAGATCAAGAACTACACGCTCAACTTCGGCCCGCAGCATCCGGCAGCGCACGGTGTGCTGCGCCTCGTGCTCGAGCTCGATGGCGAAGTCATCCAGCGCGCCGATCCGCATATCGGCCTGCTGCATCGCGCGACCGAAAAGCTCGCCGAAAGCAAGACCTTCATTCAATCCGTGCCCTACATGGACCGGCTCGACTATGTGTCGATGATGGTCAACGAGCACGGCTATGTGCTCGCGATCGAAAAGCTGCTCGGCATCGATGTGCCGATCCGCGCGAAATACATCCGGGTGCTGTTCGACGAAATCACGCGCGTGCTGAACCACCTGATGTGGATCGGCGCGCATGCGCTCGACGTCGGCGCGATGGCCGTGTTCCTTTATGCGTTCCGCGAGCGCGAAGACCTGATGGACGTCTACGAGGCGGTCTCGGGCGCGCGCATGCATGCAGCGTATTATCGGCCGGGCGGCGTCTATCGCGATCTGCCTGACGCCATGCCGCAGTACAAGGCGTCGAAGATTCGCAACGCGAAGGCGCTCGAACGGATGAACGAGGCGCGCCAAGGCTCGCTGCTCGATTTCATCGACGATTTCTTCACGCGCTTTCCGACCTGTGTCGACGAGTACGAAACCCTGCTCACCGACAATCGCATCTGGAAGCAGCGCCTCGTCGGTATCGGCGTCGTGAGTCCGGAGCGCGCGCTGCAGCTCGGCATGACGGGGCCGATGTTGCGCGGCTCGGGCATCGAATGGGATTTGCGCAAGAAGCAGCCGTACGAAGTCTACGACCGGATGGACTTCGATATCCCCGTTGGCGTAAACGGCGATTGCTACGACCGGTATCTGGTACGGGTCGAGGAAATGCGCCAGTCGACGCGCATCGCGAAGCAGTGCATCGAATGGCTGCGCAAGAATCCCGGCCCCGTGATGATCGACAATCACAAGATCGCGCCGCCTTCGCGCGTCGCGATGAAGTCGAACATGGAAGAGCTGATTCACCACTTCAAGCTCTTCACGGAAGGTTTCCATGTGCCCGAAGGCGAGTCGTATGCGGCCGTCGAGCATCCGAAGGGCGAGTTCGGCATCTACTTGATCTCGGACGGCGCGAACAAGCCGTACCGGCTCAAGATTCGCGCGCCGGGCTACGCTCATCTCGCAGCGCTCGACGAAATGGCGCGTGGCCATATGATCGCGGACGCTGTCACGATCATCGGTACGCAGGACATCGTGTTCGGCGAAATCGACCGCTGAGCGCCTGGCCGTATGTCGCGCGCCCAGTCCGGCGCGCCGCAGACGGCGAGCGCCGCGGGTCGCAAAGAACGCCGGGTCCGTCGCCATGGCTGGGCAAGCAGGAAACGGGTGGCGGGTTTTCGTTCGGTAGGTATTGAAAGAGTCGTGTCTGAAAATGATCTCAGCTGAAGGCCTGAAAGAAATCGATCGCGCGGTGGCGAAGTATCCCGCCGATCAGAAACAGTCCGCCGTGATGTCGGCGTTGGCCGTCGCTCAGGAAGAGCACGGCTGGCTCTCGCCCGAGCTCATGCAGTTCGTCGCGGACTACCTCGAGATGCCGGCCGTGGCCGTGCAGGAGGTGGCGACGTTCTACACCATGTACGAGACCTCGCCTGTCGGCAAGTACAAGATCACGCTTTGCACGAATCTGCCCTGCCAGCTCGGTCCCGATGGCGGTGCCGAGAGCGCGGCCGAGTACCTGAAGCAAAAGCTTGGCATCGACTTCGGCGAAACCACGTCCGACGGCAAGTTCACGCTCAAGGAAGGCGAGTGCATGGGCTCGTGCGGCGACGCCCCGGTACTGCTCGTGAACAACCACCGTATGTGCAGCTTCATGAGCCGCGAGAAGATCGACCAGCTGCTCGAGGAGCTTTCGAAATGACGTCATTGCACGATCGCCATATCAAACCGCTGATTCTCGCGGGTCTCACGGGCGAGAACTGGCACCTCGAAGATTACGTCGCGCGCGGCGGCTACAAGCAACTGCGCCGTATTCTCGAAGAGAAGATTCCGCCGGAGCAGGTCATTGCCGACGTGAAGGCGTCGGGCTTGCGCGGCCGCGGTGGTGCGGGCTTTCCGACCGGCCTCAAATGGAGCTTCATGCCGCGCCAGTTTCCGGGGCAGAAGTACCTCGTATGCAATTCGGACGAAGGCGAGCCCGGCACGTTCAAGGATCGCGACATCCTGCGCTGGAATCCGCATTCGCTGATCGAAGGAATGGCCATCGGCGCTTACGCGATGGGGATAACGGTCGGCTACAACTACATTCACGGCGAGATCTGGGAAGTCTACAAGCGCTTCGAAGAAGCGCTCGACGAGGCTCGCCGCGCGGGCTTTCTGGGCGAGAACATCCTCGGTTCGGGTTTCTCGTTCGAGCTCTATGCTCATCATGGCTACGGCGCTTATATTTGCGGCGAAGAGACGGCGCTGCTCGAATCGCTCGAAGGCAAGAAGGGCCAGCCTCGCTTCAAGCCGCCGTTCCCGGCGAGCTTCGGCGTGTACGGTAAGCCCACGACGATCAACAACACCGAAACGTTCGCGGCCGTGCCGTTCCTGCTCGAGATCGGGCCGCAGGCCTATCTGGAACTGGGCAAGCCGAACAACGGCGGCACGAAGATTTTTTCGGTGTCGGGCGACGTCGAACGCCCGGGCAACTATGAAGTGCCGCTCGGCACGCCGTTCGCGACGCTCATGGAGCTCGCCGGCGGCATGCGCGGCGGCAGGAAGCTGAAGGCGGTCATCCCGGGCGGCTCGTCCGCGCCGGTCGTGCCGGGCGACATCATGATGCAAACCGATCTCGACTACGATTCGATCGCCAAGGTCGGATCGATGCTGGGTTCGGGCGCCGTCATCGTCATGGACGAGACGCGCTGCATGGTGCGCTCGCTGCTGCGCCTGTCGTACTTCTACTATGAAGAGTCGTGCGGCCAGTGCACGCCGTGCCGAGAAGGTACGGGCTGGCTGTGGCGCGTCGTCAACCGCATCGAGCACGGGCAAGGTCGCCAGGAAGACCTCGACCTGTTGAACTCGGTGGCGGAGAACATCATGGGCCGCACCATCTGCGCGCTGGGAGACGCCGCCGCGATGCCGGTGCGCGGCATGCTCAAGCACTACTGGGACGAATTCGCATATCACGTCGAGCACAAGCGCTGCCTGGTCGGGCCGCACGCGGGTGCGCCGGCGGCGGCTGACGCGGCGCTCGCTTGACGCGGCGCGCGAAAGATCGATCGAGCGGTAAATAGGTTAAGGACCATTCACCATCATGGTTGAACTTGAAATAGACGGGAAGAAGGTCGAGGTGCCCGAAGGCAGCATGGTGATCCAGGCTGCGCATAAGGTCGACACGTACATTCCTCACTTCTGCTATCACAAGAAGCTTTCTATCGCGGCCAACTGCCGGATGTGTCTCGTCGAAGTCGAGAAGATGCCGAAGGCTGTTCCCGCCTGCGCGACGCCGGTCTCGGCGGGCATGGTCGTGCGCACGACGTCCGAGAAGGCCGTCAAGGCGCAGCAATCGGTGATGGAATTCCTGCTCATCAATCACCCGCTCGACTGCCCGATCTGCGATCAGGGCGGCGAGTGCCAGTTGCAGGACCTCGCAGTCGGCTACGGCAAGTCCGCGTCGCGTTACAGCGAGGAAAAGCGTGTGGTGTTCCACAAGAACGTCGGCCCGCTGATTTCGATGGAAGAGATGACGCGCTGCATCCACTGCACGCGCTGTATGCGCTTCGGCCAGGAAGTGGCCGGCGTCATGGAGCTGGGCATGCTCGGCCGCGGCGAGCACTCGGAAATCACGACGTTCGTCGGCAAGACCGTCGATTCGGAACTCTCGGGGAACATGATCGATCTGTGCCCGGTCGGTGCGCTGACGAGCAAGCCGTTCCGCTATAGCGCCCGCACGTGGGAGCTCTCGCGCCGCAAATCGGTGAGCCCGCACGATTCCGTGGGTGCCAATCTCGTCGTGCAGGTGAAGAACAACCGCGTGATGCGCGTGCTGCCGCTCGAGAACGAAGCGATCAACGAGTGCTGGATTTCTGATAAAGACCGTTTCTCGTACGAAGCGCTCAATAGCGAGGAGCGCCTGACGCAGCCGATGATCAAGCAAGGCGGCCAGTGGATGGAGACGGACTGGCCCACGGCGCTCGAATATGCGGCCAAGGCGCTCAAGGGTATCAGCGCGGAACACGGCGCCGATGCGCTCGCGCTGCTCGGCAGTCCGCATAGCACCGTCGAGGAACTGTTCTTGTTGAAGGCGCTCGGCAACGCGCTCGGCACCCCGAACGTCGATTTCCGCCTGCGTCAATCCGATTTCTCGGCAGCGCCGGCCGGAGCGCCGTGGCTCGGTATGCCGATCGCCGATTTGTCGCTCGTCGACGGTGGGTTCGTCATCGGTTCGTTCCTGCGCCGCGATCATCCGCTGTTGGCTGCGCGCCTGCGCCAGGCCGCACGGACGGGGGCGAAGCTGCATCTGCTGCAAGCCACGGCCGACAAATCGCTGATTCCGAGCGCGAAGACGATCGTCGCCGCGCCGTCGGCGTGGCTCGATGCGCTGGCCGGCGTCGCCGCGGCGGTCTCGCAGCTGCGCGGTGTCGCCCTGCCCGAAGGCTTGGGCGGGACCGCGGCAACGCCCGCCGCGAAGGATGTCGCCGCTGCATTGACGAGCGGCGAGCGCCGCGTCGTGCTGCTCGGCAACGGCGTGGTCCAGCACCCGGACTTCGCCCGCATCCATGCGTTGGCGCACTGGATCGCGGATCAGACCGGCGCGACGCTCGGTTTCCTGACCGAAGGGGCGAATACCGTCGGCGGCCATCTCGTCGGCGCGTTGCCCGGCGCGGGCGGCCTCAATGCTCACGATGCATTCGCTTCGCCGCGCAAGGGCTACGTGCTGCTCAATCTCGAGCCCGAATTCGATACGGCCAACCCCGCGCAAGCACTCGCGGCGCTGGGGCAAGCCGAAACGGTCGTGATGCTCTCGTCGTTCAAGACTGGCACCGAATACGCCGACGTGTTGCTGCCGATCGCGCCGTTCACCGAGACGGCCGGCGCGTTCGTCAACGCCGAAGGCACGCTGCAGGCATTCAACGGCGTGGTGCGCCCGCTTGGCGAAACGCGGCCGGCATGGAAGGTGTTGCGGGTGCTGGGCAATGTGTTGGGCCTGCCGGGCTTCGATTACGACACCGTCGAGGATGCCCGTGCCGCCGCGTTGCCCGATGGCGCCATCTCGGCGCAATTGTCGAATCGCGCGAACGCAGCGCTGGCCCAAGGTGGCGCGCGCGCTTTGAAAGTGGAGAAGGGAGCGCTCGAGCGCGTCTCGGATGTGCCGATCTACCATGCGGACCCGCTCGTGCGCCGCGCACCGTCGCTGCATCTGACGGCGGCCGCGCGTGTCGCGAATACGGTCGGCTTGCCCGCGGCGCTGTTCGATCAGCTCGGATTGAAAGAGGGCGATGCCGTGCGCGTGCGCCAGGGCGATCGCGCCGTGGTGGCGAGCGCAACGCGCGACGCGGACCTGGCTGAAACGGCTGTGCGCGTGTCGGCGGCAACGCCCGTCGGCGCGGCACTCGGCGGCCTCATCGGTGAACTGCTGGTGGAGAAGGCGTAAATGAGCTTGTTCGATACGATCAACGCGGGCGGCAGCGAGGTGCTCGGTGCGGCCTGGCCCACGGTCTGGGCGCTCGTGCGCATCGTCGTGGTGGCGGTCGCCATTTTGCTCTGCGTGGCCTATCTGATCCTCTGGGAGCGCAAGCTCATCGGCTGGATGCACGTGCGTCTCGGTCCGAACCGCGTCGGCCCCGCCGGTCTCCTGCAGCCGATCGCGGACGTGCTGAAGCTGCTGTTGAAGGAAGTTATCCAGCCGAGTGCGGCGAACCGGTGGCTTTACGTCATCGCGCCGATCATGACGGTGGTGCCGGCTTTCGCGGTCTGGGCCGTCATTCCGTTTCAGGCCAAAGCCGTGCTCGGCGATATCAACGCGGGTCTGCTCTATGTGATCGCGATCTCGTCGATCGGCGTATACGGCGTGATTCTCGCGGGCTGGGCATCGAACTCGAAATACGCGTTTCTCGGCGCGATGCGCGCCGCCGCGCAGATGGTCTCGTACGAAGTGTCGATGGGCTTTGCGCTGGTGGTCGTGCTGATGACTTCGGGCAGCCTGAATCTGTCGGACATCGTCACATCGCAAGAGCGCGGCATCTTCGCGAGCCACGGCATCACGTTCCTCTCATGGAACTGGCTGCCGCTCTTGCCCGTGTTCGTCGTCTATTTCATCTCGGGCATCGCCGAGACTAACCGTCACCCGTTCGACGTGGTGGAAGGGGAGTCGGAGATCGTCGCCGGCCACATGATCGATTACTCGGGTATGGCGTTCGCGCTGTTTTTCCTCGCCGAGTACATCAACATGATCGTCATCTCGGCGCTCGCGGCCACGCTTTTCCTCGGCGGCTGGAGTGCGCCGTTCGGGTTCCTGTCCTTCATCCCGGGTATTTTCTGGCTCGTCCTGAAGGTGTTCCTGCTGCTGTCCGTGTTCATCTGGGCGCGCGCCACGTTCCCGCGTTATCGCTATGACCAGATCATGCGTCTGGGCTGGAAGGTGTTCCTGCCCGTGTGCATTCTCTGGGTCGTCGTGGTCGGGTTCTGGATCATGTCGCCGCTGAACATCTGGAAATGAGGGGCGCGAAGCAAATGAACGCAATCCAAAACTTCTTCAAGACGTTTTTTCTGACCGAGCTGCTGAAAGGGCTTGCGCTGACGGGCCGCTACACGTTCAAACGCAAGTTCACCGTGCAGTTCCCCGAAGAGAAAACCCCGATCTCGCCGCGGTTTCGCGGCCTGCATGCGCTGCGTCGGTATGAAAACGGCGAAGAGCGCTGCATCGCATGCAAGCTTTGCGAGGCCGTGTGCCCCGCAATGGCGATCACGATCGAATCGGAGACGCGCGCCGACAACACGCGGCGCACGACGCGCTACGACATCGATCTGACCAAGTGTATTTTCTGCGGTTTTTGCGAAGAAAGCTGCCCCGTCGATTCGATCGTGGAAACACACATCCTCGAATATCACGGCGAAAAGCGCGGCGATCTGTATTTCACGAAAGACATGCTGCTCGCAGTGGGCGATCGCTATGAAGCGGAGATCGCCGCGTCGAAGGCGGCGGATGCGCCGTATCGGTAATAAGCACTGGCCTGACCGTTGTTCGCGTGGCGCGGGAGCCGGCATCGACTCCCGCGGCATGCGCGGCGTGCTGCCTACGAAACCCAGCCTGACGATGGGCTAACGATGAACCGGTAATCATGGAATTCACTACCGTACTGTTCTACATCTTCGCGCTGCTCCTGACTGTGTCGGGGCTGAAGGTGATCACGTCGCGCAACCCCGTGGGGTCCGCGCTTTTTCTCGTGCTCGCGTTCTTCAATGCGGCCGCCATCTGGATGCTGCTCGAGGCGGAGTTCCTCGCCATTTTGCTCGTGCTGCTGTACGTCGGCGCGGTGATGGTGCTCTTCCTGTTCGTCGTCATGATGCTCGATATCAACCTCGACGTGCTGCGCAAAGACTTTAGGCGCTTCGTGCCGATGGCGACGATCGTCGGCGCGATCATCGTCGTCGAGACGGCGCTGATCCTCTGGCACGGCTACGGTGCGACGGCCACGCCGGTGCACGACGTGACGGCGACCGGCGGTGCGGCCGGCGTGGGTGGCGCGGCCGTCATGTCGAACACGTATCTGATCGGCAAGGTCATCTATACGGACTATGTCTTCGCGTTCGAAGTCGCGGGCCTCGTACTGCTCGTCGCGATCATCGCGGCGATCGCGCTGACGGCGCGCAAGGGTAAGGACAGCAAGCGCCAGCGCGTGTCCGATCAAGTGAAGGTGCGCGCGAAAGACCGCGTGCGCCTCGTGAAGATGCCCGCGGAGAAGGCGCTCGAAACGGCTCAGGGCCCCCAAGCGCCGGGTGAAGCGGGCGCGAACGTGGGTGCCGGTGCCGTCGGCAACAACGGCTGAGCGGCGAGGAGAAAAACATGTTGACCCTGGCTCATTACCTCGTACTTGGCGCGATCCTCTTTTCGATCGGCGTCGTCGGCATTTTCCTGAACCGTCGCAACGTCATCATCATCCTGATGGCGATCGAGCTGATGCTGCTCGCGGTGAATACGAATTTCGTCGCGTTCTCGCATTACCTCGGCGACGTGCACGGGCAGATCTTCGTCTTCTTCGTGCTGACGGTGGCCGCGGCCGAAGCGGCGATCGGCCTCGCGATTCTGGTGACTCTGTTCCGTACCCTCGACACGATCAACGTCGAGGACCTCGATCAGCTCAAAGGTTAAATTCAGGCACTGCGGTTATGTCCACGACACTCAATGAAAACCTGCTGCTGGCGGTCCCGCTCGCACCGCTCGCCGGCTCGCTGATTGCCGGGCTTGCCGGCAAGGCGGTGGGGCGCAAGGGAAGCCACCGCGTTACGATCCTCGGCGTGCTGATCTCGTTCATTCTCTCGTCGGTCGTCTTTTTCGACGTCATGAACGGCGCGAGCTTCAACGCGACGGTCTACGAATGGATGAACGTCGGCTCGCTGAAGTTCGAAGTCGGCTTCCTCGTCGATTCGCTGACGGCCATGATGATGTGCGTGGTGACCTTCGTGTCGCTGATGGTGCACATCTACACGATCGGCTACATGGCTGACGACGATGGTTACGAGCGCTTCTTCTCGTACATCTCGCTCTTCACCTTCTCGATGCTGATGCTCGTGATGAGCAACAACTTCCTGCAGCTGTTCTTCGGCTGGGAGGCGGTGGGCCTGGTCTCGTACCTGCTGATCGGTTTTTACTTCACGCGGGAAAGCGCGATCTACGCCAACATGAAGGCGTTCCTCGTGAACCGTGTCGGCGACTTCGGCTTTCTGCTCGGCATCGGTCTTCTGCTCGCGTTTGCCGGCTCGATGAACTATGGCGAGGTTTTCGCCAAGCGCACGGAGCTTGCCGCGCTGAGCTTTCCCGGCACGCACTGGGGCCTCTTGACCGTCGCCTGCATTTGCCTCTTCATCGGCGCAATGGGTAAATCGGCGCAGTTCCCGCTGCACGTGTGGCTGCCCGATTCGATGGAAGGCCCCACGCCGATCTCCGCGTTGATTCACGCCGCAACGATGGTGACGGCCGGCATCTTCATGGTGACGCGCATGTCGCCGCTGTTCGAGCTTTCCGACACGGCGCTCTCGTTCGTCATGGTGATCGGTGCGATCACGGCGCTGTTCATGGGCTTTCTCGGTATCGTCCAGAACGACATCAAGCGCGTGGTCGCTTACTCGACGCTCTCTCAACTCGGCTACATGACCGCCGCGCTCGGCGCCTCGGCCTATTCGGTCGCCGTCTTCCACCTGATGACGCACGCGTTCTTCAAGGCGTTGCTGTTCCTCGGCGCGGGCTCGGTCATCATCGGGATGCACCACGATCAGGACATGCGCAACATGGGTGGCCTGCGCAAATACATGCCGATCACCTGGATCACGTCGCTGATCGGTTCGCTTGCACTGATCGGTACGCCGTTCTTCTCCGGCTTCTACTCGAAGGATTCGATCATCGACGCGGTCGGACTCTCGCATCTGCCGGGCGCGGGCTTCGCGTACTTCGCGGTGGTCGCAAGTGTCTTCGTGACGGCGCTCTATTCGTTCCGGATGTACTTCCTCGTCTTCCACGGCGAGGAGCGTTTCCGCCATCCGCAGGACTTCGGCAACGGTCATGGCGCCGAAGCCGCCGCGCACGGCGGCGAGCATGACGACGGCCACGGGCACGACGATCACGGCCATGCTCACGAGCCGCACGAGACGCCCTGGGTCGTGACGTTGCCGCTCGTGCTGCTCGCGATTCCGTCGGTCGTCATCGGTGCGATCGCGATCGGGCCGATGATCTTCGGCGGATTCTTTGATCATGGCGTCGCGTTCGAGAAGGTCATCTTCATCGGCGAGAATCACCCGGCCATCGAGGAGATGTCGAAAGAATTCCAGGGCTGGTTCGCGATGGGGCTGCACTCGGTATCGGCCTTGCCGCTGTGGCTGGCGCTTGCCGGCGTCGTGACGGCGTGGTTCCTGTATCTCAAGCGCCCGGACCTGCCGGCTGTGATCCGTCGCGCGTTCGGGCCGATCTACACCTTGCTCGACAATAAGTACTACATGGACAAGATCAACGAAGTCGTCTTCGCCAAAGGCGCGGTCCTCATCGGCCGCGGGCTCTGGAAAGAGGGCGATGTCGTGGTCATCGACGGTCTCGTCAACGGAAGCGCGCGCTTCATCGGCTGGTTCGCGCGAGTGATCCGCTTCCTGCAATCCGGTTACATCTACCACTACGCGTTCGCCATGATTATCGGCATGCTGGGGCTCCTTACCCTGTTTGTAACGCTCGGCGGCAAATAAGGCGGGGGACACTTAATGCACTCTTTTCCGATTCTTAGTACCGCAATCTGGCTGCCGATCGTTTTCGGCCTCGCCGTGCTCGCCGTCGGCTCCGACCGGAACCCGGCGCCCGCACGCTGGCTCGCGCTGATCGGCTCGGTTCTCGGCTTCGTCGTGACGTTGC
The DNA here is from genome assembly GCF_013282575.1 of Paraburkholderia sp. NMBU_R16. Lineage (GTDB taxonomy): Bacteria > Pseudomonadota > Gammaproteobacteria > Burkholderiales > Burkholderiaceae > Trinickia. The sequence continues at coordinate 107,782 of NZ_JAAAYE010000013.1, forward strand.
CGCTCATCAGCGGCTTCGATCCTGCGACGGCCGACCTGCAGTTCGTCGAGCAGGCGAACTGGATCGAGCGATTTCATATCACCTACCACCTGGGCGTCGACGGCATCTCGATGTGGTTCGTCGTGCTCACGGCGCTGATCACGGTCATCGTCGTGATCGCCGGCTGGGAGGTCATCACCGAGCACGTTTCGCAGTACATGGCCGCGTTCCTGATCTTGTCGGGCATCATGGTCGGCGTGTTCTCGGCAGCCGACGGTCTGCTGTTCTATGTGTTCTTCGAAGCGACGCTGATCCCGATGTATCTGATCATCGGCGTATGGGGCGGACCGAACCGGATTTACGCCGCGTTCAAGTTCTTCCTCTATACGCTCGCCGGGTCGCTTTTGATGCTGGTCGCGCTGATCTATCTCTATGTCGTGACGGGCACCTTCGATCTCGCGACATGGCAAAAGGCGCCGCTCGCGATGACCCCGCAGGTGTTGCTGTTCATCGCGTTCTTCCTCGCTTTCGCGGTGAAAGTGCCGATGTGGCCGGTTCATACCTGGCTGCCCGATGCGCACGTGGAAGCGCCGACCGGCGGCTCCGTCGTGCTGGCCGCGATCATGCTGAAGCTCGGCGCTTACGGTTTCCTGCGCTTTTCGTTGCCGATCACGCCGGATGCGAGCCATACACTTGCACCCGTCATCATCGCGCTCTCGCTGACCGCGGTGATCTATATCGGTCTGGTCGCGATGGTGCAGGCCGACATGAAGAAGCTCGTGGCGTATTCGTCGATTGCGCACATGGGCTTCGTCACGCTCGGCTTTTTCATCTTCAATCAGCTCGGCGTGGAAGGCGCGATCGTGCAGATGATTTCGCACGGCTTCGTCTCGGGCGCCATGTTCCTGTGCATCGGCGTGCTCTATGACCGCATGCACTCGCGCCAGATCGCCGATTACGGCGGCGTGGTGAACGTGATGCCGAAGTTCGCCGCGCTCGTGATGCTGTTTTCGATGGCCAATTGCGGTCTGCCGGGTACTTCGGGTTTCGTCGGCGAGTTCATGGTCATCCTCGCATCGGTCCAGTACAACTTCTGGATCGCGTTCGGCGCCGCCTTCACGTTGATTCTCGGTGCGGCCTATACGCTGTGGATGTACAAGCGCGTCTACTTCGGTGCTGTCGCCAACGATCACGTCAAGTCGCTGACGGACATCAATCGCCGAGAGTTGCTGATTCTCGGCGTGCTTGCCGCACTGACGCTTTTCATGGGTCTTTATCCGAAGCCCTTTACCGATGTGATGCACGTGTCCGTGGAGAACCTCCTCTCCCACGTCGCGCAGTCCAAGCTGCCGCTGTCTCAGTAAGACCGAGCGGAGGAACGAAACGATCATGCAAAACGCCTCTATGTCACTCCTTCTGCCCGACGCGCTGGTCATGGTGGCCGCCGTTGTTGCGTGGCTGAACGAAACGTTCGTCGGCGATCGCGGCCGCCGCGTCACCTATTTGATCGCGGTGCTCGGTTCGCTCGTCGCGGGTGTCTGGTTCACGACGCTCGTCTTCGATCCCAATGCGCAGTCGCAGTATTTCTTCTCGCATATGTACGTCGTCGATGGTTTTGCGAGCGCGATGAAAGCCGTCGTCTCGCTGGGCTATGCGGTGACGATGATCTACTCGCGCCAATACCTCGAGGACCGCGACCTGTTCCGCGGCGACTACATGCTGCTTGGCATGTTCGCGCTGCTTGGACAGCTCGTGATGATTTCGGGCAGCAACTTCCTCACGCTGTATCTGGGCTTGGAGTTGATGTCGCTCTCGCTGTACGCGGCTATCGCGCTGCGCCGCGACGCATCGCAGTCGAACGAAGCGGCCATGAAGTATTACGTTCTTGGTGCGCTGGCTTCCGGCTTCCTGCTCTATGGCATTTCGATGCTGTACGGCGCGACGGGATCGCTCGATCTCGGCGAAGTGCTGAAGGCCGTGGCATCGGGCCGGATCAACAACGCCGTGCTGCTTTTCGGCGTGATCTTCATCGTGGCCGGCATCGCCTTCAAGATGGGTGCCGTACCGTTCCATATGTGGGTGCCCGATGTCTACCACGGGGCGCCTACCGCGATGACGCTGCTCGTCGGCGGTGGACCGAAGGTGGCGGCGTTCGCGTGGGGCCTGCGCTTTCTCGTGATGGGCCTGCTGCCGCTCGCGGTCGACTGGCAGGAAATGCTCGTGATTCTCGCGGCGCTTTCGCTGATCGTCGGCAATATCACCGGTATCGCGCAGCGCAACGTCAAGCGTATGCTCGCGTACTCGGCCATCTCGAACATGGGCTTCGTGCTGCTCGGCCTGCTGGCCGGCGTTGTCGACGGCAAGGCGGAAGGCATGGCCAACGCCTATAGCTCGGCGATGTTCTACAGCATCATCTACTTCCTCACGACGCTCGGTTCGTTCGGTATCGTGATGTTGCTGGCCCGGCGCGACTTCGAGGCCGAAACGCTCGACGACTTCAAGGGCTTGAACAAGCGCAGCCCCGTGTTTGCGTTCGTGATGATGGCGATGATGTTCTCGCTCGCCGGCATCCCGCCGACGGTCGGCTTTTACGCGAAGCTCGCCGTGCTCGAGGCCGCGATGAATGCAGGGCTCACGTGGTTGACCGTGCTGGCGGTGATCACCTCGCTGTTCGGCGCGTTCTACTATCTGCGCATCGTCAAGCTCATGTACTTCGACGCGCCGCAAGACGCCAGCCCGATCGCGAGCCCGGCTGCCAACCGGTGGCTGCTTGCCGCCAACGGCGTTGCGGTGCTCGTGCTCGGCATCGTGCCGGGCCCGCTGATGACGCTTTGCCTGAACGCGGTCGCACACTCGCTGCCTGCAATTTGATGAGGCGCTCACCATCGTTCGCTGCCCAGGAAGCGGGCGTCAGCCTCCCTTGGGCGGGAACCGGCGACCGAAGGAAGTCCCCTTCGGGGACAGGAGGCTGAGATGTCGGCGGCGGGCTGGTTTATCGTATTGTTGGCGGTCGTGGCCGCCAACTTGCCGTTCGTGAATCAACGGCTTTTCGCTCTCGCGCCGCTCGGCGCCGCGAAAAAAAGCGCCTGGATTCGAATTGGCGAATTGATCGTGCTGTATTTTGTCGTGGGCGCGCTGGGCCTTATGCTGGAAGCGCGTGCGGGCAATCGATTCGATCAGGGCTGGCAGTTTTACGCGATTACGTTCTGCCTGTTCGTGGTGTTCGCGTTTCCCGGTTTCACGTTCCAATATCTCGTCAAGCGCCGTTGACGGCCGAGTGCGGTCAGACGGCTCGTTTTCCGGAGAGCAGCAGATGGCTCAATTGCCCGATCACGATCACGACGCGTCGCTGACGGAAACGCGCATCGGTAGCGAGACGGTCCACGAGGGCTCGTTTCTTCACGTCAAACGCGATACGGTGCGCCTGCCCGACGGCAAACTCGCCACGCGCGAGTACGTGCAGCATCCGGGCGCTGTCATGGTGATTCCGATGTTCGACGATGGGCGCGTGCTGCTCGAGCGCCAATACCGGTATCCGATCGGGCGCGTGATGATCGAATACCCGGCGGGCAAGCTCGATGCGGATGAAGGCGCGCTGGCTTGCGCCAAGCGCGAGTTGCAGGAGGAAACGGGCTATACGGCGCGCGAATTCCTCTTTCTCACTCGCATCCATCCGATCATTTCCTATTCGACAGAGTTTATCGATCTCTTTCTGGCGCGCGGCCTGGTCGAAGGCGAACCGGCGCTCGACGACGGCGAATTTCTCGATACGTTCATCACCGATGTGCCGCAGATGTTCGAATGGATCCGCACGGGCGAAATCAGCGACGTGAAGACGATCATTGGCACGATGTGGCTCGAGAAGCTGCTATCCGGTGCCTGGCAGCCTGCCGGCGAGCAACAGTCGACGCCTGCCTCGGACGCTTGAAGCACCGCGCACTCGCGCCTGCGCCCGGTTTTCGGCAAACCGCTCGCCAAAAACGATTTCGCGCTACACTTGGCTGCACGTTTGCTCCCAATCCACCATGAAGGTCCTCGATTTACAGTGCTCGCAGGGTCATCGGTTCGAAGGCTGGTTCGCTTCCGCCGATGACTTCGAATCCCAGTTGTCGCGCAAATTGGTCGAATGCCCGATATGCGCCGCGACTGAGGTGAGCCGTTTACCGTCGGCGCCGCGGCTCAATCTGTCCGGCGCGACGAATACGCAGAACGATGCCGGCCGCCGTGCCGCGCACTCGCGGGACGACGAGCGCGGCGGTTCGGTGCCGGAGCGCATACGCGAGATCGAGGCCCAAGCGATGCGCGCATTGCGCGAAGTGCTCGGGAAGACCGAGAACGTCGGCGAGCGCTTCGCCGAGGAAGCGCGCCGTATCCATTACAACGAGGCGCCTGCCCGCAACATCCGTGGCGTCGCCACACCCGAAGATGCACGCTCGCTCGTGGAAGAGGGCATCGAAGTCCTGCCTGTGCCCGGTGCGTGGGTGCCCAAGGAAACACTGCAATAGCGCGGTAGACCGTTCGGCGTCTTGCGCGGTTCTCGCGCCGTCTCCATACTCCTCGTGTACTTTTTGAAGACGCCGCGGCTTTGTGCGATGCGGATCTCATTCAACGGGAGACAGCGAGATGGGTGTGAGCTTTGAGGACCTCGAAGTCGGCGCGCGCAAGGAAATCGGCGCGCATACGTTCACGCATGAAGAGATCGTCGAATTTGCCACCCGGTACGATCCTCAACCCTTCCATGTCGATGAAATCGCGGCGCATGCTTCGCCCTATTGCGGGCTGATTGCAAGCGGCTGGCATACCTGCTCCGTGCTCATGAGCATTTTTGTGCACAAGATGCTCGAAGGCTCGACTTCGATGGGCTCGCCGGGTGTCGACGAAATCCGCTGGGTGAAGCCTGTGCGACCGGGCGACACGATCCATCTTTTCATCTCCGTACTCGACAAGCGTGTGCTCGCAAGCCGTCCCGATCGCGGCATTGCGTCGATGTTGTGGGAAGGCGTCAATCAGGCCGGTGAAACCGCTGTCAGCGTGCGATCGAAAGTTATCTTCGGCTTGCGCGGTGAGCAGCCCGACGCCTCCGGAGCGCCCGCATGAGCACCGCCGCGCGAGTCGGCGGGCGCGAGGGCGACGGCGACGGCGACAACCGGCCGGTCGAGATTGCCAGCGCGGCCCAGTTGCGCGCGCTGATCGGCGCCGAGCCGATCGTGAGCGCCGCAGTGACAATCGAGCAGGCACGGATCGATGCGTTCGCCGATGTGACCGGCGATCGCCAATGGATTCACGTCGATGCCGAGCGCGCCCGGCGCGAGTCGCCTTGCGGCGGCACGGTTGCGCATGGGTTCTTGACCCTGTCGTTGATTCCGGCGCTGTTGATGCAAACGGTTCACATCGCGCATCGCATGGGCGTGAACTATGGGCTCAATCGCGTGCGGTTTCCGTCGGCGGTGCGCGTCGGTGCGCGACTCAAAGCCCGATTCGTCGTCGTCGATGCGAGCGATCTGCCCGACGGTGCGCTGCAGGTCACCTGGGATGTCGCCGTCGAAGCGCTGGACGAGCCGAAACCCGCGTGCGTCGCTCAGCTCCTCACGCGGCATTACTTCTGATCGCGGTTTCGCTCGGGCACGGGCTCCGGCTCGAGCGCGCCCGTGCTCGCGTCAGTGCTTGGCGTATTGCGTCGCGCCGAACAGGATGTCTCTCGCTTTGTCGTCGGTCAACGCTCGCCTTGCGGATGCCAGCACTTCCACTCCGCGTTGTACGGCCGGGCGCGCGGCGATCGCTTCGTGCCAGCGCTTGACGTTCGGGAACTCCGCCAGTTCGATGCCCTGGTTTTGCCATGAACGCGTCCACGGAAAGCTCGCGATATCGGCAATCGTGTACTCGTCGCTGGCCAGGTACTGCGTTTTGCCGAGCTGCTTGTCCATTACGCCGTAGAGACGTTTCGCTTCGTTCGTATAGCGGTTGACCGCGTATTCGATCTTCTCGGGCGCGTAGATGCGGAAGTGGTGGGCCTGCCCCAACATCGGACCGAGGCCACCCATCTGGAACATCAGCCACTGAAGCGTCGCATAGCGTGCGGCCGGCGCCTGCGGCAGGAATCGGCCCGTTTTCTCGGCCAGATAAATGAGAATGGCCCCGGACTCGAACACCGACAGCGGCTTGCCTTCCGGGCCGTCCGAATCGACGATGGCGGGAATCTTGTTGTTCGGGCTGATGGCGAGAAACTCGGGCTTGAATTGATCGCCGGCGCCGATATCGACGGGATGGACGCGATATTCGAGGCCCGTCTCCTCGAGCATGATATGAACTTTGTGGCCGTTCGGCGTTGCCCAACTGTAAGCGTCGATCATGGCTGCTCCTCGGAAGGCCGGTGCCGGAACGTTGGGCACCGATCGAGTCGCAAATTAGCATAGAAGCTTCGTGCTCGCAGATGGCCGCGCAAAGGCCATGGCGGCGATACGGACAACATCGCTCAAGCCGGCTCGGTCGTGTCCGATAGCGGCGCATGGCGCGCAAGCTCGAGCTTGGCGATCGCGTTGCGATGCACTTCGTCCGGACCGTCGGCGAAGCGCAACATGCGCGCACACGCGTACGCGTAAGCGAGCGGAAAATCGTCGCTGACGCCTGCGCCGCCATGCGCTTGTATCGCCCAATCGATGACCTGGCATGCCATGTTCGGTGCGACCACTTTGATCATCGCGATTTCGGCGCGCGCGCCCTTGTTGCCGACGGTATCCATCATGTAAGCCGCCTTCAGCGTGAGCAAGCGCGCCTGCTCGATGGCGCAGCGCGCCTCGGCGATGCGTTCCTGCGTGACGGTTTGCGCGGCGATGGGCTTGCCGAACGCGATACGCTCGGACGCACGCCTGCACATCAGCTCGAGCGCCCGCTCGGCCAGCCCAACGAGCCGCATGCAGTGATGGATGCGGCCCGGGCCGAGCCTGCCCTGCGCGATTTCGAAACCGCGGCCTTCGCCCAGCAACAGGTTGGCTGCGGGGACGCGCACGTTCTCGAGCGTAATCTCCATATGGCCGTGCGGCGCATCGTCGTACCCGAACACATTGAGCGGACGATGAACGGTGACGCCGGGCGTATCGGCCGGCACGAGAATCATCGATTGCTGGGCGTGCTTCGGAGCGTCGGGATTCGTCTTGCCCATGACGATGTAGAGCTTGCAGCGCGGATCGCCCGCACCGGAGGACCACCATTTACGTCCGTTGACGACATAGTCGTCCCCGTCACGTTCGATCCGCGTGCGGATATTGGTCGCATCCGACGATGCCACTTCGGGCTCGGTCATGAGGAACGCCGAGCGGATCTCGCCAGCCAGCAACGGCTCGAGCCACGCTCCCTTGTGAGCGTCGCTGCCGTACCGTTCCAGCGTTTCCATGTTGCCCGTATCGGGCGCATTGCAATTGAATACTTCGGGAGCCCACGGCACTCGTCCCATGATCTCGGCAAGCGGCGCGTATTCGAGGTTCGTCAGCCCCGCGCCCCGGGTCGAATCGGGCAGAAAGAGATTCCACAGGCCTTCGTCGCGCGCTTGCGCTTTCAGTGTCTCCACGAGCGTCGTCGGCACCCATGGATTACCGTCGCGCCGATTTCGGGCCACTTCCTCGGCAAACGCACTCTCGTTGGGATAGATGTATTGGTCGAAGAACGCGAGAAGCCGCGCGCGCAGCGCCTGAACGTTCGGAGCGTAGTCGAAATTCATGTGAACCTCGCGGGAAGGAGTTATCGGACCTTCTGTGCATATGACCAGGCGAGCTCCGCCATCGGCCGCGCACACCGACCGGCGTCGACGGCCTGTGCGCTCGCTGCCGTACCCACCGTGACGCGCTTCATGATGCCTTGGAGGATGGCGGCGATACGGAACATGTTGAACGCGAGGTAGAAATTCCAATCGCCGCCGATGGTGTATCCCGTGCGTTCGCAATACCGTTCGATGTAGCTTCGCTCGTCTGGAATACCGAGCGCAGCGAGATCGAGGCCCGCTATGCCGCGAAATGCTCGGGGTTCGACGTGCCACGCCATGACGTGATATGCGAAATCGACGATAGGGTCGCCGATCGTGGACAGCTCCCAGTCGAGCACGGCCAATACGCGCGGCTCGCTCGGATGGAAAATGAGGTTGTCGAGCCGATAGTCGCCGTGGACGACGGCCACTCGTTGCTCCGTTTCGGCATTTGCCGGCAGGTGCGCCGGCAGCCATTCGATGAGCCGGTGCATGGCATCGATCGGTTCAGTCTCCGATGCTTCGTACTGCCTGCTCCACCGCGCGATCTGGCGCGCGAGGTAATGGCCCGGTTTGCCGAAGTCCGCGAGACCGATCGCGCCGACGTCGATCCGGTGCAGGGCCGCGATGACGCGATTCATCTCGTCATAGACCGATGCCCGTTGTGCCGGCGTCATGTCCGGCAACGATGGATCCCAAAGGACACGTCCCTCGACATGCTCCATCACATAGAAGGCGCGGCCGATCACCGTCTCGTCTTCGCACAGCGCCAGCATGCGCGCAACGGGGACAGCGCTCGCCGAGAGCGCATCCATGACGCGATATTCGCGCTCGATGGCATGCGCGGAGGGCAGCAGTTCGGCCTTCGGGCCGGGCTTCGAGCGCATGACATAACAGCGTCGCGGTGTGACGAGCTTGAACGTGGGGTTCGACTGGCCGCCGGCGAACTGTTCGACGGTAAGCGGGCCGGCAAATCCGTCGATGTGTTCGCGCAGCCAGCCCGACAGGGCGTCCGTGTCGAAGCGTTGACGCTCCGACACGGCGCGCGTTCCGATGAATGTCGAATAGTCCTGGTGCGAGTGGGGGCCGTGCGCTGCGCGCTGCGTCATCTCTTCGCTCCAATCGAGCCGGCGGCGCGGCGGGGCGTCGCGGACTCGTCTATCGATAGTGGGGGGCGCGTTTGTCGAGAAAGGCAGTGATGCCTTCGAGCGCATCCCGATGATGCAACGATGCCACGAAGTGCTCGCGCTCGGTGCTCAAGTGATCCGCGAGCGGCGCCTCGCGCGCCGTCGCGACGAGCGTCTTGATCCTCGCGAATGCGTTCGGCGAACCGCGGCCCAACTCGTCGGCCCAGCCGATGGCGGCCTCGCGTGCCTGCCCCGGCTTGACCAACCGATTGACGACACCCAGCTGATGCAGCCGCTCGGCCGTAATGGTCTTCGCATCGAGCAGCAACTCGGTGGCGAGCTGCCGCGGCAATGCCTGACTGAGGAACCACGAGCCGCCGCCGTCCGGGGTCAGCCCGACGCGGGCGTACGACATGACGAACTTCGCGTCTTGCGCTGCGACGATCATGTCGCAGGCGAGCGCAAGCGAGAATCCGGCGCCCGCCGCCGCGCCCTCGACGGCAGCGATGACGGGCTTGGTCGAGGTACGCAGCGCCAGAATCCATTGCGCGAGCAAATCGATGCTTTGCGCCTGCACCGAAGCATCCTTTGCGCGATTTTCGAGCAGCCGGTTGAGGTTGCCGCCCGCGCAGAAAAAGTCGTCGGCGCCTGTCAATACGACTGCCCGAATGGACGGATCGCGCTCGGCGGTCTCGAGCGCCACGATCGCGGCGGCATACATGTCGGGGTGGAGCGCATTACGAGCGCCGGGGTTCGACAGCGTGAGAACCAGTGTCGAGTCGCTATCGGGCGGCCGTGCTGCCAGCAGTTCTGCGCTCATGGAGTCTCCAGGTTCATTGTCTCGGTGTCAGAGGCGCGCGAGCCGTTCGAGGGCCTTCGCGAGCGTGTCCTCGCGCTTGGCGAAGCAAAAGCGCACGATGCCCGACTCGTGCGGTTCGTGGTAGAACGCCGACACCGGAATGGCTGCAACGCCGATCTCGCGCGTCAGCCACGTCGAAAATTCGGCCTCGGGCAGGTCGCTGATCGCCGAGTAATCGACACATTGAAAGTAGGTGCCTTCGCACGGCAACAGCTTGAAACGAGAGCTTTGCAGACCGGCACGGAAAAAGTCGCGCTTGCGCTGATAAAAGGCCGGCAAGTCGAGATACGGCGCGGGGTCTTTCAGATAGTCGGCCAGTCCCACCTGCATCGGCGTGTTGACCGTGAACACGTTGAACTGATGCACCTTCCGGAATTCGGCGGTCAGCGCGGCCGGCGCAGCGACGTAACCGACTTTCCAGCCCGTCACATGAAACGTTTTGCCGAAGCTCGAGACGACGAAGCTGCGCTCCGCGAGGGCCGGATAGCGGGCCACGCTCTCGTGCGGCGCGCCGTCGTAGACCATGTGTTCGTAGACTTCGTCCGACACGATCAGCGCGTTCGTGTCGCGCACGATGGCCTCCAGTTTGCGCATGTCGTCGGCATGCCAGACCGTGCCGGTCGGATTGTGCGGCGTATTGACGACGATGAGCCGCGTGCGCGGGGTGATGGCCGCCGCGAGCCGGTCGAAAGGAATCGCGTACTCGGGTGCCTCGAGCGTCACGAAGACGGGTTTGCCGCCCGCGAGTTCGATCGAGGGAAGGTAGCTGTCGTAGGTCGGTTCGAGCACCACCACCTCATCGCCGGGATGCACCGTCGCAAGGATGGCGGTGAGCAGCGCCTGCGTGGCGCCTGCCGTGACCGTGATCTCGGTGTTCGGATCGTAGCGGTGCCCGTGCATGCGCGCGATCTTTCCCGCGATCGCCTCGCGCAACGCGGGCACGCCGGCCATCGGGGGATATTGGTTATGCCCCGCGCGCATGGCGTGCGCGACGGCATCGATCACGCGCGGATCGCAATCGAAATCGGGAAACCCCTGGCCGAGATTGACGGCGCCATGTTCAGCGGCGAGCGCGCTCATGACGGTGAAGATCGTCGTGCCGACATCGGGCAGACGCGAGACGAGTGCAAAAGGCGCGGAGTTCGTCAGGTCGGGCGAGGCATTCATGGCGCGGTGCGTCTTGGCAATAAGGGTTGCGTGGAAGTTCCGTTTCCGTCGTGCATGGTGCAAGTGCGGCGGCGAATCCTGGAGCCGCTGCTATGCGGGCGCGGGCATCGCCAAACCGCAGGCGGCCGCGAACGGCGCCGGCTGGGCGATCCGGAAGCCGAAGTCGCGGGACGTGCGTTTGTCGAGCTTGAGCAGGGCGCGATCCTTCGACACCAGCCAGTCGGCTCGGGCAGCGTGCGCCAACTCGAGGAATTTCTGATCGTCGCGATCCTTGCACTTGGGCAGCAGTGGGGCATTCGATGTCTCGCCCACGCCGTCTTTCATGACGGTGAGCCGCGCCACTGCGGCGAGTGCCGCGGCCTTGTCGAACGCGCGGCGCGCGAGATGCGGGTAATCGAGCACGTGCGCGAGCTCGGCCAGACATCGGGCATCGATCACGGCATCGAGCGCGCCGTTCGCGAGCGCGGCGTGGATCGGGCGCGTCGCGACATCGTCGAATACGAGGATATCGATCCAGACGTTCGAATCGAGAACCACGCGCGGCGTGCCGGACACGGCATCTGAATCGGTAGGAGCAGGCATTCGCTACAATCGGGCTTTTCGCATTCACGGCTCGGCACGGCGTGCCGGCAAGGCTCCATGATAATTGTTTTGTCTCCGGCGAAGTCGCTCGACTACGAGACGCCGCCTCACGTTGCACGTCATACGATTCCCGAGTTTGCCGCCGATGCGGCACTGCTCGTCGACGACCTGCGCCGCTTGTCCCCCCAGCAGCTCGCCTCGCTGATGAGCATTTCCGATGCGCTCGCGACGCTCAACTTCCAGCGTTATGCGGACTGGTCGCCGCGTTTTTCGAAACGCAACGCGAAGCAGGCAGTCCTCGCTTTCAATGGCGACGTTTATGAAGGGTTCGACGCGCGATCGCTCTCGGCTGCCGATCTGGACTACGCGCAGCAGCATGTGCGCGTGCTTTCGGGACTGTACGGCCTACTGCGGCCGCTCGATCTGTTGCAGCCATACAGGCTCGAGATGGGCACGCGTTTGCCCAACGCGCGCGGCAAGGATTTATACGCCTTCTGGGGCGAACGCATCACCGAGGCGCTCAACGTCCAGCTTCGCAAAAAGCCGCATGGCGCACGCGTACTCGTGAATTGCGCGTCGGAGGAGTACTTCAAGTCGGTAAAGGCGAAACGGCTCGACGCGCCGGTGATCACGCCCGTCTTCGAAGACTGGAAAGGCGGACGCTACAAGGTGATCAGCTTCCACGCGAAACGGGCGCGCGGCATGATGGCCCGCTTCGTGGTCGAAAACCGCCTCGAAGCGCCCGATGCGCTCAAGGCGTTCTCGGCCGAAGGCTATCGCTTCGACGCGGGTGCGTCGAACGACAACACGTACGTTTTCCGCCGTCGCGCCGGTGACTGAAGCGCGGCGCGCTCAGGCGGCCGCACGCGACGGCACTTTCATTCGCTCTTATGGCTTGGGCCAGGGAACATCATGACGCTTTCGATTACGAGCAATTTTGACGGTGGTGCAATCGAGGTCCTGGCCTGTCGCGATGCCGCGGACATCCGCTTGCGTGTGAGGCCCGACAATCGTGCCGACTTCGCGCAATGGTTTTATTTCCGGTTGAGCGGCGCGCGCGGCGAACGCTGCCTGATGACGTTCGAAAATGCGGCGCAATGCGCGTTCCCCCACGGGTGGCCCGGCTATCGCGCCGTCGCGAGCTACGATCGCGTCCATTGGTTTCGCGTACCCACGTCGTACGATGGCCGCGTTCTGACGATCGATCACACCCCCGAATTCGACTCGGTCTACTACGCGTACTTCGAGCCCTACACGCGAGAGCGGCACGCGGAATTGCTCGGTACGATCCAGCAGATGCCGCATGCGACGCTGGCCGAACTCGGCAAGACGGTCGAGGGACGGCCGATGTCGCTTTTGGTGTTGGGCACGTCCGAGCAAGAGGGCGGACTGCCGCCCAAGAAGCGTGTCTGGATCATTGCGCGTCAGCACCCCGGCGAAACGATGGCGGAGTGGTTCGTCGAGGGGCTCGTCAAGCGGCTCGCGGGATGGGGCGATTGGGCCGGCGACCCGGTTGCGCGCAAGCTGTACGAACAGGCGGTGTTCTATATCGTGCCGAACATGAATCCTGACGGCAGCGTGCACGGTAATTTGCGGACCAATGCCGCGGGTGCGAACCTGAACCGCGAATGGATGGAGCCGGATCCCGAGCGCAGTCCCGAAGTATTCGCCGTGCGCGATGCGCTGCATGCCATCGGGTGCGACATGTTCTTCGATATCCATGGCGATGAGGCGTTGCCCTACGTCTTCGTCGCGGGTTGCGAAATGCTCCCGGGCTTCACGGCCAGTCAAGCGACGGAGCAGGCGGCATTCATCGAAGCGTTCAAGCTTGCGAGCCCCGATTTCCAGGACCAGCACGGTTACGAAGCCGGGAAGTATCAGGAGGATGCGCTCAAGCTTGCGTCGAAGTACGTCGGCAATGCGTTCGGCTGCCTTTCTCTGACGCTCGAGATGCCGTTCAAGGACAACGCGAACCTACCGGACGAGCGCGTGGGCTGGAACGGCGAGCGCAGTGCTGCATTGGGTGCGGCGATGCTCGGCGCTGTGCTGCATCACATCGAGGCTTTCCGGTAACGGAGCCGGCCGCCCGCATCGCGTGCCGGCCACGTGCCGGCTACGTGCCGGCCGCCCCGCGCCATGCGGGCGCCGGACGATTCAACATTGCACGGCTTACTGGGCGGTGGATTTCCTCGTCGATCTCTTTGCGCCTTGCTTGCTGCCGTGCTTGGACTTGCCTTTTCTCGTCGAATGTTCGGACCGCGGCTTGGCGGCCGGCACGGGATCGTTCCAACTGAACGCCAGCATCTGCGGGCCGACATAGCCGCACCGGAACGACAACGCGTACGGCGCGTGATCCTTGTCCTTGGCGATGCCTTGTCCCGGCACCGTCACGATATTGTCCACCTTCACCCGCTGCTTGCCTTCGTCGAACGAATCGTTCCACGGCTTGATCGACGCATGGGCGTTGTCGAAAGACTCGGGCGGGAAGACGACGCGATCGATCACGTTCGAGGTGCTGGCGACGAATGCGCCATGCGCTGCGCAATCTGCGACGAGCGGGTCCGCATGCATTTCGTTGATGAACTTGGCGACCATCTCGTTACGCTCGTCGATGAGATCGGCGCGCGCGGGTATTGCAGTGATAACGGTGAAACCGGCGGCCGCTGCCGTCAGCCAACGAATGAGCTGGCGCAGGCGGCGCGAGGTGAGGGAGCTATCCATCCAGTCGATCGAATTGAGACATCAGGCACGTAAGATGCCGTACTCGCGGACGGAGTTCAATCGGCGAGCGAATATTTCGGCCGATGATCGTGAAATGGTCACGCAGGCAGGATGCGTCGCATACGCGCTCGGCACGTTGCGCGACGGTCTACGGCAGCGAGCCACGATATGGCTCACATGCGCGGTCCGCCGAGGCGGTAGCGTCTGACATCGTTGGTCGTGACCCATGCGGGGCGGTAGACGGCGATGAGTGCCGTCGCCATCCCCGTGAACCATGCTTCGCCGAGCGCGAGCAGCAGCACGCCGAACGCGTATCCGGCCGGCACTACCAGGAGCGACCCACCGGCAAGCGCGACATGCACGCCCACGGCCGCGCCTGCGGCGAGGGCGGCGGCAACGGCCGGCGAGATGAAGCCCTGTACGCCGATGAAGACGAAAAGGTTGCGCGGCAGCCAGGCCGTGGTTGCGCGCTGCACGAGCGTCGAGATGCCCACGGGTACCGCGCCATAGACGAGAAAGGTCAGGGCGACGCCTTGCCAAGTCGCGTCGAAGACGACGGCGGCGATTCCCGAGACCGCTGCCATGGCCACGAGCGCCAACGCCCAGTCGAAGAGGGTGACGAAAAGGGTCGCCCCGAGCAGATGCATGACCGGACCGTCGTCCAGCCATGCGTTCGTCGCCCACAGCACCGAGATCGCCACGACGACAGCGAGCCACACATGCTGCAGTGTTGCATCCTGCAGGCGCCTGAACGGCTTGCATGCCAGGGCGAGCGCGACGAGCGCCACCGCGGTGAACCACGCACCGATGACGACCCACGGCTGAAGCGGCGTATAAAGGAAACCCATATCGTCCATATTACTCGTTGGAATGCCGATCGTGCGAGCGCCGCGCGCGGGCGGATGGCTTTGCCGTCAGCCGGTACGCGATATCGTCTTGCGAAACGGCACTTCGGGCTCAGCTGCCATCGGCAGTCCGTGCGGGTCCTCGTTGGCGAGCAGAGGATACTTGTATCCTTCGCCGGCACGCAGCGGAATCGGCCCGGCTTGTCCCAGCGCGGGTTTGCGCGCGCCCTCGCATTCCGGCCGCAGCACTTGCAGCTGCGGCGTGAGCCATCCGTT
The DNA here is from genome assembly GCF_013282575.1 of Paraburkholderia sp. NMBU_R16. Lineage (GTDB taxonomy): Bacteria > Pseudomonadota > Gammaproteobacteria > Burkholderiales > Burkholderiaceae > Trinickia. Next base: position 123,073 of record NZ_JAAAYE010000013.1, read on the forward strand.
GTAGATCGCGACGGCCGCGGCGCGGTTAGGCGCCCCTAGTTGCTGAAAAATGCTGGCCAGATGGATCTTCACGGTGCCTTCGCTGATGCCGAGCGTGCGCGCAATCATTTTGTTCGTGCTGCCCATATGAACGCACCGCATGATTTGCTCCTGACGCGGCGAAAGCATGGGCGTGAACCGGGTGCGGCGCGCCGGCGCGGCGAGTTCGCGCATGCGCGCTATCGGAACAGGGAGTTCGGCGGGCGTCTTGTTGTCGGGTAGAAACGCGGAATGAGGTGCGTAATGTCCGCCGGCCAGTACGAGTTCCAGCAGACGCACGATCAGCTTCGGGTTCGTCGTGCGCGGAACGACACCGTGCACGCCGCCTTCGTCCATCAAAGGCCGTACACGCGCGGCCGAGGCATCGTCGATGAGTACCGCGACGCGCAGACCTGGATGCTCGGCAAGCGCGGCGCGTACTTCGAACGCGCGCATGGCATCGTGCCAGTCGACGACGAGCAGCTCCACGGGGGCGCGCCTGAGTGCCCGATAGATCTGCGCCCAATCCCTGGCCTCGCAAAAGCGGGCCTGCCGGTTGATTTGCCGCAACAGCGCCTTCAGACCGTCGCGTCGTTCTGCTTCTGTACTGAGAACTGCGAACCGCATACTTGCCTCCTGGGTAGTCCAATCAGGCGGTGCGGGTCGGAACGAGCCGGGAGCGGGCCGGCCGGGCTTCATGCACCGCCGACGCAATAATGACAAATTCCTTACAGCGAGGCGGCTAGCCGGACGGCATAGGACGGGTGCGGACGGTGGCGGACGATGGCCACCCGGCCACCGTCCGGCGTGCGGATCAGTGAAAGTGCGGTTGAGCGGGCTCGGCGTCTTCAGGCATTTCGGCGTGAACGATTTCACCGAGCGGGTCCGCGTAAAGCGGCACGCCGCAATCGTCGCAGTATTCGGGTTCGAAGCGTCCGGCATGCCGGCGAATGTCGCTGACGCCGGCTTCCTTGAGCAGCGCGATGATTTCCTCGAGCGGGCCGTCCGTATCCTCGGCTTCCTCGTCGCCGGAGAGCTCGCCGTTTTCGCGCCCATAGAGTGGCCAGACGACGCCGTAGACGACGTCGTTGCTGCCGCGCCGCGTGAAGCCGATGCGGTATTCATCGATACGTCTTTCGCCGAAGCCGGCCACGACTGCGCGCAACTCCTGCGGTGCCGCGCCCGTGGTGTCGAACAGATAGCGGATGGCGGTGCGCACCGTGTGCGGACGTACACGCTCGTCGGCATCGCGGCAGGCCGAGTAATAGGCGTCGGGCAACAGGCACTCGAATTCGCAGCCGGGCAGCACGAGGGCGAGATTGGCGCCGCCTTGGGTGGCCCACTGCTCGAGGCACTGACCGCGCTCGATGCGCACGCCGTTTTCCTCCTCCTGCCAGCGAAAGAGCGGCGCGCCGACCGGGGCCGCGACCACCGCCAGCAAGAAGCGCGGATCGGCGAGGATGGGCGAGGTTTCGGGCAGGTCGCCGGAGTTGATCTTCGCGGGCGTGCTGTTCAATGCGGCCTGGATGAGTTGCTGGGCGACGCGATAGGTCTCCACATGGTGTCTCGGCAACTGATCGATGCTGTAGAGAAACGGCGCGAGAGCGACGCGGGTCTCGCCGGCAAGGACGTGTGCCTGGAGGTGCGCGCGCAACGCCTCGACCGAATCGGCCTTGAGCGGGCCCGACGGGATGACGTAGCGCGTCCAGGCGAGCACGGGGGCCGCAACGAGCAGCGCTTCGTATGCGACGCCTTCGTGTTCGACGACGAACGATTCGCTGTGCGTTTCGGCCATGTCGGCGAGCGCGCCATAGGCGTCGGGGTGGTTTTGCTGAAGATGATCGAGCGCTGCGTCGAGCGTCGTCTGATTGCCGTTGCGGACGATCTTCGCAAGCAGGGCATCGAGCTTGGCCTCCCAGAAGCGATCTTCGACACGGCTACCCGACGCAAAGAGTGCCAGAGACAAGCCGACGAGCTTATCGGCATCGGGAGGAAGGCGTTTGGCGATTCGCGAGCGCATAGGAATGAGTGAGGTTGGATTCGATGAACCCTCCATTCTAGTCGAGTCCCTTGCGTGCGGCTTTTAATCATGTCCGCGCATAGCGCTTGCAAGGTGCGTAGAAGGGGCCTAGAATTGCGCCCTTTCGCGCATTCGGCAACGCGGCGCGAAGCTTGGGAAGTCGATGTGCAGCGCGGGTTGGCCGGTTTTGGAATAGCAGCAAGGCGACGCCAAAAACCAGTTGACGATGTACGAGAAGGGCTGCATAATCTCGCTTCTCTGCTGCTTGAGCAGCAACGCAAGACGGTGAGCCGGGGTGGTGATGACGGCGAGCGGTTGAGCGACGCGATCTTTAACAATTCACAGTCGATAAGTGTGGGCACTTGATGCGGCGAGCGGCATGTGACTCTTCGGAGTGATGTGCATAAGCGAAAGTATCAAGTCTCACACAGTATTGAGGAAGGTTTCGAGCTATCCAGCAATGGGTGGAATCGAAAACACGTCAGTACGTTGAGTGAGCGACCGACTCGTAAAGAGTCGAAAACAGTAACAGGTATTGAACTGAAGAGTTTGATCCTGGCTCAGATTGAACGCTGGCGGCATGCCTTACACA
>NZ_JAAAYE010000014.1 GCF_013282575.1 Paraburkholderia sp. NMBU_R16
ATGACGGGGGACTGCTCGGCGCGGCGTGGCGGCAGCGGTTCCGGGCTACGCCCTTCACCGCTGCCGCCACGCCAGTACTCTCATCCTGATTGACGCGCTGCTCTCATCTTGTTTGACGCGCGGCATCTGAGCCGATTCTGAGCCGATTTGTGCGCCGGCCCCCCAGATGCTGCGCCTTTGCTTGAGTCGTTACCCGCTGCATCCCGGGAACCTTGCCGCCAAACGAGGGCCTGAGAAGCGATCCGACTGCGCCGGAACGGCGCTCCCATACTTGAACGAAATGATCTGTACATCCCGACAAAGACATATTCCGCACTGCGCGACGCTCTGTGGCGCGTTGCTTTTCGCCTGCCTGCCGGCCGGCGCGCTCGCACAAGCCGCGCCCGCGGCACCGGCAAGATCGGCTATGCCCGCGTCCGCTCCTGAGCCGGCACCCGTCGATCAGGCGGCCTTCGATACCTGGAAGGCACAGTTTCGCAACGACGCGATTGCGGCCGGCATTACACCGCAAACGTTCGACCGTGCGTTCACCGATGTCAGGCCCGACTTGGACGTGATCGCACGAGATCAGGCGCAGCCAGAGTTCGTCGCGCCCATCTGGGACTATTTGGACAACGTACTATCGGCCCAGCGGGTACAGCGCGGGCGCGATGCGTTGGCGGCCAACATTTCGACGCTGGCGGCAGTGTCTTCGCGCTATGCGCCGCCGCCACGAATTCTTGCCGCGATCTGGGGAATCGAAAGCAACTACGGTCAGCAGATGGGAGACCTGCAAGTCATCAGATCGCTCGCCACGCTGGCGTACGACGGACGTCGGCGTGCCTTCGCTCAAACAGAATTGATCTCTGCGCTCAAAATCCTGCAGCACGGCGATGTGACGCCGGGCCAGATGTTGGGCTCGTGGGCTGGCGCAATGGGGCAGACGCAATTCATCCCGTCGACTTACAATCGCTTCGCAGTCGATTTCGACGGCGACGGCAAGCGCGATATCTGGACGTCCAGCGCCGATGCAGTGGCGTCTGCGGCCAATCTTTTGCAATCGCTCGGCTGGCAAGCCGGCCAGCCCATCGCACTGGAAGTCACGCTTGCGGACGGCTTCGACTATGCGCAGGCCGACCTCGGCATCAAAAAGACAGTAGGCGAGTGGACTCGCGCGGGCGTCCGCCTCACTGGCGGCTCACCATCGTCGTTACGCGAAGGCGAGCAGGCATCTGTCCTCTTGCCAGCGGGGTATAAGGGCCCGGCATTTCTCGTGTTCGACAACTTCCGCGCGATTCTCGGCTACAACAACTCGACATCCTATGCGCTCGCCGTGACGCTGCTTGCTCAGCGTTTCGACGGGCAAGGACAGGTACGCGGCGCATGGCCGAAGGACGATCCACCGCTCGGCCGTACCGATCTGACGCAGCTTCAGACTTTGCTCGGACAGCAGGGCTACGATGCGGGCACTGCCGATGGGATGCTGGGGCCGGCTACGCGTGCGGCCATTCGCGCGTACCAGGCAAAAAATGGACTGCCGGCCGATGGGTATGCGAGTGCCTCGCTGCTCGAACGAGTGCGCGGGCATTGATTCGGCGCATGCGGCGCAGGGCTCGCATGCGGTACCGATCCGAACGTCACTGTTCACGGGGCGATTGGTCTGCTTTGCGGTGAAGGCGGCAATGTGCTGCACGAGATCGCGTTCGCAGCGGCCGAAAGCTTCCATACAACGAACCAACCGTCTGGCGCGTCGCCCGCAGGGACATAGTTTTGCATATATGGAAACTTTGAGGTCATCGCGCGGCCCGCATCAATAGTTTCCATTTATTCAAAACTATTGACGCAGGGGGCGCGTCACCGGTGCGATTCGAGGAATTCTTTCAGGCGAGCCATCCCCGCGTCGATCCGCGCTACATCGCACGCGTAGCACCAGCGCACGAATCCTTCGCCTTCGGGCCCGAACGCGCTTCCCGGCGCGAGACCGAGCCCCGCCTCGCGTACGAGCGCTTTGCACAGTGCAAGGCTCTGCTTCGCGCCGGGCATGGAGAAAGAGACATACATGGCGCCGGGCGGCGACGCGGCATCGATACCGGGCAACGCCCTTAGCGCCGCGACGAGATGATCGCGCGACGCGCGCAACTCGCGTACGAGCGTACGCGGGGTCTGCCCATCGTCGCCGAGCGCCGCGATCCCTGCCTGTTGGACGAACGCCGGCGCGCACGACGTGTTGTACTCGATGAGCTTCGCGAGGTCATCCATCAGCGATGCGGGGGCGACGAGCCAGCCGAGGCGCCACCCCGTCATCAGATAAGCCTTCGAAAACGAGTTCACGCAGATGACCCGCTCGTCGCGCGATGCCAGATCGAGAAAAGACGGCGCACAGACGTCCTCATGAACGTCGCCGTAGTAGAGACGCTCATAGACTTCATCGGCGAGGATCCAGATTCCGTGTCGCCGGCAGTGATCGAGGACCGCTTGTTGCTGCTCGGGGGGCATCACCCAGCCCGACGGGTTGTTGGGTGAATTGATGATGACAAGGCGCGTATCGGGCGTCAGCGCGCCAATGAGGCGATCGACGTCGAGCTGCCAACCGCTCGCGCCGTACTCGAGCGACACCGTCTCGACGCAAGCACCGAGAATTTTCGGCATTTCGACGATGTTCGGCCACAGCGGCGTGACCGCGACGACCCTGTCGCCCGCGCCGACGACGAGTTGCGATGCGAGCATCAGCGCGTTGACGCCGGCGCTCGTGACGGCAACATCGCCTGCATCGGTCGGACCATGCCAGGCCGATACGTGGCGAGCGATGGCCTCGCGCAATGGTGCGATCCCGAGGTTGTGCGTGTAGAAGGTATCGCCGGCAGCCAGCGCGGCGCACGCCGCATCGCGGATGAATCGTGGCGTGGCGCGATCCGACTCGCCGAACCAGAACGGCAATACGTCGGGATTTCCGAACCCTGCGTTGGCCACCTCGCGGATTTGCGAAGGTCGCAGCGCGCGAACCGCGTCGCGCGCATGAGGTGCGCCGACGAGCGGTGCGGTCAATGATGATTGGAGTCTTGTCATGGACAGATATCGCCGCGCCCGGACCGGGCGCGGCGCCTGCGGACAACGTTGCGAAGGTTACGCCGCCAGCAACGAGCGCAGCACGTACGGCAGAATCCCGCCGTGCTTGTAGTAGTCGACTTCGATCGGCGTATCGATGCGCAACAACACCGGCACGCGCTGCGACTTGCCATCCTTGCCATGGATGACGAGCGTGACTTCCTGCTGCGGCTTGAAGTCGGCTCCGAGCCCCTCGATATCGTACGTCTCCTCGCCGGTGATACCGAGCGATTGCACGCTGTCCGTTCCCTTGAACTGCAGCGGGAGCACACCCATGCCGACGAGATTCGAGCGATGAATCCGCTCGAAGCTGCGTGCAACGACAGCTTTCACGCCGAGCAATTGGGTGCCCTTGGCGGCCCAGTCGCGCGACGAGCCCGTGCCGTACTCTTCGCCCGCAAACACGATCGTCGGCGTTCCTTCATCGATGTACTTCATCGCCGCATCGTAAATGGAAAGCTGCTCGCCGCTCGGCTGGTGAATCGTCAAGCCGCCTTCCACACGCGTGCCGTCGACCTTCGGCGGGATCATGAGGTTCTTGATCCGCACATTCGCGAACGTGCCGCGCATCATCACGTCATGATTGCCGCGGCGCGAACCGTAGCTGTTGAAGTCGGCCTTTTGCACGCCATTGGCCTTGAGCCATTTGCCGGCCGGCGAGTCTTCCTTGATCGACCCCGCGGGACTGATGTGGTCGGTCGTCACCGAATCGCCGAAGATGCCGAGGGCTCGCGCGCCCGCGATGGCCGCAATCGAGCCGGCCGGCTGCATCGAGAACTCGCTGCCAAAGAACGGCGGCTCGGCAATGTAGGTCGACTTCGGCCAATCGTAGACTTGGCCTTCCTCGCCTTCGATCTTGCTCCAGAGGTCGCCTTCCTTCGTCAGTTGCGAATAGTTCGTGCGGAACGCATCGGCGTCGAGCGCGTACTTGAGCAGCGCGTTGACTTCCTCGCTCGACGGCCAGATGTCGCCAAGATAGATGTCCTTGCCACCCGTGCCTTGACCGACAGGCTCGGTCATCAGGTCGCGCGTAATGGTGCCGGCGATCGCATAAGCGACCACGAGCGGCGGCGAAGCCAGGAAGTTCGCGCGGATGTTCGGATGAATGCGCGCTTCGAAGTTGCGGTTGCCCGACAGCACCGCTGCAGCCACGACGTCGTTATTCGTGATGGCTTCGTTGAGCTCGGGCGTCAGATCGCCCGCGTTACCGATGCAGGTCGTGCAGCCGTACGCGGCCAGCTCGAAGCCGAGCTTCGAGAGGTACGGCATAAGCCCGGTCTTCGTCAGATACTCGGTGACGATGCGCGAGCCCGGCGCGAGCGATGTCTTGATGTGCGGAGCAACCGTCAAGCCGGCTTCGACAGCCTTCTTCGCAAGCAGGCCCGCGGCCAGCAGCACGCTGGGGTTCGACGTATTCGTGCACGACGTGATCGCTGCGATCAGCACGTCGCCGTTCTTCAGCGAAATACCGTTCGACGTCCTGTACTGCGCGTCGAGATCGGCGGGCTTCTTCGCAAAGCCGTTTTCGCCGACAGGCTTCGAGAACAGATCGGCGAATGTCGACTTCACATGGCCGATTTCGATGCGGTCTTGCGGGCGCTTCGGACCGGCGAGCGAGGGCGCGACCGTAGCGAGATCGAGCGTGACGACCTTCGTGTAGTCAATCTGGCCGGCCTTGGGGATGCCGAAGAGCTGTTGCGCCTTGAAGTAGTTCTCGAAGGCGGCAATCTCGGCCTCGGTGCGACCCGTGCCCTTGAAATACTCGATCGTCTTTGCGTCGACGGGGAAAAAGCCCATCGTCGCACCGTACTCGGGCGCCATGTTCCCGATCGTCGCGCGATCCGGCAGCGCGAGCGAAGCGGTGCCGTCGCCAAAGAATTCGACGAACTTGCCGACGACCTTCTCCTTGCGCAGCAATTCGGTAATCGTGAGCACGAGGTCCGTGGCGGTCACGCCTTCGCGTAGCTTGCCCTTGAGTTCGACGCCGACAACGTCCGGCGTGAGGAAATACACGGGCTGCCCAAGCATGCCGGCCTCGGCCTCGATGCCGCCGACGCCCCAGCCCACCACGCCGATGCCGTTGATCATCGTGGTGTGGCTGTCCGTACCGACGAGCGTGTCGGGGTAATAGACGGTATCGCCGCCCTCGGCCTTCTTGTGAACGCCGCGCGCGAGATATTCGAGGTTGACCTGGTGCACGATGCCGACGCCCGGAGGCACGACCTTGAACGTGTCGAACGCCTGCATGCCCCACTTCATGAACTGATAGCGCTCGTTATTGCGCTGAAATTCCAGTTTCATGTTCAGATCGAGCGCGTCCTTCTGGCGGTAATAATCGATCTGGATGGAATGGTCGACGACGAGATCGACCGGCACGAGCGGTTCGATCGCCTTCGGGTCCTTGCCCGTGCGCTGGGCCACGCCACGCATCGCGGCGATATCGGCGAGCAGCGGCACGCCCGTGAAGTCCTGCAACACGACACGCGCGACAACGAACGGAATTTCGTCGACGCGCGCCGCGTTCGGCTTCCAATTGGCGAGTTGCGCGACGTGCTCCGCGGAAACCTTCTTGCCGTCGACATTGCGCAGCACCGATTCGAGCACGATACGGATCGATACCGGCAGACGATCGATCTCGACGTTCAGGGCGCGGCCGAGTTCCGGCAGCGAGTAGAACTTGCCTTTGCCGCTTCCGCTATCGAATTCCTTGAGCGTGTTGTGGAGGTTGTGGGCCATGGTTTTTCCTAGGTTTGGAGCGAGGAAATGACGTTATGACGTTTCTAAAACCTGATGTTGATGCGTTGAAACGATTGCATGCCTGGCGCTAAATCACATAGAGGTCGACGTACTCGTGAACCGGCATGGCTTCGAGCCGTGCCTGATCGAGCGAGACGTCGAGAATCGCTTGCTGCTGTTTGCCGGGAAACCGACGCGCGAGATTCGCCCTGAACTTCTCGACGAGCAGCGGGATGCCTTCGGCTCGGCGGCGTTTGTGTCCGATCGGGTATTCGACGACGACTTCCTCGAGCGACGAACCGTCGTCGAAGACGATCGTCAACGCGTTGGGGATCGAACGTTTGTCGGGATCGTGATAATCCTTCGTGAACTGCGGGTCCTCGACGCATTCGATTTTCGCGCGCAATGCATCGATACGTGGGTCGGCCGCGAGCGCGTCTTCGTAATCGGCCGCCGTCAGGCGCCCGAAAATGAGCGGTACGGCAACCATGTACTGAATGCAGTGATCGCGATCGGCCGGATTCGCGAGCGGGCCTTTTTTGTCGATGATGCGAAGCGCCGCTTCATGTGTGCGGATCGTGATTCTGGCGATATCGGCAACACGCTTGCCGCTCGATCGGAGGCGCCCGTGTAAGGTCATGGCCGCTTCGACCGCGGTCTGCGCATGGAATTCGGCCGGAAACGCGACCTTGAACAGGACGTTCTCCATCACGTACGAGCCGTACGGACGCTGAAACCGGAATGCGTTGCCTTTGAACAGGACGTCGTAAAAGCCCCAGGTCTTCGCGGTCAGTGCCGATGGGTAACCCATCTCGCCGGTCCTCGCGATGAGCGCCAGCCGCACGGCGCGCGAAGTGGCGTCTCCCGCGGCCCACGACTTGCGTGAGCCCGTATTCGGTGCATGCCGATAGGTGCGCAGCGCATGACCGTCGACGAACACGAGCGAGACGGCGTTGATCAATTCGTCGCGCGTCAGGCCCAGCATCTGCCCCACCACGGCTGTCGATGCCAGTTTGACGAGCAGCACGTGATCGAGACCGACGCGGTTGAACGCGTTTTCGAGCGCGACGACGCCCTGGATCTCGTGGGCCTTCACCATGGCGACGAGCACATCGCGCATGACGAGCGGAGGCCGCCCGGCGGCAACGGCGGTACGCGAGATCCAATCGGCCACGGCCAGGATGCCGCCGAGATTATCGGAGGGATGGCCCCATTCCGCGGCGAGCCAGGTGTCGTTGAAATCGAGCCACCGGATCATCGCGCCGATGTTGAACGCGGCCTGAACCGGGTCGAGCTGGAACTGCGTGCCGGGCACTTTCGCCCCGTTGGGGACGATCGTGCCCGGCACGATGGGCCCGAGCAATTTAGTGCAGGCCGGATAGGAAAGTGCCTCCAGTCCGCAGCCGAGCGTGTCGATCAGGCAATTGCGCGCGGTATCGAGCGCAAGCGTGCTCTCGATCCTGGTGTTCAGGACATAGTCGACGATGTCGACGAGCACCTGATCGGGCACTGGCCTGACGTTTTCGATCGCGGCGGACATGGAGGAAGGCTGGCGCCCTGGCGCTCAGTTCGACTTCTGGATGGCGGTGGCCTGTGTCGGCGCCGGCTCGCCTTGCGTCATCGCCGCGGTCTTGCACTCGTCGGCGAGGCGCGCGCTGTCCTTGTCGGAGAACAGCATGGCCTTCGTCGGGATCACGACGAGATCCATGCCCGTCGCGGCATCGTGGAAGCGATCGGCACCCGTCGTCGTCGTTTCGCGCGGCAGCTTGTAGTTCTTGGTGCCCCAGTGCATGGTGACGATCTGATCGCGTTTCATGTCGCCCTTGACCTCGAAGTGCTGACTTTCAGCGCACGACCATTCGACCGAGCCCTCTTCGATGGGATCCGCTTTGGCGGGCGTGGCGCCCGACTTGCGTTTGACGGCATGGTGCTTCGGCGCCGGCTTCTTCACCGTGGCCGAATGGGTGCTCGTCTGGGCGGCCGCGTCGGCGCTGACCAGCAGCATCGTGGCGGACAGCGTGCCGATGAGGGAAGCAAGCAGCAATTTCTTCATGGGAATCGAGACCTTTCGAGTAACTTTGAGACGGAAACGGCCCTGGGTCGATATCTCACCGTCAATTTGGACGGGGGGCGACCTCAGGTGGCCGGGTCTTTTGAGACGCGGCGCTCGCTATTTTCTCCTATTTGGCCGGCCCCGCGAAAAACGATGCTGTTTCTATGGGAAGCGTTTTGCCCGTCGCTCGCGCGCGGCGCAGTACCGACCAGTAGTAGCGGTAGCTCGCGCGGTCATGCAGCGTGTCGCCGTGACGCGTCGGGCCCCACTGCGCGGCCTGGGCTGCAAGCAGAATGTCGGCGGCGAGTGCAACGGCCTCGTCGCGCGGCGCGAAGGCGGCGACGATGACCGGCACTTGCGCGGGATGGATGCTCCACATGCGCGTGTAGCCGAATTCGTCGCGTGCCCGCTCCGCATCCGCTGAGACGATGCCCATATCGCGGACCTCGGTGCTCACGTTGTGCGACGGCACGCGTCCGTGAGCATGGCACGCCGCTGCAATTTCGAGCTTGGCGCGCCGTACCAGCGGATGGTCGAACTGTCCCGGCGAGCGCATGGCCGTATCGGGGATGGCACCGTCGTGCGCCGAGACGAAATCCATGAGGCCGAACGACAGCGCCTCGACGGTCGGCAGCGCGGCCAGCTCGAAGACCCGAGCGAGCGCACCGTGCGTTTCGATCAGCAGTTGCGTCGGGATCGGCGAAGCGATGCCGAACTCACGCCGTGTGGCCTCGATGAAGGCGCACATCTCGGCCGCATCGGCGACATGGCGAATCTTCGGCAGCGTGACGTAGGCCGGCGCGCGCTTCGCGGCGCGCAGGATGAGCCGAACGTCGTCGCGCCAATGCGGATGATGGAAGTCGTGTATACGTACGCCGACGCGGCCGAACGCATCGTGCTCGCTGCCGATGAGCGACGCCACGAGTTCGGCATGCTCGGCCTCGCGGCCGACTTGCGCGCCGTCCTCGCAATCGAGCGTGACATCGAAGACCGGCCCGAGCTCGGTCTGCAGCGCGAGCGATTTGAGCATCAGCTTTTCGCTGCCCGCATAGTGGTCGCAAACGGGCAGGACGCTCGGCGGAGCTTCGCCGTCAAACAACACTTCGGCGGGGGAGAGGGCGCGCATCTTCAGCGTCACAAAGCGTCAGTCGTCGTGAACAAGAGCGGATTCGGGCGGGCTCTGCGGGTACGTGCTCGAATGCAAGGATGCAAGGCAAAGCACGCGCGAATCCACTGCGAAGTCTTGCGGGCGGCGGCGCGTCTGTCAAAGCATGCTGCCGGCGCACCGCGCACCGCGCACTGCAAGGAAGGACTACCCAGGCACGGCGCACCGGTTTTTTGGGCGCCCGCTACTGCGGGCGGACCGGCGCGCTCCGGGCATCGGCTGCGATCAGCCGAGCAGATGCTGAACGCCGTCGCGCTCTTCGAGCAGCTCTTTGAGCGTGAAGTCCATCTTTTCGCGCGAGAAAGCGTCGATTTCGAGGCCTTCGACGCGCTTGTATTCGCCGTTTTCGCAGGTAACGGGCACGCCGTACACGATGTCTTCCGGAATGCCGTAGGATCCGTCCGACGGAATGCCCATCGTAACCCATTTGCCATTCGTACCGAGAATCCAGTCACGCACGTGGTCGATCGCGGCATTGGCCGCCGACGCGGCCGACGACAGGCCGCGCGCCTCGATGATGGCCGCGCCGCGCTTGCCGACGGTCGGGATGAAGACGTTGCGGTTCCACTCGTCGTCGTTGATCAGCTTGGTGAGCGATTGGCCTTCGGCCGTCGCGAAGCGGAAATCGGGGTACATCGTCGGCGAGTGATTGCCCCACACGGCGAGCTTTTCGATCGATGCCACAGGCTTGCCCGACTTGGCGGCCAGTTGCGAGAGCGCACGGTTATGATCGAGGCGCAGCATGGCGGTGAAGTTCTTCTTCGGCAGATCGGGTGCCGACTTCATCGCGATATAGGCGTTGGTGTTGGCCGGGTTGCCGACCACGAGAACCTTCACGTCGCGGCTTGCCGCTTCGTTGAGCGCACGCCCCTGCACCGTGAAGATTTCGGCGTTCGCGGAAAGCAGGTCCTTGCGCTCCATGCCCTTCGAGCGCGGGCGGGCGCCCACGAGCAGCGCGACGTCGGCATCCTTGAAGGCGACCTTCGGGTCGTCGGTCACGACCACGCCCGCGAGCAACGGAAACGCGCAGTCTTCCAGTTCCATTACGACGCCTTTGACGGCGGCTTGCGCTTGCGGCAGATCGAGCAATTGCAGGATGACGGGCTGGTCCTTGCCGAGCAGATCGCCGTTGGCGATGCGAAAGAGCAGCGAGTAACCGATTTGACCTGCGGCGCCGGTGACGGCAACGCGCTTAGCGGACTTAGCCATTGAGAACTCTCCAGGACGATGCGTTGGTGCGTTTTGACTAGGGAAAACGCCATTTTATGCGCGTTACGCGAAGCGTGTAGGCCCAAGCGGCTCGGGGCGAGCGGCATGCCGATACGCGGCGCGCCCCGCGGTTCGCGCTGGAGTGTAGGAGCGCAGTGGAGCAAAGTCAACCTTATCTTATGTCTTATATAAGACACATGAATCGATACGAAGACCTGGACGCGCGAGCCGCGTTTATGTTGAAATGCGCGGCATGAATGCGAACCAGGCGAGCGCTGCGAATCAGAACGGCCAACCCGAAGACGGGGCGGCCGCGCAGGCCACTTCGCCGACGTTCAGCCCGCTTTATCGGCAAATCAAGGCACTTATCACGCAAAGTCTCGAGTCGGGCGAATGGAAGCCTGGCGAGATCATTCCCAGCGAGGTCGAGCTGGCGGTGCGCTACAAGGTGAGTCAGGGCACGGTCCGCAAAGCCATCGACGAACTCGCGGCCGACAATCTGCTCGTGCGCCGTCAGGGGAAGGGCACATTCGTTGCGACGCACAACGAAGAGCGCGCGCAGTTCCGCTTTCTGCGACTGCTGGCCGATGACGGCGCCGAGCACGCGCACGTGAGCCGGCTGCTGGAATGCCGGCGTTTGCGCGCGCCGGCCGAGATTGCGCGCCAGCTCGAATTGAAGCCGTCCGATCCGGTCGTGCAGATCCGGCGCTTGCTCGAGTTCGACGGCGCGACGACGGTTTTCGATGAGATCTGGTTGCCCGGCGGCGTTTTTCGCGGTCTGACGTTCGAGCGGCTCAGCGAGTACAAGGGGCCGCTTTACGCGATGTTCGAAGCGGAGTTCGGCACGCGGATGATCCGCGCGTCCGAGAAGATCCGCGCCGTGGCGGCCGAGGCTCCGGTTTCCGGTCTGCTCGGCGTGCCGGCAGGATTTCCGTTGTTGTCCGTGGAGCGCGTGTCCTATACGTACGGCGATCGCGCGGTCGAAGTGCGCCGCGGTTGGTATGTCACAACCGGGTACTACTATCAGAACGACCTGAGCTGAGGCGCTGCGGTGGCACTGCCAAGCGCTGACAAACCCCCGCTGCGCGGGGCATGTCCGGTTCGGCGAAGTCTCCGCGCGGGCGATCGCCGTCATGAGGTTCGAGGTTTTTCGCTGCGCCGCGGTATGAAAAGGCGCTAAAATCGCGGGTTAGTGTGACTACATAGTAGGGGTCTAGTATGGCAGAAGCCGTAAAAAAGCCGAGGCCGGAGTTCCGGAACATCGGCATCGGTCAGATATTGACGGCGTATCGTCTTCCTCTGGCGGGGCGTGTATCGATTCTGCACCGCGTGAGCGGTGCGCTATTGTTCGTATTCCTTCCGTTTCTGCTCTACCTCTTCGATCAAAGCCTCACCTCCGAACTGAGCTTCGAAGTCTTCAAGCTCTTTCTCTCCAACATCCTCGTCAAGCTCATCACGCTCGTTCTCGCGTGGGCTTTTCTCTTTCATTTCTGCGCCGGTATCCGCCATTTGCTGATGGATACGAACCACGATGCGGTCTCGAAGGAGAGCGGCAAGCGCACTTCCATCGTTGTCTTCGTAGTCTCGTCGGTCCTCACGATCGCCTTCGCGCTCAAACTGTTCGGAGCATTCTGAGAAATGGCAGCCAATAATCGAATCGGCTCGAAGCGCCTCGTCGTAGGCGCGCATTACGGTTTGCGCGATTGGCTCGCGCAACGCATCACCGCCACGATCATGGCGATCTATACCGTCATCCTGCTCGTCTGGTTTTTCGGCGCGCGCGATTTCTCGTACGAGGGCTGGGCATCGATCTTCGCCACGCAGTGGATGAAGCTCGCGACCTTCGTCACGCTGCTCTCGCTCTTCTATCACGCCTGGGTCGGCGTGCGCGACATCTGGATGGATTACGTGAAGCCCACCGGCGTGCGTCTCACGCTGCAAGCGCTGACGATCGTTTGGCTGCTCGCGTGTGCGGGCTACGCTGCGCAGATTCTCTGGAGAGTGTAAAAGAATGGCTGCAATCAAGAATTCTCTGCCGCGTCGCCGCTTTGACGTGGTCATCGTGGGCGCCGGCGGTTCGGGGATGCGCGCTTCGCTGCAACTGGCGCGCGCGGGCCTGTCGGTCTGCGTGCTGTCGAAGGTGTTCCCCACGCGCTCGCATACGGTCGCCGCACAAGGCGGCATCGGTGCATCGCTCGGCAACATGAGCGAAGACAACTGGCACTACCATTTCTACGACACGATCAAGGGCTCCGACTGGCTCGGCGACCAGGACGCGATCGAATTCATGTGCCGCGAAGCGCCGAATGCCGTCTACGAACTGGAGCACTTCGGCATGCCGTTCGACCGCAATGCGGACGGCACGATCTATCAGCGCCCGTTCGGCGGCCACACCGCGAACTACGGCGAAAAACCCGTGCAGCGCGCTTGCGCGGCCGCGGACCGCACCGGTCACGCGCTGCTGCATACGCTCTATCAGCAAAACGTCGCCGCGAAGACGCAGTTCTTCGTCGAATGGATGGCGCTCGATCTGATTCGCGACGCCGATGGCGACGTGCTCGGCGTGACGGCGCTCGAGATGGAAACGGGCGACGTCTACATTCTCGAAGGCAAGTGCACGCTGTTCGCGACGGGCGGTGCGGGCCGGATTTTCGCGGCATCGACGAACGCGTTCATCAACACGGGCGACGGTCTCGGCATGGCCGCACGCTCGGGTATTGCGCTGCAGGACATGGAATTCTGGCAATTCCATCCTACCGGCGTGGCCGGCGCGGGCGTGCTGATCACGGAAGGCGTGCGCGGCGAAGGCGGTATCTTGCGCAACGCCAACGGCGAGCGCTTCATGGAGCGTTACGCGCCGACGCTGAAGGACCTCGCGCCGCGCGACTTCGTCTCGCGCTCGATGGACCAGGAGATCAAGGAAGGCCGCGGCGTGGGCCCGAACAAGGACCACGTGCTGCTCGATCTCTCGCACATCGGTGCGGAGACGATCATGAAGCGTCTGCCGTCGATCCGCGAGATCGCGCTGAAGTTCGCCAACGTCGATTGCATCAAAGAGCCGATTCCCGTCGTGCCGACTATCCACTATCAGATGGGCGGTATTCCGACGAACATTCACGGTCAGGTCGTCGGTACGTCGCGCGGCCACGAAGATCCGGTCAACGGCTTTTACGCCGTGGGCGAATGTTCGTGCGTCTCCGTGCACGGCGCGAACCGCCTGGGCACCAATTCGCTGCTCGATCTCGTGGTGTTCGGCCGCGCGGCCGGCAACCATATCGTCAAGCACGTCAAGGACATCAAGGAGCACAAGCCGCTGCCGCTCGACGCCGCCGACTTCTCGCTCGCGCGCCTCGACAAGCTCGACAAGTCGAGCTCGGGCGAATACACGCAGGCGATTGCCGGCGATATCCGCACCTCGATGCAAACGCACGCGGGCGTTTTCCGCACCTCGAAGCTGCTGGCCGAAGGCGTCGAGAAGATCAAGGAGCTGGCCGAGCGCGTCAATCATGTGCACCTGAAGGACAAATCGAAGGTGTTCAACACGGCACGCGTCGAAGCACTGGAGCTCGCCAATCTGATCGAAGTGGCGCGCGCGACGATAGTCTCGGCCGAGGCCCGCAAGGAAAGCCGCGGCGCGCACGCGCAAAGCGATTACGAGCACCGCGACGACGACAACTGGCTGCGCCATACGCTGTGGTTCAGCGAAGGCGATCGCCTCGATTACAAGCCGGTGCACATGAAGCCGCTGACGGTCGAATCGGTGCCGCCGAAGGCGCGGACGTTCTAACGCGGCCCATTCCAAGGACAGCTGAAAATGGCAAAACGAATTTTCGAAATCTATCGCTACGACCCCGATAAAGACGCGGCGCCGCGCATGCAGACGTACGAGCTCGAACTCGAGCATGAGCGGATGCTGCTCGACGCGCTCGTCAAGCTGAAATCCGTCGACGAAACGCTTTCGTTCCGTCGTTCGTGCCGCGAAGGCGTCTGCGGCTCGGACGCAATGAACATCAACGGCAAGAACGGTCTGGCATGCTTGACCAACCTGAACGAGCTGCCGCAGAAGATCGTGCTGCGCCCGTTGCCCGGCCTTCCCGTGGTGCGCGATCTGATCTGCGACTTCACGCAGTTCTTCAATCAATACCACTCGATCAAGCCGTACCTCATCAACGACACGCCGCCGCCCGAGAAGGAGCGTTTGCAATCGCCTGAGGAACGTGACGAACTCGATGGGCTGTATGAGTGTATCTTGTGTGCGAGTTGCTCCACCTCGTGCCCGAGCTTCTGGTGGAATCCGGACAAGTTCGTCGGCCCGGCGGGGCTCTTGCAGGCGTACCGGTTCATTGCGGACAGCCGCGACCAGGCGACGGGCGAGCGGCTCGACAACCTGGAAGATCCGTATCGTCTGTTCCGTTGCCATACGATCATGAACTGCGTCGACGTGTGCCCGAAGGGTCTCAATCCGACGAAGGCGATCGGCAAGATCAAGGAATTGATGGTCCGTCGTACCGTTTGAGATGGAAGACACCGCGCATCAATCCGACCCACTGCGCCGCGCGCGCCTGCGCTGGCGCGCGCGGCGGGGTCTGCTGGAAAACGATCTTATCTTCGAGCGTTTTTTCAGCCGTTACGAGCAGAGCCTCAGCGACGACGACGTGGGCGCCTTGACGCGCCTGTTCGAGCTGAGCGACAACGACCTGATGGACTTGCTTCTCGCTCGCAAGGAACCGGAAGGCGAACTTTCCGACCCGGCTGTCGTCCGGGTGCTGGGGCTTTTGCGCGCTGTATGAGCGTCGCAGGTGTGGGGCGCCGCGCGCGCATGATCGGAAAACCGTTCCAACTTCGATTGAGGATGCCATGACTCCGTCAGATGTTAAAGCCACGCTATCGTTCAGCGATAATTCGCCGAGCGTCGAACTGCCGATTTACAAGGGCACGATGGGCCCGGACGTGATCGACATCCGCAAACTGTACGGTCAGACCGGCAAATTCACGTACGACCCGGGCTTCATGTCGACGGCATCGTGCAATTCGGCCATTACGTACATCGACGGCGATAAGGGCGAACTGCTCTATCGCGGCTATCCGATCGACGAGCTTGCGCAAGTCGCGGATTTCCCCGAGACGTGCTATTTGCTGCTGAAAGGCGAGCTGCCGAACAAGGCGCAGAAGGCAGAATTCGTGGGCACCGTCACGCGTCACACGATGGTGCACGAGCAGATGCAGTTCTTCTTCCGCGGGTTCCGTCGCGACTCGCATCCGATGTCGATTCTCGTCGCATCGGTTGGCGCGCTGTCGGCGTTCTACCACGACTCGCTCGACATCACGAATCCGCATCATCGCGACGTATCGGCGATCCGCATGATCGCCAAGCTGCCGACGCTCGTGGCCATGGCCTACAAGTACAGCATCGGTCAGCCGTTCGTCTATCCGAAGAACGACCTCTCGTACAGCGCGAACTTCATGCGGATGATGTTCTCGAACCCGTGCGAGGACTACAAGATCAACGACGTGCTGGTGCGCGCGCTCGATCGGATCCTGATCCTGCATGCGGATCACGAGCAGAACGCATCGACTTCGACGGTGCGTCTGGCAGGTTCTTCCGGGGCAAACCCGTTCGCATGTATCGCTGCCGGTATCGCTTGTCTGTGGGGCCCGGCGCATGGCGGCGCGAACGAAGCTGCGCTCAACATGCTCGAGCAGATCGGCTCGCCCGACAACATCCCCGAGTTCATCAAGCAGGTGAAGGACAAGAATTCGGGCGTGAAGTTGATGGGCTTCGGCCACCGCGTCTACAAGAACTACGACCCGCGTGCGAAGCTCATGCGCGAGACGTGCCACGAAGTGCTCGAAGAGCTCGGCCTGCATGACGATCCGCTCTTCAAACTGGCGATGCAGCTCGAGAAGATCGCGCTCGAGGACGAATACTTCGTCTCGCGCAAGCTTTATCCGAACGTCGACTTCTATTCGGGTATCGTGCAGCGCGCACTCGGCATTCCGACGTCGATGTTCACCTGCATCTTCGCAATGGCCCGTACTGTCGGCTGGATCGCTCAGTGGAACGAAATGATTTCGGAGGCCGAACAGAAGATCGGTCGTCCGCGTCAGCTCTTCATCGGCGAAAGCCCGCGCGAAGCCAAACCGATCGATAAGCGTTGATCACGAAGTCTTGATGGGGCCCTGGTATGCCATGGCCTCGACAGCGCCCCGGCAAGTGATTTGGCCGGGGCTTTTTTGCATCCGCGGTCCGCGTGCGTGGAGCAAGCCAGGCGGACCACTCGCAGCTCATCGATGAACGCAGAACGATGATTCCGCGGCAAACAGTTCACTCGTTTTTCAAGCCATCGACAAATGCCGAAAAGCCGAGCCCGGTCTTGCTGTCCAATCGCGCTGCTCGATCGCCGATCGCGTCCCAATCGAGGTCGGGGCGGCCTTTCCAAAGTGCCATCACGCCTTGGACGGGCGAGATCGAAATGAATTTTCTGCACGTGAATACGCTCGATACAGTCGACATGAATCGAGCGGCCCACTCGGCGGTCGGCTCGTAGACGTTCACCGTCATCACACCGCCCGGGCGCAAGATTCGATGACATTCCCGGTAAAAGTCCGGCGTGTGCAACGCATCGACCGGGCGGTAGCCCTCGCCGAACGCATCCGACAGAATCAAGTCGCACTGTTCGTCGCCATGGTTTCGAACAAAGTCGGCGCCATCCTGGACCACCACACGCAATCGTTCATCGTCAGGAGGAAGCCCGAAATGCGTGCGCGCGAGTTCGACCACTTCCGCGTCTATCTCCAATCCAATCGTTCGCAGCTCGGGCAGGTATCGGTGAATGAATTTGGCCTGCTGGCCTCCGCCGAGTCCGATCAGCAAGACGTCGGTCGCTGAGGGGATGAAGGCCAGCGGCAGCAACATCTTTCGCGTGTAGAGAGCGGGAAGATCGTTCGGCTGCGCGAGTTCCATGACCGTCATGGCACCGTTCTCGTCGTTCGCCAAATGCAGAAAGAGGCGCCCGTCGCTCACCTGGACGCGATATTTCTCCGTCCTCTCCACGCAAGAATCGTCAGCCATCGTTCGGTAGCCTGGGTCAGTGTTCGACATGAACGAACCCTAATCTGCGCGATGGATTGCTTCGCTGCCGCGAGGCGAACATTGCGGTTCGTCAGCGAACCGGGAGCCTGCCGGAAGCGAGCAGCGTTTCCGACGCCTCCTTGACATCCGCGATCGTCGTATCGCGCGTCGCCGCACGAATGCCCAATCCGAAGTGCCTCGCGACGCCTGCCGCACGGACATCCGCCATGATCGATGCCGGCTGATCCGTCGCACGCCCGGGCCGCGTTTGCGCGTCCCTTACGGCTTGAACGAATACATGGCTGAGTACCGACATCGGGGAATAAGCCCCGCGGATTGTCTCGAAGTTCACGCCGGGTCGCGACGCTAAGCGGACCCATTTCGATGTCATACGCCGCGCGGTATCTTCGAACGTCCGCATGATTCGCCGATCGTTTTGCATCGCATTCGCCATCTTCCCGACGCCGCTCGCAAACAACCGGGCGCTCGCCTGGGTCAGGGCAAGGTCCAGCGTGACATCGCCTATGACGACCGGCTGATACGGGCTGCCGTCCTGCGTAGGCGGCGAATTCGACGCGACATGCGGCCCCTGACGACGAGAGTCTTCGGCAAGTATTGCGGGCCCCTCCGCCCATGAGTCGAGAATCACCTGTTGTCCTGCGCCGCGCCTTCGTTCGACGTTCGCCCACGTATGTGGAAACGGCGAATAGGCCCCGACGATTGTCAGCATCTCTCGTGCGCCCAGTTTTGGCGCATGTTGGACCAGCGACACATAGGCATGAGCGTCGCAGTATCCGCTTTCGTTCACGATGGAGCCGGCCGCGAGCGCCATGTAGGAACCCATGGCGGCGACACGGCCTGGGGCATCCCCAGTCAGGCCAGTGATCTCTTCTTGCGGCAGCGTATTCGATAGACGCACGCCGGCCGGGTCTTTGGTGCGGCTCTGGAGCACCGATTGCAGCGCGCGCTGCCCAACGAGTGCGGCCTGCGAGCGGCCTACCGCCACGAAATTCGTTTGCAGGTTGTCGTGACGACATTGCCGCGCCCTTTGCGCAGGATCGCTCTGGTTTCCGTCAGCGTGTCTTGCCCGTCGATCAGTGAGGCAGCGTCTTGTGCATCGATCGTTCTTCGAATGGACGCTCGCGCATACAAATATCCGGCGAGCGGTAGACGGGCACGGCCGATCGTCGGTTGCGCGACTTGGGAGCCGGATCCGCCCTCAGTGCGGTCCGCGCGGGGCCGCAGATTTTCGAAGACGGACGATGTCGCGGCACGCATCGCGTTGCCGCCTGGATGCTGAGCGACGGCGTTCCCGATCGCTGGATTGCTGCTGCTCGTCTGTGAAGACGTAGCGCCTATTCTCCGCACATCAAGACTCCTTAGGACGGCGCCGGTCAAGCCGCCGCCCGGAGCGGATGGCCCGGTTGCCCGCTGGGGGCGTGGGCTCGAGGGTGCAGCGCGGCGCAAGACGTACAACGTAGCTTTGAATAGTGTGTCTATCGTTTGCGCACAGCGAAATAACGGCGAAAAACGCGAGACGACCGCGGTTGCAAACGCGCCTCGACGACTGCCATTCGCCGAACTCGCATCTATTTCGCTCGTCAGCCCGAGCGGCCGCGCGCGCATTGCTAAGGTCGGTCCGTCATCGTCGTAGGGACCGGCCATCAGTGCGGAGAAAAACATGAGCAAAGATGTGCGCCTTAGCTCTGCGCAACCTCTAACCAACGACGGACCCTCGATAACGAGCGAACGGCGGACTGCAGATAAGCGTGACGGGCGTTCATCGTCCCGCGCACGGAGCGTCTCGTCGATGCTGGAGCGGCTCAATCCGCTGCGTCGCGCGGGCAAAAAAGCGGGCGCTTCCGAGAACCCTGGCCCGATCACTCAGCCGGTTGCGACTGCTGGGCTCTTGCAGAACGAGACGACCGGACGCCCTCGGGTTTCGTTACGAGAATTGCTTGAAGTAGAGGCGCGGCAAGGCACCGCACCGGCTGGAACGACCGGTGCTCGTCCAGAAGCGCAACCGGCGCAATCAGCCCATCGTTCGGATGTCCTGGCGCCGCCAGCGATGCCGCTCGGCCGCGGCACCGGTGATCCGAGCCGGTCGCTCGATGTGCTCGCCGAGGACGATGAGGAGGAAGTCGACGATGATGGCGGCGCCGAACACGGGTCACTATCCGCAGTCCCTTCTCCGGCGCACGGCACGTCTGCACACGAGGACTTCGGCCTTGCCGATGGCGGACATCCTCATCACGTCGAGCGACACGAGGAGCTCCCGCTAGCCGGCTATCTGCTGGCGCGCGAGATCGACGGCCGCGCCGTGCCGGAGCAGGAGCTTGGGCGCCTGAGGTCCGCCCACGAAACCGTCGTGCAGACGCGCAAGCTGCTTCCATGGGGACGCGGCAACGTCCGTTCGGACGTCGAAGCCACCGGTGGCGAGTCCCTCGCGCGCGCGTACCTCGCTCAGGAACTGGCCCAGGACCTGGCGAAAGGCAAGGCACCCGGATTCGAAGATGCGCCGAACGTTGCAGGTGCGGCGATGTTCGCGCGGGCGGGCGTCTGCAGCAACCACGCTGCTGTCGCCATGCATCTGCACGCTGGGAAGCTGGATGCCCCCGACGAAGCCGTCCATTTCGCAGCGCGCCCGCTGGTCGACCATGCCTGGAGCGAATTGCGCAAGGGCCGGGGCCGCAAGAACGTGATCGTCATGGACGCCTGGTCGGAAGGTTCCGCGGTGTACGCCGAAGACGCGCGCCATACCCGCCTGGCGCTCGGCGTCAAGAGCTACGGCCGCTATGGTGCTTCAAACGGTCCGGCCGCGGCCGACCGGGCCTTCGAGGCGGCGGCGAAACTCACCGAACTTGCGCCTCACGAAACGATCGATGAAATTCGTCATGCGCTCAAGGAGCAGCCGCCGAGCGCCGACAAGATGCTCGACGCCCGAACGGTGCTGGACAGGCGGTTCACGCAGCGGATCGAAAAGAGGATGGCCGCGCCGCTGACGGCGACCCAGGCCCAGCAGATCGGACGCAATCGTTCGGGGCTGGGCGGTGCGTTGAAGGGCAGCCTCTCGGCGCTCGGCATCGCGAAGCGCGATCCGAGCGGGCGGCCGCGCGGCGCGGAACTCGAGCGGGAGGCTCGGCAAATTGCGACGCGACGCATGCAGCGGGCTTCGGGCGCGCCGCGCGACACGGATTGGCCGACGGCTCAACGCGAAGCGAAAGCGCAACTGCGCACCGACTACGCGAAGGCAGAAAAGCGCTTTGCCGCCGCGCAGGCAAGCGTTCGAAACGAGATCAAGGCAATCGGGGTGGCTCGCTCCCTTGGCTGGGCGACGACAGTGAAGGATGCCGTCGCCGATGCGAAAGCGATCGTTGCCGCGGCCCGTGATCTGGAGCGCGCGACGCGCGTGCAAACGTTGCCGAAAGCGGGGGCCACGCAGCAAGACGAGGAGACATGAGCCGAATGCCGGCGCCAGTGGCACAAGTCGCTTTTGCGGCCCTCGGCTCAGCTTCAATTCAACGCTTCAGGGCTGCGGAACAGCGGTTCGATTGGCCGGTACGATCTGCGGCTGAAACGAGAACACCTCACGGCTGCGGTCATCGACGAACACTTTTAACCAATGCACATCGTTGTTGCCGTGAGCCTGGTTATCGCCGAACGTTTCGACGCGGGTGAAGTTCTCGAGCCGTCTGCCTTGCGCGTCAAGAAATGGGCGATCGATGCGGAAATAGTGCGAATCGCCATGCACGTAGGCAACGGGTTTTCGGAAGGCAATCACTTCGTCGCGCAGTGCAAGCAGGAAGTCCTTGAAACCATCGGGAGTGGGGCCGGGATAGGCGGGGTCGGAGCTCGGTAGCGAGTCGTTTTCGACCAGGGTCTTGGGGTCGCGCGTAGGTGCGCGCGTCGCGTCGGAGTTATCCCACCCCGGGTCGGCCTGCGAAATAAACATGACAGCTGAAGCGTGGCGCGCTATGGCCTCCTGAAACGTCTGCTGCATCCAGAGGATATCGGCACGGTTGCGCGCCGCAAATTCCGCGGGGTCCGGTTTCGTATCGCAGAGGTTGTTGCACGAGCCTTGGATATTGAGCGTCGCGTAGACGACACCGTGCAGCATCCAGCGACGATTCTCGACACAGCTTGCGAGTTGATTGTCATTGTTCAGGCAAAGCCGGTCGGTTTGAACCTCCTGAAGCATCGGTCGTTGTCCGAGCGAATAGGGGGAATCGAAGAAGACCTTGCGCTCGTGGTCGAGCCTCTCCCGCGACGAAAAGGCGCCGTTCGAGGCGCGATCGCAGTCCGTCCAGTCGTTGTCGCCAGGAGTCAACATCGCGGCTGACTTCAACGCGTTGAAATATCCGAGCGCCTGCACGTAGAGTGCGTCGCTACACGTTGTAGGCGTTGCCGATCCAGGCGTGCCGCTGCCAGCCTTGAGATCGCCGTCATGAACGGTAAACGCGAGTTTTTGCGAGTTCATGTCCGCGATGAGGTTCGGCACACCGACCTGCGCTTGCATGTCGGAGTACGGCAGATCGCCCCATAGCCCGATGGCGTATGCACGGCTTTCGCTGTTCCCGTCCTCATCGTGGGCGAACGAATCGGCGGCAGGCCACACCGCCGAGGCGGCCGCCACCGCAAGACAGGCGACGTTCCGCAAGAATCGCCACCAATTCACGTTAGATTCAGTCCGCAAGCCACCCTTCACATACCGATCTCTTGTCATCGTTAGCTCCAGTGTCCATCGCGCGAATTGCGCGTCCTGAAGTGAAAGCGCTGTGTGTGACAGGTGTGTGTCGGCGAACGTGATTTGATTTGGCGTGTAGATAGAACGGAACCTTGCGATCGGCCGAGTCGATCGCCGCCTGGGAAAAAAAAGTTCAGTTTCGATAGAGCATATCGACCCCGCGTGCCGCGCAGACATCGTAAAAGTCGCCAGGGTTGAATCCGACAAACGCATCTATCGAAAGCTGGACATCCTGAATCATGGATCGAATTATATGGTCCGTTAGGTTGAGCGTATGATTGGTTTCTTCAAGTACAAAATGCAGAGATTTGTGTCGATACGGCGAGTCGTCGACTAGTGCGGTGCGCGGACGCAGCAGCAAATGTTTGAATCGAATCACCGAATCCTTTCGGCGTGCCAAGCGGGTATCGACGCATTCAAATAGCGTGGGCCACGGAATCAAGAGAGTATGGACGGACAGATCGTCCTCCAACACGCGTGCGGTCGCGTGATGCCTGTCTCTTTCGTTGAGCAGTGCAATCCAATACCCTGTATCGATGAGAATATTTTTTGCCATCAAAGGTCATCCTCGCCAGGCCCGAACTCACCATATCCTTGCCATGGAGATGCTTTCCGCTTGCCGATAATGAATCGTCCTTTATGGGAGCCATCGCCATTCGTCCATACTATGTATACGCGATCTGTTTTCGAAAATTCAACGTTTGATTCGAGCTCCGTCTTGATGAAGTCCGGCACGGATTCATTGTCGTCGATATCGACCTTGAAATAGGCGACGCTATCGCCGCATTCCATGGCCTTTACGTTGTCTAGCCACCGATACAGATTGGCGTAATCGCCTTTGACGCCGAGATCATAGGAAAGCCAAACCGTTTTCTGCATACGACCGAAACTCCACAGAACAAATGACGATGCGCGTATCCCTGCTAGGACCGAGGCACTTCTGTCGCTTGGCAACGGTACGGGCTCCACGAGGGCCTCATGTTACCGTCGCTGGGGGAGCGGCGGAGGTCGACCGAAAGTACTAGTCAAACTGGACGTCCTGGTGCACGACCCTCACTGGCTGACCTGTCGGTCGCCAAACGGGCGACGCGTAGGCTATTGGCATCGCGGGCAGAAGGCCGCCCAACGCTAGCCCGGCGCCGCGGCCCGCGGAGATGGTAGTAGCGATCCAGGTACCGCGACTACCACCATAACCCACTGTTTTTTATCACTTTTTTCACGCATCCAGTACCCCGCGACCGGTCTGCGTGGCATAATCGACCGAACCGAAATCGCCCGTGATTCGATTCATTCCCCCGCATACCATGCCAAAGACTCTTTACGACAAGCTCTGGGATTCGCACGTCGTTCACACCGAAGAAGACGGCACCACCCTGCTTTACATCGATCGTCAACTGCTGCACGAGGTCACGAGCCCGCAGGCATTCGAAGGCCTGAAGCTGGCCGAGCGTCCGGTTTGGCGCGTCAGCGCGAACCTCGCGGTATCCGACCACAACGTGCCGACCACGGACCGCAGCCACGGCATTGCCGATCCGGTTTCGAAGTTGCAGGTCGATACGCTCGATGCCAACTGCGACGCCTTCGGCATTACGCAGTTCAAGATGAACGACCTGCGTCAGGGCATCGTTCATATCATCGGGCCCGAACAAGGCGCGACCCTGCCGGGCATGACGATCGTCTGCGGAGACTCGCACACGTCGACGCATGGCGCATTCGGCGCGCTTGCGCATGGCATCGGCACGTCGGAAGTGGAGCACGTGCTTGCCACGCAAACGCTGCTGCAGAAAAAGAGCAAGAACATGCTCGTCAAAGTCGAGGGCCAACTGCCGCGCGGCTGCACGGCGAAAGACATCGTGCTCGCGATCATCGGCAAGATCGGTACCGCGGGCGGCACCGGCTATGCCATCGAATTCGGCGGCTCGACCATTCGCGCACTCTCGATGGAAGGCCGCATGACCGTCTGCAATATGGCGATCGAAGCGGGCGCGCGCGCCGGCATGGTCGCCGTGGACGACACGACGATCGACTACCTGAAAGGCCGCCCGTTCTCCCCGCAGGGCGCAGAATGGGACGTCGCCGTCGAGTACTGGCGCACGTTCACATCGGACCCGGGTGCCGTGTTCGATCGCGTGGTCGAACTCGATGCGACTCAGATCGTGCCGCAAGTCACGTGGGGCACCTCGCCGGAAATGGTCACGCCGATCGATTCGCGCGTGCCCGATCCCGAGCGCGAGAAAGACCCCGTCAAACGCGCGGCGATGGAACGGGCGCTGCAATATATGGCGCTCGAGCCGAACGTACCGATGGAATCGATCAAGCTCGACAAGATTTTCATCGGCTCGTGCACGAACGCGCGCATCGAAGATCTGCGTGCCGCAGCGTATGTCGTCAAAAAACTCGGCCGCAAGGTGGCGTCCAATATCCGGCTCGCGATGGTCGTCCCGGGCTCGGGTCTCGTGAAGGCGCAAGCCGAGCGCGAAGGGCTCGACAAGGTGTTCCGGGAAGCAGGTTTCGAGTGGCGCGAGCCGGGCTGCTCCATGTGCCTTGCGATGAACGCCGACAGGCTCGAGCCGGGCGAACGCTGCGCGTCCACTTCGAACCGCAACTTCGAAGGGCGGCAGGGCGCGGGCGGGCGCACCCATCTCGTGAGTCCGGCGATGGCGGCTGCCGCGGCCATCGAGGGACATTTCGTCGATATTCGCAAGCTGGGCTGAGGCGGAGCAACCGAACATGGATAAGTTCATCGTACATACGGGCATCGTCGCGCCTCTCGATCGTGAGAACGTCGATACGGACGCGATCATGCCGAAGCAGTTTCTGAAGTCGATCAAGCGCACGGGCTTCGGTCCCAATCTGTTCGACGAGTGGCGCTATCTCGACCACGGGGAGCCGGGACAGGACAATTCGCGCCGCCCGCTCAACCCCGATTTCGTGCTCAATCAGCCGCGCTATCAAGGCGCGTCGATCCTGCTCGCACGCAAAAATTTCGGCTGCGGCAGCTCGCGCGAACACGCGCCTTGGGCGTTGGAGCAGTACGGCTTTCGTGCGCTGATCGCACCGAGTTTTGCCGATATTTTCTTCAACAACTGCTTCAAGAACGGTCTGCTCCCGATCGTCCTGACGGAGCAGCAGGTCGATCACCTGTTCAACGAGACGTATGCGTTCAACGGCTATCAACTGACGATCGATCTCGCTGCGCAATGCGTTCGCACGCCGGACGGCCGCGAGTATTCGTTCGAAGTCGACGCGTTTCGTAAGTACTGCTTATTGAACGGGCTCGACGACATCGGGCTGACGCTGCGGCAGGCGGACAAGATCCGTGCGTTCGAGGCGGAGCGGCTGGCAAAGCAGCCGTGGCTCGCTCACCGGATCGTCGGCTGAACGTCCGTCGGGGCCTGCGGTTCAAGTGGCTGCGGCAGTCCCTCAGACAACCCAACATCACGTACACAGGAAGGATGCATGAAGATTGCAGTGCTGCCCGGTGACGGCATCGGTCCGGAAATCGTCAAGGAAGCGGTCAAAGTGCTCGGCGCGCTCGGCGAGTCGTTCGAACTCGAGGAGGCGCCCGTCGGCGGCGCGGGCTACGAGGCACATGGCCACCCGCTGCCCGAGTCCACGCTCGCGCTCGCGAAGGAGGCGGATGCCATTCTGTTCGGCGCCGTCGGCGATTGGAAATACGATTCGCTCGAACGCGCCTTGCGTCCCGAGCAGGCCATCCTCGGTCTGCGCAAGCATCTGCAGCTTTTTGCCAACTTCCGTCCGGCGATCTGCTATCCCCAACTGACCGGCGCATCGTCGCTCAAGCCCGAGATCGTCTCGGGGCTCGACATCCTGATCGTGCGCGAGCTCAACGGCGACATCTATTTCGGCGCGCCGCGCGGCATTCGCCCGGCACCCGACGGTGCGTTCGAAGGGGAGCGCGAAGGTTTCGACACGATGCGCTACTCCGAGCCCGAAGTGCGCCGCATCGCGCATGTCGCGTTCCAGGCGGCGCAAAAGCGCGGCAAGCGGCTGACTTCGGTGGACAAGGCGAACGTGCTCGAAACATCGCAGCTCTGGAAGGAAGTCATGATCGAGGTCGCCAAGGCGTACCCCGACGTCGAGCTTTCGCATATGTACGTCGACAATGCGGCGATGCAGCTCGTCAAGGCGCCGAAATCGTTCGATGTGATCGTCACGGGCAACATGTTCGGCGACATCCTCTCGGACGAAGCGGCGATGCTGACGGGATCGATCGGAATGCTGCCGTCGGCTTCGCTCGACAAGAACAACAAGGGCCTTTACGAGCCCTCGCATGGTTCGGCGCCCGATATCGCGGGCAAGGGCGTGGCCAATCCGCTCGCCACGATTCTGTCGGCCGCCATGATGCTGCGCTATTCGCTGAACAAGGCGGAGCAAGCCGAGCGCATCGAAAAGGCGGTGCAGCAGGTGCTCGAAGCCGGATACCGGACGGGCGACATCGCGACACCGGGCTGCCGCCAGGTCGGCACGGCCGAGATGGGCGATGCCGTGCGCGCGGCATTGTAAGGACACCGAAAGACGTTTTCGTGTAGACTGTCGCGATGCTGCGAATCCCCTCTATCCCCTCGATAGCAACGCTCGTTGGCGCAACGCTCGGTGCGCAGGGATTCGTCATTGCCGGCGCCATCGGCGTGGCCGGCATCGTTTCGATCAAAACGATTACCCCCAAAACGATCACGAAAAGCTGATCGTCCGCCGTGTCCGCCCGTCTTCCCCGCGCGGTCACGCCGGGCAAGGTTGCGGGGAAGCGTCCATTCGAAGGGATAATCATGAACGTAGGTCTCGTAGGTTGGCGCGGTATGGTCGGCAGCGTCCTGATGCAGCGTATGCAGCAAGAGGGCGATTTCGAGCTGATCGAGCCCGTTTTTTTCAGCACGAGCAACGCGGGCGGCAATGCGCCAGCGTTCGCGAGGAACGAGACCCGGCTCAAGGACGCGACGAATATCGATGAGCTGAAAAAGTGCGATGTCGTCATTACGTGCCAGGGCGGCGACTACACGAACGAGGTCTTTCCGAAGCTGCGCGCGGCGGGCTGGAATGGCTACTGGATCGATGCCGCATCGTCACTGCGGATGAAAGACGATGCCGTCATCATTCTCGATCCCGTGAACCTCGACGTCATCAAGGATGCGCTCGTCAAGGGCACGAAAAACTTCATCGGCGGCAACTGCACCGTCAGCCTGATGCTGATGGCGCTGGGCGGCCTCTTCCGCGAAAACCTCGTCGACTGGATGACGGCCATGACCTATCAGGCCGCATCGGGTGCCGGCGCGCAGAACATGCGCGAGCTGCTCGCGCAAATGGGCGCGCTGCATGGCGCAGCCAAGGATGCGCTGGCCGATCCGTCGTCGGCCATTCTCGATATCGACCGCAGCGTGCTGGCGGCGATGACGAGCGATGCCATGCCGACCGATCACTTCGGCGTGCCGCTGGCCGGCTCGCTGATCCCGTGGATCGACAAGGACCTCGGCAACGGCATGTCCAAGGAAGAATGGAAGGGCGGCGCTGAGACGAACAAGATTCTGGGCAAGCCTGCGATGGGACAGCCCGGCTCGATTCCTGTCGACGGTCTTTGCGTGCGTATCGGTGCGATGCGGTGCCATTCGCAAGCGCTGACGATCAAGCTCAAGAAGGACGTCCCGCTCGACGAGATCGATGGCATCCTCGCGTCGGCCAACGACTGGGTGAAGGTCGTGCCGAACGAGCGCGAAGCGTCGATGCGCGAACTGTCGCCGGCCGTGGTCACGGGCACGCTCTCGGTGCCGGTCGGGCGGCTGCGCAAACTCGCGATGGGTGGCGAATATCTGTCGGCATTCACGGTGGGCGATCAGTTGCTCTGGGGCGCCGCGGAGCCGCTGCGCCGCATGCTGCGGATCTTGCTCGACAAGTGAAGCGTCATCGCGGGCTTGCGCGGTGGTCTTGCCGCGCTTCCTAACGTAAACTACGCGTTTGCGGCGTAGGACCAAAGGCGTCGCGCCGGCCGCGGCGCTTTTTTTTTACGGCCCCAGTTAGCGCTTTAGCGCTTACTGGGGCCCAATGCAGAGCAACGGCCCCAGTTAGCGCTTTAGCGCTTACTGAGGCCCAATGCAGAGCAACGGCCGATGGCGGTGGGTACTTCTCCTGTCGGTCCGGATGAAGTGCGACAGGTGCTTCGTGCACCCATGGCCTCATGCAGAGCACTGTTCCAACCCATGCAAAGCTGCCGTATCAGACCTTGTCCCTTTCCAAACGACATTCATGGCCGCGCCGCGATGCGCGGAACAACCACATGACAGCACGTTCGACGTCTCGCGCGCCTGTGTTGCGGACTGTTGCCGATGCACCTTACGCGCGCGGCGCGGCGGCTGGCATCGCCACTGCCACGGTGTTCGCGATTGCGGTCGCCACGATGGTCTTCGCATCGCCGCGAGCCTTCGCAGCCGATCCGGCGAGCGCAGCCGCGGCGGCATCCGCCCCGGGTGCCGAGTCCGCGGCCCGGTTCACGGTGAAGCCGGGGCAATCGCTGAACGACGTTGCCATCGCCGTCACGCAATCGCACGATCGCGCAGTGTTGTCTCGCGCGTCGAAGGCGATTTTCGATGCGAATCCTTCCTCGTTCATGCGAGGCGATCCGAGCCTCATGAAGCTCGGTGCGATCCTCACTATCCCGCCGCTCGATTCGACGGGGGCCGTCGTTGCCCAGGCTCCAGCGCCGGCGAGCGCGCCCGGCGCTACTTCGGCGACTGCTTCGGCTGCGGCGAGCGCACCTCGCGGCGCTACGCCTGCGCCGTCAGGCGGTGCCGCGTCGTCGTCGGGCGCAAGCGCGCCCGCGCATGGGGCGAGCCCCGAAGCAAGCGCCGCGGGTGGGGCAGTGGCCTCGCCGAACGCTGCCAGCGCGCCGGGTGAGCCGGCGGCGCCTCGGGCCGCCGCGCAGTCTCCGAACGGTGCGGCGCCGGCAAGCACTCCGGTAGCGTCGGCCGCGGGCGGCGCTCACGCGTGGACTGGCGCTATTCAGCAGGCGCCGGCCGTCCCGACGGCGTCCGACATATCGGGAGCGGGCGCCAGCGGAGCCGCCGCGTCCGCGCCCGGCGCCGCATCGACGGCGCCGGCCAGTGCTCCCGCAACGGCGGCACGCCCGCACACGTTCTCGAGTCTGCAGCAGTTGCTGGCGCTCAAGAACCGCGTGTTGATGGATCTGCAACGCCGCGGATTCGGCTCGAAAGCTGCGCGCGAATCGGGCAGCTCAGCGGCTGCGAGCGGCGCGTCGGCCGTCGTGCCATCGCAGGCCCCCAAGCAGACTGGGCCGGCGGTCCTGCCGGCAACGCGTGCGCCGCAATCGGGCGAGCGTTTCATCGGCATCGGCGGCTATGGCATCAGCGTCGCGCGCGGGGCGGTGCCGGCGATCGCCGCAGTTGCGTCGGCGATCGTCGCGGCGTTGCTCGTCTTGATCGTTGCGCTTGCGATGAGCGGGCGCAAACGCCGTGCCGCGCGCGCGACGGCTGCGCCGGCACCGGCGTCGGGGACTGCGTCGGCAGATGCCATCGCTGAGCGCGAGCCCGCACCTGCGCACGCCGAGGGGCCGCGAGATCCGGTCGAGGCCGAGTACCTGTCCACGCTGGCCCGAACGCCGACGAGCAAGCGCGCCCTGATGGGTCTTGCCGGACATTACGCCGAACGCGGTAACGCACGCGGCTTCGATGAAATCGCCCAGCGCATCATGCATTTGTCGGGCGGACGGGGGCCGAATTGGTTGCATATCGCGGCCCTCGGGCGGCAACTCGACCCCGACAATCCGCTGTATGCCATTTCCGCGGAGCAGGCCGAGGATACGCTCGACGAATCGGTGGCCGGCGAGGAAGCACTGCCGCCGCATTCGGCGCAGGCTCAAAGCGGCGAGCACGAGCCGGACGTCGAAGTGAAATTGTCGGGAGTCGGGCATTCCGAATTGCCTGCTGCATCGTCGATTACCGCGACGGAGGAAGCCGAATCGAGCACGCATGCTGCGGCCGCGGAGCCACGCGAGCCGCATGAGGACGAGGCAGCTGTCCGCCCGGTGCCGTCGCCCGCGCCCAACCAAGAGGCCCCGACCGTACAGCAGGCGGCCGATCCGGAGGAACGGACAGTGGCAGGCATGCGCGAGCCGCGTTTCCCCGAAGAAGCGATTGCAGCACTCAACGATCTCGATCTGGGGCTGCCGCCGCGCGTCGAAGCGGCGCCGGAGCATGGCGCGCAAGGTACGCCGCATGAGGACGGAATGGCGGATATGGGCGCTGCCGAAGGGATCGAGCGTGGGTTCACGGTCGAGCAGGAAGATGCGCGCGGCTCAGAGCCAGAGCAGGAACCGCACAAAGTCCAAGCGCATCTTTCTTCGGACGACGCCGAACTCGGGCACGAGCCCGGATTCGCGGATCAGGTCGAGCACGAGCACGAGCACGAACCGGAACTCGATCCCGGTCGCGACGCTGAGCCTCATGCGGCGCCCGCGTCCGAAGCCATTGGCGAATCCGAAGCCCCGCAAAAGACCGAACACGAGCCGGTCGCGTCCGCGGCCATTGCCCCTGCCGTAGCCGGTCTCGGGGCGGCGCGCTTCGGCCCGCTCAAGCTCGCCTTCGACCTCGACCTGCCAGCCGACGACTCGGCCGGGACCGCGGAGTCGACACCGTCGCAACTCGCGTTCACGCCCGAAGAGATTGCGAGGATCGCACGCAACAAGCTCGAGCTGGCGGCTGAATATATCGAGCTCGGCGACCTGGGCGGCGCACGCACGCTGATCCATGAGGTGATCGAATCGAACGATCCGGCGACGCGCGACGAGGCGCGTGCACTGCTCGCGACGCTCGCGCCGCTTTCCTGAAGGACCGCGTCCGCCAATGCGCATCGCTCTAGGTATCCAATACGACGGCACGGCATTCAACGGCTGGCAATCGCAGCCGCACGGCAAGACCGTGCAGGACGTGCTCGAGCGCGCATTGGCCGAGTTCGCGCGTACGCCGCTGCAGACCGTCGTGGCCGGGCGAACCGATACCGGCGTGCACGGCCTCGGGCAGGTCGTTCATTTCGATACCGAACTCGACCGGGCGGCGTTTTCATGGGTGCGCGGCACGAACGCGTTCTTGCCGCGCACGGTAGCCGTGCAATGGGCGAAGCCCATGCCGGGTACGTTTCACGCGCGGTTTTCCGCGTTCGAGCGCACCTACTACTATGTGCTGCATGTGCATCCGGTGCGCTCCCCGATGCTCGCGGGCCGCGCAGGCTGGATCCATACTCCGCTCGACATCGACGCGATGCGCGAGGCGTCGCGATGTCTGATCGGCGAGCACGATTTTTCGGCGTTCCGTTCGTCCGAGTGTCAGTCGAAAACGCCGGTCAAGCATCTGTATCAGATCGACATCCGGGCGGCAGGCGAAATCGTTCACTTGCGTTTTCGAGCCAACGCGTTCCTGCATCATATGGTGCGCAACCTGATGGGTTGCCTCGTGGCGGTCGGGCGCGGGCGCTATCCCGCCACCTGGATGGCCGATGTGCTGGCGAGCCGGGATCGCGACCGCGCAGCGCCCACGTTCATGCCCGAGGGGCTTTATCTGGCGCGCGTGGGATATCCCGAGCCGTTCGCGGTGCCGCCCGCGTCGCTCGGCAGCATGCCTTTCGGCGGTATTTGGAGCGAATGACATGAACTCAACGACAGCAGCCTCGCCGGGACCGGCAGGCCACATGCCGCATCGCACCCGCATCAAGCTGTGCGGGCTGTCGCGTCGCAGCGATGTTGCGCTCGCGGTCGAGCTCGGTGCCGACGCGATCGGCCTCGTCTTCTATCCGCCGAGCCCGCGGGCGGTCGGGGTGGCCGAGGCGATCGACCTCGTGGCGGGCTTGCCGCCTTTCGTGACGGCCGTTGGGCTGTTCGTCAACGCCACCGAGGAATGGATCGGCGAAGTGACCAGCAACGTGCCGCTCGGCATGCTGCAGTTCCACGGCGACGAGACGCCGGGGCAATGCGAACGGCTCGGCAACGTTGCCGGTTTGCCGTGGCTGCGCGCGCTACGCATCGCGGCCGAGACAACGCCGGCCGATTTGGTAGAATCGGCGCTTAACTATTCAGCAGCCGGCGGCCTGCTTTTCGATACCCATGTCGAAGGCTATGGCGGCGGCGGGAAGACTTTCGATTGGTCACTTATCCCTGCAGAGCTCGCGCGTCGGGCCGTTTTGAGTGGTGGGTTGAACGCGCAAAACGTCGGTGAGGCGATTCATCGCTTGCGCCCGTATGCGGTCGATGTCTCCAGCGGCATCGAAGTGCCGGGCGCCAAGGGCATGAAGGATCCTGCCCGAATGGCGGCATTCGTGCGCGCGGTGCGCGAGGCGGATGCTCAGTGAATCGACGCGGCGCGGCAAAGCCTTCGGCGGCCCGTGCGCCGCTTCTGCAAGAGTGACGAATATGTACAACCTTCCCGATCAGCAGGGCCATTTCGGCCCGTATGGCGGCACGTTCGTGGCCGAGACACTCGTTCACGCGCTCGATGAGCTGCGTGCTGCCTATGAACATTTTCGCCAGGACCCGGCGTTCATCGCCGAGTACGAGCGCGAGCTCAAATATTTCGTCGGCCGTCCTTCCCCGATCTATCACGCGCAGCGCTGGAGCGAGCTGCTCGGTGGTGCGCAGCTCTATTTGAAGCGCGAAGATCTGAATCATACCGGCGCCCACAAGATCAACAACGTGATCGGTCAGGCGCTGCTGGCCAAACGCATGGGCAAGGCCCGTGTCATTGCCGAAACCGGGGCCGGCCAGCACGGCGTGGCCACGGCGACGATCGCGGCCCGCTTCGGCATGGAGTGCGTCGTCTACATGGGCGCGGAAGACGTACGCCGGCAAGCGGCCAACGTCTATCGGATGAAGTTGCTCGGTGCGACGGTGGTACCGGTGGAATCGGGCTCGCGTACGCTCAAGGACGCGCTCAACGAGGCGATGCGCGACTGGGTAACCCATGTCGAAAACACGTTCTACATCATCGGCACGGTGGCCGGCCCGCACCCGTACCCGATGATGGTGCGCGATTTCCAGCGCGTGATCGGCGATGAATGCCGCGTGCAGATGCCCGAGCTGACCGGCCGCCAGCCCGATGCCGTGATCGCGTGCGTCGGTGGCGGCTCGAACGCGATGGGCATCTTCTATCCTTACATCGACGACACCGCCGTGAAGCTGATCGGCGTCGAAGCAGCGGGAGATGGGCTCGAAACGGGGCGCCACGCCGCATCGCTGATCGGCGGCAGCCCCGGCGTGCTGCACGGCAACCGCACGTATTTGCTGCAGGACGACGACGGGCAGATCATCGAAACGCATTCGGTCTCGGCGGGTCTCGATTACCCGGGCGTCGGCCCCGAACACGCGTGGCTCAAGGATAGCGGCCGGGCGCAGTATGTCGCGATCACCGACGAAGAGGCGCTCAAGGCGTTTCACGACTGCTGCCGCATCGAAGGGATCATTCCGGCGCTCGAATCGAGCCATGCGCTTGCCTATGCGGCCAAGCTCGCCCCCACGCTGGCGCGTGACAAGTACTTGCTCGTGAACCTGTCCGGTCGCGGCGATAAGGACATGCACACGGTGGCCGAGCGCTCGGGCATCCGCTTTTAGAGCGCGCCGCGATGCGTGAGGTGATCGACGACTTCGAGGAGCCGCAGCCCGGCGCGGGCGGCACGCCCATGCCTGCGGCGGGCCGGGCGGCCGATCGCCCGCTTGCGGCCGCGCAAGCGGCCCATGCCGGCATCGAGCTGCACAACCGCGATTTTCTGGTCGATGCGGCGAATCTGCCCGATGCATCGGTGGACCTCATCGTCGCCGATCCGCCTTACGCGCTTGGCAAAGACTACGGTAACGACTCGGACATGCTGACAGGCGAGGCATTTCTCGCCTGGACGCGCCGCTGGCTGGAGCTCGCCATCCCCAAGCTCAAAGCGACGGGTTCGCTCTACGTTTTTTGCACCTGGCAGTACGCGCCCGAGATTTTCTCGTTTCTCAAGACCAGGCTGACGATGGTCAACGAGATCATCTGGGACCGACGCGTGCCGAGCATGGGCGGCACGACGCGGCGTTTCACTTCGGTGCACGACAACATCGGGTTTTTCGCGGTATCGAAGCAGTATTACTTCGATCTCGATCCCGTGCGGATCCCGTACGACGCTGCAACGAAGAAAGCGCGTTCGCGCAAGCTGTTCGAAGGCAGCAAGTGGCTCGAGGTCGGCTACAACCCGAAGGATGTCTGGTCCGTGTCGCGCTTGCATCGCCAACATGCGGAGCGTGTCGATCACCCCACGCAAAAGCCGCTCGAAATCGTCGAACGCATGGTGCTCGCGAGCTGTCCACCGGGCGGACGCGTGTTGGACCCGTTCATGGGCAGCGGCACGACGGCCGTAGCCTGTGCGCGTCACGCACGCGAGTTCGTCGGCTACGAGATCAACGAAACTTATTGCGCAATCGCGCGCGAGCGTGTGGGTGCGCTCAGGCGCGAGCCTTTGGCTGCAACCGCCGAAGTGCCTGAGTCGATGCCCAGATGAGCCGCGGTGCCGATTCGTTCACGCCACGGCATGACCGGCGCAACCCTTACAAGAGAACTCATCATGTCCCGTATTGAAAAAACATTCGCGACGCTTGCCGCGCAAGGCCGCAAGGGGTTGATCCCGTTCATGACGGCGGGCGACCCCGATCCCGCCCGGACAGTCGAATTCATGCACGCGTTGGTGGCGGGCGGTGCCGATGTCATCGAGCTCGGCGTGCCGTTTTCGGATCCGATGGCCGATGGCCCCGTGATTCAGCGTTCGTCGGAGCGCGCATTGGCGCGAGGCGTCTCGTTGCGCAATGTGTTGGATGACGTGAAGCGCTTTCGCGAGCGCGACACCGAGACCCCCGTGGTGCTGATGGGCTATGCGAATCCGATCGAGCGCATGGGTACGGCGGCGTTCGCGGCGGCCGCGACACAAGCCGGTGTCGACGGGGTGCTCGTCGTCGACTATCCGCCCGAGGAATCGATCGATTTCGCCGCGGCCATGCGCTCGGCTGGCATCGATCCGATCTTCCTGCTCGCGCCGACTTCGACGGACGAACGCATTGCGTCGGTTGGCAAGGTGGCGAGCGGTTACGTCTACTATGTCTCCCTCAAAGGGGTGACAGGGGCGGCAAATCTGGACGTTTCCAGCATCGCGAGTAAAATCCCGGCCATCAAGTCGCGTGTGCGGCTGCCGGTCGGCGTGGGTTTCGGCATCCGTGACGCCAGTACGGCCCGCGCGGTGGCCGAGGTTTCCGATGCCGTCGTGATCGGCAGCCGTATCGTGCAATTGCTCGAAGAAACACCGCCCGAGGCCGCCGCGAGCGCGCTGACGGCGTTCGTCGCCGAGGTGCGTCGCGCCCTCGACGGACAGTAGCCACGAAAATCACAAATGGGGCGGGATCATTTCCGGTCCACGCGACGCATGAGCGGTGCCCGAAGAATGCCAAGAACGTTGACCGACGCCGGCCTGCCCGAGACGGGGCAGGCCGCGCCGGGAGACCATTGAAAGGAACGAGTATGAGCTGGCTCGACAAACTGCTGCCACCGAAGATCAAACAGACCGACCCGAAAAGCCGCAAGGGCATTCCGGAAGGGCTCTGGGTGAAATGCCCCTCGTGCGAAGCGGTGTTGTATCGCAACGACGTGGAAGCGAATCTGCATGTTTGCCCGAAGTGCAGCCATCACATGCGTATCGGCGCGCGGGCGCGACTCGATGCGCTGCTCGATGCCGAAGGCCGCTATGAAATCGGTCAGGAGATCGTGCCGGTCGACGCGCTCAAATTCAAGGACAGCCGAAAGTATCCGGACCGCATCAAGGATGCGATGGACGAGACGGGCGAAACCGACGCGATGGTGGTCATGGGCGGTGCCATTCATACGCTGCCGGTCGTGGTCTCCTGCTTCGAGTTCGCGTTCATGGGCGGCTCGATGGGTTCGGTCGTCGGCGAGCGCTTCGTGCGCGGCGCGCAAAATGCGCTCGAGCAGCAGGTGCCGTTCATCTGCGTGACGGCGTCGGGCGGCGCCCGCATGCAGGAAAGCCTGCTGTCGCTGATGCAAATGGCGAAGACGACGGCCATGCTGACGAAGCTGTCCGAGGCCAAGCTGCCGTTCATTTCCGTGCTGACCGATCCGACGATGGGCGGCGTGTCAGCCAGTTTTGCGTTCCTGGGGGATGTGGTCATCGCCGAGCCGAAGGCGCTGATCGGCTTTGCCGGCCCGCGCGTGATCGAGCAGACAGTGCGCGAGAAACTGCCGGAAGGGTTCCAGCGAGCCGAATTCCTGCTGCAAAAAGGTGCGATCGACATGATTGTCGACCGGCGCAAGCTGCGCGAAGAACTGGCGCGGCTGATCGCTTTGCTCACGCGCCAGCCGGCGGATGCGGTCGCGTGACGACTTACGCCAGTCTCGACGCCTGGCTCGCGCATCTCGAGTCGGCGCATCCGGTCGGCATCGACATGGGGCTCGGCCGGATCGGCAAGGTCAAGGAGGCGCTCGGCCTGAGCTTCACGTGCCCGGTCATCACGGTTGGCGGCACGAACGGCAAGGGCTCGACCTGCGCGATTCTCGAATCGATTCTGCTGCGCGCCGGTTATAAGGTCGGATGCCATACGTCGCCGCACCTGCTCGAATTCAACGAGCGCGCGCGCATCAACGGGGAAAACGCAGCCGATGCCGTGCTGCTGCCGCATTTCGAAGCAGTCGAGGCGGCACGGACGAGCCTGCCCGAGCCTGTCTCGCTGACCTACTTCGAATTCACGACACTCGCGATCCTGCATTGCTTCGCGGCGAGCGGGCTCGATGCGGTGATTCTCGAAGTCGGGCTCGGCGGGCGGCTCGATGCGGTCAATATCGTGGATGCCGATTGCGCCGTGGTGACGAGCATCGACCTCGATCATGTCGACTATCTCGGCGATACGCGCGAGAAAATCGGCTTCGAGAAGGCCGGGATTTTCCGAGCCGGTAGACCGGCGATCTGCGCCGATCCGGCGCCTCCACAGACGCTCGTCAACCACGCGGCCGCCATCGGCGCCGAGCTGTGGCTCTTTGGGCGCGATTTCCGCTACGAAGGGCAAGCCGGCAGCGAGCGCCAGCAATGGAGCTATGTCGGACCGACGATGCGACGCTCGGCGCTCGCCTATCCGGCGTTGCGCGGCGCGAATCAGCTGATCAACACATCGGCGGCGCTGGCTGCGCTCGAGGCGCTGCGCGAGCGGCTGCCCGTTTCGGCGCAGGACGTGCGCCTCGGATTGGCCAACGTCGAATTGCCGGGACGCTTTCAGGTGCTGCCCGGGCGGCCGTCGATCGTGCTCGACGTTGCGCACAACCCCCACGCGGCTGCCGCGCTTGCGCAAAACCTCGGCGGCATGGGCTTTTTCCGCTACACCTACGCCGTGTTCGGAGCGATGCGCGACAAGGATATCGCCGGTGTCGTCAAGCATCTGAAAGGTGAAGTCGACCACTGGTGCGTGACGGATCTGCCGACACCGCGCGCCGCGTCGGCCGAAGCGCTCGAAGCCGAACTGCGCGGCCTGGGCATCGCCGATGGGCCGGACAGCAGCGTCAAGCGCTTTGCGACGCCGGCGCTGGCGTTCGAAGATGCCGTAAGCCGAGCGACGGACGATGATAGAATCTTGGTTTTCGGCAGTTTCTTCACGGTCGGGGGCGTGATGGCCTACCGCAAGTCGCGGCAACATTGACCGGATTCGGGCGCGGGCCAGGATTTCAGCAATTCATGGGACTTTTTTCGTTCGGCAATAAAGACGACGCGCCGCGTCGGCGCGGCGCCAATGTCCGATCGGCGCGCACCGAAGGCAGCCGCCGTCGCACCGAGCGCGCGGCCGATGCGGACGCGATGCTGCTCGATCCCACTCTTCCGGAAAAGCAGCGTGCACGGCGCCGGCTTGTCGGCGCAATTGCGCTCGTGATCGCGGCCGTCGTGGTTCTGCCGATGGTGCTCGATTCGCACCCGAGGCCGGTAACTGACGATATCGCCATCGATATTCCCAACCGTCCCGCTACAGTGCCCTCGCATGCAAACGACGATGCGGCTGGCAAACACGACGTCCCGGCGGACGTGGCACCGGATGGCGAGAGCGGCGCGTCTGCCGCAGTGGCAAGTTCGCCGGCGGCGCGCTCTGGTGAAACCGGCGGCTCGGACAAATCCACTGCATCGGACAAATCGGACAAAGCCGCCCAGCCCCCCGTGAAATCGGCCGGTGCGATGCCGCAAACGGCCCGTAGTCAAGGTTCCTCGAAAGCCGCTGGGTCGGCCGCAAAGACGTCGTCCGGCAAAGAGGCCACCGATGCCACCAACGCGACGGCGAACGAGCCGAATAGCGGTTCGGCCGCGCCGGGTGCGCGTTTTGCGGTGCAGCTCGGCGTATTTGCAGACGACGCGAACGCGAAGCGGTGGGAAAGCAAGCTCAAGGCGGCTGGCGTACCGGCCTATGTCGAACATCGCAAGCAAGCGGATGGCTCGACGCGCTCCATGCTGCGCGCGGGGCCGTTCGCCGATCGGGCAGCAGCATCCGCGGCCATCGCCAAGGTGCGCCAAGCCGGGCTGACGGCCAATTCGGCGCAGTGACGACGTGGCGATGCTGACCGCGTTCGATTATGCCGCGCTGGCCGTGATCGGTCTGTCGGCGCTGCGTGGCGCGTGGCGCGGCCTGCTTGCGGAAGTATTTGGGCTGATTGGCTGGGTGGCGGCTTTTTTTGTGGCCTGCCGCTATGTTGGGCTCCTGGTGCCCTATATTCCAGCTAACTGGCCGGGTGGCGCGTTGACGCAGTGGTTATTGGCGTTCGCGGCGGTCATGGTGGGCGTGGTGCTCGTCGCCGGCATCGTGAGCGCGCTGATTTCGCGTCTCGTCGCGGCAAGCGGGCTGGACGGCGTGGACCGTTCGCTCGGGATGATGTTCGGGATCGTGCGCGGGATCGTGCTCGTTCTCGTGCTCGTCGTGCTGGCGGGGTTGACCGAGCTGCCGAAACAGGAATTCTGGCGTAACGCGTTGCTGCGGCCCTATGCCGTGGAAGGCGTGCACAAGCTGAAACCGCTGCTTCCCGAGGCGCTTGCTCAGTACGTGCGAATCTGATTTCGTATCTTTGAAGGACCTGCCATGTGCGGCATCGTAGGCGTAGTCTCTCACTCTCCCGTCAACCAGCTGATCTACGACAGTCTGCTGCTTTTGCAGCATCGCGGCCAGGACGCAGCCGGCATCGCGACGGCGAACGGCAGTACGTTCCACATGTCGAAAGCCAACGGCATGGTCCGCGACGTGTTCCGCACGCGCAACATGCGCAGCCTGCCCGGCACTTCGGGCATCGGGCAGGTGCGCTATCCGACGGCCGGCTCGGCATCGAGCGAAGAGGAGGCCCAGCCGTTTTACGTGAACGCGCCTTTCGGCATCATCCTCGCGCATAACGGCAATCTCACGAATTGGCAGCAGCTGAAAGACGAGATGTTTCGTATCGATCGGCGCCACGTGAACACGAATTCGGACACCGAAGTTTTGCTGAACGTGCTCGCGCACGAGATGCAGCTTGCGACGTCGGGCCTTCAGCTCGATCCGGCGACGGTTTTCAAGGCCGTTGCCGGCGTGCATCGCCGCGTACGCGGTTCCTACGCCATCGTTTCGTTGATCGCGGGGTACGGCCTGCTTGCCTTCCGGGATCCGTTCGGCATTCGTCCGCTTTGCCTCGGCAAGCTCGAAACGGATGAGGGTGTCGAGTGGATGGTGGCCTCGGAATCGGTGGCCGTCGAGGGTATCGGCTTCGAATTCGTGCGCGACGTTGCACCCGGCGAAGCGATCTTCATCGATCAGGAAGGCCGGCTGCACGCTCAACAGTGCTCGGACAAGCCGAGCCTCAATCCCTGCATCTTCGAATACGTCTATCTCGCGCGGCCCGATTCGGTGCTCGATGGCGTGCCGGTCTACAACGTCCGGCTGCGCATGGGCGATTACCTTGCCGAGAAGATCAAGCGTGAGTTGCCCGATGTGCCGATCGACGTGGTCATGCCGATTCCCGATTCGTCGCGGCCTGCGGCGATGCAGGTGGCCGCGAAGCTCGGCATCGAGTATCGCGAGGGCTTTTTCAAGAACCGCTATGTCGGCCGCACGTTCATCATGCCCGGTCAGGCGGTGCGCAAGAAATCGGTCCGCCAGAAGCTCAACGCCATGACGATCGAATTCAAGGGCAAAAATGTGCTGATCGTCGACGATTCGATCGTGCGCGGCACGACCTCGCATGAAATCGTCCAGATGGCGCGCGATGCGGGCGCGAACAAAGTCATCTTCGCCTCCGCGGCACCGCCGGTGAAGTTTCCGAACGTCTACGGCATCGATATGCCGACGCGCGGTGAGCTCGTCGCGCATGGCCGCACGGACGACGAAGTCGCGAAGATCATCGGCGCGGATCACCTCGTTTATCAGGATGTCGAAGCGTTGAAGCAGGCGGTGCGCGATATCAATCCGTCGCTTGCGCGTTTCGAGGCATCGTGTTTCGATGGCGATTACATCACCGGCGATATCACGACCGAATATCTCGATGTGATCGAACGCGCACGGACGGCGCCGGCATCGCAAGCCGACCGCGACTCGGCCGGGGATGTCAACGACAGCACCGTGACACGTTCCCAGCTGCACTTGCAGTTATCGGTGGAGTGAGTCGGATCGGGGACACACCCGGGCCGTTCTCCTCAACGATTTCAACGAAGCCCGCTTCGGCCAACGCCGAAGCGGGCTTTTCTCTTGTATGGCCCTGCATTTCTCGTTCGACCGGATCTTAGGCGATTGCGCCGCGAATCTCGCATCGGTCACCGGACTCCGTCAATAACGATCCTATTAAAACCGTTGGGATAGATCCACTTCAACCGGATGTATCGTGGTTCCATGCCGTCGAAAATCGGCGCCGGGCCTGGGATCCGCGCAGGCTCAGTCCAGCAAGACGATTGCTGGCAGACCTTTCCGGAGATCGAGAAATGGAAGACCAACAAATGGAATCTAACGCGTCGACTAGCGCAACGATCGAGCACCGGGCCGCTACGTCGAATGCGCCAGGCGGCAACCCTCTCGGTGACCCCACACCTCGCGTCGATACGATCGTGTACGAAGGGCAGAAAGTGCCGATCAGTATCAACACGAATAACCTCGCCGGCGATAGCTATACCGACGTTCAATTCTGCATCGCCGTGGATGACGAGAAAAATCCGTTGCAGAATCCCGATGGCATAAGCGTGACGGGCACTGCGGTCCATCCGGATTCAATGGGTAAGTTGCTTCAGCCAGTGGCTTCCGGTCAATCCGATTATGGAATCGACATTGTCATCCAAGGCAAAGGGGGCGAAATTGCGACTTGGAATGTCTATATCACGGGGAGTGGGGCGACCCCTCCTACCCCGCTGAAATATGCTCCCGACGTCCAATATGTAACCAAGGATGTGTCGCTCAATCCGCTTTGGGCGTATGAATTCCTGCTGCCGGGAAACAATAACCAGGCGACTAACGATGACGGTCTCCACGTAAGCGCTTACCAAGTCATGGACGAAACAGGCGCTGCCGTGCAGAAGCCGTTTTCCGCGAGAATCTTCCTGAGCCCGGGTAGCGCACAAGCCGATCTGACGTGTCTCCACTTCTTCGACGCGAGTAAAACCGAAATCCTCCCCACTGCTGACAAGCA
Source organism: Paraburkholderia sp. NMBU_R16 (assembly GCF_013282575.1). Lineage (GTDB taxonomy): Bacteria > Pseudomonadota > Gammaproteobacteria > Burkholderiales > Burkholderiaceae > Trinickia. Next base: position 41,770 of record NZ_JAAAYE010000014.1, read on the forward strand.
GTCGGTATGGATCGATAGCGACGCGCAGGGCGTACTCGAGTTCTACATTACAGCGAATACGCCGCTCACGAGCTGGAACCTCGTGATGCTGACCATGGACGTCGGAACGGAGGGCATCGTCCTTCCGGGGCTGATCATCGTCGACCTCGCACAAGTTCCGAAAGATGCGCAAGTGGATCCCCCGGCGATCGACATAGCGAGCGGTCAGGTCAACATCGACCCGTCCGGTCCGCCGATGGGTGTCATTGTGCCAAGTACCACCATTTCGAATGGGCAAATACACGTCGACGACACATTGTTTCTTGGCATCAATGGAAGAGTCCTGCCGGAAACCGGAAAGAAAGTCGTGCCGAATGACGAGACTTCGATCCTGACTAACCAGCCCTTTTTTCAGATCCCCCCAAGCTTGTTGAACTATTCGAGTACGGGCGGCGATAACAAAATGCTGATTTTGATCGTTCGGCCAGAAAATGGGGCGGTCAAGTCGACGGAATACACATTCGCTGCTTTTGGGGATGAAAATGATTCCGGAACTGTCTCGCCATTCCCGGTTGGGGATCAGAAATTTCCTCCATTGAGCATTGTGGAATTTAAGCCGGGCCATGTCATCAATGCGCAAGATATAAAAAATGGTTTTACCGCGAAAATCAGCTGGGCATCATGGTTGCCGCAATACAAACCCAACTTGAATGACACATTGACGATCTATGGTCTGATCGCCGGATATGATCGTTTTAGTAATTTTACGCCTGTAATATTTAATGTTACCAGTCTCCCTGTAACGCAGGACAATCTCAACAGTGATTCTATGGAGACGCCGATCAACTCGCCTAGCCTGCGAGGATGGAGCGTTGGTCCTAATGGAGAGAAATCCACCATTATTTTCCAATTCAAGGCGGGCAACGAATACTCGAAGGCAACGCCTCAATACACGATCTATACGCTCCGTGCCGGCGGGGTATGACGAACGTATCGCGGTGCGGCCTGCCATCGAGGTCTTTCGACGTCGGCGGCTGCACTATTGACGGGGCGGATCATGAGAGTTGCGTTCAACGGTCCGGGCGTGGGCCAGAACACCTTGTTGTCGCCGCCGGGCCTGCCGCAGGCCCAAGGCGGGATCCTCGATCTCGGGTCGCCGGACATCACAGCCGGGGGTGCGATAAAGGTGGAGATACCGGCCTACGCGCAGCTCGGATGGGGTGATCGTGTAACGGTCGTCTTCAGAGATGAATACGACAGATCGATCGTCAGGCTCGCATATCTGCCGAATCCGGCGCAATTCAAGGACGCAGCTTACGTCGCCGAAGTGCGTGTACGTCCCTTATCGGCGTTGGCGTCCGGCAGCTATCACGTTGCGTATTCGGTAGCGAGTCGGACAGGAAACATCTCGAGCTCAGAGGCGATCCCAGTGACAGTCACCCATTCGCCGTATGCCGGTGGCGGGCCCGTGAGCACCGTCGGTACGGCATTTTTCGGCACCTACGTCTGCGGCGTGATCGGTAGCTGGGTCGTGCCCGCGGACTATTCGCTCTCGACGAATAGCGACATAGTCGTGCGTTCGTTGAACGTATTCGCTCCGCCCGGGGTGATCACCACCGACGTTCGCTTGAAGATTCAACGAATTCCGCCCGACGGTGGAAGCGAGTCGATTGCCGTCGTGCAATCGAGCGACGGCAATGAATGGACGGTGAGCGCGGTGGGCAACACGAATGTCGACCTTCATAAAGAGGACCTCATTTCCATCGAACTGGATGGGGTGAGTAACGCGCGCTTCTTCGTCGCACTGGCGCTATAGCGGAGCAGGTTTTCCATTATTTCGACGAGAGATTCATGCCGCTGACGCTGACAACGGATTGCCCTTCGCAGGAGATCGGCGGGGAATACGGCTTTTACAACTATCAACGCGTGATATTGACGGCAACGCTCGATCACGCGGAAGGCGACATCGTCGACGGTACGCTCGTATATTTTTCGCACGTTGGCGAATACGAGCAGCTGCAGCCGATCGGCGACAACTGGGTGCCCGTGGACGAGGAGTTCGCGGTCGGTGTGCCGCTATTGAGAGCGCCCGATGCCGGAGAAAAATGGTACGCAAAACTGGTTGTTCGGGTGGCAGGCCGGGATCTTGGGAACGGCATGACTTACGCCTATCTCGACAGCAACCGTCGATCCGCCGATCTCCCTTATACGATCAACCCTGTTTCCTGCGTCTGCCCGAGCTACGTCGACGGATTCGGGCTGGCTTATCCCGAAGAGAATCAATCGTCCGACTTCTGGCTCAATTATGCCGAGGAGGATCAGTCGCCCGATAACCCGGGTAACAACTATCTCTACTATCGGTTTCAAGTCACCGATCCCGAAAGCCAGGTGGGCCTGCCTAAGATCTTCGTGCGGGTGGCCTCGAGCATGTCCACTCCGGAGTTGATCAAAGGCAAGCAGATTCTCTTGTACGACCGTTACAGCGGAGCCCGCGCGCTGAACGACGATGCGGCTCATGACGACGACTCCGTCTACCTCTATACCGACGATAACGGGGTGGCGGAGCTCTATCTGTGTCCGAAGGGCAAGACCTCGAGTATCGGCGCGTTGATGTATCAGATCGGGACCAACGCAGGCGGATTGGGACCTTACCTGATCGTCGATCCGAATGCTCAATGGTCGACCCTCGAGTCGCCTCAGACCGACGACCCGGTTGAACTGAGCGGGCTCTCCTACGAGTTGGCGGACATCCCTCAATACGTGGACATCGGCGCGGATCAATGGCTCTTCCTGCTGTGCAACGGCAGGTTTCAAAGCACGAAAAGGCTCCGGCAATCGGACATCGGGAACGGCGCCGAGATTACGATGCCATTCCAGAAGTCCGTGCTGCGCTCGCAGACGGCCCCGTTCGACGACGCGACGCGAAATTCGATGATCTATGTCGTCTACAGCCTGGTCATACGCGTTTCGAGCAGTTGGGACTTCAACGCAGCCGGTACGCCTCCGCCCGCATCCCTCGATGACGAAGGGAATCGAACGCTGAACGCGCCGCAGCTTCGCGAGAGCCCGGACGGTTGGCCCATCAACGCCGCGCTGCTGTCGCGGGAACTGCATATTCGTGTGCCACTCGATCAGGCACAAATCGAAGTCGGCGATGAAATTCGTCTTCACATCTACTTGAACGCTTACCGGCGCGGTTCGGATGAACCGCTGGGTATATCCCTCGGTGGCCCATTCGATTGGTATGTCACGCGGTTCGACATCGAGAACGGGTTCGTCGAGTGGCCGTTCCTGCCGCAGCCGTTCTGGGGCTTGGGGCAGGCGCAGTCGACGGGCGACGTCGGGACGATGCGCGTGAATTACGACGTGGTGCGCGGCACCCACGTGGAAATAAAACGCATCGCCTATTCCTCTCAGGACCTTTTGATCGGCATCGACACCATTTTGCCGAACGGATACACCGCCGAGCTGTTTTGACGAACCGTTCGATTACGTCATGGGGGAACAGGTGAAAATCGAAGCCAACGCTGCCCTGCCATCGGTCCGGCTTTTTCAAGCCACCGATGGCGTGCTCGATCTGCAGCGCCTCAATCCGCCTAACCCCGAGATCGTCAACGACCCGGGCGACCCGGTGGTGGTCAGCGTTCTCGTGCCATACGGTCAAACGGGGGAAGTCATCGTTTGGTTCGGCGATAAGAGCCAGAATTTTCCGGTTAACGATCCAAAGCGCGCCGTACAGGATGTCTGCTTTACAAAGGCTCGATTGCCGACACCAGGGCAGTGCTACGACGTTTACTACGAATTCGGCGGGAAGCGTTCGGAACCCGTTCAAATCATGCTGATCGACTCGGGCGACCGGCCTCCCGTCGTGGCGCGTCACACGTGCAGCCTCTTTGGCGCCTACGCCAAAGGTGTCGTGGCGGCCTGGGTGATCCCAGCGTCGCGGACATTGGCGAGTGACGATCCGGTCATTCGCTCGGTTCCCGGCGGCAGTCCATCGGAAGGCGCCAGCCTCGCGGTGCTTTGGCAGTCCGGAGCGAGTCAACCCGCCCGGATCGGCGAAATCGTTTATGGGCACAACGAATGGTCGATCACGCTCGATCAAGAGGTCATGCAACTGAACCGGTTGGATATTTTGGCCTTGCAGGCCAGTGCTGATCGGACCTTTCTGAATTTTTCTCTCGACATGTAGCACACCTGCAATGCGGAACGAAACCCCACATCGTCAGCGATTGAAATATAGCGCGCTCTTTGCATCGCTGATTTCAGCCGGCGTGGTGTACACACCGGCACGAGCGGCATGCACAAACGGGTACATGTGGGTCGGCAATCCGGTAACGAGCAATCTAGGCGTGTGCCAGACGGTCTATTTCGCAGACACGCGGACGCAGAACCTTTTTTCGAACGACGACACGGGAACGACGATTACCGCGAGCGGCGACGACATTTACACGGATCAGCGTGGACCCAACGCCGGCGATGGTGCGTCGGCCGTTGCGACGTTCATCAATGTCAACTCGAATTCGCTGAGCACGGCGATCGAGTTGCAGGGCTCGCAAAAGATCGTGGGTCTTGCCACGAGCGGCACAGAGACCGGGATATCCGTTGGCGGCTCGAGTGCCGGTTCGACGGCATCGTTATTGCTGAACGGCGCGGATTTACAGATCAACCTGCTAACGCGCGCGGGAACCGGTATTTTCATCTCCGGGAATAGTGTCGCCCCATTGACTGGGCCCTACTCGGCGTCTGCCACGCTGACGGGGGGCACGAAGGTGGCAATCGATGCAACGCTTCTAGGCATCTACGTGGAGAAGGGCGGGGCATGGAACGGCAACGATCCGACGGGCTCGTTGACGATCGGCGGGACCATTTCGCCCAATGACGGGATCAAGCTGGTGAACGCGGGCAGTTTCGTATCCACTTCGACCATCAACGTCACCGCGAATCACAGTGGCATATCGGTGGGCAACGTCGATCGGTTCTCGTTGGATGGCGGCGATCAGACGAGGAGTGCGGTCAATGTTTCCGGCTGGAGTGCGAGCGGGACATACGCTTACGAAACCGGGATCGACTATTCCGGCGTGGGGACAGCGACAGGACTCGTCAAGAACCTGACGATCAATATGCTGGATACCGGAGCCAACGGCTTTTACGGCAACGGTTACGGCATCAATATGCAAAAGGGCAGCCTCACGCTCGATCACGTGGCGATCAATTCGCAAAATTTCGACGGTGCGGCAGTGACGGGTATCGGCGGTACGCTGAATGCCACAGCGCTCACCATCAACGCGGAGGGTAAGGGAACAGCGGGCATTCAGTCTGAGCGCAACTCGCCCAATCCGATGTCGTTCACGCTTGGCGGTGCGACGATGAACACGGTGCAAACAAACGGCGACGCCGATCCATCGAGCACGGCATTCGGCAGCTATAAATACGCAGCAGGCATCAATCTGCTCGACGGGGCCATCGATGTTTCGAATACGAACGTCATCACGACCGGTACGCAGGCCTATGGAATCTATCTAAGTCAGGGGAGACTCAATGCTCACTTGTTCGCGGGGCAAGGAACAGGCGTTAGCATTCGAACGAGCGGGGCGGGTGCGGACGGTGTGGTTTACAACCCTCAGAATGCGAATACGTCGGGGCTTTCCGTCGCGTTCGATCCGAGCACGAAGATTTCGACAACGGGCGAGAACGCCAACGGCTTCGCGGCCGATGGCGAAAACCTGAACCATACGACGAGCCCGTTCTCGCTCTCCTTCGCGTCACTAGGTCTCGATCTCGCGAACTTCTCTCTGTCGGGCATGGGCGCGGCCGCGATCGATGCACGCAACGGCGCCGAGGTCGTACTCGGCGGCGAGAACCTCGGCGCGGCGACGCTCTCATCGGGATCGTTCGGCGCAAAGGCGGAGGCCGGTGGCAAGGTCACGTTCACGAACACCGCTCGCACGGGTGGCGCGGCACTCTGGGGTGCGCAGGGTGGCACGTTAGCGTTCCAAGGCAACTCTGATGCGTCCGGTTCGACGATCGTGCTCGATCAGGGGGCGGGCGCGGACGGTGGCGGTGTGCTCGATCTGAGTGGGAGAAGCTCCGCCTTGACGGCCGGCCTGCTGGCGTCGAACGGCACGGGTGCGCTCAACGGCACCGTCAATCTGGGCGGCAACACGCTCGTTCTCAACGGAACGGGAACCGCGGCACCGTTCCGGGGCGCGATCCAGGGCTCGGGTGGATTGACGATGGCGGGCACGGGGACCCAGGTTCTGTCGGGTGCCCATGTATTCGACTACACGGGCGCGACGACGATCCAAAACGGCACGCTTGCCGTGCAAAACGCCGCGACCGGCAAAGATGCGGCCGGCAACTGGAAAGTGTTTCAGATCGGCGCCCCCGGACAGAACAGCGGGACGCTCGACATTCACGACAATGGCGGCGAATTCCAGCTCGGCGCCATTTCGGGCGGCGGCTCCGTCAACCTAGGGACGAACGGTGGCCCCCTGTCGACTCTCGTACTGGCGGGCGCCGGCACCAACACGTTTTCGGGCACGATCTCGGGCGATGGCGGCGTGACCGTCCAAGGCGGCACTCAAACATTCTCCGGTTCGAATGTCTTCGACTACACGGGCGAAACGCAGATTGCGGGGGGCACGCTCAAGGTCGGCGGTGCCGGCGGCAACCACGTGGCGTCGAGCCTCTTCCATTTCACATCGACGGGCGGCACGCTCGACGTCAGCGGCGGCGGTTTCACGTTGGGCGGCATCGCCACCGAGGACGGCGCCGCGAATGCAACGGTCACGTTGGGCAGTCCGAGTGCACCGGCGAATTTGGCGATGGCGGGATCGGGCAACTACGCCTATGCAGGCACGATCTCGGGTACCGGCGATATCGTCAAGAACGGCACCGGTGTACAGACGCTTTCCGGCACCGCCGCCTTTGCGAACACCGGCAAAACCGTCGTGCAAGACGGCGTGCTCGAAATCCGGAACATCAGCAATCCGGCGCAGTTCAATTACACGGTCGAGTTGAACGGTGGCTGGCTCGATCTATCGGACAGCTCGTTCGATCCGACCGGTGCGACAGCGACGCAATGGGCCCAATTGCATGTCACCGATGGCGCGAACGCAGCGCGCGGCGGCATTCTCGCCGGCAACGACAAGATCACGCTGGGCCGCAACGGTGCCGATCAAAGCGAAGCGGCACAGATCGGCGGGGACGGCTCGAACGTGAACCAGCAGGGTGTGTTCGTCGTCAAATCTGGCTCGAATACCGTCACGCTCGCGGGCGATAACCATTACGTCGGTTATACGCGTATCGCCGGCGGCACGCTGAAGGTCTCGCAAGACAGCAATCTCGGCGAGACGAACTGCTCCGTGAGCGCTGCATGCGAGCGCGAGGTGATACTCGACGGCGGCAACCTGGAAATCGCCGGCGACTTTACGTCGCAACGTCAACTCCAATTGCGGCAAGACGGCCAGGTTCGCGTCGATGCACCCGGCGCGGCAGCGACGACTGCCACGTTCGGCAGTGTCGCGGGTGAGGACAGGACGCTGACGAAAACCGGCGCAGGCACACTGGTTTTGACGGGCGAAAGCTTCTTGGGCCACGCGGATGTGCAGCAAGGCGCGCTCGACTTGGGGCCGGCCGTCGTCGATGCGACGAAGATGGCGGGCTCGAACGCGATCACGCAAGCCGGGGGTACGACGGTCAACGTCACCGGTGGCGCAATTTCGAGCGCGACCGACGCCGTCGTGGCCAACGGAACGAGCACGTTCAATCTGTCGAGCGGGACGACGGTGACGGCGGGCGCGGGCAGCGCGCTGTATCGCGTGACCAGCGGAACGGGCACATTGAACGCGACATCCGTCGAACTGACCGGCCTCTTGCAGGCGCAGGGGGCGGGCAGCCAGCTCGCGCTTCATCTCGCAGGAGGCAGCATCTATACGGGCACGCCGAGCGTGGTCAATGGCGCAACGGCGAGCTTGTCGACCGATGCCACGAGTACATGGAACGCGACCGCGGATGCCGCGCTGACGGGGCTCGACAACCAAGGCACGATTGTCTTTGCGGATGCAGCCGCTACGGCACAAGGCGTCAGCAGCGCGGCAATGAAGGCAGCGCAGACGAGTGTGCCGGGTTATCACGCCATTACGGTCAACGGCAATTACATCGGCGGCGGTACGGTGAAGATGCGGACCGATCTGAGCAACATCGGGACGGCTGCGAATCCCAATACGGACCGTTTGCTGATCTCGGGCAGCGCAAGCGGGCAGACCACGCTCAGCGTATCGGTCTCCGGAAGCAGCGCCATCGTGGCACCGGCGTCCACCGGAGAGCCCACGTCGACGCAAGGCATCTCGCTCGTGCAGGTCGGCGGGTCCGCCGGTGCGAATTCGTTCAAGCTGGCGGGTGACTATGTCGCCGTGCCGGGCAGCCCGTTTCAGTATCGTCTTTTCTCGTACGGTCCAAGCGGAGAGGGTCTGCCTGATTACACGCAAAGTGCCTTGCCCGCAGGCCAGGCCCAGCAGTGGGACTATCGGCTCGAGGCTGCATATGACGATCCGACGCCCACGACGGGGCGGCTCGCGCTCGTTCCTCAAGGCAGTACTTATCTGACCGCGCCGCTCGCGCTCCAGCACTACGAGGAAACGGTCGTCGACAACTTGTATCGCCGCCTCGGCGATATTCGTCATAGCGTGTCCGATCCCAGCAGCGCTGAGGGCGAAGTCTTTGCGCGAACGATCGATTCGCGCGGCGCTTATCACAGCGACCTACCGTATCAAAGCTACGGATTCAACTTCAATCAAACCATTACCGCACTGCAATTCGGCGGTGATTGGTTGCACCGCTCGAGCCCGGACCACGATATGCGTCTCGGGGTTGCTTTCACGCTGGGCCACACGTCGGTGACGCCGCAGGCCGCGGCGGCGAGCGCCAGTACCGCCTCCATCGACACCTACGGGCTTGCGCTGACGGGCACATGGCAGCGCCACGATGGGTGGTATGTCGACGGTGTCCTGTCCGTTGGGCGGTACGTCGGTACGGTGAACTCGGAGCAGCGAGGCGAGGTGGGCCGCATTTCGGCGAACGGATACGACGCGTCGGTGGAGACCGGGCGCACGTTCGGTTTGCCCTATGGCATCGAGATGGAGCCGCACGTGCAGTGGCTCGCTCAAGCCATTCAGTTCGACAGCGGAAAGGACAAAGACGATGTCGTCGACTCGACGAGCGATCTCTTCGCCTTGACCGGGCGGCTCGGCGTGCGCTTTTCCATGGGTGTTCCAGGAACGCTGTCGTGGCGACCGTATATGCGCATCGACCTATTGCATACCTGGATGAATTCGCCGAAGGCCACGTTGTCGGGCCAATCGTTCGACCTCGGCAAGCCGGGCAGCGCGATGGAACTCGGCATCGGTGCAACGGGCATGCTCACGCCGGCACTGTCGATCTACGGCGAATTTTCGGGAAGACAGCGGCTCGGGCGTGGATTCAGCGATATCGGCGCAACGCTGGGCGTGCGTTATTCGTTTTAAGCGAGGAGATCATCGATGTTGCCAATTGCCACAAAGAACGACTTGGGTGCGGTGAAGATTGGGGCAGGGCTGCAAACGGATGACGCCGGGACATTGAGTGTAATCGACGAGGGCAGCGCAGGCAGCGTGTTGTCGATGATCGTGACGTACGGCAGCCCCCGAGCCGATAACTCGATGGCCACCTGGCTTCCGGCCAACATCGTCAGCGTGTATGGCCCTCCGGGCATGCCCGTGCTCGTTACCGTGACCGACGGTGCCACGTTCGTCGACCCCGATCCCGGTTCGGCCGACATGAAATCGCTGCAGCTCTCGGCGCGGGGTACGGCGCAGGCTCAGGTTCAGCTCGCAGCCGGTTCCGGCGACCGTGCGGTATCGGTCGTCGCCGCACCCTATATTCAGCCCGCGGACGTAGTCGGCGCCGAGGTGCTTGCGGCGCTGGCCGTCGCGGGACCTGTGCAATGCCCGGCGTTCTTTTATCCGACGATGCACGACGCGTCATGGAAATTCTTCCAGACCTTCGGCTATACGCGAGGCGCACCGAGCGATGGCGTTACCCCGTGCGTGGTCAGTGTGTTCGTGGACACTTCCTTGCCTAATGCAAATGACATCCAGAAGCTGCAGATGAAAGTGACCAGCGGCGACGCGGTCTTCGATAAAGGAGCGCAAACCGCCACTCCCGCAATAACCCAAGCGGCGCAGGATGTCGGCCTTGCGACGGCGAATATTTATAGCGCGTCGCCGGGGGTTTCGACGATCGAGGTTTCCGTACCCAACGATGTTTTTCCTGACAAGGCGCTCGTCTATGTGTCATTCGTCGCACTGCCTGTCAACGAAGCAGTCATGCATGAATCGGAGGATGTGTGAACGACGACCGTGATTTGCAAATCAAGCTCGATATCCGAAACGATCCTCAACCTGCCGACGATACGAGCCTCATCTGGATCAGGGCGCAAGTCTATACGGTTGTCGGAAGCGAGACGTATATTCCGCCGCCGCAGGACGTGACGTTCGCAATCGAAGATGGGGGCAAGGGACAAAGCAATGCCGAGTTCGTGGGCACTGGCACGAAGCAAGCCCATGGAAAAAGCAATGAAACGACAGGCTGGACCTCGTGGCAGTACTTCAAGAGTGCGCAGGACGGGCCTGGTACCGTGAAGGCGTCTCTGACCGCGAATACGAACGTGTTCGATACAAAGCACTTTTCGTTCGTGCCGGCCATCGGAACTCTGCCGTCGGGCGGCATTTTGGAAGTGTTTGGGCAAGCCTATTATTGGACGAGCGAGTTCAGTTACTTGCCGACGATCATCGGCGCATATGCCCCGAGCCGTTATTCCGCCTCCGGGTTTTATTTCGAGCCGGCCGGAAAAGACGCGATCAAGATCCGGGACGCGCGCAACCGCTACGTGAACGTTGGCCCTGGGAACTCTTTCCTCGGCATGGAGGGGCCCGGAACCGTTTTTACAGTCGGGGTCGTAAAAGGTCAGAACGCCGTTATCACGCTCGAGGCGAACGGCCGTTACGTCTGTGCATACTGGGCCGGAAATGACGGTTGGGATGGCTTCAATCTCCTGGCGAACGGCACGAATCCCGACGATCAGGCAGCGCTTTTCCAGGTTCAGCTTCAACCTGTGCCGCCATATAAGCTGTGCATCACGAAGTGTCCCGCTTCGATGGAGGCGGGCGAAAGCGCCAATGTATCGGGCACGTTAATCGGGTTGAACGGGCCGGTGGCATCGGCCGTTTGCAATGTGAACTATCGAAACGCGCTGAGAGGTCCGTCGACGACGCAATGCACCGATGGTAACTTTTCATTTACGGTTACTGCGGATGCGATGCCTGCGGCATCGGAGGCCCTCGTGGCCGTCGCCTATGAGACGCCCGACTATACGGCGGCCGACGGGAGATGGATCAAAATTACGGGGCAAGGATGAACGACGATCGAACACAATTCCTGTCGGAAACCGCACCAAGGCCCGCGTCCGCACCGACATCGCGTACCTTCACGATCCGCCTGAACGGAACGCCGTACTACTGGTCCTACTCACAAGATCTGTTTGCGCCAGGCAAGATTGTTGCTGACGCAACGAGTCCGACCGACGCGCGAGCCAACTTCACACTGGAGATCGTACGGCAGGTAGCGCCACAAGTTCATGCAGTAAAGATACGCGACGACAAGGGATGTTACGTGAAGGTGGAGGGCAACGTTCTTTATGCGACTGGGCTCGACGCGACGATCTTTCGGATGACGACGGTCGATGACTCGACAGTCAGATTTCGGCAATCCAACGATGAATATGTGTACGGAATCGCAAATGGCGCTCAGGACGCCTATGATCTCTACGCAGACGGGCAAGGCGGCGACGGGGAGGTCATCGATTTCGAACTCGTCGACACGTCGATGCCGACTTCGATCACGCTGCAGTCAGTTCCGCTCCAACTGGGACTGCATGGTTACGCATCGAACTTCGGGTTGGGCAATGTCATCGCCGCCGACACCGTTGCCGATCCGACAGACAGCGTATTTCAAGTCATCGATGCCGGTGGCGGAAATGTTGCGTTGAAGGCAAGCAACGGTCAGTTCATAGGTGCGTTCGATGGATCGTACAGCGCACATATGCCCGTTTTTGTCTTCAATAAAGTGATGTGTGCGAACGTGGAATCGAGTGACGATCCGAATGCGTTGGTGCGTGTCGACGTCGTCAGCGGAGATCGCGGGTATGGAAGTGTCGTAAGGCTCTTTCACCAACAGTCGGGCATGTATTACAAAGTTGTTTTACAAGGAAGCGATTACTGCGTCCAGGCCATCACGACCGACCCTGATGATGTTTTCACGCAGTTCCATATCGGCAACCCGGATGCCGTACCGGCTACAAGCGAAGATTCGGACAACTAGGATGGCCGCGGGGCACCGTCATGGCGCCCCGCATGGCCTGCCGTGGTGCGAGGAGGTATCATCCCCTATTCGCCGACTCCCTCCCAGCCATTGCGACCATGAACGACCCTTTGAATCTGGATACGCTCGCCGTGCGCGCCGGCACGGTTCGCACCGAATACAACGAACACTCTGAAGCGCTTTTCCTGACGTCGAGCTTTTGCTTCAAGAGCGCGGCCGAAGCGGCCGAGCGCTTCAAGCATTCCGAGGACTACTACACGTACTCGCGGTTCACGAACCCGACCGTCACGATGTTCCAGGACCGTCTTGCCGCGCTCGAAGGCGGCGAGGCCTGCATTGCGACGGCCTCGGGAATGAGTGCGATTCTTTCGGTGGTGATGGCGGCGCTGCAAGCCGGCGACCACATCGTCAGCTCACGTGCGTTGTTCGGCTCGACGCTCGGTCTGTTCACGCAGATCTTCGGCCGTTTCGGCATCGCAACGACCTACGTGGATCCGAACGATCTCGATGCATGGCGCGCCGCCGTTCGTCCTGAAACGAAGCTGTTCTTCGTCGAAACACCTTCGAATCCGCTGACGGAGTTGTGCGATATCGAGGCCATCGGCCAGATTTCGAAGGCAGCCGGTGCACTGTTCGTCGTCGACAATTCCTTTTGCAGCCCAGCCGTTCAGCAGCCGTTGAAGCTGGGAGCCGATGTCGTCATGCACTCGGCCACGAAGCTCATCGACGGGCAAGGACGCGTGCTCGGCGGAGCGCTCGTCGGTACGCGCCAGTTCATCATGGAGAAGGTATTCCCGTTCGTGCGCACGGCGGGCCCGACGCTGTCGGCCTTCAACGCCTGGATTTTGCTCAAGGGCCTCGAGACGTTGTGCCTGCGGGCCGAGCGCCATTCGGCCAGTGCGCTGACGCTCGCGCGCTGGCTCGAGGCGCATCCGCGCGTCAAGCGCGTCTACTACCCGGGGCTCGAATCGCACCCTCAGTATGCGATCGCGCAACGACAGCAGCGCTCGGGTGGATCGGTGCTTGCGTTCGAAGTCATCGGCGACACACCCGAGGCTCAGCGTGCGAATGCGTGGCGCGTCATAGACGGTACGCGATTGTGTTCGATCACGGCCAACCTCGGCGATACGCGCACGACGATCACCCATCCGGCCACGACGACGCATAGCCGCATCACGCCCGAAGCGCGGGCGGCCGCAGGGATCACCGAAGCGCTGCTGCGCGTGGCCGTCGGACTCGAAGATGCGGGCGATATCTGCGCGGATCTCTCACACGGTCTCGATGAGTGAGCCGTTCCATAGGTAAACAGACCCTAGTGTCCGGGCGAGGCTCGCCATTGCCCGGGCGCGATGCCGAAGCGGCGCGTGAAGGCATGCGTGAACGCGCTTTGATCGCCAAAGCCGACGCCAAGCGCCACCTCGGCCAGCGAGTTGCGCGGATCGCGCAATAGTGCGAGCGACGTGTCGAGCCGCAATCGCTGCAAATAGCGATGCGGCGTCGTGCCGAAGGCCTCGTCGAAAAGCTGATGAAAACGACGCATGCCGAAGCCGCAATACGCCGCGAGATCGGCCACGCGCAGCGGCTCCGACAAACGTGCGCGCAGCCAACCGTCGATGCGTGCGAAATCGAGCCTCGCGGCCGGCGCGGCTTCCGTCAGGCCACCCAGCGCGGCGAGTGCCGAGGCGAGGCGTGTGGCGGCCTCCCATCCGAATCGACGCGCGGGCCAAGTTCGGTCGGCGCCTGCCGCGCCCGTTAGCCCCATCTGCGCACGCACTCGCACGATATCGGCAACGAGCGCCGTCATGGACTCGTCGAGCGTCAATACCAGCGCTCGCGCAAAGAGCCGCTCGGGAATGGCGAGCGAGGCAGGCGGTAGATCGACCACGAGTTGCCGGTTCTCGCCGATGCCGGCGTATTCGTGTAACGCGCCTGCTGGCACGAGCCAGGCGCGGCCGCGGTCGATGCGCTCGCCGATGCCATCGACCGTCATCTCCATCGCACCCTCCGAGCCGATGACGACCTGATGGAACGCATGCTCGTCACAGGCGCGGGATTGCTCGAAGCGCCGCAGCGAAACGCCCGGTGAGGAAAGGACAGGTGTGCTCATATCGGCCCGTGCGATGGCCAGATCGGGATCGATAGGAATCCCGACGAATGGACCGTCGATCAGACGTCCAGCAATTCCACTTCGAACACGAGCGTTGCATTGGGCGGAATGACTCCGCCGGCGCCGCGTGCACCGTAACCGAGCTGCGGCGGAATCGTCAGGCGTCTGACCCCGCCGACCTTCATGCCTTGCACGCCCTCGTCCCAGCCCTTGATGACCATTCCGCCGCCGAGTACGAATGCGAACGGGTCGTTGCGGTCCTTGCTCGAATCGAACTTCTGTCCGTCGGTCAGCCAGCCCGTGTAATGGACGCTGACGGTACGGCCGGCCGTGGCTTCGGCGCCGCTGCCTTCGGTCAGGTCTTCATATTGGAGGCCCGACGCGGTGGTCACGCTCGACATGAGATTGCTCCTTGAATCGCAATGGAAACCGCCATTGTAGGCGCTTGCCGTCAGGCAAGGTGCCTATAATGTGGTTTCCCAACATGCCCGGGTCCTTCGCGAGTCGCCGACGCAGATTTCGCGACCGTGCCGCGCAGGGGCGCGAAACGCGGGGCAACCGGACACTCATCCATCCAGAGGCCGATCGTGTCGACGTCTTTCAATGCCGTTGCCGCTGCCACATCCGATGAACGCTTCGCGCGCATGCGCGCGGAGACGGCGCTGTTCATGCGCGACCATGTACTGTCGATCGTGTCTCACGATCTGCGCAGCCCGCTGAACGCGATTCATAGCTGGGCTTATGTGCTCGAACGCAAGATCGATCCGAACGATCCGGCTGGGCTGCGCGCCCTCGCGGGAATCCGTTCCGGTGTCGAACAACAAGTCAAGCTGCTCGAACACGCTGTCGACGGTACGCGCGCCGAGACGAAAGCGTTGCCGATCGAGCGTGCCGCTTTCCAATTGCGCCCGGTGCTCGAGCGCTCCCTCGACGAGCTCAGGCGCTCGCTTGCCGAGGCGAGAGGCGTGTCGTTCAGTTTCGATTCGCCGCTCGACAGCGAGCAATGCGATGGTGACAAGGAGCGCCTGCTGCAAGCCATATGGGTGATGCTCGCGTTCGGCGTCGAAGGCAGTGCGCCCGGCGCGGCCGTGACGCTCCAAAGCAGTATCGACGGCGGCTTTTGGCGCACCGAAGTCAGTCATACGATCAACGCACCTGCGCTGACGGATGCGGAATTGCCGCACGCATTCGAACCGTTCGCGCGCAAACAGGTGTTGCTGCCGCGCGAGGCAGGCCGCGTTGCCTGGGTGCTCGCGCTGCCTCAGCGCGTGGCGATCGCGCATGGCGGCACGTTCGAGCAGAGCGGCGCCGGTAATGGCGAAATATCTCGGCTTTCGTTGCGCGTTCCGCTGATCGCGGTCTGACCGACCGCGGGGATGTACGTCAGATCGCCGTTATCTCCTGACGAAACGCGCAACGCGCAACGCGCAGACGCACGGCGCAGCGCATATTTCTTCGGGATGTCATCGCCCCGGCACGCCTTCCTCGACGAGCAATGCAACGGGCAATGCGCTCAGCACCTCGCGCACGAAGAGGCGGCCGTCGTCGCCCACCTTCGGCGCCGCGGGGCTCAACCAGTCGAATAGTGCACGGCCGGCGAGCGCGAGCGGCAACTCGATCGACGTATCCTCCCACCGCGACGGCTCGACGAGCGGCAGGTCGCGTTGCGGCGAAAGCAGCGCGGCGGCGAGCCGGGTCCCGACGACGATGGCATATGCATCACCGTGCCGGCGCGCGAATGCAACCACGTTGCGCGCGCCGCTACCGTGCACGCGCAACGGTAAATAGGCACCCGCGAGAAAAAGCGCCGGCGAGACGGCACGCAGCGCCAGCGCGCGATGAACGATACCGAGCTTGACGCGCGCATCGCGCCACGTGCCAAGTCGTTCGCTCGGTGGCGTATCCGCGAGTGCGGCACGGCGTGCCTCAAAGTCGACGGGCCGGCGATTGTCGGGATCGACGAGGCTGAAATCCCAAAGTTCGGTGCCCTGGTAAAGGTCGGGGACGCCCGGCGATGCAATGCGCACGATGGTTTGCAACAAACTGTTCACGGCTCCCGCAGGCGCGATACGCGCGACGAACACGGCAAGCTCGTTCAAGAAGCCATCGCGGCGCTGCGGAGCGAGGATATCGAAGAGAAATGCGCGCGAAGCTGCTTCGTAGGCGAGATCGGGCGCCTGCCAGCTCGTGCGCAGCTTCGCCTCGCGCAGGGCTTTCAGTTGCCACGTGGCCACCCGCTCGGCGAAGGCCTCGACGCCCCGCGCGTCGGACGGGTCGAGATCGAGCGGCCAACAGCCCACGAGCGTCTGATAGAGCATCGCCTCGGCGCATGCGCCGGGCGCCCAGTCGCGCGATGCGGCCGCTCCAGGCGCGGCCGCATCGGCGGCCAGTTCCCCTGTCGCGGTACGTCGATGCGGCGCGTTGAGCGCCGACCACGCACGCTGCACGGCGCACCACTCGGTCGCGATTTCGCTGAGCACGGCGAGCCGCGCGCGTACATCCTCGCCGCGCTTGTGGTCATGTGTGGCAGTGGTGACGAGACCGTGCGGGAAGCGCTGCGCACGCTCGAGGTTCGCCGCATGGAATTGCTCGACCGTCAACGCGAATACGCCGGGGTCGGCGCCGACCTCGTTGCGCGACAATAGCCGTCCATAGCGGTAAAACGCCGTGTCTTCGACGGCCTTGGCGGCCAGCGGCGCGCTCAGTTGCGTGAAATAGGCGCAGGCTGTGCGGCGTTCGCGGCCCGCCGCGCCGGCGCCCGCGTTCGAAGCTTCCGCCTGCTCGTCGCGTGCATCGTGTCGGCCGAGCCATCGATCGATCTGATCGAGTACGGCCGAGTAGCTTGCCGGCAGCGATGCGCGCGCGCCGTCCAGCGCGGCTTGAAAATACGGTTCGTCGTCCTCCGTCCGGACGCCGTTATTCGGATAGATCCGGTAGACCGGAAAATGCACGGCCAGCTCGGTCAACGCGCGCCGGATCGCGGTGAACGTGAAATCGCGCGTGGTGGGGTGCTCGCGTGCCAACCGGTGCAGGGCACGGCTTGCGCGATCGAGCTCGGCCGAGAGGTTCTCGGCAAGAATCTTTCGACGGGCTGCACGCGCTGTCTCGACGAACGAGGTTTCGCTGCCGGCGAGGTCGTTCCACGCGGCAGTGAGCGGCGCTTCGCCGTTGGGGTCGTGCAGCAGTGCACCGATCTGATCCATGAAGTCGTAGCCGGTCGTGCCGTCGGCGTCCCAGTCGACAGGCAGCGTTTCGCCTGCCGCCAGGATTTTCTCGACGATCAGATATGCGCGCGCATCGCCGAGCTGGGGTGGGCGTTGCCCCTGTCGTTGAGCGAAGCGCTCGCGCAAGCGGTGGCAATAGTCGCGTGGATCGACGAGGCCATCGATGTGATCGATGCGTACACCGTCGATGATGCCCTCGGTATAAAGCCGCAGGATGAGCGCGTGCGCTGCCTCGAAGACTTCCGCGCGTTCGGTACGAACGGCGGCGAGCGAGCCGATATCGAAAAAGCGCCGCCAATTGATTTCGTCGGCGGCCGTGCGCCACCAGGCGAGGCGATAGAACTGGCGATCGAGCAGCCGATGCAGGCGCTCGCGCGAGGCCCCCGCATGCGGGCCATAGGCGGCGAGCGCGTTCTCGATTGCCTGCGTGCCGTGCGTGGCGACATAGCCTCGCAAGGCATCGAGCGCGCTCGATGCGCGGGTGCGGTCCTCCGGCTGCGGCGTGAGGTTGTCGAAGCGTTCGGCGATCGTAGCCAGCGCCGGGTCGAGCTCGGTTTCCGCGGTTGCCCCGCCCCGCAGGATCGCCGCGTAGTCGACGGGGCAAATTGGAAAGACATGCTCCGCATAGCGTGCGGCGAAGCGCGCGTGCTGGGCATCGAACACGAGCGTAATGCGGCCAGCGGCGAGCTCCGCGCCATATTGCGCGCCGAGGCACGGAGCGAGGACCTTGCCGCGCAGGGCCGGATCCGGCGAGTGCCAGTCGATGTCGAAGTGCCGTGCGTAGGTGCTGTGGCGACCCCACTGGAGCACATCGAGCCACCATCCGTTGCCCGCCTGCCAGATGCCCATGTGATTGGGCACGATATCGGCGACGATGCCCATTTGCCGTGCGCGCAGCACATCGGCTAGGCGCTTTAGCGCGGCTTCGCCGCCGAGCTCCGGATTGACGATGCCGTAGTCCACTACGTCGTAGCCATGCATCGAGCCGCGCGCGGCCATCGTCAGCGGAGACAGGTAAAGGTGGCTGACACCGAGTGCCGCGAAGTAGTCGGCGTTGGCGGCCGCATCGTCGAACGTGAATTCGCGGTGCAGCTGCAACCGAAGCGTGGAGCGCGGCAGCGTCATGATCGGCGGGACGCCCTGTCCGGCGCTTGCGCGGGCGGCGCCGTGCCGGCGTTGCCGGTGTTGCGCGGGCGCGCATGGGCGATCGCGCGTAGCCTGTCGTTGAAATCGTCGTCGGCGAAGAGCGCATCGATCGATACCGCGAGACGGCGCCGCCAGTTCGGATGTTCATCCACGGAACCGGGCAGATTGGGTTGCTCGGCGAGACCCATGAGGTCTTCGAGCGGATAGACGACGAGCGGTGCCGGCGTGGCGCACACGTAGGCCAGCGCTTCGTCGATGGGCGGCTGCTCCGGCGGGGGTGCGTCGACGGCGCGCGGGGCAATGCCCGCTTGCTGGAGCGCGCGCCAGAGGGCATCGCGATCGGCAGCGCGTTCCGCCTTTGCAAGCGCGACAGGGTCTCGGCGATCCGGTCGCGCCGCCGTTTGTCCGATACGGTGGCGCCAGTCGATATCGTGACCTTGCCACCACCCCGCGATCGTGGGTAGATCGTGCGTGGTCGTGGTGGCGAGCGCCCGGTCATCCCATTGCCCGGGCGCGGCAAAGCCGCTGCCGTCGGCAGTTCGCTCGAACCAGAGCACGCGCATGCCCAGCATGCCGTGATGCGCGAGACGATCGCGGAAGCCGGCCGGCACGGTGCCGAGGTCCTCGCCGATCACGACGGCATGATGCCGCCACGATTCGAGCGCGATGAGCCGCAGCAGGTCGTCGAAGGGATAGGCCAGGTACGCGCCGTCGGCTGCCCGCGCGCCCTCCGGCACGAGCCATAGCCGTTTGAGTCCGAGCACGTGGTCGATGCGCAGGCCGCCCGAATGCGCGAAGGCGGCGCGCAGCATGTCGATGAATGCGGCGTAGCCTTGTTTGCTCATGGCGCGCGGTGAAAACGTGGTCAGCCCCCACGCTTGGCCTGCCTGATTGAATAGATCGGGAGGCGCACCGACGGAAACGCCTTGCAGCATCTCGTCCCGATACGACCACGCATGGCTGCCGGCGCCATCGCAGCCGACGGCGAGGTCGGCGATCAGGCCGATCGCCATCCCGGCATCGCGCGCGGCATGTTGCGCGTGGTCGAGTCCTTTGGCGGCCAGCCACTGCAGGAACAGGTGAAAGTCGATTTCTTGCCGCTGCTCGCGTGCGAAGGCTTCGGTTTGCGAACTGCGCGGATGCCTCAAATCGACTGGCCAATCGCGCCAGTGATCGTGGCCGTGGCGGTTGCGCTCCAACGCATCGATCGCTTCGAAACGCGCGTGGTCCTCCAGCGGCTGTCCGCCGCGCGCGCAAAACGCCTCGAAGTCGGCTGCATTCGGTGAGCTGCCGGCCCGATCGCGCAGACAGAACCGCTCGAACAGCGCCCGCAGCACGATGAGCCGCAGCCCCACGGCATTCGGCCAATCGACGAGCGGCTCGGCCTCCAGGGCCGCCCACGCCTGCGTCGCTCCGACGGTCTGCAGCGCGCTCTGGGCAGCATCGCGCCCGAGCACGGCCGCGGGATCGATATGCGCGACGTTCAGAAAGAGGCGTGACGACGGGGAGTACGGACTGAACTTGGCCGGTGCCGCGCTGAACATCGCATGCGTCGGGCTGATGGCCAATGCGTGCGCGCCGCGGCGCGCACTCTCGATCGCAAACGCGGCAAGCGCGGAGTAGTCGCCGATGCCGCCGTCCCCGTCGCGGCGCAGACCGTACAACTGCGCCGCGATACCCCACAGCGCGGGGCGCGCGGCCTCGATGCCGGCTGCGCGGCACGCGTCGGTCACGGTATGGCAACGGCTGGGCGCGACGGCCAGCTGCACGCAACGATCATCGACGCAAAGCGTGTGATAGCCGGGCTGCGAGACTGGGACGAGCAGTGCCGTTTCGCCGCTCGGGGTGCCGAGACGCCCTTCGATCGATTCGCCGCCTTCGAGCTCGATCCGATATCGGCTGGTCGGCTTTACGCCGTGTGCGGGCAACGCGATGGCGTGGCCGCATTCGGCGGTGACGAGCTGCGGCAACGTGTGCGCGGTTTGCTCCGCATCCAGCGTGGCAAGGCTCGCTTGCGCTTCGCGGCGCGTGCGGCAGGGCAGCCCTAGAGCATCGAGGAGCGTGGCGAGCGTGTCGTGCGGCACGCGATGCTCGTGGCCGTGGGCGTCCTTCCATCGCACTTTGAAGCCGGCGCGGGTGGCGAGGCGCTCGATCGCGTCGTGTTCCGATCGGTTGGGCGGGGCCTTTGCCATGATCGCGCTCACGTGTCGCGCCGCTGCGTGTCGACGGCGCGCGCATCGTGCCGCAACGCATAGCTGTTGACGTCGCCGGTCAGCCAGGCGATGCAGGCGTACGGCGGCAGTTCCCCGGCGTCCACGGCATCGCGCGTGCGCGGCGGAGTTTCGAAAACGACCATCCCGTCGGGCCGTTCGGGAAACGGCAGCGGATCGGGCGTGAGATTGAGGGCGATCGACAAGATCTCGCCGTCGGCGAGCCGCCAGCGCGCGACGAGCGCATTGGCGTCGAGTCCGCTTGGCATTTTCAATACCGATGCGCCGAGCGCACGCGAATGCGCAATGCGCGGCGCGATCAGTTTGGCGCGCACCGCCAGCGCGGAGCGATAGAAGTGCAACCAGGCGTCGTGTTCGCCCACGGCGCTCGTGCGCGGTGCCGTTTGGGCCTCGCAGACATCGTCCGGTGCCGGCGGCGAAGACAGGGCGAACGTCTGCGCGGCATTCGGATCGGGAATGCGGGCGCGCCGTTCCGGATCGCTGAATGCGGCGAACTTCGCGAACTCCTGCCGCCGCCCTTCGCGTACCGCGTCGGCGAGTTCACCCGCGTAATCGGTGAAATAGAAGAACGGTTGCGTGGAGCCCGATTCTTCCTCCATGAAAATCAGCGGAATTTGCGGCGCGAGCAGCATGAGCGCGCTTGCCGCGAGCAGCGCCTGCGGCGCGCACAACGTGCGCAGACGCTCGCCGAAGGCGCGATTGCCGACCTGATCGTGATTCTGCAAGAACATCACGAACGAGGTGGGCGACAGATGCGCGCTCGGTTCGCCACGCGGCGCGCCATCGTGGATGGGCGAGGGCTCGCCCTGGTAGGCGAAACCTTCGGCCAGCACGCGCGCGAGCTTCTCGATCGGCTTGTCGGCGTAGGCGCGGTAGTAGCCCTCGTGCTCGCCGGTCAACAGTACGTGCAGCGCGTTGTGAGCATCGTCGTTCCATTGGGCATCGAACGGACGGTCCAGCAGGCTTGCCGTGTTGTGCTCGTTCTCGAGCACGAGATGGACGTGGCGACCGGGCTCGATCGAGCGGCGCACGCGTTCGCCCAACTCGCGCAGCCACTCGTCGTTGTCGATGGCATGCACGGCATCGAAGCGCAGGCCGTCGAACCGATATTCGTGCAGCCAGTAGAGCGCGTTCTGACAAAAGAACTCGCTCACTTCCATGCGAGCGAAGTCGATCGCGGCGCCCCAGGGCGTTTTGACGTCGCTGCGAAAGAACGGCGGCGCATAGTGGGGCAGATAGTTGCCTTCGGGACCGAAGTGGTTGTAGACGACATCGAGGAAGACGGCGAGGCCGTGACCATGCGCTGCATCGATCAGCGCCTTGAGGTCTTCCGGGCGTCCGTAGGACGAATCGGGCGCGAACGGCAGCACGCCGTCGTATCCCCAGTTGCGGTGGCCGGGAAAATCGTTGAGCGGCATCAGTTCGATGGCCGTGATCCCGAGTTCGGCCAGCCGCGGCAGGCGCTTGGCGATACTCGCGTAGCCGCCCAGCGCGCCGACGTGCATCTCGTAGATGACCGTTTCCGCCCAGGGCCGGCCTTGCCATTCGGCGTGTTGCCATGCGTAGGCGCGCGGCGCGATGACCTCGCTCGGACCGTGCACGTCTTCCGGTTGAAAGCGCGAGGCCGGGTCCGGTACAGCGAGGCGGCCGACGCCGTGGTCATTGTCGATCAGATAGCGATATCGCGCGCCCGCCCCGCACGCCGCCTGCGCCTCGAACCATCCGTTGCCGGTCGCATGCATGTCGACGAGATCCGTCGACGCGTTGTATTCGATTTCAACCCGCACTGCCTTGCATGCCGGTGCCCAAAAGCGAAAACGGGTACGCGGCTGCGCGCCCGGTGCGGTATCCAGCAGGTGCGCGCCGAAGGGCAGACAGTGCGCGTGTCGGACGGCGCGGTCGAACGGATGTTCGTGCATGAGACTGATCCTTTCTTCAGCGATGAGTGTCGACCGCTGCGGTGCTATCGTGCGCGGCCGATGGACCGGCTTGCGGTGGCTGCGCGCAAAGAACGGCAAACCCGTGTTCGCCGAGAACGAGCGTTTCGCCTTCGAGGCGATGCGAGGGAACCTCCGGCTCCGTACTATCGATCAGCACGTTCCATTCCAGAGCGGGCGCGGGCGGCGTAAACGCGAGCGGCATCGGGCCCCCGTTGAGCATCAGCAACAGCACTTCGATCTCACCCGTCGTGCCCGCTCCTGCACGGCGCAGCGTGAGCGCCCGACCCTCGGGGTCCTGCCACGCTTCGTCCGTCAGTGGTTGGCCGCGCTCGTCGAACCAGCCGACGTCCTTGATGTCGGGCAACACATCGTCTGCGCCGTGTAGAAACCGCTTTGAGCGCAGCAGCGGGTGGCGCTTGCGCAGCGCGACGAGCCGCGCGACGAACGCTACGAGCGCCTGGCCATCGCCGGTTTCGGCGGCGTGCCAGTCGAGCCAGGAAATTTCGTTGTCCTGACAATACGCATTGTTGTTGCCGCCTTGCGTGCGCCCGAATTCGTCGCCGGCCGAAAGCATCGGCGTGCCGAGCGAGGTGAAGAGCGTCGCCAGCATGGAACGCGTGACGCGAGCGCGCGTGGCAACGATCGCGGCATCGTCGGTCGGGCCTTCGGCACCCCAGTTCGCGCTGCAGTTTTCGTTGTGCCCGTCGGCGTTGTTTTCGCCATTGGCTTCGTTGTGCTTTTGCTCGTATGAGACGAGGTCGGCCAGCGTGAAACCGTCGTGCGACGCGAGATAGTTGACCGACGCCCATGGCCGCCTGAAGCGATGATCGAACAGCTCGGCCGAACCTGCGATGCGCGCGGCAAGCTCGGCGCGCATATTCGAATCGCCGCGCCAGAAGCGCCGTACGCAGTCGCGGAACTTATCGTTCCATTCGGCAAAGCCCGGTGGATGCCGGCCGACCTGGTAGCCGCCCGGTCCCACATCCCAAGGCTCGGAAATCAGCTTGCGTTGCGAGAGTATCGGGTCCTGGCGAATCACGTCGAAAAATCCGGAGCCGGGATCGAAACCTGTGCCTTCGCGGCCGAGCGTCACACCGAGGTCGAAACGAAAGCCATCGACGTGATAGGCATTCACCCAGTACCGCAGCGAATCCATGACCATCTGCAGCACGCGCGGATGCGAGAGGTTCAGCGTATTGCCGCAGCCCGTATCGTTGATGTAATGACGCTCGTCGCCGGGGATCAGACGGTAGTAGCTCGCATTGTCGAGACCGCGCCAGCAGACGGTCGGCCCAAGCTCGTTGCCTTCGCACGTGTGGTTGTAGACCACGTCGAGTATCACTTCGATGCCCGCGGCATGAAATTGCCGCACGGCGATGCGGATTTCACTGAGCCGGCGCGTGGAGAGATAGGCGGGGTGCGGCGCGAAAAAGGCCGCCGTGTTGTATCCCCAGTAGTTCCTCAAGCGGCGCTCGAGCAGGAAGCGCTCATCGAGAAACGCATGGATCGGCATGAACTCGATCGTGGTGATGCCGAGTTTATGCAGATGGTCGATCAAGCGCGGCGAGGCAAGCGCGGCGAAGCTGCCGCGTTCGTGGGGACGAATGCCGTCGTCGGTCATCGACAGGCCTTTGACGTGTGCCTCATAGACGATCGTGTCGGCCCACGGAACTTCGGGGCGCACATCGTGCGACCAATCGAATGCTTCGTCGATGACGACGCACTTGGGCATGGCCGGCGCCGAATCGCGCCGGTCGATCGACAGATCGTGGCGGTTCGAATGGACGCGATAGGCGAAAAGCGCATCGGACCACCGAAAGGCGCCAGCGAGTTTCTTCGCGTAGGGATCGAGCAACAGCTTCGACGGGTTGAAGCGATGACCGTCATAGGGATGATAGGGGCCATGCGCGCGAAACCCGTACACCGTGCCTGGATGGGCGCCGGGAAGATAGCCGTGCCAGACCTCATCCGTACATTCGGGCAATGGGTAGCGCGCGAGTTCCTTATGGCCTGTCGGATCGAAGAGACAAAGATCGATTTGCTGCGCGTTGGCCGAAAACACGGCGAAGTTGACGCCGAGGCCGTCCCACGAAGCCCCAAGCGGATACGATGCACCGGCCTCGAGTCTCTCGGGTAATGCGTTCGCCATGCCCCGTCATCCTTTTCGATTCGTATGGTTCGTATCTAGGGTTGCCGCTCATGTCAGTTTGCGCGCAGCACGATCGTCGCGAGCGGAGGCAGCGTCAGCAACAGCGACTGAGGCTTGCCGTGACTCGCGACGTTTTCGGTCACGGCGACTCCGCCGTTACCGACATTCGATCCTCCGTAGATGTCAGCATCCGTATTGACGATCTCGTGCCACGGGCCCGCCCGCTGCATGCCGATGCGGTAGCCGTGACGGGGGACCGGCGTGAAGTTGCAGACTACGGCGACCTCTCTGCCGGCGCCATCGCAGCGCCGGTACGCGAACACGCTGTTCGCACTGTCGTCGCCGACGAGCCATTCGAAGCCGCCCGGCTCCGAATCGAGCGCATGCAGTGCCGGCTCCGCGGCATACAGACGGTTGAGGTCGCGTACGAGCAATTGCACGCCGCGGTGCATCGGATCGTCGATCAGATGCCAGCGCGGCGAGCCGTCGTGATCGAACTCGGTGTCCTGCGCAAACTCCCCGCCCATGAAGAGCAGCTTCTTGCCGGGATGGGTCCACATGAAGCCGAAATAGGCACGCAGATTGGCGAAGCGCTGCCACCGGTCGCCCGGCATTTTGCCGAGCAGCGAACCCTTGCCGTGTACGACCTCGTCATGCGAAAGCGGCAGTACGAAACGCTCGGAATACGCGTAGACCATACCGAACGTCATGTTGTGATGATGGTAGCGTCGATAGACCGGGTCTTCCTGCATGTAGTGCAGCGTGTCGTGCATCCAACCCATGTTCCATTTGAAGTTGAAGCCGAGTCCGCCGTCTTCGACCCGGGCCGTGACGCCGGGCCATGCCGTCGATTCCTCGGCGATGGTGATCGCACCGGGTACCCCCGGTGCGTAGCCCACTTCGTGATTGACGCGTTTGAGGAACGCGATGGCTTCGAGATTTTCGCGGCCGCCGTAGATATTGGGCACCCATTGGCCTTCGGCGCGCGAATAATCGCGATAGAGCATCGAAGCCACGGCGTCCACGCGCAATCCGTCGACGTGATAGCGCAGCAGCCAGGCGAGGGCGGAAGCGATGAGGAACGCGCTGACCTCGTTGCGACCGAGGTTGTAGATCATCGTGTTCCAGTCCTGATGGTAGCCCTCGCGCGGATCGGCATGCTCGTAGAGCGGGGTGCCGTCGAATGCTGCCAGACCGTGCGCATCGTTCGGGAAATGCGCACTGACCCAGTCGAGAATGACGCCGAGGCCCGCTTCGTGCGCGCGATTGACGAATTCGGCGAAACCTTCGGGCGGGCCGAAGCGGGCCGAGGGGGCGAACGGCGAAAGCGGCTGGTAGCCCCAGGAGCCGCCGAACGGATGCTCCGCGATCGGCAGGAATTCGACATGCGTGAAGCCCATGTCGAGCGCGTAGGGGATCAGCCGCTCGGCGAGCTCCGACCAGTTCAGCCCGCGATGCCCTGCTTCATCGATGCGCAGCCACGATTCGGGATGCACCTCGTAGATCGACATCGGCGCGTCGGGTGTTTGCAACGATCCACGGTTCGCAATCCATGCGCCGTCGGTCCAGCGAAAGTGCTCGATACGCTCGACATCGGCCACGACCGATGCGGTTGCCGGTGTGCGCTCCGTTTGCATGGCGCAAGGATCGGCTTTCAGCGGCAGCGTATGGCCGTCTCTCGCAATGATTTCGTACTTGTAAGTCGCGCCTGCCGAGAGGCGCGGGACGAAGAGCTCCCATACCCCGGCGACGTGCCTGAGCCGCATGGGGTGACGGCGGCCGTCCCATGCATTGAATTCGCCGACGACCGAGACACGCCGCGCATTGGGTGCCCATACGGCAAAACGCACCCCGGGTATGCCGTCTTGCGTGCACGGCCGCGCGCCGAGGCACTGTATGACTGCGTAGGGGTCCGATCGCGCGAGCCGTTGCAGTGCGTCTTCGTCGAGCACGGGCCCGAACGAGTAGGTGTCCTCGATCTCCTGCTCGACGCCATGCCAGTCGATGCGCAGTCTGTAGGGTACGGCGCGCTCGACGAAGCCCGCGAAGAGGCCGCCCGCGGCGATCTCGGAGAGTTGGCCGAGGAGAGCGCCGCTCGCGCGTTCGACGACGGCCACGTGCGCCGCACCCGGCAGCAGGGTGCGCACGACATGACCCGCGCTCGTCGAATGCATGCCGAGTCGTGAGAACGGATCGGGATGGCGGGCATCCACGAGCGCCTCGATGTCGACGGGATCGAGCCCGATCGACGGATTGCGGTGAGTACCGGAGGGGCGGGGAAAGGCGGAGTCGTTCATGAGGGCACCGAAGCAAATCAAGGCGACGCGGGCGAGCCGTCGGCGTGGCCGTCGTCACCCGCTGCGCCGGTTTTGCCGCCGCCGCTGCCGCCTCCGGACGCCGGTACGCCGAGCAGCCGGTCCGCGAGCGCGGCAAGGCCACGCACGGGCAGCGCCAGCCAGGTCGGCCGATTGGCGGCTTCGTAGCGGATCTCGTAGGCGGCTTTCTCGATCAGGAAAAGATCGAGCAGGGCGTCCTGCGTCTCCGCGGTGACGAGCGGTTTCACCGCTTTGTCGATCGCCTCGCGATAGCCGGCCAGAAACGCTTCCTCGCCGCTCGTTCGGAAGCGCTCGAACAGCATGCGCTTGCGATCGGCGGTCGGCGCCGGCGCATTTTCCAGCGTCGGCTGCGCGGCGGCGCTTGCATAGGAAAGCGAGCGCAGCAGGCCGGCCACGTCGACGAGCGGGCTTCTCTTCATACGCCGCTCCTCGAGCGACCGCGCGGGCTCGCCTTCGAAGTCGATCAGATAGACATCGTTTTGCGCGATCAGCACCTGCCCCAGGTGGAAGTCGCCGTGCACGCGAATGCGCAACGCATCGACCGTCTCGGGAACATGCTGCTCGATGGCCTCGGTGAGCCGAGCGCGAATCGAGACGAGGTGCTCGGCTGCCGCGCGTGTATCGGGCGAAAGATGGTCGCCGGGTTTGGCGAGTTCCGCGGCGAGGACATCGAGCGCGGCCGCCAGCATCGTTTGCGCGCCGTCGATCCACCCGCGCACGTCTTTGTGCGTGGCGGCCTCCGGCGCGAAGGCCGGGTTGTCGCTGGGCGCCGCGAGTGCCGCGTGAAGCTCGCCGAGCCGGCGCCCGATCGTTCCCGTGAGGCCGCAATAAGCCGCGAACTTGTCGGCTTCCTGTTCCGGCTCCTCCGTTTCGGCCGCGAGCGCGAGTTCGTCGACGACCCGGCGCAGATAGTCGAGGGCCCAGTTCCAGGCGTCGCCCTGGTTTTCGATGAAGCCTTGCAGGAGGACGAGCGTGTGCGGCACCCCCTCGGGATCGACGCGCACGACTTCACCGTAAAGCGGTGCCGTGTTGGCGTAGCCGATTTCGGTCAGATAGCGGCTCATCTCCGCTTCGGGATGAACGCCGCCGACGACGCGCCGCACGAGCTTCAGCACGACGCGCTCGGCCACGATCAGCGAGCTGTTGCTCTGCTCGGCGGCCAGCCAGCGGATCTCCGCGGTTTCGCCGATATCCTCGAGCTCGTCGAAGCGTGCAGTCGGCACGAAGCGGATTTCGCTCTTTTGGACCGTCTGCACGATGGCGCGCTCGCGCAGTTTTTTCAGCACGCCATGCGCGAACTGCGGCAGCGCGAACGCATCGGTCAGATGTCCGATGTTGCGCCCACGTCGCACACGCGCGAGCGCGAGCTGCATGAACAGCGGCACGGTGGTATCGGAACCCCAGGTGATGCCGAGCGGCAGCACATAGCGCTCGGTATGGCTGCCCACATCGGCTTCGACTTCGGTGAAGGCGAAACCGGCGTCGGGAATAGTGGTGAGGGCGGCGAGCCGGACTGCCTTCAGTTTCTGGTCCTTGGAGGCGAACCAGCGCCGACGGCTCAGATACGACGGCAGCACTTCCGATTCGAGCAGCCGCACGTTTTCGGGCGTCGGTCCCGTCTGCTCGGACCGAATGACGAGCGTGACGAATTCGGGCAGTTGCTCGGAACCGGGCTGGCTCCACGACGGACGGTCCTCGCGCGAGCACAGCAAGAACCAGAGGAAGCCGTAGGGCGGGAACGTCAGCAGATAGCTGAGCTGTCCGATGGCCGGAAAGACGGAATCGGCCGTCATTTCGACGGGGACGCGTCCGGCAAACTCCGACAGATCCAGCTCGACGGCCTGCGGCGCGCGCGAAAGATTCGCGACGCAAAGGATCGGCGCCTGCCCTTCGAGCTCGCGCAGGTAAGCCAGAATCTTGCGATTCGCGGGCCGCAGGAAGCGGATACCGCCGCGCCCGAACGTATGGGCCGAACGGCGCGTCGCGAGCATCCGGCGTGTCCAGTTGAGCAGCGAGTGCGGATCGCGCGTTTGCGCTTCGACATTGACTGCGTCGAAGCCATAGAGCGAACCCATCAACGGCGGCAGTACCAATTGCTCGGGGTCGGCCCGCGAAAATCCGCCGTTGCGGTCGGACGACCACTGCATCGGCGTGCGCACGCCATCGCGATCGCCGAGATGGATGTTGTCGCCCATGCCCAGTTCGTCGCCGTAATAGATGACGGGCGTGCCCGGCATCGACAGCAGCAGCGAATTGATGAGTTCGATGCGGCGGCGATCGC
Organism: Paraburkholderia sp. NMBU_R16; assembly: GCF_013282575.1. GTDB lineage: Bacteria > Pseudomonadota > Gammaproteobacteria > Burkholderiales > Burkholderiaceae > Trinickia. Next base: position 71,583 of record NZ_JAAAYE010000014.1, read on the forward strand.
GTTCCATGAGTGGAGCGAGCCGCCTGCGAATCCCGAGATTGAGGCGCGCGCGACGATCGCTCGCATAGGTGTTCCACAGATAGTCGCGCTCGGAATCGGTCACCATTTCGAGCGTGAGCTCGTCGTGGTTGCGCAGGAAGATGGCCCACTGGCAACTGGGCGGCAGCTCCGGGGTTTGCCGCATGATGTCGGTGATCGGGAATCGGTCCTCGCTCGCGATCGCCATGTAAAGACGCGGCATCAGCGGGAAGTTGAATGCCATGTGGCATTCGTCTTCATTGCCGAAGTACTCCTGCACGTCCTCGGGCCACTGATTCGCTTCGGCAAGCAGCATCCGGTTCGGGTACTCGGCATCGATCGTCGCGCGAATGCGCTTCAGGATCGCATGCGTCTCCGGGAGATTTTCGTTGTTGGTACCTTCGCGTTCCACGAGGTACGGTACGGCGTCGAGCCTCAACCCGTCGATGCCCATGTCGAGCCAGAAGCGCATGACCTGCAGCACTTCGCGCATCACGGCGGGATTGTCGAAGTTCAGGTCGGGCTGGTGCGAATAGAAACGGTGCCAGTAATACGCGTTCGCGACCGGGTCGTGCGTCCAGTTCGACGGCTCGGTGTCGATGAAAATGACGCGCGTGCCGGCGTACTTCTTGTCCGTATCGGACCAGACGTAGTAATTGCGATAGTTCGAGCCCGGTTTGGCCCGCCGCGCCCGCTGAAACCACGGATGCTGATCCGACGTATGGTTGATGACGAGTTCGGTCACGACACGGATACCGCGTGCGTGGGCGCCCTGGATAAAGCGTCGCACATCGGCGAGCGTGCCGTAATCGGGGTGAACGTTGCGGTAGTCGGCGATGTCGTAGCCATCGTCGCGGCGCGGAGAAGGATAGAACGGCAGCAGCCAGATCGTATCGACGCCGAGCCCGGCAATGTAATCGAGCTTGGCGATGAGGCCCGGAAAGTCGCCGACTCCGTCGTTGTTCGCATCGAAAAACGACTTCACGTGCACTTGATAGATGATCGCGTCCCGGTACCAGAGCGGATCGTCCGCCAGTGGCGATTGCTTTGCGCGACGGCGGGCCCGCTCGCGCTTGCGGCTCGCGTCCGGGGCACGGTCGGCCTCGGCGGTGGCCGGGTCGACGTGATGATCTTCACGCTTCATGATGGGTCTCCGCGGCGGCGGGCCGGCCATGTTCGAGCTGTGCGCGCGTATCGCGCGGCAGCCCCGCCGCAGGCGCGATGCGCATTATCGCGAACGGCAGGGTGTCAGGCTCGATCCGGATGTGCTGGTGGCGGCCACGCCATTCGAAGCGTGCACCGCTGACGAGATCGGTCACGGCCAGTGCATCCCCGTCGAGCATGTGCCAGTGAGAGAAGGTGTGCCACGGCAACTCGACATCCGCCTCTTGCGGCGAAAACGGATCGAGACAGATGGCGACGAGGATCACGTTGTCGCGCGCCGGGGTCGCCTTTTCAAAAAAGAGAATGCGCTCGTTGTGCGCACTGAGGAACGTGAGTCCGAGGTGCGTCTGCAAGGCACGGTTGGCCCGGCGAATCCGATTGAGTGTCGTGACGACATCGACGATATTGCCGGGCCTGTCCCAATCCCAGGCACGCAACTGATACTTCTCGGAATCGAGATACTCCTCGCTGTTGGGCAGCGCCTTCGATTCGCAGAGCTCGAACCCGCTGTACACCCCCCATAGTCCCGAGAGCGTCGCCGCGAGCGCGGCCCGGATCATGAATCCCGCTCGCCCTGACGCTTGCAGGTGACGCGGGTTGATATCGGGCGTATTGACGAAAAAGTGCGGGCGGAAGAATTCGCGCACGTTCGTCTGCGTGAGTTCGGTCAGATAGTCGGTGAAGTCGCGCTTCGATTCGCGCCACGTAAAGTACGTGTACGACTGCGAAAAGCCGATCTTGGCCAACCGGTACATAAGACGAGGGCGCGTGAATGCCTCGGACAGGAAGATGACATCGGGATGCGCCGCGCGGATATCGGCGATCATCCACTCCCAGAACGGCAACGGCTTCGTATGGGGGTTGTCGACGCGAAAAATCCGTACGCCCGCATCGATCCAGAAGCTGATGATGTCGCGCAGCGCGAGCCACAATGCGGGCTTCGCGTCGTGCGCGTAGAACTCCGGGTTCACGATGTCCTGGTACTTCTTGGGCGGATTCTCGGCGTAGCGCAGCGAGCCGTCGGGGCGCCAGGCGAACCACGAGGCATGTTCGGCGAGCCACGGGTGATCGGGCGAGCACTGGATCGCAAAGTCGAGCGCGATTTCGAGGCCGTGTTCGTGCGCGGCAGCCAGCATGCGCTTGAAGTCGTCGAGCGTGCCGAGCTCGGGATGAACCGCCGCGTGCCCGCCTTCCGGGCCTCCTATCGCGTAGGGGCTGCCCACGTCGCCCGGCTGCGCGTTCAGCGTATTGTTGCGGCCCTTGCGATTCGTTTTACCGATCGGGTGAATCGGCGGGAAGTAGAGAACGTCGAAGCCCATGTCACGCACGCGCGGCAGCTTTGCGATGACATCGTCGAAGGTACCGTGACGCGTGGGATCGTCGCTCATCGAGCGCGGGAAGATTTCGTACCAACTGCCGAAGCGGGCCGCGGACCGTTCCGCGTCGATGCGGTAAATCACCGGGTCGCGCGAAAGAAACGGGCGGTGGCGGGCCAGCGAAATGGCGCTTTCCGTCTCCGGCGAAAGCACGATATCGAGCCGAGCCGCCGGATTGGCCTGCGCGAATCGCCGGGCCAACTCTTTGAGGCGCGCGACAGCATCGCGCTGTGCTTCATGGGCGTCATGCTGGTCCCGATGCGGATCGGCGTCGGCCGTATCGGCTGTCTGAGCCTCGGCCAGCACGCGGGCGAGCAGATGACGGGCTTCTTCGAGCTCGAGATCGACGGCCTGATCGGCTTTCAGTTTTTTGCGAATGTGATCGACGAGCGAGGCGAAATCGTCGCGCCATGCGATCACCGTGAATTCATAGCGTCCGACGCGCCCCAGCGCGATCTGCGCACGCCAAAGGTCGAGTCCCGCGGGTTCGGCCGGGACCATGCGTGTCTCGCGCCACTTGAGCTCATCGGCGGCACGCCAGATGACAGCCGCCGCTATCTTGTCGTGTCCTTCGCCGAAGATCGCCGCGCTGATCTCGATCGGCTCGCCCACGACGCGCTTTGCGACGAAGCGGCCGCCGTCGATTGAAGGCGACACGCTTTCGATCGCAAGACGCGGTGCCGCGATCGCTTCCGTAACGGCTGCCGTCGCCGCGCGTTTCGTGGCATGACGCGCGCTCACGCGCGGGCTCGCGATGGCGCGTAAAAGCCGCGTTTCGCCGGGCGCCAGCGTAAACGGTTCGAGCGGCTCGGCCGGTGCCGTGCAGGGCTGGACGAGCGGCTTGAACAACGTCAGGTTGCCGGGCACGCCGTCGAGAAGTTGCCCGGGATCGACGAAGGCCGGCGCGCTGAGGTCCGGGTTGGCCAGTAGCAGTACGCCCTCACGCGCATCGCGCAAGTCGGCGGATTCTCCGCGCAGCAATGCGGCCACGTGCGCGCCGGCGCTCGAAAGGGCACGCAGTTCGCCCACCGTCGCCAACAGAGGCGTCTGTTGGAGCATGCGGTTGGTTTCCGCAATGTACTCGCTCAGATCGAAGCGGCCCGCGTCGAGCGCCGCCCGGTAGGCCGCGGGGCTGCCCGAACGATACGAAAACGGCTCGTCGATGCCGCGCTCGAAGCCCATCGGCACGAGCCAGCCGGTCCCCAGCGCGGCGCACGCATCGATCGCGCGCCGGTAGGCGCGTTCGATCGCCACCGCGTCGGTCGAACCCGTGTAGTCGTTCGCGAGGCGTGGACCATACGGCGCCTCCGGAAAAGCGATCGGTGCGGCGATGCGCGAGAGCGCGGCGTGTTCTTCCACGAGCCAGTCTTGACGGAAGTCCCACCATCGGACCGACGAGAAGACGCTGTCGAATCCCGCGCGCTCGAGACGCGCGAGCTCGCCGCGCGCGAGGCCTGGCGTTGCGGCAAGAAAGCGCGTTTCGGGCTGGCGGGCACGCAGCGCAGCGCCCAGTTCGCGCCAGACATCGGCGCTGACCCGGTGCGGCGAATCGAAACGAAATCCCGCCACGCCCGCGTGCGCGAGCGCGGCGAGCCGTTCGCTCCACCACGCGCCAAGTTCCGCGGCGGTGCGAGCGTCGCCGAAGTTCGCATGGGCGGCATGATCCACCCGCGGCGCGTGCCGTGGATCGAGCTTCCACTCGTCGGTCTCGGAACGATGAAACCACTCGCCGTGATCGCGCACGAGCGCGCTGTTGCCGGCGACGCGGTCGAGTACGACATCGATGAGCAACGCGAGACCGTTGGCGCGGGCATCGCGCGCAAGACGCCCGAGCGCCGTATTCGCATCGTCCGCGCTCGCGAACGCAGGATGAATGCGGTCGTGGTCGGCGACGAGATAGAGATGGCCCGCTTCGTCCGGCGCGAATGGCGAGCCGATCAGGACGTGATCGAACCCGAGCGCGGCCGCGCGCTCGAATTGGGCCGGCCACGCGTCGAGGTGCCCAACGAGAAGGGGGTGAATGAAGTAGATCCGCGGCGCATACGCTTGACGTCGTTCCATCGGTCGATTCCAGGTCGTCCGGCGGTGTGGATGCACGCGGCTCGCGCGCGATCGCATCGCCATAGAAGGTGGCGCTCGAGGCGCGCCGGGACGGGAGGCATCGGCCCGGACCTCGGCGGCGCTTGCGCGCGAACGAGAGCAACGCAAGCAGGTTGCATGCCGCGGTGGCGGGACGGCCCGGCCATGTCGGCGCGATTCGTCAATGGAGACCAGTATGCGCGCGTTGGCCGCGGATGTGAGGTGTTTTGCGCACCGCGAGCGGCGCTCGCGGCCGGGGCCGGCCGGAGCGCGTAAATCTGGCGTGCCGCGCTGGCGCGTTTTTACATCGGATGCCGATTTGGCGCGCATTCGCCCCATCCGGATGCGCGAAGCATTACCCGACGATTGTCGAATGCAGCCGAGACGGCTATATTTCGTCGCTGTGGGCGCCGCCCGCGCATCTCGCACGATCTCGCATAATGAAAGACCGCCAGTTCAAGGGCGGCGCCAAGACCGGATTCGGGGGCGACCTGCAATGCCGGCGCGTGCCGGCAGGGTCGCGATCAGACCTTGGAGCCCACATGACAGATGCCCGAGAGAGCCGGCGCCGCAACGCGCCGGCGGCTTTCGCCCGTAGAACGTTCGTGCTCGGCACGTCCGCCTTCGCGAGTGCGCTATCGATCGCCACCGTGCTGGGCCTGCCGTTCGGCACCCGCTCGGCGTTCGCATTCTCGCCCCCGGCGGGCGGCGGTTTCGATGCGTTTATCGCGCTGACGAAGGAACTGTGCGGAAGAACTCAGCTCGATCCCGCGCTCGGCAAGCGGATCTACGAAGCACTCGTCAAGACCGATAACGCGTTCGCGCAAAACGTCGCCGCAATCAACGCGTGGCTCAAATCGCACGGCGGTGTGCCGCGCGATACCGTGACGGCTGCGCTGCAGGCCGCGGAGCCGCCGCTCGCGAAGACAGTCGGCCAGATCATGCGCGCGTGGTACCTCGGCCTCGTCGGCGAGTCGCCCACCGTGAAAGTGCTCGCGTACGAAAGAGCTCTGATGTTCGATCCCGTCAAAGACGTGCTGACCGTGCCGTCGTACTGCCGGGATGTGCCGTTTTACTGGACGCGCAAGCCTTAGCCGAACCTACTACAACACATGGCAAACAACCCTTCTGCCGATGTCGTCGTAGTCGGCTCCGGTGTGGCAGGCAGTCTCGTTGCGCATCAGCTCGCGTTGGCGGGCGCGTCGGTCATTCTCCTCGAAGCGGGGCCGCGCCTCGCTCGCTGGCAGATCGTCGAGAACTTCCGCAACTCGCCTGCCAAGGCCGACTTCGCGACCCCCTACCCGTCGATGCCCTATGCACCGCATCCGGAGTACTCGCCGCCGAACAACTATTTGATTCAGAAGGGAGAGTATCCGTACGAATCGCAATACCTGCGGCTCGTCGGGGGCACGACCTGGCACTGGGCCGCCGCTGCGTGGCGTCTGTTGCCCTCCGATTTCAAGCTCAAGACGCTGTTCGGCGTCGGCCGTGACTGGCCGTTTCCCTACGAAACGCTGGAGCCTTGGTACTACGCGGCTGAAGTCGAGCTCGGCGTGTCGGGCCCCGAGCTGTCGGTCGATCTCGGTTCGCCACGCACCAAGCCTTATCCGATGCCGGCGCTGCCGCTCTCGTTCATGGATGCGCGGTTTGCCGAAGTGCTCAACGCAAACGCCTTCAAGGTGGTGTCCGAACCGGTCGCGCGCAACAGCCAACCGTACGACGCGCGCCCCACCTGTTGCGGCAACAACAACTGCATGCCGATCTGCCCGATCGCGGCGATGTACAACGGCATCGTGCATGCCGAGAAAGCCGAGCGCGCGGGCGCTCAGCTCATGCCTCAAGCGGTGGTCTATCGAGTAGAAGCCGACGACAAGGGGCTCATCTCCGCCGTGCATTACAAGGACCCTTCGGGCGGGACGACGCGCGTGACGGGCAAGTTCTTCGTGCTGGCGGCGAACGGTATCGAGACACCGAAGCTGATGCTGATGTCGGCGAGCGACAAGTTTCCGCACGGAGTCGGCAATCGCTCCGATCAGGTCGGCCGCAATTTGATGGATCACCCCGGCACCGGTGTGAGCTTCCTTGCGAACGAGGCGTTGTGGCCCGGGCGCGGGCCGATGGAAATGACATCGGTCGTCAACTTCCGGGATGGCGCTTTCCGCTCGCAGTACGCCGCCAAGAAGCTGCACCTGTCGAACGGCGTGCCGACGATGGCGGTGACGGCCGCATTGTTGCAAGCGGGGCTGACCGGCGCCGAACTCGACCGGCAGATCCGCGATCGCGCATCGCGCACGCTCACCATCAACAGCTTCCACGAAATCCTGCCTGAACCGGGCAATCGGATCGTGCCGTCGGCCGACCGTAAGGATGCGCTCGGTATTCCGCAGCCGGAGATCTACTACGCCATCGGCGAGTACGTGAAGAAAAGCGCCGCGCACACGCATGAAGTGTATGCGCAGATCGCGGCGCTGTTCGGCGGCACGGAAGTGACGTTCGACGATCGTTTCGCGCCCAACAACCACATCATGGGAACGACGATCATGGGCGCCGATCCGGCGGACTCGGTAGTCGATGCCGATTGCCGCACGCACGATCACCCGAACCTTTTCCTCGCGACGAGCGGCGTGATGCCGAGCGCCGCATCGGTCAACTGCACACTGACGATTGCCGCGTTGGCGCTACGCCTTGCGGACAAGCTCAAGCATGAACTCTAGGGTCTGTTTACATATGGAACGCACGGCACGTGGCACGCCGATCCGATGGGACTCCCGATGACTAACCCGCGACCTCGCTCCGATCCAGCCGGTATGGGCCACGAAGCGGCAAGGCGCGCGCGGCGGCGGTTGCGGCGCGTTGCCACGGTTGCCACCGCGTTTTGCGGATTTGCGTTGTATCTCGCCTGGCACGCGTCGCTCGATGCCGATCTATCGCCGGCCGATGAGTTGCCGCTTTCGGTCGCGCAGGCGCAAGGACCCGATGCGGCGCTTGCCGCCTCGTCACGCTCGGGCACGGTAGCGGCGCCGGTGCATGCAGCCTCGCCGTCTTCCGGCGCGATTGAAAGCTCCGGTGTATCCAACCCACTTGGCGCATCGGCGAGCGAACCGCGGACGGCGAGCATGCCCGCCGCGGCGGTGCCGGTGTCGAACGTGTCGAACATAGCGGGCTCGGCGTCATCCTCGGCTTCGGCGATAACGGCGGCTTCGGTTGCAGTGGCGAGCGCAGCGACGCCGACCGAATCGCCGTCCGGCGCGCCGGGTCCCGAAGGTGCGTCGGCCGATGCCGCAACGATCGCCCCCACCTTTACGCAAGCCGACGCGGAAAGTGCCGACCTGGTGAAGCGCGGCGCCTATCTCGCCCGCGCGGGTGACTGCATTGCGTGCCATACGGCCGACAAGAGCCGGCCTTACGCGGGCGGATTGCCGATCGGCACGCCGTTCGGGACGATCTATACGCCGAACATCACACCCGATCCCGATACGGGCATCGGCCGGTGGACCGACGCCGACTTCGTGCGGGCCATGCACGAAGGGGTCGGCAAGGGCGGACAGCATCTCTATCCCGCCTTCCCTTACACGGAGTACACGCGTATTGCGGAACGCGACGTATTGGCGATTCGCGCCTATCTGAACACGCTGACGCCCGTTCATTACACGCCGCCGCGTAACGACCTCAAGTTCCCGTTCAATCAGCGGTGGTTGCTGTTCTTCTGGAAACTCTTCAATTTTCGTGAGGGCCGCTTCGTCCCCGATCCGAAGCAAAGCCCGCAATGGAACCGCGGCGCCTATCTGGTCGAAGGGCTCGCGCATTGCGAGGAGTGCCACACGCCCCGCAATTTCATGCAAGGGCTGGAGACGAGCGATCGGCTTTCGGGCGAAGTGCAGGCGGGTTGGCACGCATTCAACATCACACCGGACAAGACAGCCGGTATTGGCAACTGGAGCGACGACGACCTCGTGCGCTATCTGTCCGTCGGCGTTGCGCCGGGCCGCGCCAATGCGGCAGGGCCGATGGCGGAGGTGGTCTCCGACAGCACCCAGTTTCTGACCAACGAGGACCTCCGCTCGATCGGCGTGTATTTGCATTCGGTGCCGCCCATCGCTGGCGGCGACACCCGCCCGCGCGACCAGTGGGGCAAACCTGCCGACGATGTAACGCAATTACGCGGTACGTCGCCTGTCGGCGTGAACGGCGCCCAGCTTTTCGTCGGCAACTGCGCGAGCTGTCACGACTGGAGCGGCCGCGGCATCGGTGGTGACGCCGCGTTGGCTTACCCGTCGCTGATTCACAACTCCGTAGTGGGCGCAAATAATGCTTCCAACCTCGCGTTGGTGGTGCTGCATGGTGTGGTGCGCAAGACGAAGGACGCAAACGTGTTGATGCCCGGCTTCGGCGATCAACTGAACGACGAGCAGATCGCGGCGATCGTGAACTACGTCACGCAGCACTTCGGCGATCCGCGCGCCACGTTGACGGCCGGCGACGTGGCGCAATTGCGCGCGCAGCAGCAATAGAAAATGGCATTGCGGGGCGCGGCAACGCGCACGAGCATAAGATGCGGTATGGAAACTCAAAACATTCCCCTGGTTTGCCGGCATGAATCGAATACGGCGGGCCGCGATTTCGTCGTCGGCGATCTGCATGGCTGCGTGGACGCGCTGCGCTATCTACTGCGCGAAATCGAGTTCGACGACACACGGGACCGGCTCTTTTCTGTCGGCGATCTCGTCGATCGAGGCAGCCAGTCGGAGGAAGCGCTCGCGCTGCTCGACAAGCCGTGGTTCTATGCCGTGCTCGGCAACCATGAGGAGGCATTATGTCTCGTAGCGGAAGGCGGCATGCGCCGCAGTTGGTGGCACGGCATTGGCGGCGAGTGGGCCGACGATTTGTCGGATGAAACGCTGAAGGAGTACGCACGGCGTTTGCGGACGCTGCCGCTCGCGCGGGTCGTCGGCGCCGGGATGCGGCGTTTCAATATTGTGCATGCCGAATTTTTCGGCTCCGACCTCGACCTCGATTCGGGCGTCTTCACCGAGCGCGTCAGACAGCAAATGCTGTGGGGGCGTGAACTTGCGCTTGGCAACGGCAATCCGGTGCGACAGGCGGGTTTATCGCTGACTTATTGCGGCCACACGCCGATGCGCGAAATGGGGCGCATCGGCTCTCAGGTCTTCATCGATACCGGCGCATTCGCCGTGACGGGCAAACTGACCATCACCGAGGCGCTGACGCCACGCGCATGGTCCGTATCGGTCGAAACCGCCTTGGCGGAAGGCGCGTCTCATATGGCGTTGCCCTGATTCGGCCCGGATTCGCATCTAAGGACGGCACGATGCCATCGCTTTAGATATCGACGCCTCGCTGCAGGGTGCCCATCGTTGCGGTAGATTGTGGCGTCGCAATCCGCGGCAGGGCCGCGAGCCGTCATCGAAACAATGGAGCCAACCGGATGACCGTCACGATACGGAAAGCGCAGGCGCATGACGCCTCACGCTGGCGCGAGCTGTGGGACGGCTACACGCGCTTTTACGAGCGCACCCCGTCGGAAGAAGTGACGCACCATGCCTGGGCGCGCATTCTGGATCCGAGTTCCCCGGTCCATGCGATCGTCGCCGAGCGCGACGACGGCTTCGTCATCGGCATCGCCAACTATCTCGTGCATGAAAGCACTTCGCAACTGAGGCCGGTTTGCTATCTGCAGGATTTATTCGTCGATCCGGCGATTCGTGGCGAAGGCATCGGCGGGCAGTTGATCGACTGGCTCGTCGACGAGGCGAAGCGCAAGGGTTGGTCGCGGCTCTATTGGAATACGAAGGAGAACAACTACCGCGCTCGCGCGCTGTATGACCGCTACACGCCGCACAGCGGTTTCGTGCGCTACGTGATCGATTTCCCGTCGAGCTGAACCCGAACCGAGCCGCCGGCTTTATCCGTCGGGCGGCCCGTGCGGGACTCGCCTCAACTTCGCGCCAGTCCCGCCGCGAGAATGCGCAGTGCCGAATGAGCGCGCGGCTCGCGCACTCGCGAATGAAGGACGATGTGCGACCGCGGCAACGGCGGCAGTCCCGCGGCGCTGCCAATATCCACGAGGCCGACGGGCGCCACGCGCCGCGCGAGCGCCGATACCGCAAGGCCGGCGGCTACCGCGGCGCCAACGGCCGCGATCCCACCGCCGACGAACGTTTCCTGCCAGGCGATGTGGGCCCGATCCAGCGTTTGCAATGCCACCGAGCGCACGCCGCACGGACCGGCCAGCGTGGCGAGCGGCAACGGGATTCCGGCAGTACGCTTCCAGCCCGGTGCGGCGACCCATACGAGCGGTTCGACGAAGAGTGCCTCGGCATCGCTGCGCGCACGCCATGCCGGTGTTTCGTTGGCCTCGTAGCGCACGATGCAGGCATCGAGTTGCCGCTCGTCGTATTGCGCAAGGAGTGCCGCCGACAGTCCCAGATGCATTTCCACGACGAGTTGCGGATCGTGCCGGTGCAGGCCGGCAACGAGTTGGGGCAGCTGCGGTCCCGAGGCGTGTTCGCTGAGACCGACTCGTAACCGGGCGCGTTCGGTTCCAAGCGATGTCAGCGCCTGCTCGTGTGCATCGAGCAGGCGGCGCGCCGATTCGAGAAACGCATCGCCCGCGGCCGAGAGTCGCACGGAGCGCGGCGTACGCTCGAACAGCGCCTTGCCGAGTTGGGCTTCGAGGCGCTTGATCTTAAGGCTGACCGCCGACTGCGTCGTCTCCAGCATCTCGCCCGCCCGGGTGAAACTGCGCAGGTCCGCGACGTGGACGAACGCCCGAACCGCATCGAGGTCCAATACTTTCATTTTCAAACGAAATGAATGAAATATCGATAGATGACTGTTCATTATGATGGACCGAACTTATTCTGCCTACTCCATCGTTCAACGCGGAGACAGTCATGCCACTCACTCGTATTTCGCTCGGCGCCGGCAAATCCGACGCCTATCGCGCGGCCTTGGTCGACGGTGTACAACGCGCGCTCGTCGAAACGTTCAACGTTCCGGAGGACGATCAATTCGTCCTCATCGACGAGCACGCCCCCGGGTACCGGGTCTATAACCGGCAATACCTCGGAATCGAGCGCACCGACGACTTCGTCGTCATTCAGTTGACCGTCAGCAATACGCGCGGTCTCGAGCAAAAGGAGGCGCTATACCGGCGCATCGTCGAGCTGCTGGCCGAACGGCCGGGTTTGCGGCCGGAAGACGTGTTCATCAATCTCGTGGAGGTGCTGCCGGAAAACTGGTCGTTCGGTCATGGTGTGGCGCAGTACGTCAAGCGTTGAGCCGGTGGGGCAGCGCGGGTGCCTATAATGGGCGGCGTCGATTCACGTTTCCGCCAACCGTTGCTGTTCCTGTTCCCGTCGAGCCCATGAGCGAAGTGCCACCGTCCCGTGCAACGCCCGATTCCGGCCCGCAGGCGAACGCCCGAGCCGGGGCGTTCGGGCTCGGTGGCTCGCTTTGGCTCAGCGCGGGCGGCGAAACGCTGGCCGGGGCGGCGCGCATCGCGTTGCTCGCGGCGATCCGCGAAACCGGCTCCATCACCGGCGCGGCCAAAGCCGTCGGCATCAGCTACAAAGCGGCGTGGGATGCAATCGATGCGATGAACAACCTCGCAGGGGTTGCGCTCGTCGTGCGCGCGACGGGAGGCAAGGGCGGCGGCGGCACGACACTGACTCCGCGCGGCGAACGTCTTATCGAGACGTTCCGCGCCATCGAGCGGGAGCACCGAAAGTTCATCGAGCACGTGAGCGCGGGGATCGAAGACTTCGCCCGCGATTGGGCATTGATAGGAAGAATCGGTATGCGAACGAGCGCGCGCAATCAGCTGGTCGGAACGATCGTGTCGATCGCACATGGGGCCGTCAACGACGAAGTGACGATGAAGTTGCCGGGCGGACAGCAGATCGTAGCTGTGATCACGCGCGAGAGTACCGAAACGCTCGGCTTGACCGAGGGCGCAACGGCTTACGCGCTCGTCAAGGCGTCGTGGGTCATGCTTGCCGTCGGCAACCCGGACAACCTGGACAGCGTCGCGCCCTTGCGTCTTTCGGCGCGCAATCAACTGCACGGCCGCATCAGCCAGATCGTTCCGGGCGCCGTGAACGCTGAAGTATCGCTCGTGCTCGATGCCGGCGCTGCCACGGACGATGCCGCAGCGGCGCCTGCTCCCACGGTCGTGACGGCCGTTGTCACGAACGAGAGCGTCCGCGAACTGGGGCTCTCCGTTGGGATGCCCGCTATCGCGGCATTCAAGGCGTCGAGCGTGATTCTCGGAACGGACGGCTGATTTGCGTGAGCGGGTCGCTCAGTGCGCCGCGAGCGCGTGGAGCGGCGGGTTGTCTGCCACCTTGCCTTCTTGCAGTCGAATGACTTGATCCCCGAACGCTGCGACATCGGCCGCATCGTGCGTAATCAAAACCATCGGAATGTCGAGGCGCGCCTGCAGCTCCGCCAGTTCGCGCCGCGTCCGCTCGCGCATGCCGGCGTCGAGCGCGGCGAACGGTTCGTCGAGCAGCAGCATGTTCGGCTGGGAAACGAGCGCGCGCGCGAGCGCAACGCGTTGTTTCTGGCCGCCCGACAACTGCGCGGGATAATTGCCGGCTACGCTTTCGAGCGCGAAGGCATCGATCCAGTAATCGACGGACTCGTGCGCTTGCCGCGCGCCCGGGTTGAGCCAGCCTCGCCGCAACGAAAACCCGATGTTCTGCCGGACGTTCAGATGCGGGAAGAGCGCATAGTCTTGAAAGAGATAGGCCGCGCCGCGTTCGCGCGCGGGCAGATCGATGCCGTGCGCCGAGTCGAAAAGGGTCTTGCCCGCGAGCGAGATGACGCCGTCGTCGGGCCGCAATAGACCCGCGATCGCCTGCAACGTCAGCGTCTTGCCGGCCCCCGACGGGCCGAACAGCACGATACGGCGGCAATTGGCCTCGAACGAGACGTCGAGCGTGAAGCGCCGCTCGCGCGTGACCAGCGTTTTCCGGATGGCGACGGAAAGGACCGTCCGCGGTGCGTCGGTGGCGCGTGCAGCGAGCGTGGAACCGTTCGATCCTGTCATCTCAGCGCGAAGTCAAAAGCGAATGTTGCGGAACGAGCCGTCCGGCAATGAGCAGCACCGCGACGCAGACGACAGACGTCACGAGCACGAGCGTGTTGGCGGTTGCATCGTCGCCCGCTTGCACGGCGGCGTAGACCGCGACCGATAGCGTCTGCGTGCGTCCGGGCAGATTGCCCGCGATCATGAGCGTGGCGCCGAACTCGCCCAGCGCACGTGCAAAAGCGAGCAGTGCGCCGGCGAGAATACCGCGCGCGGCAAGGGGCAGCGTGACGCGGAAAAAGAGCGCCGTTTCCCCGAGCCCCAGCGTGCGCCCCGCCTGTTCGAATTGAGGTTCCACGGCCTCGAACGCGGCCCGCGCCGACTTCAATACCAGCGGGAACGCAGCCACCATCGCCGCGACGACGGCACCTTGCCAGCTGAAAACGAGGTGAATGCCCAACGACTCGAGCTGTCCGCCCACCACGCCCCGCCGGCCGAGCAACACCAGGAGGTAATACCCGAGCACCGTGGGCGGCATGACGAGCGGTAACGTCAGCAGCGAATCGACGATGTCGCGCGCGCCGGATCGCCAACGCGCGAGCGCGAGCCCAACTGCAACGCCAAGCACGAGATCGAGCGCGGTGGCCCATCCGGCAACTTTCAACGAGAGGAGCAGAGGCGTCCAGGCGGGTTCCATCATCGGTCGGCCCGTGTGCAGGCATCAATGTCGATCATTGCGCGGCCGGCTTGAAGCCGTATTTGACGAGGGTAGTTCGTCCCGCCGGGGAGCGCACGTAATCGACGAATGCCTTCGCCTCGCCGGCGTGCTGGCTCGTTTTGACGATGGCGATGGGGTAGGCGATCGGTTGCGGCGTCGGCAGCGTTGCCGCGACTTTCACGCGCCGCGCGGCAATGGCGGCATCCGTGCCGAAGACGAACCCCGCTTCGACTTCTCCGCGCGCGACGTAATCGAGGCACTGCCGAACGTTGGTCGCCAGTACCGCCTTCGCCTTGATCGCTTCCCACAGTTGCTTGCTGTCTGCTTCGAGCGCTTTTTGCGTGTAGCGGCCCGCGGGCACCGACGCCGGATCGGCGAGTGCGACGTGTGCGACGTCCGAACGCGTGGCGAGCTCCTGCGGCGTCTTGAGCGCCAACTTGCCGTCGGCCGGCACGATCATCACCAGCGAATTTGCGGCGAAGTCGACGCGCGACGCAGTATCGATCACCCCCGCGCCTACGGCTTTGTCCATCGCCGTCTGGTCTGCGGACGCGAAGACGTCGGCCGGCGCGCCGTTCACAATTTGCCGCATGAGAATGTCCGAAGCGCCGAAATTGAGGATCACCTTCGTCCCGGGATGCTGTTGCTCGAACGCTGCGGCGATGTTCTTGAAGGCGTCCGTCAGGCTGGCGGCGGCGGATACGACGAGTTCATCGGCGCGAGCCGCTTGATGGGAAACGCAGCCGAGTACCGCGACGGCCGCTGCGGCGAGCCGGGCACCGGTGCGCCCGGAAGGCGAAAACAAGATCATGAGGCGCAGGGTCGGAGTGAAAACGCTATCGTAATATAACCGAGGTTATAACGGTTCGCCCACGCACGGTAGTGGGAGTCCATTCCTCGCGCAAAGGAAGGTGCAATGGGTCGATGACGCCGGACGCGGACCGGTTTTCAGGCTACGCCGGGCCCGAGCGCGGCGTCGCGCGGCAAGACGGCTGCGGGCGCTCGCCGTGGCGCCTCGATGCGGGCTTTCCAGCGTGCACGAATGAACGGCCGCTCGCGTCCCGATAAATGAAGGGCGACGTGGGTGATCCAGCGTTGGGTCGGAACGCGCACGTCGTGCAGGGCTACGGCCAGCATCAACAGACTGACCGCGACGGGAACGACCGACAGTTTGCCCGGCCGCGCATTCCACGCATACCTGGCGAACAGCACGGCGACGAGGGCCCCGACGCCGCACCCCGCCACGGCCTCGGACGGCGAATGCGCGTCCAATACCACGCGGGACAGGCCGACCGCGACCCCGGCGGCGAGCCCGATCGCGATACCGGCGATACGCACCTGCGCGCGCGCCGGCAACAGGATCAGAAAGATACCGACGGGATAGACAGCGGTCGAGAGCATGGCATGGCCGCTCACGCCGGTGAAGTCCCAGGCTCGGACACCGACACCCCATCCGAGAAAGGCGATTTTCGTGAGCGCGACGATACCCACGGCGCCCGCGAGCAGCCCGAGCCATGCAAGCGCCAGCCGCCATGTATAGCCGAGCGCGAGCCACAACGCGATGGTCAACGCGAGCGGCAACGTGAGACCCGCGCCGCCGAGGCGCGTGATCGAATACCAGAGGTGAAGCGGCAGGTCGTACATAACGGGGGATGCCGTTCGCGTGCTGCGTCCGGCTTGATCATACGTTCACAACGCGCGAGCCGGCCGCAAGGACGACAAAAACCGTGCGCGAACGAACAGAGTATAGCGGCAGCGTCGGCGGACGAGCGCGGCGCATCGACAGGGGGTAGTATTGTGCATTGCGTCATGAAAGATGGCTGCCAGCACGGTCCTACCTTTGGGAGATCCTGTAGATGACGAAAGGGCTTAGTAAAATCTGGCTTCGCAGCATTAAACGTCTCGTATCTGCGCAGGCCCAATATTTGCGCGCCGCAACAAAAAAGCAGCGTCGCTCGCGCACGGGCAGCGCCGCCAAGGCTGCAACGCCAACCAGGGCTGTTGCCGCGAAGCGGCGTGAAGCGCCCGAATCGCGTGTGCGACCGCGTGCCGCGGCATGGGCCAAGGGAAGCTGGACCCGCTCTTTTCATTCGGCGCCCCCGTCGCCCGGTCGGCTGGTCCATCATTTGTCATACGGTCTGTACCGGCCGCCAGTCAAATCCACGCTGAAGATGCCGCTCGTCGTCATGCTTCACGGCTGCAAGCAGACCATCGACGAATTCGCGGCCGGCACGCGCATGAACTTGCTCGCGGATGCGCAAGGCTTTGCCGTCGTGTACCCCGAGCAGTCTTCTCACGCGCATGCGCATCGATGTTGGCATTGGTACGACGATCGTGATACGGCGGGCCGCGGCGAAGCGCGTGCGGTCGTTTCGCTGGTCGACGCGCTGATCGATCGATACGGCTTCGACGCCGAGCGGGTCTACGTGGTCGGTCTTTCCGCTGGGGGAGGACTGGCCTCCTTGCTGGCACTGCACTGGCCGGATCGCTTCGCCGCTGTCGCCTTGCACTCGGCCCCGGCCTGGGGCGAGGCCCATTCGGGCATGACGGCAATGGACGTCATGCGCCGGGGCGCGCGGCGCGATCCGCTGGCGCTCGCGGCGGCCGCTATCGATCCGGCCACATATCCGGGCATGCCGGCCATCATCGTTCAAGGCGAAGGGGACGCGGTGGTGGCGCCTCGGAATGCCGAGCAGTTGACGGCGCAGTTTCTGTATTTGAACGGCCTCGTCGACGCCCAGGGCACACCCAAAGTCGGTACTTCGCGCGAGACATCGAGCGCGGACGCCCTCATTCGCGATTTCACGGCGCGTGGGCGACGCGTCGTTCGCTTATGTCTCATCCGCGGTCTAGGGCACGCCTGGGCCGGTGGCGACGAAGCGATTCCATTCCACTCGCGCAAGGGGCCCGATGCGAGCGCGTTGATCTGGGAATTCCTGCGGTACCAGCAGCGCCAGCGTGACAGCACGCCGGTTCGCCGCCGCGAAGCTGCGGCCGGTCGCTGAGCCCCACGGGCGCCGCCTTGCCCGGTCTCCGTACGATGTGTGCTCTTCACGAGTTGATGCGAAAACACCACACCGCGATCCCCGGGCCGAAAAAAGTCCTGGCATTCCGATAGGGGTTTTCCCTATAATACGGGTAAATACCTAGGTGTCAGCACCTAACTCAGTGAGGTCCACCATGTTTCTGCTCAGCCGCTTGTTCCTTTTCCTGACGAAGACCGCCGACGAGCGCAAGCAAGCCCGCGACAACGCCTATCTCTCGGAAGCCACGGATCTGTACGATCTGGAATACCGCATGCGCAAGCTCGATCGCGAAGCCGCGATCCCTTCCACTGCATGGTTGAGCCATCGCTGAGCTAGAGCGTCGGCTCTGCGGGGTGTGTCTCCGCGTTCGGGACGAAACACCCCCTATACGTTGCATAAAACGAGCAGTAAAGCATCGTTGTCAGCGTGATCGTGGCGGGAAAGAGCGCCACGATCACGAATGAGCCCGCGCCTAGCGCATCCATCAAGAGCGAGACTGCAATCGACGTCAACGTCATCGTGACGAACCAAAGCGCGGCGTAGACGATGAATGCGCCGCGATTGCGCCAGCAACTCACAACGCTGAAGAACATCGCCTTGATGGGCGGCACGTCGTGCCAGGCGGCCAATACCGGCGCGAACCAGAACAACATGGCCACCGGCACGTAGCAGGCCAGCGCCACGAGCCCCCCGAGCGGCATGTCGGAGCTTGGAGCCGGCGGCGTCTTGTCGGCGGCGCCCAACATCAAGGTAAAGAGCGCCCCGCCGTCCACGAGCGCCGAAGCCGCGAAAACGAGCACGATCGCCACGACATAAAGCGCGCCGAGCTTCAGCAGCCGTCTTGCAGCCACCCCTCCGTACGAGCGGAAGCCGTCGATCAGAACGATCGGCAACACCGCTTTACCCTCGACCGTGTCGCGGCAGGCGGCCATGAAACCTACCGCGACGCCGGGAATGAACGCGAGCGGCAGCACGCCGCCAACGAGCGGGATCATCGAGACCAGCCACATGGCCAACAGATAGGTCGCGAAAATCGTCAGGAAAGCCAGCGGGTTTCTGCGAAAGAGCCAGATGCCTTGCCGATACCAGGCGTAGCCCGTCTTCGCGGGAACTTCGATCAATTGCATAGGGAGAAAGCGTGGGGGGTGGACGCGGCCGTCAGGCGCGCGAGCAGGACGCGCTCGAAATGAGCCGGGTCATGGGGCTGCAACATCGCGGCCGCCCGCGGCAAATAGAAGTCGTATAGGCGAGACACCCAGAAGCGATAGGCACCCGCGCGCAGCATGTCGTTCCAATGCAGGCATTCCTCGCGTGTGAACGGACGCACCGTCTGGTATGCGCGCAGCATCGCCTCCAGTCGCACCCGGTCCAGTTGTCCTGTCGCCAGTTCGATGCACCAGTCGTTGACCGTTACGGCGACATCGAAAAGCCACTTGTCGCAACCCGCGAAATAGAAGTCGAAAAATCCGCCCAGACGGACGCGGTGGCCGGTGCCGGGCTCCGCCGGCGCGAATAGGACGTTGTCGCGGAACAGATCGCAATGGCAAGGTCCGCCCGGCAGCGCGGCGTAGTCGTGCGACCCGAAGAACCGCGTTTGATGGGCGAGCTCGCTCACGAGCAGATCGCGCTGCGCTCCGGAGACGAAAGGCACGATGGCGGGAACCGTTTCGGTCCACCACCCCAGGCTGCGCAGATTGGGTTGGTGCGGGGCGAAATCGCGGCCGGCCAGGTGCATGCGCGCCAGCATCCGGCCGACCTCCTCGCAGTGCTCGACGCCCGGGCTGAGCTCGGCCGCGCCTTCGAGCTTCGTGACGATCGCGGCCGGTTTGCCGTGGAGCATGCCGAAAAGCATGCCGTCATCGCGGGGGACCGGATCCGGAACCGGCACGCTGTGCGACGCGAGGTGGCGCATCAGATCCAGATAGAACGGCAACTGTTCGGCGGTGAGCTTTTCGAAGACCGTCAGCACGTAATCGCCGCGCGTCGTCGTCAGAAAAAAGTTGCTGTTTTCGATGCCCGAACTGATGCCGCGGAAATCGACGACATCGCCCAGATCGTAGTGCCGCATCCATGCGGACAGGTCGGCTTCGGTGACGACGGTAAAGACAGCCATGCGGAAAGAGACTTCGGATTCGGTGTGAAAAGGAGCGGCCCGGGAAAGCGCGGGGTGGGGCGGCGGCGGTATGCCTTGGAGCGGTTGCAACCGAAGCCGCGCGCGGGCCATTTCAGCCCGAGGCGGGCGTCACGGCCCGCCGGCGCGGCGGGCGCGATCAGTAGCGCAGGTTGATCGACGGCAAACGGGTACTGGGTTGGCCATTGTCACGCACCTTGGGCGACGTGTCGGGCGGTGCGCTCATCTGATAGTGCGTGCCGAAATTCGAGCGGACGTCGATTTCGACCGGTTTGCCCTTGTCGCGATATTCGGTGATGACGGTGCCGCTCGGACTCTTTTCGTAATAGCTCGGGGTGCGCGGTACGTTGATATCCACTTTCGACGAGACTTCCGCTGCCGGACGATTGATGGCTTCCAGATCGGGCAGGCCCGCGGCCTCATTGGCGGCATGACGCTGCGCGCGCGTCTGGGCGTCGTTGGCGGATTGCGCCGCCGCGGCCGGATTCGCCGCGGCAAACCACGCGGCGATCGCTACGGCGACGGGAAGATACGGCTTCATGATTTTTCTCCGAGGGAATCTCTCGATTCTAGCAAATGCGCCCTCCTTTCCGGCGCTTGGGCGCGTATGTTTTTGCGCGCGCCCAGCCCCCGGCGGCTCAGCGCCGGAGCCGCGGAGACGGTGCGGTTCGTGGTAATGTCGTCGCATCGAGCGAGGCAAACGAAAATGAAAAACGACATGAACGTGAAACCGCATGCCGGACCGTTGCGTCCGAGCGATTTTCCGACACAGTCTTTCACCGATGCGGCCGACGCCGTCACGCGGCTTTCGGCCGTGTACGAAGCGAACACGGCGTTTTTGCGCGACGCGTTCGCACGCTACCGGCGCAATGAGCCGTTCACGGAGCGCGTGCGCGCTTGCTATCCGTTCGTGCGGTTGCAGACCGAAGTCAACACACGCGTGGACTCGCGCCGCTCGTATGGGTTCGTCGCCGGCCCCGGCGTCTACGAGACCACTGTCACGCGGCCCGATCTCTTTGGCAATTATTATCGCGAGCAGCTGCGGCTGCTTGCCCGAAATCACAATGTGACGATCGAGGTGGGCGTGTCGCAGCAGCCCATTCCGATTCATTTCGCCTTCGCCGAAGGCATCCATCTCGAAGGCGACCTCGGGCGGGACCGGCTCATGGCGATGCGCGACGTCTTCGATACGCCCGATCTCGCGCAGCTCGACGACCGCATCGTCAACGGGACCTACGAGCCGGCTCCCGGCGAACCGTACCCGCTTGCGCTTTTCACGGCGCCGCGAGTCGATTTCTCGCTGCATCGGCTCAGACACTACACCGCGACTTCGCCCACGCATTTCCAGAACTACGTCCTGTATACGAACTATCAGTTCTATATCGACGAGTTCACGAAGCTCGGCCGTTCGTTGATGGCGCGCACCGACGATGAGGAACTGCGCGCCTATCGGAGCGAGTACACGTCGTTCGTCGAGCCCGGCGATGTCGTGACCTACAACGCCAACCTCGGCGAGCAGCCCGATGAGGGCACCTTGCCGGCCCGGTTGCCGCAGATGCCGGCCTATCACCTCAAGCGCGCTGACGGCAGCGGCATCACGATGATCAACATCGGGGTGGGGCCGTCGAATGCGAAGACGATCACCGATCACATCGCGGTGTTGCGGCCGCACGCCTGGGTCATGCTGGGCCACTGCGCGGGGCTGCGTAACACGCAGCGCCTTGGCGACTACGTACTCGCTCACGGGTACGTGCGCGAGGATCACGTGCTCGATGCCGACTTGCCGCTATGGGTGCCGATTCCCGCGCTGGCCGAAGTGCAGGTCGCGCTCGAGCGCGCCGTCGCGCACGTGACGCGGCTCGAGGGCGCGGAACTCAAGCGCGTGATGCGCACGGGTACCGTCGCAAGTGTCGACAATCGTAACTGGGAACTGCGGGATCACCGCGAGCCGGTGCAGCGGCTATCGCAAAGCCGAGCTGTCGCGCTCGACATGGAGAGCGCGACGATCGCCGCCAACGGTTTTCGTTTCCGCGTTCCCTACGGGACTTTGCTGTGCGTATCGGATAAACCGTTGCATGGCGAGCTCAAGCTTCCCGGCATGGCCGATCAGTTCTATCGTGCCCAGGTGGATCAGCACCTGCAGATCGGCGTCAAGGCGATGGAGCTGTTGCGGATGAACGGGCTCGACCGGCTGCATAGCCGCAAGCTGCGCAGCTTTGCCGAGGTGGCGTTCCAATAGCGCTACGGGAGCTGAAGCGCCCGAGAGATACGTCCCGCATCAGAAATAGAACATCCGGTCCTCGTCGGCCTTGGCGGGCGCCTGGTGTTCCGCCTCTTCGCGATCCTCGTAGAACGCGAGCACGGCCTCGAGCACCTGGTCGGGCTCGTCGATGACCTGCATCAGATTCATGTCCTCGGGGTTGATGAGGCCCATCGGCACGAGGGCGCTCTCGAACCAGCCGAGCAAGCCTTTCCAGAACTCGCCACCCACCAGAATGATCGGAACGTGGCGCGACTTCTTGGTCTGGATCAGCGTGAGCACTTCGGCGAGCTCGTCGAGCGTGCCGAACCCCCCGGGCATGACGATCACGGCATCCGAGTTCTTGACGAACGTGACTTTACGCGTAAAGAAGTGGCGAAAGCGCAGCGAAATATCCTGCCACTGATTGCCGGATTGCTCGTGCGGCAATTCGATATTGAGGCCGACCGATGGCGCCTTGCCGGCATGCGCGCCCTTGTTCGCGGCGGCCATGATGCCCGGGCCGCCGCCCGAAATGACGGCGAAGCCCGCGTCCGAGAGCTTGCGCGCGATTTGCGTGGCGAGCTTGTAGTAGGGCGAGTTCGGCTTGAGCCGCGCCGAACCATAGATGCTCACGGCCGGGCGGATCTCCGAGAGGTACTCGGTGGCCTCGATGAACTCTGCCATAATCGTGAACATCTGCCACGATGCGCGGGCCTTTTTGGCTGTCGCGCGCTCTTGGTCTGCGAGCGATCGCAGACTCGGAATCACTTTTCTTCTCTTGTTCATAATGCCTGTAGAACGGAACCTGGAAGGTAAGACTCTGGTATTGGTCGATGGATCGAGCTATCTCTACCGGGCTTACCATGCAATGCCTGACTTGCGGGGTCCTGACGGCGACCCGACCGGCGCGCTCTATGGAATCGTCAACATGTTGCGGCGCATGCGCAAGGACGTCACGGCAGAGTATAGCGCGTGCGTGTTCGACGCCAAGGGCAAGACGTTCCGCGACGATTGGTATCCGCAGTACAAGGCCCATCGTCCGCCCATGCCCGACGATCTCGCGAAACAGATCGAGCCGATTCACTTCGCCGTACGCGCGCTGGGCTGGCCGCTCCTGATGGTGGACGGCGTGGAGGCCGACGACGTCATCGGGACGCTGGCGGCCGAGGCCGAACGGCGCGGCATGAACGTGCTGATTTCCACCGGCGACAAGGATCTGGCGCAACTCGTGAGCGAGCGCGTGACGCTCGTCAATACGATGACGAACGAAACGCTCGATCGCGACGGTGTCATTGCCAAGTTCGGTGTCGCGCCCGAGCGGATCGTCGATTACCTCGCGCTGATCGGCGATACCGTGGACAACGTTCCCGGCGTCGAGAAATGCGGACCGAAGACAGCCGTCAAGTGGCTGACGCAGTACGAAACGCTCGATGGCATCGTCGCTCGCGCCAGCGAAATCAAGGGCGCGGTGGGCGACAACCTTCGGCGCGCGCTCGATTTCCTGCCGCTCGGCAGGAAACTCGTGACGGTCGAGCGGGCGTGCGATTTGAAAAATCATGTCGAGTCGATCGAAACATCGCTCGTCGCGCGTCCGGAGTCGCCGCTCGAATTGCGCGAACTGTTCATGCGCCACGGCTTCAAGACCTGGCTTCGCGAAGTCGAGGCTTTGATCGAGCGGGCCGAGGAGGTGCAAAGCATGGAGCCCGGCGCGGCCGATGTGCTGTTGGCCGAAGCGGCGCCGACCATCGATGCGCCGCGGTGCTACGAGACCGTTCAGACCTGGGAGCACTTCGCAGCGTGGCTCGACAAGATCGAGACAGCGCCGCTCACCTCGTTCGACACGGAGACGACTTCTCTCGATCCGATGGTGGCGCAGATCGTGGGGATTTCACTGTCGGTGGGCGCCGGCTGCGCCGCTTATATCCCATTGGCGCATCGCGGCCCCGACGCGCCCGAGCAACTGCCGCGCGACGAGGTACTCGCCAGGCTCAGGCCCTGGCTCGAGAACCCGGAACGGAAAAAACTCGGGCAGCACCTGAAATACGACGAACAAGTGCTCGCCAATTACGGCATCGCATTGGATGGCATCGAGCACGACACGCTGCTTCAATCGTATGTGCTCGAATCGCATCGTACCCACGATATGGACAGTCTTGCGATGCGCCACCTCGGCGTGAAAACGATCAAATACGAGGACGTGGCGGGCAAAGGCGCGCAGCAAATAGGCTTCGATGAAGTGCCGCTCAGCGCCGCGGCCGAGTATGCCGCGGAAGATGCGGATATCACGTACCAGCTGCATACGGCGCTCTATCCGCAAGTCGAAGCCGAGCCGGGGCTGCTGCACGTCTATCGCGACATCGAAATTCCCACTTCGCGCGTGCTGCGCAAGATCGAGCGCAACGGTGTACTGATCGATAGTGAGCGACTGCGGCAACAGAGCAGCGAGATCGCGGGGCGGCTCATCGAACTCGAAGGCGAAGCCTATGCGCTCGCGGGCGGCGAATTCAATCTCGGCTCGCCCAAGCAGATCGGCCAGATTTTTTTCGAACGCTTGCAATTGCCGGTGATCAAGAAGACGCCCAGCGGTGCACCGTCGACTGATGAAGAAGTGTTGCAAAAGCTCGCTGAAGACTATCCATTGCCGAAGCTGCTGCTGGAGCACCGCGCATTATCGAAGCTGAAGTCGACTTACACCGACAAGCTGCCGCGTATGGTCAACGCCAAGACGGGCCGCGTTCATACGAACTACGCGCAGGCCGTTGCGGTCACCGGACGTCTCGCCTCGAACGAGCCGAATCTCCAGAACATCCCCGTGCGCACCGTCGAGGGGCGCCGCATTCGCGAGGCGTTCATCGCGCCGCCGGGCAGCAAGCTCGTATCGGCCGACTACTCGCAGATCGAATTGCGAATCATGGCGCATATCTCGGGCGACGAATCGCTGCTGCGCGCGTTCGCCGAAGGCGAAGACATCCATCGCGCAACGGCCGCGGAGGTGTTCGGCGTCACGCCGCTCGAGGTGACGAACGACCAGCGCCGCATCGCGAAAGTCATCAACTTCGGGCTGATCTACGGGATGAGCTCATTTGGCCTCGCTTCGAATCTCGGCATTACGCGCGATGCCGCGAAGCTCTACATCGACCGCTACTTCGCCCGTTATCCAGGCGTTGCGCGCTATATGGACGACACGCGGGCGAGCGCCAAGCAAAAAGGCTATGTCGAAACGGTGTTCGGCCGGCGTTTGTGGCTGCCTGAAATCAACGGCGGTAACGGACCGCGCAGACAGGCGGCCGAGCGTGCGGCGATCAACGCTCCGATGCAGGGTACCGCCGCCGATCTGATCAAGATGTCGATGATCGCGGTTCAAGGATGGCTCGAACGCGAACGGGCCGCGAGCCGCATGATCATGCAAGTGCACGACGAACTCGTGCTCGAAGTCCCCGACGATGAATTGCCGACCGTGCGAGAAAAACTGCCGCAATTGATGTGCGGCGTGGCCGAACTCAAGGTGCCGCTCGTGGCGGAAGTTGGCGCAGGCGCGAATTGGGAGGAAGCGCATTGATGCGCTGAGCGGCCTCGCGCGGGCGAGCCGCTCGCCAAGCCTTTTTTTAGAAGCGTGGTCCGCTCGCAATACGGGGCGCCGGCAAGCAGAATCAGCAACGGCAAATACGGAGAATCAGCATGCATCGTTTCGTTGTCGTGGGAGGAGGTGCGGGCGGGCTCGAGCTGGCAACGCGGCTTGGCGACCGCTATGTCCGCCGAAAGGGTAATGGCGCCGCTCGCGCGCAGGTGACGCTCGTCGACCGGTATCCGACCCATATCTGGAAGCCGCTGCTTCACGAAGTGGCCGCGGGCAGCATGGATCCGTTCACGCAAGAGCTCGAGTACGCGGCGCAGGCGCGCTGGCATGGCTTCGAGTTTCAGCAAGGCGAGCTCATCGGGCTCGATCGCACGGCCAAACGCATCGTCCTCGGGCCCCTTCGCGACGACGACGGCGAGGAGCTTTTGCCGCAACGCGAACTCGACTACGACACGCTCGTCATTGCCATCGGCAGTACGACGCATTTTTTCGGCGTCAAGGGCGCCGAAGAGCACTCCATCGCGCTCGATACAGTCGGCCAGGCCGAGCGCTTTCGGAAGCGGCTCATTGCGGCGTGCATGCGAGCCGAGCATCGCGCGCATGAAACGGTCGAAAGCGGTCCGGGCACGTCTACCACGACGGAGCCGCGCATCCAGGTGGCGATCGTGGGCGGTGGTGCGACCGGTGTCGAGTTGTCGGCGGAATTGCGCAACACGGCGCAAGTATTGTCGGCCTACGGTCTGCACAAGCTCGATCCGCGGCACGACATCGGCATCGTGCTGATCGAGGCGGGGCCGCGCATTCTCCCCGCGCTGCAAGAGCGCGTCTCGAGCGCGACGGCGCAGTTGTTGACTCAGCTCGGTGTGAAACTGATGATCGGCGAGACCGTGGCCGAAGTGGCGCCGGGCCTCGTGCGTACGGCGAGCGGCAAGACCGTGCGTGCCGATCTGACAGTCTGGGCGGCCGGGATCAAGGCGCCCGCCGTGCTGTCGAACCTCGACGGGCTACCCGTCACGCGGCTCGGTCAACTCTCGGTGCGGCGCACGCTCCAAACGGAAATCGACGACAACATCTTCGCGATGGGCGATTGTGCCGCGTGCCCATGGCCCGGCAACGAGCGCAACGTACCGCCACGGGCGCAGGCCGCGCATCAGCAGGCGAGTTTTTTGTTGCGAGCGCTGCGCTGCCGGCTCGAGAGCCGGCCGTTGCCGGAGTTCACCTACCGCGATTTCGGTTCGCTCGTCTCGCTCGGCCATTTCAGTGCGGTCGGCAATCTGATGGGTGGATTGATCGGCGGCAGCATGCTGGTCGAGGGGCTCTTCGCGCGCTTCATGTATATGTCGCTTTACCGGCTTCATATCGCGGCACTGCACGGCTATCCGCGCATGATGCTCGATACGTTCGCGCATTGGCTGCGGCGCACGACGCTGCCGCGTGTGAAGCTGCATTGATGCGGGCGACCGGCTGTGCGCGGCTTGCGATTGCGACGGTACAGCCGATTTTCGAAGCGGGCGAGGCCGTAGCGACCGTCGATCAAGGATTCGGCCCGGTCGCGACTGGTCGCGACGGGTCTGCACACCACTCGCTCCACGAGCCCGGATAGAGCGCGGCGCCATGCAGGCCCGCTATCTCCATCGCAAGCGCGTTATGACATGCCGTGGCCCCTGAGCCGCATTGCAGTACGACATGCTCGGGCTGCGTCGAGCCGACGACCGCCTTGAATTCGTCGCGCAGCGTATGAGCGGGTTTGAAACGGCCGTCGGGGCCCAGGTTGTCCTTGAAGAAGCGATTGACCGCGCCTGGGATGTGTCCCGCGACGGGATCGATCGTCTCGTTTTCACCGCGATAACGGTCCGGCGATCGTGCGTCGACGACGAGTCGCTCATGTGTCGTGAGGTTTTGCTCGAGCGCGTGGGCATCGACGGTGACGGCGAGCGGCGCGCCCGCCTTGAAGTTGCCTTGCTTGCGCCCGGCCGGCTCCGTCTCGAGGGTATAGCCGGCGCCCTGCCATGCCTGCAGGCCACCGTCGAGCAGTGCCACCGAGTCGTGACCGAGCCAGCGCAGCAACCACCACAGGCGCGCAGCGAACATTCCGCCTTGCGCATCGTAGGCGACGACTTGCTGGCCCTGCATGAGCCCGTGCGAAGCAAGCATGTCGACCAGTGCCGCGCGATCAGGCAGCGGATGTCTGCCGTTCTTGCCCGTCTTCGCCCCGGACAGGTCGCGCTCCAGATGCAGATAGTGCGCGCCGGGAATGTGGCCGCCCGCATAGGCCTTTTCGCCGGCGTCGGGGTTTGCCAGATCGAAGCTGCAGTCAAAAACGAGCACGCTTTCGGGGGCGCTTGCCAGCCGTTCGGCAAGATTGGCGGCCAGAATCAGCGTCGTGTAATGGGTGTGCGGCATGATGATCCTCGTTGGACGACGAACTTCGTTGAGACACCGGTTGCTTTTGCTTTCAGTCTAGACAAAAAGACGGGCAAGGAGGGAAAGCCTCCTTGCCCGTCTTTCTTGCCGCGCTGGCGAGCGGCAGCCTGACAGCCTACTAGATGTTGCCGAGCTCGCGCCGCAGGAACTCATGGAAGTGCTGCATGCCGTCTTCCATCGGACTTTGATACGGTCCGACCTGAGATTCGCCCCGCCGCATGAGCGCGAGGCGTCCGGCATCCATGCGCTCGGCGATTTCATCGTCCTCGCGCGCCGTTTCCATATAGGCGGCGCGCTCGGCTTCGACGAATTCGCGTTCGAAGAGGGCAAACTCCTCGGGATAGTAGAACTCGACGATGTTCGTGGTCTTGCGCGGGCCGTGCGGAATCAGCCACGAGACGACGAGCACGTGCGGGTACCACTCGATCATGAGGCCCGGGTAGTAGACCATCCAGATCGCGCCGTATTCGGGCGCCTGCCCGTCCCGTACGCGCAGCACCTGGTCATGCCACTTCCGATAGACGGGGCTGCCCGCTTTCGCGAGCCCGGCATTGACGCCGACCGTCTGCACGCTGTACCAGTTGCCGAATTCCCAGGTCAGGTCGTCACAGTTGACGAAGCTGCCGAGCCCGGGATGGAACGGCGCGACATGGTAGTCCTCGAGATAGACCTCGATGAACGTCTTCCAGTTGTAGTTGCACTCGTGCACTTCGACGTGATCGAACATATAGTTCGAAAAATCGAAGTGATGGCGCGCGCCGAGATTCGCCAGATCTTTGGCGACATCGCGGCCCTCGGACTCGAAGAGGAGCCCGTGCCAGTTCTGGAGCGGGGTCGCACCGAGGTTCAGGCAGGGGTTGTCCGCAAAATGCGGAGCGCCGAGCAGCTCGCCGTCGAGGTTGTACGTCCAGCGGTGCAGCGGGCAGACGATGTTTTCGGCCTGACCGCGGCCGTTGAGCATGATGGCCTGGCGGTGCCGGCATACGTTGGACAGCAGCTCGATCTCCGAGCGCTGGTTGCGTACGAGCACGCGGCCCTCGCTCTCGCTGGGCAGCGCAAAATAATTCCCTGCTTCGGGCACCATCAACTCGTGCCCGACGTAGCGGGGACCCTTGCGGAAGAGTACTTCCAATTCGCGCGCAAAAAGCGCTTCGTCAAAGTAAGCCGTGACCGGCAGCTGGCACGAAATGGCCTTGAGCTGCAAAGCATTGCTCAGATTGGACATTCCCACTCCCAATGAAGACGTGAAAGTAGTGAACAACCCAACCATCGAAGATTCGATTTGGGGAGCCCGAGATTATACCCTTTCCCCTTCCCACGGGGCAGATAAGTCCATGATTTACGTAAAAAACAGCGTCGATTGCCGCCAAAAGGGCGCCCCTCACGCCAAATATGCCGCGATTGGCTCCGTCCGGCAACCGCCTGCGCGGCATTTGTCGGGGTTGCGGATTGGCCATGGCCGATGGGTGTCCGCGTTGTAAAAAAGAGGACGGCGATCGTGCGCTACGGGTGGGGATGGGTCGGACTTGGCGCTTTTGCCGTAGAATGTCCGACTTGTTTTTAAATTCACCCTCTTTCGATGGCGAAACCCGCACCCCAGGACCCTGCCGCGCCCGTCGGCGGCCATGATGGCGACGCCCCGCTGCCCGGGAACTACGAGGCGGCGGTCGCGGAATTGGAGCAACTGGTGGCGCGCATGGAGGGTGGCACGTTGAGCCTCGAGGAATCGCTTGCCGCCTATCGGCGCGGCGCGGCGCTCGTGGCGTACTGTCAGCAACAACTGGAGAAGGTGGAGCAGCAGGTGCGCGTTCTCGATGGCGAGACGCTGAAGCCGCTGCCAGCCGGCAACCCTGCCGCCGAGGGCGGAGACGATCTATGACTTTTGACGAATGGATGCGCGCGGTCCTGGCGCGCGTCGAGGCCGCACTCGAACGTTATCTGCCGGGCTCCGACGTGGCGCCGGCGCGGCTGCATGAGGCAATGCGCTATGCGGCGCTCGGCGGCGGCAAGCGCGTGCGTCCGCTTCTGGCCCATGCGGCAGGGGAGTTGACGCTCGCGCGGCCCGCGGCTCTCGAGGCGGCCTCGGCGGCGCTCGAGATGATCCACGTCTATTCGCTCGTCCATGACGACATGCCCTGCATGGACGACGATGCGCTGCGCCGCGGCAAACCGACCGTGCACGTCCAATACGACGAGGCCACTGCGCTGCTCGTGGGCGATGCACTGCAGTCCCAGGCGTTCGTCGCATTGACCGACGCCTCGGCGCTCGACGCGCCGACGCAGGCCGCACTCGTGCGCGAACTCGCGCTCGCGAGCGGCTCGGTGGGCATGGCGGGTGGCCAGGCCATCGATCTCGATAGCGTCGGTCTGACGCTGTCGCGGCCGCAGCTCGAAACGATGCATCGGATGAAAACGGGCGCGTTGCTGCGCGCGTCGGTGCGCATGGGCGCGCTCGCCGGCACGGCGCCCGATGCCGACGCGATGCGGGCGCTCGATGCCTACGCGGCTGCCGTGGGTCTGGCGTTCCAGGTCGTCGACGATATTTTGGACGTGACGACGGATTCGGCGACCCTGGGCAAGACCGCCGGCAAGGACGCGAAGGACGGCAAGCCGACCTACGTATCGATTATCGGGCTCGACGCTTCACGCGCGCTCGCGGCGCAGTTGCGTCGCGATGCGCATGAAGCGCTTGCGCATTTCAGCGGGCGCGCCGTGCGCCTCGCCGAACTTGCCGACCTGGTCGTAAACCGGGTGAGTTGAACGCGAAGCCCGCTGCCGCGCGCGAATGCTACGGGGTGCGCGAGAGAAAAATGCGGGCGCGTAAGTTTTCCTACAATGGAACGACGATGTACGACTTGCTGAAAACCATCGACGACCCGGCGGACTTGCGCCGCCTGGACCGTCGTCAACTGAAACCGCTCGCCGACGAGTTGCGCGCGTTCGTGCTCGACAGCGTGTCGCAGACGGGCGGGCACTTGTCGTCGAACCTGGGCACGGTGGAGCTGACGATCGCGCTTCACTACGTCTTCGACACGCCGCACGACCGCATCGTGTGGGATGTCGGCCATCAGACTTATCCTCACAAAATTCTGACCGGCCGCCGCGATCGCATGCATACGCTGCGCCAGCGCGGCGGCATCTCCGGCTTTCCGCGCCGCGTCGAGTCGGAGTACGACACGTTCGGCACGGCTCATTCGAGCACGTCCATTTCGGCCGCGCTCGGCATGGCGATCGGGAGCAAACTCGAGGGCGAGGATCGCTTTTCGATCGCCGTGATCGGCGATGGGGCGATGACGGCCGGCATGGCGTTCGAAGCCATGAACAATGCCGGCGTGTGCGACGACCTGCCGTTCCTCGTCATCCTCAACGACAACGACATGTCGATCTCGCCGCCCGTTGGCGCGTTGAACCGGCATCTCGCGAGGCTGATGTCCGGGCGCTTTTATGCGGCCGCGCGCGCCGGGGTGGAGCGCGTGCTGCGCGTGGCGCCGCCGATGCTCGAACTCGCACGCAAGCTCGAGGAGCATGCGAAGGGCATGGTCGTGCCGGCCACGCTTTTCGAGGAATTCGGCTTCAATTACATCGGGCCGATCGACGGCCACGACCTCGATTCGCTGATCCCGACGCTGCAAAACATCCGCGAGTTGCGTGGACCGCAGTTTCTGCACGTGGTCACGAAGAAAGGGCAGGGCTACAAGCTCGCGGAAGCCGATCCGGTGCTCTACCACGGTCCGGGCAAGTTCAATCCGGCCGAGGGCATCAAACCGTCCACCGCGCCGAGCAAGAAGACCTATACGCAGGTTTTCGGGGAGTGGCTGTGCGACGCGGCAGAACTCGATTCGCGCGTGGTCGGCATTACGCCCGCGATGCGCGAGGGCTCGGGCCTCGTCGAGTTCGAAAAGCGCTTTCCGGACCGCTATTTCGATGTCGGCATTGCCGAGCAGCATGCCGTGACGTTTGCAGGGGGGATGGCTGTCGAGGGCATGAAGCCCGTGGTCGCCATTTATTCGACGTTCCTCCAGCGCGCCTACGACCAACTGATCCATGACGTTGCGTTGCAGAACTTGCCGGTGGTGTTCGCGATCGACCGTGCTGGCCTCGTCGGCGCCGATGGCGCGACGCACGCGGGCGCTTACGACCTGGCATTCCTGCGCTGCATTCCGAACATGACGGTGATGGCGCCCTCCGACGAGAACGAGTGCCGGCAGATGCTCTACACGGCGCTGCAGCAGCCGAACCCGACGGCCGTGCGGTATCCGCGTGGCGCGGGTGCGGGTGTAGCCACCGTCAAGCAGATGACGGCGCTGCCCGTTGGACGCGGCGAGATTCGCCGCCAGTCGACGGCAGGCAAAGGCAGCCGCATCGCGATCCTCGCATTCGGCACGATGGTCGCGCCGTCGCTCGTGGCGGCCGAGGCACTCGATGCGACCGTCGCCAATATGCGCTTCGTCAAGCCGATCGATGCCGAGCTGCTCGTCGAGCTTGCGCAGACGCATGATGTGCTCGTGACCGTGGAGGAAGGTTGTGTCATGGGCGGTGCCGGCTCGGCCTGCGTCGAATCCCTGCTCGCCAATGGGGTTGTTCGTCCCGTACTACAATTGGGCCTTCCCGACGGATTCATCGATCACGGCGATCCGGCGAAGCTGTTGTCGGAGTGCGGTCTCGATGGCGTGGGGATCGAGAAATCGATCCGTGCGAGGTTCCTCGAACCTGCCGCCAAGCTGGCGCAGCGCGTCGCCTGACGCAGCGCGGGTCAGCCCGCGTTGCACCCGCACACAGACATGGGCCTCGATGGCCCATGTTTCGTTATTGGCATGACCAGCGCTGTGCCGAGGGGCGGCATGACTGGCGCCGCCCCAAGAGGACAGGACACAACACAAGATGAATGACATGAATGCAGCCTTCGTGATGCCCGACGTACAGAGCTCGGTCGATACGCGGCAAATCCCGATCCAGCGAGTCGGCGTCAAGGGGGTTCGGCACCCGCTTGCGGTCCGCATGTCGAACGGCGAAGTGCAGGCGACGGTGGGCACATGGAACCTCGATGTCCATTTGCCCGCGGAGCAAAAGGGCACACATATGTCGCGCTTCGTCGCGCTGCTCGAGGACAGCAAGACGCCGCTCGATTCCTCTGCGTTCGGTGCGATGCTCTCGGCGATGCTGACGAAGCTCGAGGCGCCGGCCGGCCGCATCGAAGTGACGTTCCCGTATTTCGTCAGCAAGACGGCCCCGGTTTCGGGCGTATCGAGTCTGCTCGATTACGAGGTGACGATGATCGGCGAGATGCGCGAGGGTACGCTCCGTACGTTCTTGCAAGTGCTCGTGCCCGTGACGAGTCTTTGCCCCTGCTCGAAGGAGATCTCGCAATACGGCGCGCATAACCAGCGCTCGCATGTGACGATTCGGGCAGAGTGCGTCGGGGAGTTGTCGGCCGAAGCGTTGATCCGCATTGCGGAGCAAGAGGCTTCTTGCGAGCTCTGGGGTTTGCTCAAGCGTCCCGACGAAAAGTTCGTGACCGAACGGGCCTACGAGAACCCGAAGTTCGTGGAAGACCTCGTGCGCGACGTGGCCCAGCGGTTGAACGCCGACGAGCGTGTGGTTGCCTATACGCTCGAAGCGGAGAACTTCGAGTCGATCCACAATCACAGCGCCTACGCGATCATCGAGCACGACAAGCGTCGCGCGAATCGATGATGCGCGCGGCCGCAACTCAACGCGGCAGCGAGGACAAATCCCAACGAGGCTTGACGGTGAACGCGTAATCGCGGCTCGCCTGTTGCGGCCAGCGCGCGAGGCGCAAGGCGCCCGCGAGCGCGATCATGGCGCCGTTGTCGGTGCACAGCGCGAGGTCCGGGTAGTGCACTTCGTAGCCGCGCTTGCGTGCGGCTTCGGAAAGTGCTTCCCGCAGTTGACGATTCGCACCGACGCCGCCTGCCACCACGAGCCGCTTCAAGCCGGTTTGCTTGAGCGCGGCAATCGATTTGACGACGAGCACGTCGACGGCGGCGTCGACGAAGCCGCGCGCCACGTCGGCCTTTTCCTGCTCGCAGACATTGGCGCCGAGCTTTTTCGTCTGCGTCAGCACGGCGGTTTTCAGGCCGCTGAAGCTGAAGTCGAGATCGCCTGAGTGGAGCATCGGCCGGGGCAGGACTACGGCACCGGGCACGCCGTATTCCGCGAGCCGCGATACTTCAGGGCCGCCCGGATAGCCGAGCCCCAGCAGCTTGGCCGTTTTGTCGAACGCTTCGCCGGCTGCATCGTCGAGTGTTTCGCCGAGCGTTTCGTATAGGCCGACATCGGTGACGCGCATCAATTGCGTGTGTCCGCCTGAAACGAGCAGCGCGACGAACGGGAACGGTGGCGGCGCGTCAACGAGCAACGGCGAGAGCAGGTGCCCTTCGAGGTGATGGATGCCGATCGTCGGCTTGTCCCAGGCCATGGCCAGCGCGTTGGCGATGCCGGCGCCGACGAGCAGCGCGCCCGCCAGTCCCGGCCCTTGCGTGAATGCGATTGCATCGATGTCGGCGGTTCTTGCGCCCGAACGCGCGAGCACCTCTTCCAGAAGCGGCAGTGCGCGGCGGATATGGTCTCGCGAGGCAAGCTCCGGCACCACGCCGCCGTACTCCCTGTGCATGGCAATTTGCGAATGCAGAGCGTGAGCGAGCAGGCCGCGATCGCTGTCATAGAGCGCGAGGCCGGTTTCGTCGCAGGAGCTTTCAATGCCGAGAACGAGCATGATGCAAGAGGAGAGCAGCGGGCCGGGCCGTACGATGGAGCACACCGAGGTGGCGCAATGCGCCGGCGCCAGAGGGAACGAGGAAGCACGAAAGTATAACAGTACGCCCCGGAAACCCGGCCGGGCGCGGTTAAAATGCGCGCCATGGAATCCTATGATATCGCCGTGATCGGCGCCGGTGCGGCCGGCATGATGTGCGCGGCCGTCGCCGGACAGCGTGGGCGCCGTGTCGTGCTCATCGATCACGCGGCGCGGCTGGCCGAAAAGATCCGCATCTCCGGTGGGGGCCGCTGCAACTTCACGAACCTTCAGGCAGGACCGGCCAACTACCTCTCGGCGAACCCCCATTTTTGCCGCTCGGCGCTCGCACGCTATACGCCACGCGATTTTCTGGCGCTGCTGAAGTCGCACCGCATCAGCTGGCATGAGAAGCACCGCGGGCAACTCTTTTGCGACCATTCGAGCGAAGCCATCATCGACATGCTCAAAGCCGAATGCGACGCCGGTGCCGTCGCGTGGCGCCGGCCTGTTGCGGTCGAATCGGTGCAGCATGCCGATGGGCGCGGCTTTACGCTTCAGACGAGTGCGGGCTCGATCGGGGCGCGCGCACTCGTGATCGCGACCGGCGGCCTTTCGATCCCTAAGATCGGCGCCACGGACTTTGCTTATCGGCTCGCGAAGCAGTTTGGGCACAAGCTCGTCGAGACGCGGCCCGCCCTCGTGCCGCTCACGTTTTCGTCGGATGTTTGGGCGCCGTTCGCCGCCTTGTCCGGGGTGTCGCTCGAAGTCGAGATCGCTGCGGGGGCGAGCAAGGGGCAGGGTCGGTTCGCCGAAGATCTTCTGTTCACGCACCGGGGATTGTCGGGGCCGGGCGTGCTGCAGGTATCGAGCTACTGGAATCCGGGCGAGCCGATCCGCATCGATTTGCTGCCCGGGCGCGACCCTGCCGCGGAACTGCTCGAGGCCAAGGCGGGCAGCAAGCGGCAAATCGTCAATGCGCTGGCGGAATGGATGCCCGGGCGGCTTGCGCACGCGTGGCTCGCGACCCACGGCATGGCGCCCGAGGCGCGGCTCGCCGATCTCTCCGACAAGTCGCTGCGGCGACTGGGCGAAGCCTTTGCGCAATGGAGTCTCGTGCCGAACGGAACGGAGGGCTACCGGAAGGCGGAAGTGACGCGCGGCGGGGTGGACACGCGCGAACTTTCGTCGTCGACGATGATGAGCGAGCGGGTGCCGGGCCTTTATTTCATCGGAGAAGCCGTCGACGTGACGGGCTGGCTCGGCGGGTACAACTTTCAGTGGGCGTGGGCATCGGCCGTCGCGGCAGGCGAGGCGGCGGCCGATAATGCCCGTGGCGCTTGACACGCCGCTGCATTTATGCAGAACGTCTGCTATACTCCCGAACCTTTGTGATATTTCCGCTTTGGAAACATGACGATTATCCGCGTTAAAGAAAACGAGCCCTTCGAAGTTGCGATGCGGCGTTTCAAGCGCACCATCGAGAAGAACGGCCTTCTGACCGAACTTCGCGCGCGCGAGTTTTACGAAAAGCCGACGGCGGAACGCAAGCGCAAGAAGGCCGCGGCGGTCAAACGCCACTTCAAGCGTCTGCGCAGCCAGATGCTGCCGAAGAAGCTGTACTGATCGAATTTCGTCGCAGCGCCTTTCTTCCCGCTGCCCGTGGGCGGCGGCGGACAAGCGCCCGAATAACCCGCTTGAGGAAGGATCCCAAGCGGGTTTTTGCGCTAGGCGGTACGCGCGGCGCTTCCCTATTTTCCATGCATCGGGTGAAAAATGAGCTTGAAAGATCGGATCAATGAGGACATGAAGGCGGCGATGCGCGCGCGCGAAACCGGACGGCTCGCGACGATACGCCTTCTGCTTGCCGCGATCAAACAGCGCGAAGTCGACGAGCGCACGACGCTCGACGATGCGGCGGTCACCGCCGTCATCGACAAGATGATCAAGCAGCGCAAGGACTCGATCAGCCAGTTCGAAGCGGCCGGCCGGACCGATCTCGTCGATCAGGAAAGCGCCGAGCTCGCGGTGCTGGCGGCCTATATGCCGGCGCAACTGTCGGAAGCGGAGGTTTCGGCCGAGGTCCAGGCCGCCGTCGCGCAAGTGGGCGCGACCGGCCCGCAAGACATGGGCAAGGTGATGGGTGTGCTCAAAGGCAAGCTCGCGGGCCGGGCCGATATGACGGCCGTCTCGGCGCTCGTCAAGGCGGCGCTCGCCAAATAAGGCCGGTGCCGGCCGGCGCCCGGGCTTCGGGTGTCGTGCCGCGCCGGCTTCTTGCCGCCCGACGTGATACCGCATTCGTTCCTGCAGGATCTGCTCAACCGCGTCGACATCGTCGACGTGGTGGGCAAGTACGTCCAGCTGAAAAAGGGCGGGGCGAACTTCATGGGGCTCTGCCCCTTTCATAACGAGAAGAGTCCGTCGTTTACGGTCAGCCCGACCAAGCAGTTCTATCACTGCTTCGGTTGCGGCGCCCACGGCACGGCAATCGGGTTCCTGATGGAACATGCCGGATCGACGTTTCCCGAAGCGGTCAACGAACTGGCTCAGTCGGTCGGGCTCAGCGTCCCCCAGGAGCCATCGCCGATGCGCGGGGGCGGCTCCGGCGCCCCCGGCGAACGCCCGGCGTTCGCGGACCACAAAACCACGGCGGCGCTCTCCGACGTCATGCAAACGGCGTGCGATTACTACCGCAAGGCCTTGCGCGGGGCGCCCGAGGCCATCCGCTATTTGAAAAAGCGTGGCTTGACGGGCGAAGTCGCGGCCCGGTTCGGTCTCGGCTATGCCCCGGACGGCTGGCAGAACCTCGAAGACGCGTTTGCCGATTACCGCAGCGATGCGCTGGTGGAGGCGGGGCTCGTGATCGTCAGCGAAAAGCTCGACGCCGAAGGCCAGCCGCGCCGCTACGACCGCTTTCGCGAACGGATCATGTTTCCAATCCGTAACGTGAAGGGTCAGGTGATCGGCTTTGGGGGCCGGGTGCTCGAATCGGGCGAACCGAAGTATTTGAATTCCCCTGAAACGCCACTATTTAGCAAGGGCAGCGAACTTTACGGTCTTTTCGAAGCACGACTGGCGATTCGCGAGGCGCGTTCGGTGCTGGTGGTGGAGGGGTACATGGATGTCGTGGCGCTCGCGCAGTTGGGCTTCCCGAACGCCGTCGCGACGCTGGGGACGGCTTGCACGCCGGTGCATGTGCAAAAGCTGCTGAGGCAGACCGATACGGTCATCTTCAGTTTCGATGGCGATGCCGCGGGGCGTCGCGCCGCACGCCGGGCACTCGATGCCTGCCTGCCGCATGCGGCCGACAACCGGACGATCCGCTTCCTCTTTCTGCCGCCGGAACACGACCCCGACAGCTTCGTGCGCGAGTTCGGCAAAGAGGCGTTTGCCGAGCAGATCGAGCATGCCACGCCGATGTCGCAGTTCATGTTGAGCGAGGTGTTGGCCGGCAAGGAACTGGATACGCCCGAGGGCCGCGCCCGCGCGCTGTTCGATGCCAAGCCGCTCTTGCAGGCGCTGCCGCCGAATGCATTGCGCGCCCAGATCATGCATATGTTCGCCGATCGGCTCGGCGTGCCTTTCGACGAGGTCGCGGCGCTGTGCGACGTCGATTCGCGGATCGTTGCGGCCGCGCGGCCGGCGCCGCCGCGCAAGGACCGGCGGCGCGTCACGGATATCGAGGAGCGTGCGCTGCGCAATCTCGTCATGTATCCGCGCATCGCCTTGCTTCTCGACGAATCGAGCGAGGAGGCGCTGACAGCGCAAGCGCACGGGGAGCTGTTCGCCGAAGTGGCGACACATGCGCGCGCGCTGGGCGATGCAGCCGAATTCCGGCTGCTGTCCGACCTGTTGCGTACGGGTGCGAACGCGGCAACCTTCGAAGAAATCTTCCGCGAAATTCTGGACTATGATGAAAACGTGCGTGATTTGCTGCTGCAGAGCCCGGAAGACGACGCCGCTGTCGAACAACAGAGGGAG
This sequence comes from Paraburkholderia sp. NMBU_R16, assembly GCF_013282575.1. GTDB lineage: Bacteria > Pseudomonadota > Gammaproteobacteria > Burkholderiales > Burkholderiaceae > Trinickia. Next base: position 110,125 of record NZ_JAAAYE010000014.1, read on the forward strand.
CGCGAGCGTATCGCGGCCGAAGAGCTCCAGGCGGCAATCCTGAAAATGCGCTACGACGCCTGTTGTCAACGGCTTGAGCGCTTGTCGCGACAATCGCGGCTCACTTCGGACGAGATTGCGGAATATGCGGAGCTCGACCGCCAACGGGCGGATATGAAGCGCCGACTCGGTGCCTGAGGACTGCGGACTGGCGAGCCCGTGCTATAATAAAAGGTTCTCAGTGGTTTGATTTTTCAGGAATTTTCGGCGACAGCGGGCAGAGGTGCTCAAGCACAGGCGAGGCGAGACAAGCGATGGCAAAGACGACAGGCGCGAAAACGACGGTGGCGGGCACGGCTGGAGCGGGCAAAGGCAAGAGCCCGGGCTCCGGCAGGGGCTCGGCGCAGCCGGTGCGCAAGGCGTCCGCGGCCACGACCGTCGGGGCCACAGCGGCCGGAAAAAAATCCACGAGCAGAACGGCTGCGCGGGCTTCGGCCGCGGCGGCTGGTGTAACCAAGGCGGCCAAAGCGTCCGCCAAAGCGCAGACGGGAGCTGCCGCCGCGAAACGGGCGGGGGCGGGTTCGAAAAGCGTAAGGGGTGCGGCTGCCACGCCGGACGATTTGGCAGTGCGCGAGACCCAGGTATCCACGGTGCAACCGGCTGAAGTCCAACAGCCGCGAGTCGAGATTAAAGCCGCTACGGCCAACTCCATGACGAAAAAGCTGAACGAAGTATCCGTCGATGACGACGCAACTCAGGGCGAAGAGCAGCAACCTGCCCCGGGCAAGGCTGAGAAGGCCAGGGCGCGCGACCGTCGCGCGAAGGAGAAAGCGCTCCTGAAGGACGCATTCGCGTCGACCCAGCCGGGCACTGCCGAGGAGCTCGAAGAGCGGCGCGCGAAGCTGCGCGCGCTGATCAAGCTCGGCAAGGAGCGCGGCTTTCTGACCTATGCCGAAATCAACGATCACCTTCCGGACAACTTCACGGAGACCGAGGCGATCGAGGGCATCATCAGCACGTTCAACGACATGGGTGTTGCCGTCTACGAGCAGGCGCCCGATGCCGAGACGCTGCTGTTGAACGACAACGCTCCGGCCGTTTCGTCCGATGACGAAGTCGAGGAGGAAGCGGAAGTCGCGCTGTCCACCGTCGATTCGGAATTCGGACGGACGACCGATCCGGTGCGGATGTACATGCGCGAGATGGGGACGGTCGAGCTTCTCACGCGCGAGGGCGAGATCGAAATCGCGAAGCGCATCGAGGATGGCCTCAAGCACATGGTGATGGCAATCTCGGCGTGCCCGACGACGATCGCCGACATCCTCGCGATGGCCGAGCGCGTGGCGAACGAAGAGATCCGCATCGACGAACTCGTCGACGGTCTCATCGATCCGAACGCCGAAGACACGGACGGTTTCTCGGCGCAGGAAGCCGAGACGATCGAGAGCGAGGCCGAGGACGTCGAAGAGGAAGACGAGGAAGAAGAGGAAGAGGACGACGGCACTGCTCAGGCGACGGCCAATGCTGCGCAGCTCGAAGCGCTCAAGCGTTCGTCGCTCGAGAAGTTCGCGCTCATCAGCGAGTGGTTCGACAAGATGCGCCGCGCGTTCGAGAAGGAAGGCTACAAGTCGAAGTCGTATCTGAAGGCGCAAGAGGCGATTCAAAACGAGCTGATGTCGATCCGCTTCACGGCGCGTACGGTCGAGCGGCTTTGCGACACGCTGCGCGCGCAGGTGGATGAAGTCCGTCAGGTCGAGCGTCAGATCCTGCATATCGTCGTCGACAAGTGCGGCATGCCTCGCGCGGAGTTCATCGCGCGTTTTCCGAGCCACGAGACGAATCTCGAGTGGGCCGACAAGATCGTCGACGAGAGCCATCCGTACAGCGCGATTCTGTCGCGTAACATTCCTGCCATTCGTGAGCAGCAGCAGCGGCTCATCGATTTGCAGGCGCGTGTGGTGCTGCCGCTGAAGGACCTGAAGGAAACGAACCGTCAGATGGCTGCGGGCGAGCTGAAGGCGCGTCAGGCCAAGCGCGAGATGACCGAGGCGAACCTGCGTCTCGTGATTTCGATCGCGAAGAAGTACACGAATCGCGGGTTGCAGTTCCTCGATCTGATCCAGGAAGGCAACATCGGTCTGATGAAGGCGGTGGACAAGTTCGAATATCGCCGTGGCTACAAGTTCTCGACGTATGCCACGTGGTGGATTCGCCAGGCCATCACGCGTTCCATCGCGGACCAGGCGCGGACGATCCGGATTCCGGTTCATATGATCGAGACGATCAACAAGATGAACCGTATTTCGCGGCAGATTCTGCAGGAGACGGGTCTCGAGCCCGATCCGGCGACGCTTGCCGAGAAGATGGAGATGCCGGAGGACAAGATCCGCAAGATCATGAAGATCGCGAAGGAGCCGATCTCCATGGAAACGCCGATCGGTGACGACGACGATTCGCATCTGGGTGACTTCATCGAAGATACGAATACGGTTGCGCCTGCCGATGCGGCGCTGCACGCGAGCATGCGCGATGTCGTGAAGGATGTGCTCGATTCGTTGACGCCGCGCGAAGCGAAGGTACTGCGGATGCGTTTCGGTATCGAGATGAGCACGGATCACACGCTCGAGGAAGTCGGCAAGCAGTTCGACGTGACGCGCGAGCGTATTCGCCAGATCGAGGCCAAGGCGCTGCGCAAGCTGCGCCATCCGAGCCGTTCGGACAAGCTCAAGTCCTTCCTCGAAGGCAACTGATCAAGGTATCATTCAGTGCCAGGCCCGGCGTGAAAACACCGGGTCTTTTTTTGCGGCCGGAGTTAGTGCTTTAGCACTTACTCGAGTCCCATGCTGGGTCGACCTGCGTTAGTGCTTCATCGCTTACGCAGGTCTCTCCAGCGGCGTTTGTTCAGGGCCCGTAGCTCAGGGGTTAGAGCAGTCGACTCATAATCGATTGGTCGTTGGTTCGAAACCAACCGGGCCCACCATTCATTGTGCCGGGAATGGTCAAGGTAATTGAGTCGGCACCTCAGATCGTAGCGATCCAGGGATTGATAACCCGCAGTCCACCCGCTTCGTAGGGCGACGTATCGCGGGAGGCGACGATAAATTTCCGCGAGGATGCAATGGCGGCAATATAGCCGTCCGGCGTCGGGAAGCCACGCCCTGCCTTTCGTGCCGTCGCGGCCAGTTCCGAGTAGTGTTGTGCCGCGTTCACGTCGAATGGCAGCACACGCCCCTCGAACAGTCCGACCAAGCCGTCCAGTGCGTTAGCCAGAAGATTTTTACGTTTACCGCGGGGCAGCGCTGCGATACCAAACAGCAGTTCCGCCAACGTCACGCTCGATAAGTACAGTGTTTCGGCGGCCTGCTCGTTGAGCCAAGCCCGGACGGCCACGTCCGGCTGCGGCTTCATGGCTTCTGAAACGACGTTGGTATCCAGAACGATCATTCAAACCTCATTGGTTCAGCCGGCGTCTGATCCCGCGCCTGATCCAGGGCCGCGAAGTCGTCATTCGTTAGACCGATCTTACGGCCCAGGGCCGCCAGAGCATCGCCCAAACGCACGCGTTTCTCCGGCTTTACTACGCTAGATAGAATTTCGCGAATTTCAGCTTCAGTGCTATGTCCGTGCTGGGCAGCACGAAGTCTCAGGGCACGGTGCACCTCGTCTGGCACGTTGCGTACAGTCAGAACGGCCATCGTCAAATCTCCTTGTGTGCTGGCAGTGACGTCAATTGTAGCATTTTGCTGTCATTCCTTGCCGGCGTCCATTGAAGTTAGCGCGCGTGTCGCCACGCACCGATGAACGCGCGGGATTCGTGGTCTCCCGGGGATGCTGGTCCTCAAGCAGTGGATTTAAACGCACGAATCGATCGGTATCATCAGTCCCTTTTCATTTCGTCGAGACTCCCTGCCAGTCGATACTGCCGCGGAGCCGGCGAAGCTCCTCCTGCCGCTTCAACTGGATGATCTTCTGCAAGCCAAGCTCGACGACTTCCTGCATCGTTTTCAACCCGGACTCAGCAAGAGCGTCGGATATGAGAGCGTCGTCTAGTCGATGTTGATACGCACGATGATGTATGTCACGCGATAGTCTCGTGCGCATGATGCTGCGAGGACGCCGCCGAATCAACTATCAGCCTGGGGCGGCGAAGGTCATCGGCGTCGGTTGACGAACCAACCGCCTCCACGTGGACCTGTACTCCCCAGATCACGTGGAGTGCGGCATCATCGACCATCGCTCGGCCCCGAGATCACTCCCCGATCAATGCGGTATCAGCACCGTTCCGTGATTCGCCTCGATCGCATTGCTGCCCGGATTGTCCACGATGGCCGGCAGATTGGCTAAACTGAGCGCCGGTGCCGCACCCGGGGTGCCGCCGCGCGGCACGGTCCTGATCACTTGCGAAGGCGGCAGCGACGCACCGCTCTTCAAGTGCGCCCACATCAGATTCAGCGCCTGCAGATAGTAGTAATGCACAGGCACGAACCGCGTATCGAATCCCGGCACGCCAAGAAACGCGTCGAAGTGCTGACCATTCGTCACCTCGTACAGCGAGACCTGGCTATGCGGTTCGCGCACGCTGTTGGCCGCAAGATAGGCGCGCGACGCGTGATTGATCGGCACGAGCGCATCGCTGCGTCCCTGCACGATCAGAGTCGGCTTGCCATGCAGTTGAGCATTGACGCGAATGGCGTCAACGCTCGCGACCATGCGCGGGTCTTGCCCAGTCCAAAGCGCGCGTAAGCATGCGGCGCCCGCAAAGCTCGCATCGGCCGTGGCAAGCCGATGGTCGGCCCCTCCCGGGGGCGTCGGGTTGTAGACGAGATTGATGCCGTTGGTAGGCGGTACGCCATTGCCGAAGCCGAACACCGTTGGCATCGGCGAAACCACCGGCGGAAAACCCGCTGCACCCGTTGCCGGATTCGTCGTGCCGAAACTGAAGCCACACAGATTGTCCGTCACGCTCGAACGCGTGTAGGCGTCGGCATAGGTGACAGCAACGGCCGGCACGGCCTGCGAGTCCCACATCGACGCGTGCAGCACGTCCGAATCAGCCTCGTAACCGGCCGCATGAAGCCGGGCGAGCGCATCGGTTGCCTGTGCCTGTGTGTCGCCGCCATTGACCATCCCCGCTGCCGCCAGCGACGCGCAGCGTGCTGTTCGAATCGCGTTTGTCGTCGCAAGGGGCAATGCGCTCAGATAAGGCGCGCCGGCCGCGGCAGGCGCTAGTGCTGCACACGGTTCGAGCAGATTCGCGAGCGTCACATAGTCCGCCAGCGGCTTGCCCGCCGCCGCGATGAGTTGGCCACCTTCCTTCACGCGCGCACGCCCCGGCATCCGCACGTTGATTTGCGGCTCACCGACGACGACCGCAGTAATCCATCCACGCCTGTCTTGCTCCGCTGCCGCCAATGCTGCACCTCCACCGTTGCTCACCGACGCGGCGATCGTCGTGATACTGCCCGGCTCGTAGCGCACACGGTGATCGGACGTATCGCCGATCGGTGCGAACTGCCGATTCAACACCCAGTAGGCGAATTGAACCGCGGCAAGCGTGTCCTTGCCCCAATCCGCTTCGGGGTTTTGCTGCGAATGCGCATGCTTGAACGCATAGCGGTTCGGAAACGCCTGATTGAACGCGGCCAGCGCACCCGGCGAGACATTCGCGGTGAAAAGACTTTGGGTGCCGGCCGCCGTCGCGTCAGCCAACTGGCCGTCGATCAACGTCACGCGATTCGTCATGAGCTCATGGGCGCCGTTGCCCGTGCCTTTGTCGGTATAAGCGACCGCGCAGCCGCGTTTGAGGCCCCACTCGCCGGCTGCGGACACCGCACCGTAGACTCCGCGTGAGCCCGAAGACGTTGCGGTGACAATGCACGGGTTCGCCGGATCGAAGCTCGTCGGCACCTGAACGAGCAGCGTCACGTTGCGCCGGCCGGTGCCGTCGTCCGCGTAGGCGAGGTATTCGGTGCCCGCGATTTTGCCTTCGCCGAGCGTGTCGTTCCCATTCAGATCGACGTTAGGCCCCCAAAAACGCCCATAGCCGCCGTTTGCCGTCATGTCGACGAGCGCCCGATAGTTCGACCAGATGGCAAGCCGCCGCAATTCCGCTGCGCTCGGATGGGCCGGATCGGCGATAGCCGGCGCGGGACCCGCCAACCCCGTTTTGCCGAGACCAGCGGTCAACAAATCGTCGCTGACGCCGTCGTATGAGTTCACCCGAAGGCTGCCGGGCACGATAAAGGCGGGCGGACGGTTGCGGCCAAGTTGGCTTGCATCGGATTCGTCGGCCGTTGCAGACAAGGCGAAGACGGCACCGGCTAACGCGGTGCCGAGTAGTACTGCTGCACTCCGGATCGAAATCGGAACATTTCTCATCTGGGTCTCCTATGCAGAGCAGTCGGTTTGGCGGCTTGGCGCCTGCCGTGAATGTAGTCGTTCCAGCCCCGGATTGGCAGCCAAATTTTCGTGGTTTTCGACTAGCCGGCCGAGCGAACGTCGATGTCGATTCAGGCGATCGTCGTTCGTCGTAGCATCAGAGCCATTACGAGCAGGTCGATGTCGTCGATCGGTTGCAACGGCTCATACGACTTTCAATCATCCATAGGAGATACGACGATGCGTGTCATGGTAATCATCAAAGCGTCGAGCGAATCGGAAGCGGGCAAGATGCCGAGCACCGAGTTGCTGACGGCGATGGGCGAATTCAACGAGCAGCTCGTCAAGGCCGGCATCATGCTGGCCGGCGAAGGTTTGCATCCGAGTTCGAGGGGCAAGCGGGTGCATTTTTCCGGGCGCGAACGCTCGGTAATCGACGGGCCTTTCGCTGAAACGAAGGAGCTGATTGCCGGTTTCTGGCTCTGGGAGGTGAAGTCGATGGATGAGGCGCTCGAATGGGTCAAGCGCTGTCCGAATCCGATGGAAAGCGACTCGGACATCGAAATTCGCCCGGTATTCGAAGCATCCGATTTCGGCGAGGAATTCACACCGGAGCTGCGCGCACAGGAAGACCGCGTACGCGCGCAGGCCGACGAACTCGTCAAGCGCTCACGTCAGGACTGAGGTGTAACGCCGGGGCCGTGCCCGGCGCTACACGCGTCGCTCGATCAACCCCGGCGGCGACGGACCGCTTCGGCAAGCGCGTCGAGCACGGGCTCGGTTTGCGCCCAACTCAAGCACGCATCGGTGATCGACACACCATGACGCAGCGGAACACCGGGCTTGAGGTCCTGGCGGCCTTCCTCGAGGTTGCTTTCGACCATGACGCCGACGATGCGCTTTTCCCCCTGCGTTAGTTGCCGCGCGAGATCGTCGGCTACGTCGCGTTGCCGCAGATGCGATTTGCCAGAATTGGCGTGCGAGCAGTCGACCATGACCTGTTCGCGCAGCCCCGCAGTGCGCAAGACTGTACAACATTCCTCGATTGCGGCGCTGTCGTAATTGGGTCCTTTTTTCCCGCCACGTAAAATGACATGCGCCGTATCGTTGCCGCGCGTTTCGAAAATCGCGGCCATGCCCATTTTCGTCATTCCCATGAACGCGTGAGACGCGCGCGCGGCGACGATGGCGTCCGCTGCAATCTGAACGCCGCCATCGGTGCCGTTCTTGAAGCCGATCGGGCAGCTCAACCCCGACGCGAGCTGGCGATGGCTTTGGCTTTCGGTCGTGCGCGCGCCGATCGCGCCCCACGCAATCAGGTCCGCGATGTACTGCGGGCTTAGCAGGTCGAGAAATTCGGTCGCGGCCGGCAGCCCCAGCGCGTTGACGTCGAGCAGCAACTGGCGGGCACACCGCAGTCCTTCGTTGATCCGGAAGCTGCCGTCGAGGCGCGGATCGTTGATGTAGCCTTTCCAGCCCACCGTCGTGCGCGGTTTTTCAAAATACACGCGCATGACGACCAGTAACTCGTTTTGCAGGGCATCGGCCGCGCGCTTGAGCAATTGCGCGTATTCGAGCGCCTGATCGTGATCGTGGATGGAACAGGGGCCGACCACCGCGAGCAGCCGGTCGTCGCGCCCATGCAGGATGTCGCCGATGGCCGCACGGCTCGTCTCGACCAGTGCTTGGATTCCGGGCGCGACAGGCAACTCGTCTTGCAGCAGCGCCGGTGAGATCAGCGGGCGCACCGCGCCGATGCGCACGTCGTCGATGCGCGTCGTGTCCTGTGTCGTGTCCGCCACCCCGACTTCGAGGTCGTGCAGCGGGTTGTCGATATGTTTCAAGTTGGCCTCTCTCAAGCTTCAATGGCAGTCCGCGATTATGGCACCGCCGCGTTCGCGTCCGCAGCAAGATCGTCTGATGGCGCCCCGAGTCGAAGATATTCGAAATGTATTTGTAATGTTCGTGCCAACAACTAAGCGAGGCTGTGTCGGCGCAGGTATCACCGTTTTTTTGTATTTTTATGTCGCTTTTGCGGTGATACGTTCGGCATGCCTTCGCGGGGGCCGGCATCGATCGCCAAATCCACCGAGGAATGCAAGCCAAACATCTAAGGAGAGCTATCGAAATGATGGGGGTGAACAGTTTCGATACGGCGATACAAACATACATGACGCAGCACGCCGTGCATTGGGTATTGTTCAACCATGCCGTCAGAGTCGTCGCCGGGCTATATACGTTCAAAGGCTTCGTTCTGATACCGATGTTGTGGTGGATCTGGTTCCATCCAGGCGAGCGCAACGAGTGGAATCGCGAAATGGTGATAGCTACGATTGCCAGCGGCCTATTGGCGCTCGCCATTGGCCGATTTCTCGCGCACTATCTGCCTTACCGAATCAGGCCGGTCCATAATCCCGTGCTTCATCTGAATTTCCCGCCGGCGGGTTTGAAAGACCCGGCGTTTCGAACCTGGGGTTCGTTCCCGAGCGATCACGCGATGCTCTGGGTGGCGGTGGCGACCGGCATTTTTCTGATGCACTGGCGCATCGGTCTGTGCGCGCTTTTTTACGCGGTGTTTTTTATTTGCTTGCCGCGCGTCTATCTGGGCCTTCATTACCCCACCGACGTCATCGCAGGCGCAGCGCTCGGTGCGGTCATTACCTGGCTCATGACGAGAGAAGCGCTCAGGGCGCGCTTCGCACGGCCGTTGTTGCAGGCGATGCAGCGCTTTCCAGCGCTCGGCTACACGATGGCTTTTCTGCTGTGTTTCGAGCTCATCACGCAATTCGACGAACTACTCATGCTGGGGCAGTCGCTGTCCAAGGCGATATGACCGATGGATCATGTGGCGCGCCCGCTTTTCAGCGGCGCGTATGCCGCCGCCGATCCCGCTCCCGCAGTAACTGCGGCATCAGCTCCTCGATGTACTGTCTCGCGTGAGCGCGCGTGTGTACCTGCGCGAAGCGCCGGTGCGCCGCATCGCGCCCAACGAGCGCGATATGGCCTTTCCTGAGCACATGCAGGAATCCCATCAGGCTGCTGCCGTCGGGAACGTGCTCGTCTTCGCGCGGATCCGGGGAGGCGGTCGGGGTCATGAGCCAATCCTTTGTGGGCAGTCGTTGCGGCACGTCTTCGTGACGAGCGTCAGCAGGTCTTTGGCGTGGCGGTCCCGATCGGTCAGCGGCGCGAGGCCGAACAGGCGCGCGAGCGTCGCAGGGATCGAACTGTGATCGTAAACAGTCTGATCGACGTGTCCTCGAGCGACCCACGGCGATACGACGATCGCTGGAACGCGTACCCCGTAGATGTCGAAGCCGAAGCCGCTCGCGTTCAGCGTTGCAGGCGCGCCGTCGTTCGGCGGGACGGCGGCGCCGGGTTTGACGGAATCATAAAAGCCGCCATGTTCGTCATAGAGGATGACAAAGAGGCTGCTAGTCCATAGCGGTGAGTTGCGGATGGCGTTGTAGATGCGCGCGGCGAGCCGGTCGCCACCGGCGAGGCCATCCATCGGATGCTGCGAACTGCCTCCTTCATACGTGTCGCGCACGATGTCGCCGTAGCACGGTTCGATGAACGTGTAGCGCGCGGTATAGCCCGCCGCGAGATCGGCTTCGAAGTGTTCGAGATCGTCGACATCGAAAAATTCGATGCCCTTTAACGAAGCCACCTGCGGCACATGGCCCAGGGGCGGTCCCGACTGATCCTGATAGAGCCGGTAGTTGCCTTTGCCCAGCGCATCGAAGATCGAACCCTTGGGATAGGGGAAGCCGTTGGTCGTTTCCCATTCCGCCATTTCCTCCCGGGTTGGAGAATGCTCGAGCCCGGCGGATGAGGCGCCATGCAGAAAAAAGCGGTTCGGCCACGTCGGCCCGGGCATCGATGCGTGCCAGCCGTCGCACAGCACGAATTCGCTCGCCAGTTCAAACAGCGCCGGCGCTTGCGTGCGGATATCGACGCCCTGCATGACTTTGCCGATATCGGCCCCAGATGGTCGCGCGCCTTGCGCACCGGTCCTCGCGTAGTTCGCAACGAAGCCCGAGTTGTCGATGGCCGGATACGGTTCGCCGGCGCGATACTGGACGCCGGCGCCGCATAGTTGCTCGACGACGTCCGCGAACTCGTGACCTGGGTCCGTCGGCATCTGAGCGGGTGCGCCGCCGCCAAACGAATATTGCACGCGCTCGTAGGTATTGGTGTCCTCGGCCGTGGCCGCGACGATGCCGGGAATGCCGGAGAGCGCGAACAGATGATCGAACGACCGGTTCTCGAGCATCAGCACGAATACGTGCTGGATGGGGGACGGCGCCTGCGGCGATGCAGTGATTGCGGCTGCGTTCATAGCGCCTCTTTTACGGTTTGTCGAAGATGGGGCGGAACGGGGACGGGCACTGCATGGCAATCGATTGTAGTGCAGACATCGAGGATTCAGCCAAACGTTGCGGTGACGAAATCGACGAAACTCCTCAGCTTCGGCGTGGGGCGGCGGTCCGGCGAGAACAGCAGGTGCATCGGACGCGCCGGTGTTTCGTATTCAGGCAGCACGCGCACGAGCTGCCCGGACGCCACATCGTCGCGCAACAGCTCGCACGGTTGAAGAATGATGCCGAGGCCCGCGAGTGCGGCCATCCGCAACCCTTGCCCGTTGTTGATGGCAAGGCGGCTGTCGACCCGCACCGTGTGGCGTCCGTCCGGTCCGGTGAATTCCCATTCCGTAATCGCCGGGCGGGCCCAATAGGTGAAGCCCAGGCACTGATGATCGGCGAGCTCGCGGGGGTGCCGCGGCACCCCTCGTTCGGCTAGATAGGCGGGCGACGCACACGGCAAGAGCCGATACGGCGCGAGCGCTCGCGCGATCAATCCGGAGTCCGGCAACTGTGCGATGCGTACGACCGCATCGTAGCCTTCGTCGACGAGATCGACGATCCGGTCGCTCAAGGTGAGATCGATCTGCACGTCCGGGTATTGGCGCAGATACCGCGCGAGCATGGGGGTGAGGCTGTATGCGCCGAAGCTGACCGGTGCATTCACGCGCAGCTTGCCGCGCGGCGCGGCTTGCAGATTGGCGGCGAGCGCATCCACCGCGTCCATCTCGGTCAGCACCGATTTGCTGCGCTCGTAGAACGCTTGCCCGGCTTCGGTGAGGCTTTGGCGGCGTGTCGTTCGATTGATGAGGCGCATGCCGTAACGCTCCTCGAGCAGGCGCACATGCTTGCCCACCATTTGCGAGGACAGGCCGAGCGCCGCGCCCGCCGCGGCAAACGAGCCGGTTTCCGCGGCTTTGACGAAGACGGACATACTCGTGAGTCGATCCATGATTCGAAACCGCCTGTTTCGATAGATGCGTTGAATGCGCGATTTATCGCGGCAATGCGTCGAATTATATTGAGTCCTCCCCAATTCGACAGGAGATCGATCATGTCGCGTGTCGTGCGCTTTCATCGGAACGGCGGTCCCGAGGTCTTGAAGATAGAAGAAGTCGCTGTGCCGCCGCCGGGCCCCGACGAGGTGACGCTGCAGGTCAAGGCCATCGGGCTCAACCGGGCGGAGTCGATGTTCAGAACGGGCCGCTACGTCGAAACGGCCGTCTTTCCCGCGCGGCTCGGCTATGAGGCGTCCGGTATCGTCACTGCGCTCGGTGCGCGGGTCGATAACGTTGCGATCGGCGATGCGGTCGGTGTCGTACCGCCGCTTTCGATCACGCGTTGGGGCACCTATGGCGAAACGATCAATGTGCCGGCGGATTTCGTCGTGAAGCACCCGCCTGAGCTCGATTGGGTTCAGGCAACCGCGATCTGGATGCCCTACGTGACCGTCTGGGGCGCACTCATCGATATCGCGAAGCTCGGATCGAGCGATACCGTGATCGTCACGGCTGCTTCGAGCAGTGTCGGCGTTGCCGCGATCCAGGTGGCCAAGCTTGCCGGCGCAACCGTCATTGCGACGACGCGTACGGGCGCGAAGCGCGATGCACTGCTCGGATGCGGCGCCGATTTCGTGATCGCGACGCAAGAGGAGAGTCTCGCGGACCGCGTAAAAGAGATCACGAACGGGGCGGGTGCGAGCGTCGCGTTCGATCCCATTGCCGGCCCGATGCTGAGCGAACTCGCGGACGTCGTCTGCAACGATGGCATCGTGCTCGAGTATGGCGCGCTGAGCCCGGAGCCCACCGCCATGCCGCTCTTCGCCATGCTGAGCAAACGGATTGCGGTTCATGGCTACACGTATAAACACGTCGTGCTCGACGCTCAACGCTTTGCCGAGGCGAAACGCTTCATCCTCGCAGGGCTTTCGTCGGGAAAACTTCGACCGGTCGTCGATCGGACATTCGCGTTCGACGATATCGTCGAGGCGCATCGCTATCTCGAATCGAACGAGCAGTTCGGGAAGATTGTCGTGACGGTTTAGGAGCAACGACGACCGGCGTTGCGGGATGGACTTCCCAACGTCGGTTGCGCAACTCTAGGTGGTTGCGCAATCTTAGACCGCCGATGCTTGATCGAACTTGAGACGATAGGACTGCTAACTAGTTAGATTGAATTTGTGAGAGTGATCATCTCAAAAAAAGGCTCTTTTGAAAATGCAGTGGGTAACGCAGCTCACGAGGCATGCGGGTTGAAGCTGGAGAAATCTAGCTTGCCGGCGATGAGGAACAGCACGGTTCGCATTGTTTCGAAGCGCGTGTAGCCGCGCCTTGCGCTTGGCAGCCTGAAACAAGCCATTGATGGCCTCGATGAAGCCGTTGGTTTGGCGAGTCTGAGTCCAAGCGATGATGCCGTCGAAGTGGCGGCGAATCATTCGCGCCACCTCCTTCA
>NZ_JAAAYE010000015.1 GCF_013282575.1 Paraburkholderia sp. NMBU_R16
GCCACACCGATTCCAATTCTTCTCTTGCGAAGGCCGTCATCGCTTGCCCCTCCTGAGCGAACTCAATGGCGGCATTGTGCGATTGCCTTTACGCGAACTCTATAACGCCCATGGCTTACCGCTTACGTTCAGACGTAATCCCTGACGATCTTGAGCGATGCTTCCATCCAGCCGGCTCCGGCGAGGCTGACAAGCTCAAAAAAGGGCTGGAGGCCATCATCGACCTCTCCGAAAACGACCGTATCGAACTGATCGACGAGCAAACCCTGGCATCGGCGATGCAGTCGTTCAAGTCCGATCTGGACGCAGCGAAGCTTCAATATTTTGGGCCGGCATTCGAGAGCATTTTTCCTCACCAAGGAACCAGTACGCCGGAACAGTTCATGGAACTGCTCAAGAATGGTTCGCGTGCCCCTGCAGTCGGCGCTCCGATAAGCGAAGTTGCGACGCTACCGGCGGAGCCTTCGGACTCAGTCGGCTAGTGGGGATCCACCGGTGATCTGAGCTTTTGGAGCGGCATGGCAGAAGTGGCGAGAGTAGAATCATCGTCGGCTGCAGCCGTCAGGAAAGTAGCCCTGCGATCGACCCCTGAGGAAATCTTGAACCAAGTGCACCAGCCCATGCTTCCGGAAATGGCCGAGTTGCCGGAGCCCTTGCTCGTCGATTTCTTCGTCCGACGTCATCGGTGTGATCAGCGCGGGCACGATTCCTTTGAGTGCCACTGATATCTCTCCTGCTCGATGGTGCGCCCGATCGCGGGTGCAGTGTTTTGATCGGTTCGGTCAATCCGAGGCGGCGCGTGGGAGGAGTGTTGCGCTAGCGCGCGCTGAAGAGCCGTCACCGATGATCGATGTAAGCATGTTTGACGACTGAATCGGTCGTTCAAACTCTATGTAAACCCAAATTGTGATCGAATCGATCAGATTATATGCGTCTCCTCGGAGTATCGGTGCGGTTTCCGGCGAAGCGTTACGAAGCCGGAGACTTGTGCCGTGCCCACCCGGTGACCTATTCTCGACTGTTGGCTATTGGGAGGGGCGAGCATGGATCGGCTACAGGCGATGGAAGTCTTTACCCGCGTGGTGGAGGCGAACAGCTTCACGCGGGCGGCGGAAACGCTGCGCATACCGCGCGCGACCGTCACGACCGTCATTCAGAATCTCGAGGCCCTGCTGGGCGTGCGTTTGATGAATCGCACGACACGGCGGCTGGCGCTCACGTCGGATGGTGCGGCGTACTACGAGCACTGCATCAAGATTCTTGCGGAGATCGCGGAGACCGACGCGAGCTTTCAGGTGGGCAATCGCAAACCGGGCGGCATGCTGCGCGTCTATATGCCGGGCGCGCTTGGGCGGCGGCTCGTGATTCCGGCGTTGCCGCTCTTTCACCAGCGCTATCCGGACATCACGCTCGATCTCGGGTTGTCGGACCGTGCCGTCGATCCGGTCGAGGAGGGCGTCGATTGCATGATTCGAATCGGGCCGCTCGAGGATTCTTCGATGGTGGCGCGTCGCATCGGGATGTTGCGGCGGGTCACATGCGCATCGGCAGGTTATCTCGACCGCTACGGCGCGCCGCAAAGCATCGACGATCTCGTTTCTCATCGTGCCGTCAACTACCGCGCAAGCCATGACGGACGCGCCGTGCCGTGGGTGTTTCTGATCGACGGCAAGCCGGTGGAAGTGAAGATGAATGGCGTTGTCACGGTCAACGATTCGGATGCCTATGTCACTTGCGGCTTGGAAGGATTCGGCCTGATTCAGCCGACGCTTTTCATGGTGTTGCCGCATCTGATCGACGGCTCGTTGAAAGAAGTCTTGCCCGATTGCAATCCGAAGCCAAAGCCTATTTCGATCGTTTATCCGCATAACCGGCATTTGTCCGCGAAGGTGCGCGTATTTGCGGAGTGGATCGCCGAGCTCTTCGAATCGACGCCCGCGTTGGAAGGCGGGGAGCCTTGGCGTTCGGCGGTGAACAATCGGACGGCCAAGCAGGACAGGGGGCAACTGGTGGCGTGACGGGCATGAATGGACCCGGAACCGAAGCGAAGCGCCCCAGGTAATATGGTCGTCATGATCCGCCCCGAAAATCGGGGCGGGTTGGACCGTCCGTATTCGCCGCCGCGCATTGCATTGGGAGAACCGCCATGAAGGAAGAGGATCCGAGATCCGACACGTTCGCGCTCGACGAGCGGCAGCGCCGTCTCCACGAGGACCTCATCGACGCCTACGACGAAGAAGTCGAAATGGAAGTGGATGACCGGCTTCTCGACGGTGCAGGCGTGCTTTCGCCCGAAGCACGCGAGGCGCGCAAGCATTATTTTCGCGAGCTCTTCCGATTGCAGGGCGAACTGGTCAAGCTGCAGGACTGGATCGTGGCAACGGGCCATCGCCTCGTCGTCATCTTCGAAGGACGCGATGCGGCCGGCAAGGGCGGCGCGATCAAACGCATTACGCAGCGGCTCAACCCGCGCGTGTGCCGTGTCGCTGCCTTGCCTGCGCCGAGCGACCGCGAGCGCACGCAATGGTATTTTCAGCGTTACGTGGCGCATCTTCCGGCCGGCGGCGAAATGGTGCTGTTCGATCGGAGCTGGTACAACCGCGCGGGAGTCGAGCGCGTCATGGGATTTTGCAGCGATGACGAGTGCGAAGAGTTTTATCGCTCCGTGCCCGAATTCGAAAAGATGCTCGTCAGAAGCGGTATCCAGATCCTCAAATACTGGTTCTCGATTACCGACGAAGAGCAGGAAATCCGCTTCCAGGCTCGCATCAAAGACCCGCTCAAGCAATGGAAGCTGAGCCCGATGGACCTCGAGAGCCGGCGCCGCTGGGAAGCCTATACGCAGGCGAAAGAAGTGATGCTGCAGCGCTCGCATATTCCGGAGGCGCGATGGTGGGTCGTCCAAGCCGTCGACAAAAAGCGCGCACGCCTGAACTGCATCCATCATCTACTGAGCCAGGTGCCGTACCAGGAAGTCGAGCACCCGGCCATTACGCTGCCGGAGCGTGTCTACAATGAGGACTACATTCGAAATCCCGTCCCGGCTGAAATGATCGTGCCCGAGATCTATTGAACGACGCAGCGCGGCATGAGGCACTGCGTCGAGCGACGAACGGCAAACGGCAAACGGCAAACGGCAAACGGCGCCTCCTCAAAGTCCGCCGTACGGTCGCGTGATGATCTCGAGTAAGTGGCCGTTCGGATCTTCGAAATACGCGCCGCGGCCGCCATCGTTCGTGTTGAGCTCGCCCTCGCGTCGCTGGGCAGGATCGGCCCAGTACCGCAGCTTGCGGGCTCGTATGCGTCCCATGATGTCGTCGAATTCGGTCTCGCTGACGAGGAATGCATAATGCTGCGAGGCGGGCCGTTCGTCGGATGCCAGAAAGTCCATCGTTACGCCGTTGCTCAGCTGCACGGCGAGAAACGGGCCGAACGCAGTAGGGGCGGGAAGCCCTAGAATCTCCGTCAAAAACGCAGCGGACGCATCCCTGTCCTGCGCATGGACGATCGTGTGATTGAGCGCCACGCTCATCGTCACTACCTCCTTCAAGCATCGCTATCGGTCAAAGGCTTCAACTCGCCAAGCACCGTTGGCAGCAGCTCCGATACCGTCGGATGAATATGCATCGCATGCTGCATGACGGTGTAGGGCGCTTTGGCATACATCGTATCGAGCACGCAATGAATGGCCTCGTCGCCACCGACCCCGAGAATCGCCGCCCCGAGGATTTCTTTCGTATCGGCATCGACGACGATTTTCATGAAACCTTGGGTTTCTCCCTTTTCGACAGCACGCCCCACGCGCTCCATCGGCCGCATGCCGATGAGCGCCTTGCGTCCCGCGCGGCGGATTTCCTCGAGCGTCATGCCGGCGCGGCCGAGCGGCGGATCGATGAACAGGCCATAGGCCGTAATCCGGTCGCGCACGCTACGGTTATCGCCATTGAGCAGATTGTCGGCGACGATCTCGTAGTCGTTGTACGACGTATGCGTAAAAGCCCCGCGGCCATTGCAGTCGCCGAGCGCCCAGACGTGCGGAACAGTCGTCTGAAGCCGGTCGTCGACTGTGATGTAGCCGCGTTCGTCCACGGCGATACCGGCCCGATCGAGGCCGAGGTCGTCGGTATTCGGTTTGCGTCCGACCGCAACGAGCAAATGCGAGCCGAGGATCTCGCGTTTGCCGCCCTTGCAGTCGAGCTTGACTGCAATATGCGCGCCGCGCTTTTCCACTGCCATACACTCGGCCTGCAGTTCCACCCCGATGCCTTCTTTCGCCAAAATATCGCGCACCGCTGAAGAGACATCCTCGTCTTCGCGGCCGATCAGGCGCGGGCCTTTTTCAACGACCGTGACGTGACTGCCGAAGCGCCGATACATTTGAGCGAATTCGAGGCCGATATAGCTGCCGCCGATAATGATCAGGTGTTCGGGCAGAAAGTCGACGTCCATCATCGTGGAATTGGTCAAAAAGTCGACTTGGTCGAGCCCCGGCATAGGGGGAATGAAGGGACGAGTGCCCACGTTGACGAAAATGCGTTCGGCACTGAGCACGCCGTCGCCGACGCGCACGCTATTGGCCGATTCGAAGCGGGCGTGCCCTTCGAGCACGGTGCAACCCTCGAGCCCTTTCAACCATTTCTCGACATTGGTCCTCGATTTGCCCGATATCTCGTCTTTGCGGGCCTTGACGCGACGCATATCGACGTCGATCGCCCCGCCGATTTCGACACCGAAATCGGCGGCACGACGCGCCAGATGCGCGGCGTAGGCGCTGGCAACCAATGCCTTGGTCGGGATACAGCCCGTGTTCACGCACGTGCCACCGAAAAGATTGCGCTCGGCGATCGCAACGCGCATTCCCGCCGACGAAAGCCGCGCCGCCAGTGCGGGCCCGGATTGCCCTGTGCCGATGATGACGGCGTCGAATCGATCGGTCATGCTGGCCTCCGCATATCGCATGGACGAAACATCGTCCCATCATAGGCGAAGCATCGGCGCTTTGCCGGTTTGCGCGCAGGCGTCGCCGGACTCAAAACGAAAACACGTCGGACACGATTTGCCTCAGCCATTGATTGGCGGGTTCGCGATGGTTTTTTGCGTGCCAGAGTACGTTGATCACGATATCGGGAATTTTCACCGGACACGGTGCCGATTCAAGACCGAACGGCGCGAGCGTCCTGTCCGCGTACGCCTGCGGCACCACCGCGATGAGATCGGTGTTTTGCAGGATGTGCCCGACCGCGACGAAGTGCGGAACGCGCAAGCGGACGTCGCGCACGATGCCCGCGCGCTGAATGACCTCGTCCACCATCCCGTGCCCCGTGCCTTGCGCGACGACAGCGACGTGATGCGCCGCACGGAACGCTTTCAGCGTCATACCGTCTTCCGCCAACGGGTGCCGTTTGCGATACAGGCAGACGTAACGCTGACGGAACAGTCGTCTTTGAAAGAACCCGGTCTTCAGGCCCGGGACGAATCCGATCGCCAGATCGATCTGCCCGCTTTCCATCAGCTCGTGCAAATCGGGCCGACTCGTCGGCGTTGTGGAGATCGTCACGCCCGGCGCGGTCAACGCCAGCCGCTTCATCAGTTCCGGCAGGAAGTAGATCTCCCCGATGTCGGTCATGGCGATCGAGAAATCGCGGCGGCTCGTACCGGGATCGAACGTCACCTTTTCGTTGAGCGAGGTATAGATCGCGCCGAGCGCGTATCCCACCGGTTCGGCCAACCGTTCCGCGAACGGTGTCGGCGCCATGCCCTTGGCGGTGCGCAGGAAAAGCTCGTCACCCAAAAGGCGCCTGAGCCGATTCAACGCATTGCTGACCGCCGGCTGCGACACGTCGAGACTCTCGGCGACGGCGGACACGCGCCGCAGCCGCAATAGCTCGTTGAATACGACGAGCAGGTTCAGATCGATGTCCCGCAACTCCATGCCATTTCCCCGCGTTATCACTGAAATTGATACAGGATATTCACCTGTTTCTATTTATCAATACTATCGGTGCGCGCACTATCTCGCCACACCCAACGATATTTGGAGACGAGCACTGCCATGGAAGTCGCCGTTTTGCCGCTGCAGCGCACGATCGCCGCCGAGCCCGGAGCCAATCTGTTGGACACGCTGCGCGAGCACGGCATCCCCGTTTCGTACAGCTGCATGGCTGGCCGGTGCGGCACTTGTCGATGCAAGGTGGTCGGCGGAAAAGTGATCGAGGCGGGCCCCGAGCAGGCGCGCGCACCGATGGGAGCCGGCGAATCCGTGCTTGCCTGTCAGGCGACGCTCATCGAAAGCTGCGCGATCGAAATCCCCGAGCCGGACGAGATCGTCGTGCATCCCGCGCGTATCGTCAAATCGACAGTCGTGGGCCTCGACCGCGTCACGCACGATATCGTGCGTCTGCGGCTGGCGCTGGCGAAGCCGCTTCAATTCTCGCCAGGGCAATACGCGACACTTCAGTTCGCGCCGGATCTGAGTCGGCCCTATTCGATGGCCTGTACCGATTCGGCGAACGAACTCGAATTCCATATCCGCGTCGTGCCCGACGGCCGCGTGACGTCCTATGTCGCATCGACGCTGAAACTCGGCGATACGGTCCGTGTCAGCGGCCCGATGGGGACCGCCTATCTGCGTCGCAAGCACGAGGGGCCGATGATTTGCATCGCGGGCGGAACCGGGCTCGCCCCCGTGCTCTCGATCGTCCGAGGCGCGATCGCAGCCGGAATGACGAACCCCATTCATTTGTATTTTGGCGTGCGCTCGTCGGCCGATGTCTATGGCACCGAGTGGCTCGACGCATTGAAAGCCGAATATCCGCCGCTGCGCAGCCATATCGTCGTCGCCTCCGCGTCCGAACCCGTGGCGAAGAGCGGGCGAGCCGGCGTCGTCACGCATGCGATCGATGAGGACTGGAAAGAGATGAATGGCTGGCGCGCCTACGTAGCCGGCTCGCCGCTGATGGTCGACGCAGCCACGCTCATGCTCGCACGTAAAGGCATCGCACGCGAACACATCTTCGCCGATGCCTTTTACCCCAGCGGCGTTTGATCGATGAAACCTGCCGACGCGGCGGCGCCGGCCGGCAACGAGGAAATGTGAGTATCCGCGGAAAAAGACAGGAGACGACGATGGCGGACAGCATGAAGCGATCCCAGCCAGCCTGGGGTTCGGAAGGATCGAGTCGCATTCCCTTTTGGGCTTATACCGATGCCGACATTTACCGGCGGGAACTCGACCGGTTCTTCTATTCGGGCCATTGGTGCTACATCGGCCTCGAAGCGGAAATCCCGAACGCGGGCGATTTCAAACGGACTGCCATCGGCGAGCGCTCGGTCATCGCGACGCGAACGGCGGACGGCGAAGTGCATGTCGTCGAAAACGTATGCGCCCATCGGGGCGCGCAGTTCTGCCGCGAAAAGTTCGGCAACCGCAAGGACCTCACGTGCCCGTATCACCAGTGGAACTACGACCTCAAGGGCAACTTGGTGGGCGTACCGTTTCGCCGGGGCGTCAAACAGGACGGCAAGGTCAACGGCGGTATGCCGGCCGATTTCGATCCGAAGGAGCACGGGCTCACGAAGCTGAAGGTCGCTTGCCGCAACGGTGTGATCTTCGCATCGTTCGATCACGACGTGCAGCCGCTCGAGGACTATCTCGGTCCGACCATTTCGCGATATTTCGATCGGCTCTTCGATGGCCGCAAGCTGACTGTGCTCGGCTACAACCGTCAGCGTATCCCCGGAAACTGGAAATTGATGCAGGAAAACATCAAGGACCCGTACCACCCTGGCCTGCTGCACACCTGGTTCGTCACATTCGGCCTTTGGCGGGCCGACAACAAGTCCGAACTGCGGATGGACGAGCACTTCCGGCACGCCGCGATGATTTCGACGCGCGGCGCCGGTGGCAAAGGGGACGTCACGAGCGGTGTCACCAGCTTCAAGGAGCAGATGGCGCTCAACGACGACCGGTTTCTCGATGTCGTCCATGAACCATGGTGGGGCGGGCCCACCGCCGTCTTGATGACGATTTTTCCGAGCGTGATCATCCAGCAGCAGGTCAACTCGGTCTCGACGCGCCATATCCAACCCGTCGGGCCGGATGCGTTCGATTTCGTCTGGACGCACTTCGGATTCGAAGACGATTCCCCGGACATGACGCAGCGCCGTTTGCGGCAGGCGAATCTGTTCGGTCCCGCTGGCTTCGTTTCCGCTGACGACGGCGAGGTCATCGAATTTTCGCAGGAGGCATTTTCGAAGAAGCGAAACCACCGGACGCTCGCGGAGCTCGGCGGGCGCGGCGTCGAAGAGGCCGATCACATGGTGACCGAGACATTGATTCGCGGGATGTATGACTATTGGCGCCGCGTGATGGAGGTTTGAAATGCTGGACTTCGAAACTTTTCAAGCGGTCCTCGCGCTTTATGCCGACTATGCGGCGGTGCTCGATAGCGGCAACTGGGACAAATGGCCCGGGTTCTTCACCGAAGACTGTAGCTACAAGCTTCAACCGCGCGAGAACCACGAACGCAATCTGCCGCTGGCGACGCTTTCGTTCGAAAGCCGGGGCATGTTGAAGGATCGCGTCTATGGGATTTCCGAAACGATCTTCCACGATCCGTATTACCAACGTCATATCGTGAGCATTCCGCGCATCGTTCGCTCGGATGCGCAACGAATCGAGACCGAAGCGAATTACGTCGTGTTTCGTACGAAGCCCGATGGCATGACGACGCCGTTCAACGCGGGCAGATACCTGGACGTCATTCGCCGCACGGTCGATGGACTGAAGTTCGAATCGAAGCTTTGCGTCTTCGACAGCGAAATGATTCCGAATTCAATCATTTATCCCATTTGAGGCGAACCATGGCGGCACAATGGACGAAAGTCATTTCCATCGCAGAGCTTCCAGCCGACGACGTATCGGTGGTCACGCTCGAGAAACGGGAGCTCGCGCTCTATCGTATTGGCAGCGCGGTCTACGCTACGGACAACCTTTGCACCCACGGCAATGCCCGCTTGTGCGACGGGTTTCTCGACGGACATGAGATCGAATGCCCGCTTCATCAAGGCAAGTTCGATGTTCGCACCGGACGCGCGATGTGTGAGCCGCTCACCGAGGATATCGCAACTTATCCCGTCGAACTGCGCGGCGACGACGTGTACGTCGAAGTATGAGCGCCTCGTAAAACGATTCGATCGGCGCGCAGCGACATCGCGCCTGCCCAGACTCAGACTCATAAAACACCAGACGACATCTGGAGGAGACATAGCTATGCAATCGCACCCTGCGAGTGTGGACGTGCGCGCATGGATGGACGCGCAACGTTTTTCGCCATTCCAATGGTGGGTTCTTATTTTGTCGTTTTGCGTCGTGGCCGTGGATGGCCTCGATACCGCATGTGTCGGCTTCATCGCGCCGGCATTGAGACAGGCGTGGCATATTGGGCCTTCGGTGCTCGGCATGCTGTTCGGTGCCGGCCTTGCAGGCTTGATGATAGGGGCGTTCGTGTTCGGACCGGTCGCCGACAAGATCGGGCGTAAGAGAACGTTGATTGCGTGCGTCGCGTTCTTCGGTCTCGCAAGCCTCGGATGCGCCCGCGCTCCGACGATCGAATCGCTGATCGCGCTGCGCTTCGTCACCGGCCTGGGGCTTGGCGGAGCGATGCCGAATGCCATTGCGTTGACGTCGGAGTACTGTCCGCAAGGCCGGAAATCCTTCCTGACCACAGTGATGTTCTGCGGTTTCACATTGGGTTCCGGCTTGGGCGGCGTGTTGTCGGCGCATCTCGTGCCCGAGTATGGGTGGCGCTCCGTGCTCATTGCCGGAGGCATCCTTCCGCTCGCGCTCGTGCCGGTTCTGATCGTGTCGTTACCGGAGTCGGTTCGCTATCTCGTCGCCGTAGGGGAAAAGTCCAAGCGCGTCGCGAGTTTGCTTGCGCGCATCGCCAAGCATCAATTCACCGAAAAGACGACATTCGTCCTAGCCGAAACGAAGGCGGAAGGATCGCCGGTGCGCCAATTATTTGCCAACGGGTTTCGCGCGGGAACGCTGCTGCTGTGGGGCATCTTCTTCATGAGCTTGTTGATCGTCTATCTGATGACGAACTGGCTTCCCACGATCGCACATAACGCCGGCATGAGCTTGACCGACGCTTCGCGTTTGATGATGCTCTATCAGGTCGGTGGGACCATTGGCGCGGTGGCGATCGGCAAGACGATGGATCGGATCAAGCCACCCGTCGTACTCGGTGCGGCTTATGGCGCAGGCGCGCTGCTGATTGCGGCGCTGGGCCAGGCGCAGGGCGTGCCGTTGATGCTTGCGGTAACGGGAGTCGGTTTTTGCATCAGCGGTTCGCAGATCGGCGCGAATGCTTACGCGGCTCAATACTATCCGACCGAAAGCCGTGTGACGGGCATCAGTTGGGCGTTGGGTGTCGGGCGTCTGGGATCGATCGTCGGATCGCTATCGGGCGGCTTGTTGCTCGCCATGAACATTTCGCAATCCTCATTGTTCATGCTTGCAGCCGTCCCCGCGCTGCTGGCTTCGCTAGCGGCATTTCGTTGCTACCCCCGGGAGCCTGACGGCATCGCGACAATAACGACATGACAACCGTCTGAGTTATCATCGGGCCTGCTTCGGACTTGAGTCCCGATCTTCTGCGCGGTTCGAGGCGCATGACAGTTCAGTGTCGACAGTAACTCAGGGGGAAGTCATGCGCCTTGCGGAGCTTTGCATCGGCGCCGTTGCCGCGATGGGGCTCGCAGCCTGCGGCGGAGGCGGGTCGTCATCGGCCGCGGACGCGTCGTCGGCCGCTGCCGGTTCCATCGTGGCATCTTCCGCGGCGAGCACTTCGTCGGTAGGCGCTTCGGCTACGACGGCATCGGCCGCGACGCACTGGATGCCGGTACAAACCGACACGTGGCAGTGGCAGCTGACCGGCGCAATCGATACCAGTTATCAAGTCGGCGTCTACGACATCGATCTTTTCGATGCGCCGCAATCGGTCATCGACAGTTTGAAGGCCCAGGGCCGTAGGGTGGTTTGCTATTTTTCGGCGGGTAGCGCGGAAAACTGGCGGCCCGACTACTCGCGATTCCTGCCGTCCGATCTCGGCAACAGCGTGCAAGGGTGGTCCCGCGAACGCTGGGTGGATACGCGATCGACGAACGTGCGCAACATCATGTCGGCACGGCTCGATATGGCCGTCAGCAAAGGATGTGATGGCGTCGAGCCCGACAACGTGGACGGGTACACGAATAACCCCGGATTTCCGCTCGACAGCTCGACGCAGGCCGACTTCAACCTATTCATCGCAAACGCCGCGCATGCGCGGCACTTGGCTGTCGCGCTGAAAAACGACATCGACCAATTAGGCGAGTTGGGTACGAGTTTCGACTTCGCGGTCAGCGAGCAATGCCATGCTTTCAACGAGTGCAGCGCTTATGGCGCATTCCTGGCCTCGGGCAAGGCCGTTTTCAATGCGGAATACGCGTCCCAATACGTGCAAAACACCGGCGGCGCGCGCGACCAGCTCTGTCAGACCGCGAAAACCGAGCACATACGCACGCTAGTGTTACCGCAGGCCCTCAACGACAGTTTCCGCTTCAGCTGCGATTGAGGGCCGCTGCGGCGGCGCGGACGCTCAGTGATGTCCGAACATCGACCGTTTGCTCATATCGGGTGTCATGGCGGGCATGGTATGTCCAGTTTCGGCAGTGCCCGTCGCCGTTCCGCCGACGCCGGTCGCCGCTCCGCCGACGCCGGTCGCCGCTCCGCCGACGCCGGTCGCCGATGCATCGTTCGTGCCGTTGTGCTTTGCGGCGACGCGCGCTTCGGCGGCCTGAATCTCGGCCGGATAGGTTCCTCGATTGCCATGCGCCGGGTTGTAGCCAGCGTGCTCGAGCTCGATCAGCTGAGCCCGTACCTGGTCGCGCGTCAGCGGGCCATTGGATGTTTGAGCGGATGACAGGGCCGGTACGACGAGTGCGATGGCAATGGCGGTGGTTCTGACGATGGCTTTCATGGTGCGACCTCCCGATCTGTTTGCCAGTCGCGAGCAAAATCGTTCGCGCTCGGCAATATCAGCGTAGGGCGCCAATCTTAAGGTTGGCTTAGCGGCAGTCCGTCACTCGCCGCCGGTCCGTTTGCCGGGCGATTCCCGCGGCGGCCGCGCGCCGCGTTTTCCGAGCAGGCTCAGCAGATGGCCACCGTAAAAAAGCAGTGCGACGATGGCAAACAGTAGACAAACACCCACGAGGAGCTTGATCACAATCATATCGGTCGATGCGCGAGGTTATTGTCCGCGTAATGATATGCCTGGTTGCGACTCCTTTCCCGAAACGCATGCGTGCGCCGCTGCGCGCGGGTCACGGCGCCATGACCGCGGTTCGAAGGTGCGTCCGACAATGCGAACGAATCGCCTAAAGCTTTGCCGGCCTGCTGTCGATATCGAGGAAAGGCCTTTTGCGGTAATGGCGAACGTGCGGTCGGGGTTTCCTCGGGGTGCTATCGAAGTCAACCGGATGCATCCTTCCAACGTTTGTTAGGTCACAATTTGCTACATCGATCGGTAAAAGGGGCTTGATCGCTCTTCTCGACGGTCGGCGACGGGCGTCAATGCTGTCGCGGGCCGGGAGCGGCTGGTCGTGTTACCGGTGTCCAGGAAATATGCAGCGACATGAGGGGGAGTACTGCCGAAAAGCGCTGACAGCGCTTCGCAGTACGTATCGAAGCATCGATTACAAGCGCTTGGTGTCGCCCGCGCTCGCGCTGGGTATCTGCGTACTGCTGCTGGTGGCCATTCAGCACATGTCGCAAGGCATCAACTATCACTCCGTCAGCCGGCAGTTGTTCGCCATTGCTCCGGACAGATGGCTGATCGCACTCGGTGCGACGGCGCTGAGCTTCGTCGCGCTCGTCGCGCGCGACGCTATCGGGCTGCGCCACGTAGCGGCCAAGGTCCCGCGCCCATTGCTCTGGGTGGGGGCAGCGACCGGCTCGGCGCTCGGCAATGCCGCAGGCTTCGGCGCCTTGACGGGCGGCGCGGTGCGTTGTCGCGTTTACGGTGCGGTGGGCGTGACGCCTGCCCAGGTCGGCCGCCTCACGGTGTTCACTGGCGTCTCGCTGGCCCTTGCGCTGTTGCTGTCGAGCGCGCTGGGCGCGCTCTGGGACACGGCGCCGCTCGCGGCCATGATGCATGTGGGCCGCGCGAGCCTCTCGGTCGGCAGCGCGCTCGTGCTAGCACTGTTGGCGGTCATCGTCGCTTGCTGCGGCACTGCAACGCGACAACTGCGTACGCGCTGGCGGGCTATCGCATTCGACGTTCCCTCGCGAGCCGATCTGATCTGGGAAATCGCGCTTGGCGTAGTGGATGTGGTCGGCGCCGGTGCGGCGCTCTGGGTCTTTCTCCCGCAAACGGATGTAAGCTTCGTCAGCTTCCTGACCGTCTATTCGGCGGCGCTGCTGCTCGGCATGGTGGGCCATACGCCGGGCGGCGTCGGCATATTCGAGTCCGTCATGGTCTTTGCGCTGGGCGGGGACTTGAGCGCACCATCGCTGGTGGCGGCTCTCCTCGCTTACCGCGTGGTTTATTTCGGGCTGCCGCTTCTGCTGTCGGCCGGCGTGCTGGCCGGCTTCGAAGGGCGTGCGCTGCGCCAGCGCCTGCCGCTACGGCGTGTCGCGGGTCTGGCGCAACTCGCGCCGCTTTTTCTGTGCCTCATTACGTTTCTCGCGGGCTCGATGCTGATCGTTTCGGGCGCGACGCCGGCTTTCGGACGCCGGCTCGCGATTCTTAGGCATCTCGTCCCGCTTTGGGCGCTCGAGAGTTCGCAACTGGTCAGCGCCGTGCTCGGCGTGCTGCTGCTGTTCGTCGCTCGCGGGTTGCTGCGCCGATTGGATGCGGCTTGGTGGCTCACGCTGACCCTCGTGGCCGTCAGTCTCGTCCTTTCCGTCATCAAGGGGCTGGCATTCGTCGAAGCCGGCATCCTCGCTTCGCTGGTCGTATTGCTGCTTTGTACGCGTCGCCGGTTCAGCCGGCGCTCGTCGCTTTTCGCGGAGCGTTTCACGCTTGGATGGGTCATGTCCGTGGCGATCGTCATCATGTGCGCCGCCTGGGTCATGTTCTTCGCGTACCGCAACGTTCCCTACAGCAACGATCTCTGGTGGCAGTTCGCGTTCGACGAGCGCGCCTCGCGCTCGCTGCGCGCCATGTTGGCGGCCGGATTGTCCGCGGCGGCTTTCGCGCTCTGGCAGTTGCTGCGTCCCGCCAAGGGGCGTTTCGTCCATCCGAGCTCTGAAGACCTGACCGATGCGGTTCAGATCATTCGCGCGCAAGAGCGCAGCGACGCCGGACTCGCGATGATGGGGGACAAGAGTTTTCTTTTCTCGGATTCGCGGCAGGCATTCCTGATGTTTGCCAAGCACGGTCGCACGTGGGCGGCCCTGCACGATCCGGTAGGCCCCCGGTGCGAATGGGCCGAATTGATCAACAAATTCGTGGCCCTCGCGCATGCGCATGGCGGCCGCGCGGCGTTCTATCAGGTCCGCGCGGATTCGTTGCCGCTCTATCTGGATTCGGGCCTCACGCTGATGAAGCTCGGCGAAGAGGCGCGCGTCGGCCTCGATGCGTTCGATCTGAACGGGCCGAAGCGGGCGGCGTTGCGTTACTCGCTGCGCCGCGCGCAACGTGACGGCTGCACGACGGAAGTCATCGATGCGCCGGATATGCCCGCTTACTTTGAAATACTGCGGGATATTTCCGATCGCTGGCTCGACAGCCGGGCCGGCCGCGAGAAGAGTTTCTCGGTGGCCGCATTCAGCGAGGCCTACCTTGCCGCGCAATCGGTGATGCTGGTCCGTCAAAACGGCGTGCCGGTTGCATTCACGACTTTCATGACGACCGATCTGAATGTCGAAGCGACGGTGGGCGTGATGCGGCATCTGCCGGAAGCTTCGCCGTATGTCATGGACTATTTGTTCATCGAGCTCGCGATGCATTTGAAAAGCGCGGGATATCGGTTCCTCAGCCTCGGCATGGCGCCGTTTTCCGGCGTGCAGCCGATGCCGCTCAGTTCGCCGCTTCATCGGCTCGGATCGATGGTCTGGAAATTCGGCGGGCGTTTTTACAATTTCCAGGGATTGCGCGCATTCAAAGGCAAATTCCAGCCGGGCTGGGAGCCGCGCTATCTCGCGGTCTCCGGCTGGATGGGCGCGCTTCTGACCCTGGTCGATCTTTCAATTTTGGCGGGCGGTCGCCGTTCATGACAATTCGTTTGGCAGTACGAAAATTCAGCGCGCTCGCCATGGCGGCGGGCATGTCGATTTACGGCGCGGCGCATGCCGAGCCTGCGCGTATTTCGGGCGGTCGCTACGGCGACATTACGGTAGCGTGGCCTACGGGCGAGTTGCGCGGATTCGTCGTGCTCTTCTCGGCCGGCAAGGGTTGGAAGCCCGCCGATCAGCAAGCCGCCGAGGCATTGGCGCATGAGGGGGCGCTGACCGTAGGCGTCGATACCGAGCGCTACACGGCTCGTCTCGCGGCGGACCCGAATGCTTGCCAGCAATTGGTTGGAGACGCGGAGGCGGTAAGCCATCAGCTGGAGCGGCAACTGAAGTCGAGCCGCTATTTCGCACCGATCGTCGCGGGGATCGGCGCGGGCGGCACGCTTGCGCTGCACGTGCTCGCCCAGGCGCCGGCGAATACGGTGGCGGGCGCCATGTCGATCGATCCGAACGGCACCTTGGACAAGCGGATCAAGCTCTGCCCTCCCGATCCGACGATCAGCCGCGGCAGCGTATTGCCCGGTTTCGTGGAAACGGGCGTGACGAGCCCGGGCGGCATTGCCCCGATGCGCCAGGCCGAACGTTCGGCCGTCAAGGAAGGCGCCGATTCGCCCAGTTTTCGGAATCGGAAGGACGACAAGAGTCTGAGCGCACCGGTCTTGACGCAGCCGCCGCATCTGTTTGCCGCGACCGTGACGCGCAGCGAGCAATTCGTCACGCTGGTCCGCCCGCATCTGCTTGCCGATACGGTCGGCGAACAGGACGTTTCGGATTTGCCGCTGATCGAATTGCCGTCGGCTCATCCGCGCGGGATGCTCGCGATCGTCATGTCGGGTGACGGCGGCTGGCGGGATCTCGACAAGAGCATTGCCGAGGAATTCGCCAAGGATGGCGTCTCAGCGGTTGGCTGGGACAGCTTGCGTTATTTCTGGAGCGAGAGAACGCCGGAGCAGGTGAGCCGCGACCTCGCCCGCGTGATTCGTTTTTACTCGGCGCGGTGGCATATCAAATCCGTTGCGTTGATCGGCTACTCGTTCGGTGCCGACGTGATGCCGTTCGCCTACAATCGGCTGCCGGCCCCGGTGCGCGAGAAGGTTGCGCTCGTCTCGCTGCTGGGCTTTGCGCCGACGGCCGATTTCCAGGTCCGGGTAACCGGTTGGCTTGGCCTGCCGCCGAGCGACAAGGCGTTTCAGGTGCGCCCGGAGGTCGATCGGCTCCCGGCAGGACTCGTCCAGTGTTTTTACGGCGAGACCGAGGAAGACAGCCTCTGCCCAGCGCTTGCCGGCACGCGTGAGGTCATTCGCACGCAAGGAGGCCACCACTTCGGCGGCAGTTACGGCGGGATGGAGGATCAGATTCTCGCCGCCTGGGAAAAGCGCATGCCGGTGCAGGTCACGGGCGCCAAGCCCTGAGCCCGATGGGCGCGCGCAACGCGCGCCGTTTCGCCGCCGACGGATGTCGTCCTGCTCGAACGAGACGCTCAAATAGCTTATATTGAGCGGGCTTGTTCGCAGGGAGTCGTCAGTCGGCCGCGACGTTCGTTTTCGTCTTATCGCGTGCTTCCTTTGCTTATCCATTCGACGCCGCGGTTTTCCGTACCGCCGGCCCCACCAGGAGATCGCCTCATGGACGCACAGCAGCTCATTTCCGAATTTCTTTCCTCCGAACATGGGAGCCAGGCGGCTCAAGCACTGGCGTCGCAAGGCATTGGCGCCGACGATGCTCAGCAGATGCTGAGCCAGGCGGCCGAGACGGCGCATGCTCACGTCGAAGAACAGGGCGGGGGCTTGCTCGGCGAAAGCCCGGGCAAGAGCTTTTTCGCCGCGTTTGCCGCAGGTATCGTGCGCGGCGACGGTGTTTTCAAATCGCTGATGGAAGGCGGCGAAGGCGTGCTCACTGGACGCGTCGCCGAATCGATCGCGAACCGGATGGGCGTCGATCCATCCGTCGCATCGACGGTCGCTGCCGCCGCGACGCCCTATCTCGTCGCCTTCCTGAAGGAACGACTGGGCTGAGGCTCGCAATCGCGATGCCAGTGTGGGCCGCGCCGCGCGGCCGGAGCGCGGCGCGCGCAACGAGGGGACTCAAATGACGCGGGACGACGAAGCGGCTTGGCGCATAGGCATTCTCTATTCGCGTAGCGGCGTCACGGGCGCGACCGAGTCGGAACATTTCTTCGGCACGGTGCTCGCGATCGAAGAGATCAATGCCAGCGCAGGCGTGGCAGGGCGTCTGCTCGATCCGGTCGCATACGATCCCAAATGCGATGCCGACGAGTATCGCCGGCTCGCCACGCGCATGTTGCAAGAAGACGACGTGACCGTCATCTTCGGCTGCTCGACGTCGTCGAGCCGCAAGGCCGTGCTACCCGTGATCGAACGCAACAATGCGCTGCTCTGGTACTGCTCGATCTACGAGGGGTTCGAGTATTCCCCCAATGTGATTTATACCGGCGCCGTGCCCAACCAGAACAGCATGCAGTTGGCCGCTTGGTTGTTGCGCAACCGGGGCCGCCGGTTTTTCCTGGTCGGAGCGGACTACATCTATCCGCGCGAATCGAACCGGATCATGCGCGATATCGTCGAGGAGCACGGCGGCGAAATCGTGGATGAAGTCTATTTGCCCAGCGACGCGGAACCGGCGGCGCTCGAAACGGTGGTTGCCGAAATTGCTCGCATGCGGCCCGACGTCGTCTTTTCAACGCTGATCGGACGCGGCGCACGCGCGTTTTACAAGCTTTATCGCGACCGCGGGCTCGATCCCGCCGACATCCCCATTGCCAGCCTCACGATGACCGAAGGCGAGACACGCATGATCGGCCCCGAGTTGTGCGGCGGACATATCGTCTCCGCCACGTATGTCAATTCGTTGGACAATCCGGGCAATCGGCGCTTTCTGCAAGCGTGGCGGGCTCGGTTTGGCGACCATCCGGCCAGCATGTGGTCGGAGATGGCGTACAACCAGGTGCACCTGTTTGCGCTTGCATTGGCGCGCACGCAAAGTCTCGACACGTCGAAACTCGTCGATGCGGTGCATGAAGTCGAGTTCGAGTCTCCCGAAGGTCTGCTCCGGATCGATGCGGGCAACAATCATGCGATGCTGACGCCACGTATTGCCGTGTGCAAGCCGGACGGGACTTTCGACGTGGTGTGGGAGGGGCGCCAGCCGGTCAAGCCCGACCCCTATCTGACCACGTACGGATTCGCCGAATTCTGGCTGGACGGAGATGCAGCATGAGCGCCACCGCACGGCGTCTGTTCGACGATCTGCGCTCGTTGCGGGTTGCTGTCATCCATCCGCCCGGGGACGATCGAAGCATCCTCGAGGAGCAGCTGCGCCGGATCGGCTGTCCGGTGCGCATCGTATGGCCGTTCCCGCCCCAGCTGCCTGCGGACGCGGACGTCATCCTGTTTTTGGTCGGACCGGAGCTTCGCAGTGCAGGCAACTGGTGCGCGGCCGATACGGCGGCGACGCTGATTGCGTTGTCCGACTACGAAAATCCGACGGCATTGAAAATGCTCGTCGATACCCAGGCGCACGGCGTGATTGCCAAGCCGTACCGTTCGACGGGCATTCTGAGCACGCTCGTGCTCGCGCGCGCATCGTCAGGCTTTCAGCAGCGTTTGCAGAGCAAGATCGGCAAGCTCGAGGAGGCGATCAAGTCTCGGCGCCATGTGGAAAAGGCCATTCGTACGCTGATGGACGCACATCGCCTCAGCGAAAGCGAAGCGTATGAGCATATTCGCTCGCGCGCGACGGAATTGCGCGTGACCATCGGCGAGGTCGCGACGATGGTGATCGATGCGCACGAAGCGATGGAAAAGCTCGGGCTGGGTAAGCCGGCGAAACGGTGATGGACACTCGAAGCAAGCTATCCGTGATGAATATTCAGATGCACCGGCACATTGCCGCCGCTTTGTGGCTCACCACTGCGTTAGGGACTTCGCACGCGCTCGCGGAAGAAATCGGTAGTGTCAATACGAACTTCCGATTGGCGAAATCGGACCGCGTGGTGGTCGAGGCTTACGACGATTTGGCCGTGCCCGGCGTGACCTGCTACGTCTCGCGTGCAAGAACGGGCGGCCTGAAAGGGGCGTTCGGCGTAGCCGAGGACCCGACCGAAGCATCGATCGCGTGCCGGCAAGTCGGCCCGATCCGCTTTCAAGGCACGGTGCGCCAACAAGAAGATGTCTTTAGCGAGCGGATGTCGCTGATTTTCAAAACTTTACACGTCGTGCGAATCGTCGACGCCAAACGCAATGCGCTCGTCTATCTGACCTATAGCGACCGCGTCGTGTCGGGGAGCGCAAAAAACAGCGTGAGTGCGGTGCCGCTTCCCCCGGGAACACAGATTCCGCTCAAGTAGAGGTTCCGGTCCGTCGATCGCGTCTGCGTACTCGCGTACCCACGCATCAACGAACCCGGAAGACGCCGCCGATACCGACGCTGACGGGTGGCGGGGCATAGTACGCCGGCGCATAGGTGTAATAGCCCGGCGCCGGTCCATAGGCATAGGGCGGGGCGACCACGCAGCCGCCGAGACCGATTGCGAGCGCAAGTGTAAGAAGAAGCTTTGGCATCGTATTGTTCTCGTAGAGTGTCAAAGAGTGGCCACAGGGAATTCGCGCTGCAATGATGATTTGGAGCGGTTCCCAATTGAGGCGACGACCGGAGTCTAATGCGCAACAACCTCGGAATGGGTTTCGCGCAGCCTTACACGTGTTACCGGTTGTGACGGCTGGGGGTTGCGCACTTTGTCGTTGCGCGGTGCGTTGGCTCGGCGCGTACTGCCATACCATTAGTAGAACTAAATAGTAATTATGAGGATTAGCCTATCGTTCAAAAAAGTAGGTTTTCCGGGTTTATTCCAATCAAGTCTCTGCCGAATCTGCCGATAGTGCATAAAGGCGCCATGCCCCGGTATTCGTAACACGAATGCTTCGAATATGCTTCGGCGTTGCTCCAAAAACAGGGACGAAATGAACTCGAAACTCACGATCAAGGGACGCATTGCATTAGCGATGGGTTCGCTCGGCGTATTGCTGATTGCGGTAAGTATCTTGGGGCTGATCGGCATGAGTCGCGCAACCGACGCGACATATGCGGTCTTTTCGGACAACCTTCCTAGCGCGGTCGCGACGGGCAACGCCGCGGCATTCGTTTTGCGCGAGCGCGTCGTGCTGGATCGCGCCGCGTTGACGCCGGATGCGCCCGACGTGCAAGCCACGTTCGATCGTGCCAGACGGTATCGCGATGTTTCGAATCAATGGTGGAACCGATATCTCGCGCTCCCTCGCGATGCCGAAGAGGACCTGCTTGCCAGCAAGGTGACGGCGACCCGTCAGCAGATGTATGAGGCGATCGATCGTGTCATCGACGCGATCAAGGGAAAGGACGCGACCGAGATCCGCGCGAAGACGTCTGCTCTGACCGCGCCTTATGTGGCGCTGGGCGCGGCGACCGATGCCTTGACGGATCTCCAGGAGCGCAAGGCGAAAGCGCGCTATGACGGCGCCAGCAGCCAGTACCGGCTGTTTCGTGCGCTCGCGATCGCTATGTTGCTGATCGGTGCCAGCGCTGCGGTCTTTGCTTGGGTGTCTTTACGCCGCGCGATCGGCCGGCCGCTCGACGTGGCGCGCACGCACCTGAGCGCCATAGCCGAGGGCGATCTGAGCCGTGCGGTACCCGTCACGAGCCGCGACGAGATGGGCCAGATTCTCGAAGGGCTCGCGCGCATGCGCGACGCGTTGCGCGACACCGTGCGCTCGGTTCGAGACGGCAGCGAATCGATCGCACAGGCCACGCAGCAGATCGCCGCCGGAAATCTGGATCTGTCCGCGCGCACCGAGGAGCAGGCCGCGTCGCTGCAGCAGACCGCGGCCGGCATGGAGGAGTTGACGGGCACGGTCCGTCAGAACGCCGACAATGCGGGGCATGGCAGCAAGGTGGCCGAGGACGCCACGACGGTCGCCCATCGCGGCAGCGAAGTGTTCACGCGCGTGGTTGGGACGATGGGCGAGATCAGCGACAGTTCGTCGAAGATCGCCGACATCATCGGCATCATCGAAGGCATCGCTTTTCAGACGAACATTCTGGCGCTCAATGCCGCCGTCGAAGCCGCGCGTGCAGGTGAACAGGGGCGCGGTTTCGCCGTGGTGGCCGGTGAAGTCCGCGCGTTGGCGCAGCGATCGTCGGGCGCCGCCAAGGAGATCAAGCAATTGATCGACACATCCGTATCGCGTGTGCAAGCCGGTGCGTCATACGTCAACGAGGCGAGTACCGCCATGCACGAGATCATGGGCTCCGTCGCACAAGTCCGGGAAATCATGACCGGGATTGCATCGGCATCGTCCGAGCAGCGGGTCGGTATCGACCAGATCGCGCTGGCCGTGACGCAGATGGATACCGTCACTCAGCAAAATGCCGCGCTCGTGGAGCAGGCCGCCGCGGCCGCACAGTCGCTCGACTTGCAGGCAGTGAAGCTCAAACAAGCCGTGGCGATTTTCAAGCTGGACGCGTAGCGTTTTCAGCCCACATCGTCATCCGCTGCTTTGCGCTCGCGCCGCGCTTCGTTGCCGCGGCGCGCCCGCAGACGCTGGCGCGAGAGCACATGGATGACTTCCCCGGTGCTGGCGCCGGGGGGTATTTCGTTCCGGATCACATTGGGCAGCATCGGGCGCCCCGCGCGATGTCGGCGCAGCGCGCGCGCAATGGCTTTACGGCAGTCTTCCCCGTGGCAATCCCATTCGTCCCGGATTCTTCCGCAGTATTGACACTTTTCCATAGCGAACAGTCTAGCGGCAATCTCATGAGATGTCCGTGCGCGTGGCCAGATAGACGCCCAGCGCCGCAAGCGCCATGCCGAACCACGCGCGCAACGCGATGGGCTCGTGCAGCGCCACGAGCGCGATAGCGGCGGTCGCGGGTGGCACGAGAAAGAACAGCGCCGAGACGCGCGAAGCTTCGCCGTAGCGCACCATCGCCAGCAGCAGATAGATGGCGACGAGCGAATTGCAGATGACGAGATAAGTCAGCGAGCCGAGCAATTCGATTGTCCACTGCACGTGCATCGGCTCGAGGAAAAACGCGAGCGGTGCGCTGACGGCCAGGCCGACCGCGTATTGCACGAGGCTCGCGGAAACCGGATGCGTCGTCGTGCCGAAACGTTTTTCCCATAACGTGCTGCCGGTGATCGTCAGCAACGCGAGCACCGCGAAGATCAGCGCCCATGTCGACGAGATATGGATGGACGATTGAGCGGTAATGACGATGACGGCACCTGCCACCCCCAGCGCCAGTCCGAGCCATCGTTTTCGCCCAACATGCTCGCCTGCCATCGCGGGTGCGAGCAAACCGATGAGGATCGGCTGCTGCGACGTGATCAGCGCGACGGCGCCGGCGGACATGCCGTATTTGAGGCTCAGATAGGTGAAGGCAAAGTAGCCGGCCTGCAACAGCAGACCTGTCATCGCGAGATGAAGCCAGGTTATCGGCCGCGAGGGAAACCCGGGCTTGAGCAACAGCGCGAGCGCAACGAGAATGCCGACGACGATGGCGTAGCGCAGTGCCAGGAACGTCAGCGGATCAGCGTAGCGCAGCCCGAGCTTGAGGAACACGAATCCGCTGGACCAGAGCAGCAAAAAAAGCGACGGTGCAGCTTTGAGCCAGCGCGGCCGCACGGCGGTGACGGGTTCGGTGGTATGCGTCGGTGGTATGCGACATCGCGTGTCTGTCTTTCGATTCGAAAGGAGCGGTCCGTTTTACCACATCGCACGAATTTGCGAGTCGAGGCGCGCGTGCTTACCATCGGGTGCAGTCGCGTTTTCCCGCTCTCAAGAAACGATTCACGCTGCCGTAAAAAGCGTCGATAGGAGGTGAAATCCTTTCGCCGGCCAGATAGCAATAGAGGAAAAAGTGAATCGTCTCAGCCTGAACGCCAAATTGTGGCTAGCGTTGGTCGTAACGTGGCTCGGCCTGTTGTTCCTGGGCGGCTGGGCCGCCATGCAAACGCGCGACATCATGCTTACGGAACGTAAGGCGGCTATTCGCAATGTAGTCGAGGCTGCCGGTGGCATCGTCGCCGAATATGCGAAGTTGGCCGACAACCATACGCTCACCGAGGAGCAGGCCAAACACGAGGCGATGGCGCGTTTGTCCGAGATGCGTTATCCGGGCTTCGGATACCTGATGATTGCGAATGCGAAACCCGTCGTGCTCATGCACCCGACGCTCGCCGATTTGCGCAACAAGGATGTCAGCAACTATGCCGATTCGAACGGCAAACTGCTGTTCGTCGAGATGGTGAAGGTGGCGCAGGCGAACGGGCAGGGCTTCGTTCCCTATATGGCGCGTCTGCCGGGCAAGACCGACCGCGTGCCGAAAATCAGTTACGTCAAGCGCTTTGCCCCGTGGGATTGGTATTTGATGTCCGGGCTTTATATCGACGACATCGATACTGCGTTTCATGCCGATCTGCTTCGCTATTTCATCGCAGTGCTGATTATCGGCGCGCTCGGCTCCGGCGCACTGATCACGATCATTCGCAACGTCAAACGCAGCCTAGGGGGTGAGCCGGCCTATGCGGCCTCGGTTGCGCAGGTCATTGCCGAAGGCGATCTTTCGCATCGTGTCGTCGTCGATTCGGGAGACGGCAACAGCATGCTGCTCGCGATGCAGCGTATGCAACAGCATCTCGCGCAGGCGATCCGACGCATTCGCGGCAGCACGAAGACGATCGAGGATGCCGTGCAGCAGATTGCCTCCGGCAACCTCGATCTTTCGTCGCGCACGGAACAACAGGCGGCGTCACTCGGCGAAACAGCCGCGAGCATGGAAGAACTGACCGCGACGGTCAAACAAAATGCCGACAACGCGCGGCAGGCGAACCAGATGGCGACGGACACCTCGCGCATCGCAAACGAAGGCGGCGAGGCGGTTCAGCAGGTGGTCGCGACGATGCAGAACATCGCCAACAGCTCGACGCGCGTGGTGGACATCATCGCCGTCATCGAGAGCATCGCGTTCCAGACGAACATCCTTGCGCTGAACGCGGCTGTCGAAGCAGCGCGAGCGGGCGAGCAAGGCCGGGGCTTTGCAGTGGTCGCCTCGGAGGTGCGTAATCTGGCGCGGCGCAGCGCCGATGCGGCGAAGGAAATCAAAGCGCTCATCGAGGATTCGGTGAGCCGCGTGGAGGACGGCAAGTCGCTCGTCGCGGTGGCCGGCACGAAAATGGAGTCGCTCGTGCAGTCGGTCAGGCACGTGAGCGAGATCATTCGCGAGATTTCCTCGGCGTCCGAGGAGCAAAGCCGCGGTATCGAGCAGGTCAATATCGCTATCGCACAGATGGATCAGACTACGCAGCAAAATGCGGCGATGGTCGAAGAGGCGGCTGCGGCGGCCCAGTCGATGCAGGAGCAGGCGCGCACGCTCGCCGACGTCGTCGACGTTTTCCGGTTGCCCGCGGAGGTTTGAACGTCCCCGAGCGGCCGCGCCGACATCAATCGGACCGCCCCCCGATAGCGGCGCGCGCGACACGGCACGCGGCGAGATCCCAGGCACCGCTACCCACGGTCTTCAGCAACACCGGGGTGTTGGCGGGCGCACGCGCGGAGATTGCCGCGCCGATCGGCTGCACCGAGGACCAATCGATACCCGCTTGCAGCAGATCGCCGGCCTCTTCGCGCGCGGCCGCGAAATCGTCCACGAAGACGCGGCTCGCGCGAACGGTGTCGGGACCGATCTCCGCGGCATCGGGCGTGAATGCGCCCACGGCCACGATCAGGCGGTCTGCTCGCGCAGGCTCGTTGTAAACAGGCGTTTTGCTCGTCGTCGCGGTCACGACGACGTCGACGTCATCGGCGATCGTTCCATTCGCCGGCAACACACGGATGCCTTCGCGGCCCGTCTCGTCGCAAAAGCGCTGTTCCGATGCGAGCGCCTTGCCCGCGACGAAGATTGTCGCGCTCGGATACAACCGCGCAATGGCCGCGGCATGATGGCGTGCCTGTTGTCCCGTCCCGATGATGAGGAATCCGCGCGGAGCGCGCGGATAGAGATACTTCACGCCGAGCATCGACAGCGCGGCGGTTCGGCGTCCCGTAACCGTCGGCCCGTCGAGGATGAACTCCGGCGCACCGGTCACCCCGTCGCAAACGGTGACGGTTCCGAAGATGGTCGGCATGTTGCGCGCGGCGTTGCCAGGGCACACGCTGACGAGTTTATGGATGGCCACGTCGCTGGCGGCGGCGGGCATCGAAAGCAGCACGCCGTTGTCCGCCAACGGCACCGCGGTGCGTACCGGCGAGCGAATCGCGCCCGCTTCGAGCTCATGCGCCGCTTGGCTCAGCGCTTCGATGAGCGAAGCGAAATCGAGGAGTTGGGCCGTGGCCGCGGCATCGAAGGTGGGAAGCGTCGACATGATGGGATCGGCAGATCGGATGTTCAAGGGCGGATGAGATGGGATGCGAGTGCGTCCCGCCGATGCTATCTGAAAATGTTTCTGATTGGAAACGCATTTTGACGGCGCGGGTGGCAGGACTCACGTCGTCGGCGAACCGTCGTAGGCGCTGGCCTGTTCCAGGAGCCAGGCGCGAAACTGCTCGAGCGGCTTGCCGTGGCTCAACTCGGTCGGGTAGACCAGGTAATAGGCCGATTCCGCAACGGCAGTCGCCTCGAACGGGATGACGACGCCGAACTGCTCGAGCCGCCCTTCGACGAAGAACTTCGGCACGAGTGCAATGCCGAGTTCGGCTGCCGCCGCACTGAGGAGCATCGTATGAAGCTCGTAGCGCACGCCTTGCATCGCCCGGTTGTCGTCTACGCCGAGTTCGGCGAACCAGCGAGACCATGCATCGGGCCGCGTCGTCGAATGCAGTAGTGGGTAGGCCAGCAACTCGCGGACGTCCTCGAGGGGCGTGGGGATCAGCGCGGGCGAGCATACCGGTACCACTTCTTCGCCGAAAAGGTAATCGGACGATGTGCCGGGCCATGTGGGCTGTCCGTAGTGGATCGCAGCATCGAAATGCGACTCCTCGAACGAGAACGTATCGGTGCGCACGCCCATGTTGACGCGAACGTCAGGGATGCGCGCGTAGAAGTCTTTCATGCGCGGAATGAGCCATTGCGAGGCGAATGTCGGCAATACGGCCAGCTCGAGCGAGCCGCCGCCGCTGCCGTGCGCGATGATCGACAAGGTGTCGCGATCGAGATATTCGAGGATGCGGCGTACTTGTGTGCCGTAAAGCTTGCCGGCTCGCGTCAGGACGACGCGTTGCTTCGAGCGCACGAAAAGGCGAACGCCGAGGTTCGATTCGAGCGACGCGATTTGCCGCGACACCGCACTTTCCGTCAGGAACAGCTCGCGGGCGGCGTGCGTGAAGCTTTCGTGGCGAGCCGCCGCCTCGAACGCGAGCAGCGCACTCATGTTAGGAATCCTGAACTTTCGCACGGTCATTCCAAAAACGCATCAAGTCCCGATTTTATCTCGCTTTACGCAAGCTGGATTCGTTTCGATAATGCGCGCGGTGAAGATTGGATGAGAAAGAGCGATGCGTAACGCGAATGTCGAACTGTTGTTGTCGAACCTGTTGGGCCGGGAAAAAGCCGATGCGCTTTTCTCGACGCTGAATTTCCCGTCGATCCTCGCCGACTGGGAGGCCGGGACCGTAACGCGGGCAGAGCTGGCGCAGGCCATGAACA
Organism: Paraburkholderia sp. NMBU_R16; assembly: GCF_013282575.1. GTDB lineage: Bacteria > Pseudomonadota > Gammaproteobacteria > Burkholderiales > Burkholderiaceae > Trinickia. The sequence continues at coordinate 26,978 of NZ_JAAAYE010000015.1, forward strand.
TGGCGCTGTTCGAAGACTTGCTCGCGCGCTCGCCAAACGGGCGGACCTATACGCAGCAGACGGTTGCGCACGGCGGCTCGGTCTACTTCGATCATGGTGCGCTGCGTACCGTGCGCTGGACGCACACTGGCGCTTTGCCGCCGGGCGAAGCGGCCTTCACCCGCATTCTGCGTCCGCTCGGGTTTCGGCTCAACGGCCGTTATCCGCTCGATAAGCTGGGCATGACAGGGCGCGCGTATGCGCACGAGGACGCCCCCGACGAGATCGCCCAATTCTTCGTGAGCGAGCTGCATCCTGAACGTTTTTCGGCGGCGTTCCAGCAAGCGGTGACGAACGTTATCGGGACATCGAAGGACCCGCTGACGCCGCGCTCGCTGGCACAGCTCTGGGAACTCGAGCGCGATGGGGCGCTTCCGATCGATGCGGCGCAAGCGTTGCTCCCGGTCATCGTCGGCGCATTCGCGCGCCAACACGATGTGCCGAGCGAAGCAGATTACGAAACGCTCCTGAGCGAATCGGCCGAAATGGCGTGGATAGCCACAGAAGGCAATGCGTTCAACCATGCGACGGATCGCGTTGCCGATGTCTTCGCCTTGTCGGAAAGCGAAAAAGCCAAGGGCCGGCCGATGAAGCCCGAGGTCGAGCGTTCCCGCTCGGGGCGTGTCTTTCAGACGGCGTACCGCGCGGATATCGTGACGCGGACGTTCAGGGCGCCCGACGGCGCGCTCGTCACGCGAGACGTTCCAGGCTCGTTTTACGAATTCATCACGCGCAAGCGCGAATTCGATCAGGCCACGCGTAGCTGGGTGACGGATCTGCGCTTCGATGCAGGCAATGCGCAAGGAATCTTCAAGATGACGGCGCATGCCGCCGCGTAATGTCCGGAGGGCGAGTGCCGGCGCTCAGGCGGGTCTGGCGCTGCGACCGTTCGCAAGCGGCTTGGCCTCGCTGTCGTAGGGCGCGTAGCCTTCGTCGATGATCCAGAGGACCTCGGCGTCCTCGTCGCTCGTCGATACGGCGGCGTGGCCCATGCGGCTGTCGAAATAGATGCTGTCGCCCGCTTCGAGATGCGTTGGTGCGTACAGCTCGGAGTACAAGCAAACGCTGCCGCTCAGTACGAAAAGAAACTCTTCGCCTTCGTGCCGTCCCCATTCCGTGAATGCGTCGAGCGAGTGCGCCGTAATCCGGATACGAAACGGATGCATGGCCTTTTTTGCCAGCTCGGTCGCGAGCAATTCCATTTCATAACAGCCGGCCGCATGCGGTTGTCCGGCGCCTTTGCGCGTGACCGCGCGCCGGCCGCCGACGTTCGGTTTCGACGCGGAGCCGAACAACTCGCTCAAGTCGATCTTGAGGCCGTGAACGATCTTTTGGAGGACGTCGAACGTCGGAGACATCACCCCGTTTTCGATCTTGGACAGCGTCGAGCGCGATACGCCGCATACGCGGCTTGCTGTTTCGAGCGTGTAACCGTGGAAGAGCCGCGCGGCTCTGACGCGCTTGCCGAGCTCCGACGGCGCCTGCTCGGCCGGCTTCAAAATGGTCCTGTCCATGCGGGGGGATGGGGTAGTACGGTCTATCGGTCCTGCGAGTTTCGCATCATAACATCGGCTCGTTGCCGCGTCGGGTGAGGCGGCAACGAGCCGCCGTGCATGGACGGATTCATCCGGTTTGATGAGCAACGCGCATCATCTGTTGCGCAGATATCGTTTGCTAGTTGTTTAAAGCCTGAACACAATCGCGGCACGCGTTTTCGATCACGGCTACGATCCGTGCAATCGGGTCGGCAGGCTTGCCGCGCCGCGCCAGCATCCGCGTGAATCGGAGTGCAATCGGCGTGGTTGCCGCACCTGTCGCAGGCGTGTATAGTTTCCTAACGTCCCAAAATTTCCTATCGGAAACAATCGAGGTACTTCCCGATGAACGCATCGACCATTCTGTCCGAGCTCGGCATTTCGCACCTTGCGGAAAGCGGCGACATCGCCGTTCGCTCGCCTATCGACGGCGCACTGATCGGTCGTGTGCCGAGCCATACTGCCGCGGACATCGACGCCGCACTGGCGAAGGCGCAGGCTGCCTTCGTTGCGTGGCGCGACGTGCCCGCGCCGCGGCGCGGTGAACTGGTGCGATTGCTGGGCAACAAACTGCGCGAGCGCAAGCACGCGCTCGGCAGCCTCATCACACTGGAGACGGGCAAGATCCTGCAGGAAGGGCTCGGCGAAGTGCAGGAGATGATCGATATCTGCGATTTCGCGGTCGGCCTGTCGCGTCAGCTTTACGGTCTGACGATTGCATCGGAGCGGCCCGGCCATCGAATGGGGGAAACCTGGCATCCGATGGGAGTGTGTACGGTCATTTCGGCGTTCAATTTCCCGGCGGCGGTGTGGTCCTGGAATGCGGCGCTCGCACTGGTATGCGGTAATGCCGTGATCTGGAAGCCTTCCGAAAAAACGCCGCTCACCGCGTTGGCGGTGGACAGCATCCTGCAAGAGGCGCTGCAAGCGTTCGGCACGGCGCCTGCCGGCTTGACATGCCTCATCAACGGCGGTCGCGAAGTGGGCGCGCAACTCGTGGCCGATCCGCGTTCGAACATCGTCAGTGCCACGGGTAGTACTGAAATGGGACGTGCTGTCGGCGTCGAAGTGGCGCGCCGCTTCGGTCGTTCGCTGCTCGAACTCGGTGGCAACAACGCGGGCATCGTCTCGAACACCGCGGACCGGGAACTCGCGCTGCGAGCCATCCTGTTTTCGGCGGTCGGCACGGCCGGCCAACGTTGCACGTCGCTGCGGCGTCTGTTCGTCCATGAAAGCGTGTACGACGAGACGGTCGAGCGCTTGAAGGTGCTTTACGGGAAGGTCGCGATCGGTAACCCGTTGGAACAGGGCGTGCTGATGGGCCCGCTCATCGACTCGCAATCGTTCGAGCGCATGCAGGCTGCCCTCGAAGCGGCGAAGCGCGACGGCGGCAAGGTATTCGGCGGAGAGCGCCATACGGTGGCGGGTTGCGAGCAGGGCTTCTATGTGCGGCCGGCGATCGTCGAGATGCCGGCGCAGACCGGCATCGTGCTCAAGGAGACGTTTGCTCCGATCCTTTACGTCATGAAGTATCGCGAATTCGGCGAAGCCATCGCGGCGAACAATGCGGCGTCGCACGGCTTGTCGTCGTGCGTCTTCACGACCGATCTGCGCGAGAGCGAACGGTTCCTGTCCGCATCGGGTAGCGATTGCGGTATCGCGAACGTCAATATCGGGCCGAGCGGCGCGGAAATCGGCGGCGCCTTCGGCGGCGAAAAGGAAACGGGCGGTGGGCGCGAGTCGGGTTCCGATGCATGGAAGGCCTATATGCGTCGCGCAACCAATACGGTCAACTACTCGTCGGCACTGCCGCTCGCGCAGGGCATCGATTTTTCGATCGAATGATGCGGCTGCCGGGCGCTTGCTACAAGGCACGTGCCCGGCTCGCCAATCCGCGCGCCGCCGTTCGGTGTGCGCGTTTTTCCGACGCAATCCAAGGCGGGGCAACTCGTGAGCTCTCAAGTCGTTATCGTGGGCGGTGGCGTGATCGGCAGTTCGATCGCCTATTTTTTGCGCGCATCCGATCCGACGGTTTCGGTCACCGTCATCGAGCGTGATCCGACCTACGCGAAATCGTCATCGGCGCTTTCGGCCGCATCGATCCGGCAGCAGTTTTCAACGCCGTTATCGGTGCAAATGTCGCTGTACGGTATCGAGTTTCTACGCAATATCGGCGAGCTGCTGGAAGTCGATGGGACAAAGCCGTCGATCGATCTGCACGAAGGCGGCTATCTCTTTCTGGCGACGTCCGCCGGTGCTCCGACGTTACGTGAGAATCATGCGCTACAAACGCGTCTCGGTGCCGATATCCATTTGCTCGATCGAGAAAAGCTGCAGGCGAAATTTCCTTGGCTGAACGTCGAGGATCTCGAGGCGGGCGCGTTCGGCGCGAGCGGCGAAGGGTGGTTCGACGGGTACGGTCTCGTGCAGGCGCTGCGCAAGAAAGCGCAATCCCTCGGCGCGCGCTATGTTGCGGCGGAGGTCGGCGCCGTCGCGCGAGACGGGCGCCGCGTGACACACGTCGAGACGACCGACGGCGAGCGTTATCCGTGCGACATGCTCGTCAACGCGGCCGGGGCATGGGCGCGGAAGCTGTCGGCGATGATGGGCATCGAGATTCCCGTCTTCGCGCGCCGGCGCAGCATTTTCAACGTGTCGTCGCCGGCGCGTCTTTCGCCGTGCCCGTTGTTGATCGACCCGAGCGGGGTTTATTTCCGCCCGGAAGGCAGGACTTACATCTGTGGCACGTCGCCGAGCGCCGATAACGATCCGGACGATCTGCCGCTCGATGAAGTCGACCATGCCTTGTTCGACGATGTCATCTGGCCCACGCTTGCGCACCGCGTGCCCGAATTCGAGGCGCTGCGCGTGGAGAACTGCTGGTCCGGCTATTACGAATACAACGTCTTCGATCACAACGCGATCATTGGCTTTCACCCGGATATCGACAATTGCATCTTCGCCAACGGCTATAGTGGCCATGGCCTGCAGCAAGGACCGGCGACGGGGCGCGGCGTGAGCGAGCTGATCTTGCGCGGTAGATACACGTCGCTCGATCTTTCGCCGCTGGATTGGAGCCGCGTTATCGAGAACCGGCCTATCGTCGAGAAGAACGTCGTTTAGGCCGCGGCACTATCGAAACCGATAGCACCCCATAAGAAGCGAATGCCGAAGCGAGAGGGCGCCATGTACCGATTCACCGAGCCGTTTGCTCATCCGTCCGGCTCGCCGATTCGAGAGCTGTTCAAGTATGTCGGCCAGCCGGGCATGATTTCGTTCGCGGGCGGTTATCCGGCTGCCGATCTATTCGATGTCGAAGGACTGAACGCGGCTCAGACTCGTGCGTTCGAATCGCCGGTTCGCTGCCTGCAGTATGGCCCGACGGATGGTCTGCCCGAACTGAAGCAGGAAATCCTCGCTCTGATGGCGCGGCGCGGTGTTAAGTGCTCCACCGATGAACTGCTGATGACCACAGGATCGCAGCAAGGCTTCGATTTGCTGCTGCGCGTGCTCGTCGGTCCGGGCGACGTCGTGCTGACCGAGCAGCCGGCCTATCCTGCCGTGCTGCAAGCGCTGCGGCTTCAGCAGGCGAAGATCGTGACGGTGCCGATCGACGACGAAGGGATCGACGTGGCGAAGCTGGCCGACATGCTTGCAGCGGGCACGGTCCATCGGCCAAAACTGCTGTACACGGTGCCAACTTTCGCCAATCCTTCCGGCGCGATGCTCACGCACGCACGCCGCATCGCGCTGCTCGAACTGGCCGTTCGTTATGGCTTCCTGATCGTCGAAGACGACCCGTACGGCGATTTGCGCTTCAAGGGCAGTGCACTGCCCTCGATCCTGGCGCTGGCGAAAGAAGTCGACGGCGCGCTTCCGTGGGTGGTGCACTTCGGGAGCTTGTCGAAGATCGTCGCACCGGGCTTGCGCGTCGGCTGGACGATCGCCCCGGCCGAGATCGCCCGCCGCTGCGTCGTCGCCAAACAGACCGCCGATCTTTGCAGCTCGCCGTGGACTCAGGCGATCGCCGCGCATTATCTGGCCGCGGGCTCGCTCGAGCGGCATTTGCCGCACATCGCCGCGATGTACGGTCGCAAGTGCGATGCTCTATGCGACGCGCTCGAGGCGGACTTCGGCACGGCGATCGCGTTTCATCGTCCGCAAGGCGGGATGTTCGTCTGGGCCCGCATCGAGGGCATCGAGGGCATCGACTCATCGGCACTGCTCACGAACGCGATCGAACGGAAGGTCGTATTCGTGCCGGGCAAAGCGTTCTTCTCGGACGATGTCGACATCCATTCGCTCAGGCTGTCATTCGCGGCGCCGGGGATCGACGATATTCGCGAAGGCGTGCGCCGGCTCAAAGCGGCTTTCGACGACGGGGCGCAGCGGCGTTCGTAGCTATGTGCCGCCTGCTCGCTGCGCGGCCAGCGCGAACAGTTCCCGAAAGCGGCACCGCTCCTCCGCGTTCAGATGCAATGCCGCCTCGGGCATCACCAGAACAATGCGCAGCCTCAATTCGCCCCGGTTACCCGAGGCATCGGAGAGACCCTGCGCCGGCAGGCGGATCGTGCTGCCATGCCGGGCGTTCGCGGGAATCGCGACGTTCAGATCGCTGCCCAGTACTTTGACCGTGAGTGGGCCGCCCAGCGTCGCGGTGACGAAATCGACTTCGAGTTCGCCGCTCAGGTGCAGCCCTTCCCGCTGAAAATCGGGCCCGCAGACGATGACGACCGTAAACGTCGCGTCGCCGGGTTGTCCGCCGTGCATCCCCGCGAACCCGCCGCCGGGCACGACGATGCGCTGGCCGTCCCATGCGCTGCGCGGCACGTTCACCGGCTGCAATTTCGTTTGATATTCGACGCCCTTGCTTTGGCATGTCGCACACCAGTGCGCGCTTTTCATACGCCCCTCGCCGCCGCATGCGGTACATGACGCACCGTCGTAACGGATGCCGTAGCCGGCACAGTGCGAACAGGTCAGCACCGTGGCACGGGCGCTCGCGCCCCGGCATTGTCGGCACGTTTCGCTGACCTGGTAACTGGCGAGTACTTCGCCGCCGTTCAATGCCACATCGAGCGGCACGTGCAACTGGGTATGCCGGTTTGCGCCACGCACGGGCATCGGGCCGCCGCTCGCCCCGCAGTACTTCGACCATGCGCCGGCCCCGTCCGCTCCTGCGCTGCGCTCGGCGTCGCGAGTCGACGCGCCTGCTGGCCGCATCTCGGTCCTGCGTGTGCCGGCGGGTGGAGCCGGCTGGGCACGCACGGGCGCCTGCCGCTGCCCCGTGAGAATTTCGAAGGCTTCCTGGACCTTTTTGAATAGCGATTCGGCGGCCGATTCCTCGCCCTTATTGCGATCGGGGTGGTATTGCGCTCTCAGGCGGCGATAGGCTCGCTTGATCTCCGCCGCCGATGCGGCGCTCGGCAAGCCCAATCGTTCGTAGTACTCATCGAGGCTCACGGGTTCCACCCCAACTCTGCATTTCGCAAAGCCGCCAGTTTATCGCGTCCGGTTTCGGAATCGGGAAACGGCGATTCGCCTTCGCTCGCGTCCATGCGCCGGTCGAATCGTTCTTACCTTGGCAAACTCTTCGGTTATTGCTCGATACGGGCTGTACGCATGGCGCGCACGACTTCCGTTACGGCCGCTATGGTTCGAGCCACGTCACTTGCATCGGTCTGCCAATTGCATACCGAAATGCGCATGCACCGTTTGCCGCGCCAAGTCGTGTTGCTGAAAAGCGCCTGGCCGGTTCGAAGGACCGCCTCGGTGACGGCGTCGGTCCATGCGTCATGGTCGCTTTCGGTTGCATCGGGCCGTGGGTCGAGAAAGCGGACCAGCCCTTGGTTGATGCGCGGCGCCCAGACCAACTCCACGCCTGGCTGTGCCGCTATGCCGACGGCCAACGCGTGTGCCGCCTCGCAACAGCGCTCGACAAGCGCCGCGACACCTTCGCGGCCCAACTCGCGCAGCGCCGCATAGGCGGCAAACCCACGGCCCCGCCGCGACCAGACGGGCGTCCAATCCTTTTGCTCGCGAACTGCTTCGTTGTACGAAACATAGCTTGCGTAATGCGACATCGCCGCTCGGTGCACGTCGGCGTGGGCGACGAATGCAAAGCCGCTGTCGTAGGGCACGTTGAGCCACTTATGCCCATCGGTCGCCCAGGAATCGGCGTGCTCGACGCCGGTCAGCAACGACCGGTAGCGTTCGCTCGCATTCGCCCATAGCCCGAAGGCGCCGTCGACATGGACCCATGCGCCGTGGCGATGCGCAAGCGGAATCAGTTCGGAAAACGGATCGTAGGCGCCGATGTTGAGATCTCCCGCCTGCAGCAGGACGATCGTTGCGGTGTCAGGCTCGGCACGCAGCGCTTCCTCGAGCGTCGCCGTTTCCAGTTGACCCATCGCATTCGATGGCAGTGCCTGCACGCATGCAGTGCCCATGCCGAGCAGCCGCACAGCCTGTGTGACGCTGCCGTGGAATTGGTCGCTGCTGAGTATCCGGATGCGCGGCGCACCGAAGAGCCCGTCGCGCTCGACCTGCCAGCCCCGCTGTTCGAGCAGCGCATGGCGCGCGGCCGCGAGTGCCGTGACGTGGGCAGTCTGGCAACCGCTCGTGAGCGCGAAGCTTGCGTGAGACGGCAGGCCGAGCAACTCCTTCAGCCATGCTCCGCAGACTTCTTCGACGACAGCCTCCGCCGGTGCACTGGCGAACGATGCGGCATTCTGATCCCAGGCGCTCGTGAGCCAATCCGCGCCGAGCGAGGCAGGCACCGCGCCGCCGATCACCCAGCCGAAGAAGCGGCCGCCCGCGCTTCCGACGATGCCGCCCTCGGTATCGGCAACGAGTTCGTCAATGACGCGCGCGGCCGGTATCGGAGCACGGTTGAGCGGCTTGGCGAGCCGGCTTCGCAATGTTTCAAGCGAGGCGGTAGCGGCGACCGGCCCGTCTTCGAGATTCCCGAGGTGCGAGAGCGCATGATGCAGCGCGCGTTCGAGCGCAGGGCGGAACGGAGAACGTTCGCTCATGACAAATAGTGTCCTCAGTCTTCGGGTGGACGTGCGTAACGGATGGGAATGATGCTGCGACAGCGCTTCGGGTTCACCCTCTGCATTGGCTGCAGTAAAACGCCGAAGCGCTAACTCCGGCTGGCAGTAGTACAAGCCGGATGTTCACTCTCGGCCCGCTCTCTCGCCGCTTTCGCGCCTTCGACTTGCAGTAGCGTGGGCAACGATACACCGTTCTTGGCGGCCGTTACTTCAGCGAGAATCGAAATGGCGATTTCGGGCGGCGTACGGCTGCCGATATAAATACCGACCGGCCCATGCAGCCGCGCGAGTTGCGCATCGCTCAGATCGAACTCCTTGAGCCGCTCGCGCCGTGCCGCATTGTTACGACGAGAGCCGAGCGCGCCCACGTAGAAGGCGGGCGTTTTCAGCGCTTCCATCAACGCGAGATCGTCGAGCTTCGGGTCGTGCGTCAGCGCGATCACCGCGCAGCGTTCGTCGAGCTTCATGTCCGCAACGGTATCGTCCGGCATCGTATGGACGACCGTCGTGCCCGGAATATTCCATTCCTCGGTGTATTCCTCGCGGGGATCGCAAACAGTCACCTGATAATCCAAGCCCACGGCAATACTGCAAAGATAACGCGAGAGCTGCCCGGCCCCGATGACGAGCATGCGATAGCGCGGACCGTGGATCGTCGATAACGTGTTGCCGTCGAACTGCACGCCGTCGGTTGCCTGCGCGGGGGCGAGCGTGGCCGCGCCCGTTTTCATATCGAGCGTGCGCGCGACGAGCCGGCCGGCTTGGACCGCGCGGTAGAGTTCGTCGATGCCGCTTGCCTTCGTCAGCGGTTCGAGCACGAGTTCGATCGTGCCGCCGCAAGGCAGGCCGAAGCGATGGGCTTCTTCCGCCGTGATGCCGTACTTCACGGCCTCGGGGCCGCTGCCGCCTATGCCGTGTCGGCGCACGCGGTCGATCAGATCGTCTTCGATGCAGCCGCCCGATACGGAACCGGCCACGAGGCCATCGTCCCGCACGGCGAGCATCGCGCCTTGCGGGCGCGGGGACGACCCCCACGTCTTGACCACTGTGACGAGCAATACGCGATGCCCTTCGTCGAGCCAGCGCGCGCTCGATTTCAGGACTTCGAGATCCACGCTTTCCATGATTTGTGTCCTTTGCCAGCGGGTGCCTGTTCGGCTGCTTCGCCAGCCTGCGCCGGCGCTGCGCCTTCATCGGTGCTTTCGGCGCCTGCGCCTGTCTCACCGGTCATCTGTGCTGTAAAGCGCTTGAAGAATTCGCCCGCGACCTTGCGCGCGGCCCCGTCGACGAGGCGCGAGCCGATCTGTGCGAGCTTGCCGCCCACCTGGGCGTGCGCTGTATACGATAACTTGGTCGACGATTCCCCGTCGGCTTCGAGCGTGACCGCGGCGCTGCCTTTCGCGAAGCCGGCGACGCCGCCCTGGCCTTCGAATACGACGGTATAGCTGTTCGGCGGGTCGATGTCGGTCAACGACATGCGTCCCTTGAAATGCGCCTTCACCGGTCCCACGGCGGCGAGCATGGAGACGGTATAGGCATTCTCGCCGTCGGCCTCGATGCTTTCGCAACCGGGAATGATGGTCCGGAGCACCGCCGTGTCGCGCAGCGCTTCCCATGCGTGCTCGCGCGAGACGGGCAGGAGGTATTGCTCGGTCAGTTCCATTGCGGCACTCCTTGGATCGGCGAAATGGGCATCGAGTGGCGGGGCACGCGCGCGAGGTGCTCGAAGTCGTGCGCGAGCGCATCGAGGCTCTCGAGGTTGTGGACGGGGCGATGCGCGTCGACATGCGGCAGGATGGCACGCACGCCGCGCGCTCGCGCGGAGAACCCGGCATAGCGCAGCAGGGGATTGAGCCATACGATGCGGTGGGCATTGCGAGCCAGGCGCACCATTTCCGCATCGAGCAATTCGATCGCTTCATGATCGAGGCCATCGGTCACGAGCAACACCGTCGCGCGCCCAGTGAGGACCCGCTTTGCCCAGAGCCGATTGAATTGCGCCAGCGCCGCGCCGATCCGCGTGCCGCCGGCCCAATCCTCGACGCTTCGCCCAAGCGCGGCGATCGCCGCATCGGGATCGCGCTCGCGCAACACGCGCGTCGCATGCGTGAGGCGTGTGCCGAACACGAATACCTGCAGTCTCTCGCGCGATTGCAGCAGCGCATGGCAGTAATAGAGCACGGCACGTGAGTAGTTGGCCATCGAGCCGGAAATATCGAGCAGCAGGACGAGCGGCGGTTTGCGTTCTCGCACGGTGCGGTACTTCCAGACCAGCCAGTCTCCGCCGACGCGCACGGCTTGGCGCGCGCTGGCGCGAACATCGGCATGGATGCCGTGCGAGGCTGCCCGCAGCCGGCGAGTCGGTTCGGTCGCGAACGACATGCGGCGGTTGCGGATCGCGTGCTGCAACGCGCGCCATTCGTCGGCGCTCAACGTATCGAAATCGCGGTGACGCAGACGCTCTTCGGCGCTGAACGTTGCGTGCGCATTCAGCTCACGCTGCTGCGGCTCGCTGGCGGCGGGCTTGTCCGACTGAGACGTACGCGTCGCGAGCGCATCCGCCAGGCGGTTGTTGCGCATCGGGGGTGGCATGCCGGCACGCGCTTTGGGCAGTAACAGTGCACGCAGCTTCCCCGCCCAATCGGGATCGCGCCAGAACAGGTCGAAGGCCGTATCGAAGAAGGCCCGCTCGTCGGCCGAGTGCGTGAGAATGGCGGCCAGCGCGTCGTGCACGTCGTCGCGCCTTCCGATTTCGATCAGCCGCAGCGCGTCCAATGCATCGATCGCATGGGCGGGCGACATCGGCAAGCCTGCTGCGCGCAGCAACCGCACGAAGTGCACGACGTTGCGCGCGAACATCGGCAGGCCCGGGCACGAAGCGGGCGACGCGGGCGATAGTTGCGAGCGGGGCGAGGCCATCGGCTACTCCGCTTCGGCCAAGCATCGCGCGATTTGATCGGCGTCGAGCCGTGCGAGGTCGTCCTGATACTTGAGCAGCACGCCGAGCGTGTCATGCACGGACTGCGGATCGAGTTCCGAAATCGACAGTGCCGCCAGCGCGCGGCACCAGTCGATCGTTTCCGCGATGCCCGGGGCCTTGAATAGGTCCATCGAGCGTAACCGGTGCACGAACGCCACGACGCGCCGCTGCAGGTGTCCCGCCGCTTCGGGAGCACGCGCCGCGACGATCGCGAGTTCGCGGTCCTGCTCCGGATAGTCGATCCATTGATAGAGGCAGCGACGCTTGAGCGCGTCATGGACTTCGCGCGTGCGGTTCGAGGTGACGATGACGAGCGGCGCGCGCTCGGCGCGTACCGTGCCGTATTCGGGAATCGACACCTGGAAATCCGAAAGCAGTTCGAGCAGAAAGGCCTCGAACGGCTCGTCGGCGCGATCGATTTCATCGATGAGCAGCACACGTTGCGCACCCGGATGTTGCTCGTCAGGCATCAACGCTTGCAGAAGCGGGCGCTTCAGCAGGAATTCGCTGCGATAGAGCGTATCGTTGCCGGGCCGTTCTCCGGCCGCTTCGGCCAGACGCAGCGCCATGATTTGGCGTGGGTAATCCCATTCGTAGAGCGCACTGGCCGTATCCAGCCCTTCGTAGCACTGCAGGCGCAAGAGTGTCGTGCCGAGGATTTCCGAGGCCGCTTTGGCGAGCTCGGTTTTGCCGACGCCCGGCTCGCCTTCGAGAAAAAGCGGCCGGTCCATCCGCAGCGCGAGAAAGAGCGCCGTGGCGAGCTCGCGACTCGCGAAATAGCGGTGCGCGGCGAGCTCGGCGACGGTTGCGTCGATCGTGGCCGGCTGCATCGTTGTCGGTCCGGAGCGAAGGCGAGCCGTTAGCGGGCCCGCTCGACGGCGCGCGCGGCGAGGATCGGGATCAGATGGGCACGATACTCGGCGCTCGCATGCAAATCCGTGTTCAATTCGTCGGGAGACAGCGTGACCTGCCGAGCCGCATCGCGCGTGAACTGGCTGCTCAACGCCGTTTCGAGCGCGGTCGGTCGGAACACCGAAGGAGCGGCGCCCGTGACGGCAACCCGCACGCCGTCGGCCCGCTTGGCCACGAACACCCCGACGAGCGCAAATTGGGAAGCGGGGTTGCGGAACTTCTCATAGGCGCTTTTTTCCGGCACGGGAAATTCGACGGCAACGATCAGTTCGTCCGGTTCGAGCGCCGTTTCGTACATGCCGACGAAGAAGTCGTCGGCCGCGATGCGTCGGCGATCGGTGACGATCGTCGCGCCCAGTGCGAGCACCGCGGCCGGATAATCTGCGGCAGGGTCGTCGTTGGCGAGCGAGCCGCCCAGCGTGCCGCGTGCGCGCACCTGCCGATCGCCGATCATGCTAGCGAGTTCGGCCAGCCCAGGCACGGTGCGTTGGATGCCGTCATGTTCAGCGACATCGGCATGGCACACGGCGGAGCCGATCGAAACGGTCTGAGCGTCGACGCGGATTTCCTTCAGGGCCGCAATGCGTGTGATGTCGACGAGCTTCGTCGGCTGCGCCAGGCGCAAACGCATGGTCGGCAGCATGCTTTGCCCGCCGCCGAGATATTTGGCGTCGCTGTCCGCTTGCAGGGCCGCCACGGCGGCCTGCGCATCGGCCGCGCGCTCATAGTCGAACGAATATGAATACATGGAGCTGTCTCCTGTCGACCGTTCAATGGACCGATGACTGCGCGGCCTGGATCGCGGACCAGACGCGGTGCGGGGTGGCGGGCATTTGCAGGTCTTTTACGCCAAGCGGCGCTAGGGCGTCGACGATCGCATTGATGACCGCCGGCGGCGAGCCGATCGCACCTGCTTCCCCGCATCCTTTGACCCCGAGCGGATTGTGCGTGCACGGTGTGCCTTGACTCGTCTCGACCGTGAACTCGGGCAGATCGGAGGCGCGCGGCATCGCGTAGTCCATGTAAGAGCCCGACAGCAACTGCCCGGTATCGGGGTCGTAGACACACCGCTCGAGCAGCGCCTGGCCGATACCTTGGCCGAGCCCGCCGTGCACCTGCCCTTCGACGATCATCGGATTGATGACGTTGCCGAAGTCGTCGACAGCGGTGAACCGCTCGATGCGCGTTTCGCCTGTATCGGGATCCACTTCCACTTCGCAAATATAGGCGCCTGACGGGTACGTGAAATTGCTTGGATCGTAGAACGCGTTCTCGTCCAATCCCGGCTCGAGTTCCTCGAGCGGATAGTTGTGCGGAACATAGGCGGCAAGTGACACTTCGGCGAATGTTTTGGTACGGTCCGTGCCGGCCACGCGAAAGACACCGTTGCCGAATTCGATGTCGCTGGCGGAGGCTTCGAGCAGGTGCGCCGCGATCTTCTTCGCCTTTGCTTCGATCTTGTCGAGCGCTTTCATGATGGCGGTGCCGCCTACGGCGATCGAGCGCGAACCGTAGGTCCCCATGCCGAATGGAATGCGGCCCGTATCGCCATGGACGATTTCGACTTGATCGATCGACAGGCCGAGCCGGTCCGCGACGACTTGCGCGAACGTCGTCTCGTGTCCTTGCCCGTGGCTGTGCGAGCCGGTGAAGACCGTGACCGTTCCCGTGGGGTGCACACGCACCTCGCCCGCTTCGAACAGGCCGGCGCGTGCGCCGAGGGCGCCCGCAATTTTCGACGGCGCGAGACCGCACGCTTCGATGTAGCACGAGTAGCCGAGGCCGCGCAGCTTGCCGTTTTGCTTCGCCGCATCGCGGCGCGCCGCAAAGCCCGCCACGTCGGCGAGTTCGATGGCACGCGCGAGACAAACTTCGTAGTCTCCCGTGTCGTACGTGAGCCCGACGGGTGTCGTGTAGGGAAACGCGCGGATGAAGTTGCGCCTGCGGATTTCAGCGGGGTCCATGCCGAGCTCGTGCGCCGCGGTTTCGACGAGCCGCTCGACGACGTAGGTCGCTTCGGGCCGTCCCGCCCCGCGATAGGCATCGACGGGCACCGTGTTCGTGAAAACGGCTTTCACCTCGGCATAAATGGCGGGCGTCGCGTATTGGCCCGCGAGCAGCGTCGCATACAGAATCGTCGGCACCGACGAGGCGAACGTCGACAGATAGGCGCCCATGTTCGCGGTGGTATGCACGCGCATCGCAAGAAAACGGCCGTCGCGATCGAGCGCCAGTTCCGCTTTCGTCACATGATCGCGGCCGTGCGCATCGGAGACGAACGATTCCGAACGTTCCGCCGTCCATTTGACGGGACGGCCGATGCGCTTGGACGCCCAGGTCAGGGCGACATCCTCGCCGTAGAGGAAGATTTTCGAGCCGAATCCGCCGCCGACGTCGGGCGCGACGATGCGCAGCTTCGATTCCGGCAGCGACAGAACGAATGCAGCCATCAGGAGCCGCTCGACATGCGGGTTCTGATTGGCGACGTAGACGGTGTAGCTGTCGTCTTGCCGCGAGTAGCTTGCATTGACCGCACGCGGTTCGATGGCGTTCGGCACGAGGCGGTTGTTCACGATCTCGAGCGTCGTGACATGGGCGGCCTGCGCGAAGGCTGCGTCGGTCGCGGCCTTGTCCCCATGGCCCCAGGTATAGCAGACGTTGTCGGGAACCTCGTCGTGCACGGCGGGTTGACCCGAGTCCGCCGCGTGGGCGGTATCTGCCACGGCCGGCAGCAGGTCATAATCCACTGTCACGAGTTCGGCTGCGTCCTTGGCCGCTTTGGCGGTTTCGGCGATGACGAGCGCGACAGGGTCGCCGACGTGCCGGACCTTGCCTATGGCGAGGACCGGATGCGGCGGCTCGCGCATCGGCGAGCCGTCGGTGCTGTGGATGAGCCAGCCGCAGGGCAGGCCGCCCACCTTTTCGGCGGCGAGATCGGCGCCTGTGAAGACGGCGATGACGCCGGGCGCGCCGCGGGCTGCTTCCACATCGATTTTGCCGAGACGTGCATGCGCATGGGGCGAGCGCACGAAGACGCCGTAGGTTTGCTGCGGCAGCACGATGTCGTCGGTGTATTGGCCGGCACCTGTGAGGAAGCGGTAGTCTTCCTTGCGTTTGACGGAGGCTCCGATCAGGCGGCGTTCTTCAGGTGCGTTCATGATGCCTCCCGGAGGGTCGATGCCGCCTGTTGGCGCATGCCTGCCGCGCCCTCGAGTACCGCTTTCACGATGTTGTGGTAGCCGGTGCAGCGGCAGAAGTTTCCGTCGAGCTGACGGCGCACGTCTTCGGCACTGGCATCGGGCTTGGCCGCGATCAGCGCGGTGGCGCTCATGACCATGCCCGGTGTGCAAAAGCCGCACTGCAGGCCGTGGCATTCGCGAAAGGCGGCTTGCATCGGATGCAGGGCACCGTCTTCGGCGAGCCCCTCGATGGTGGTGAGCCGGGCACCGTCGGCTTGGACGGCGAGGACATTGCAGGCTTTGACGGCGCGTCCATCCATATGGATCGTGCAGGCGCCGCACTGGGCGGTATCGCAGCCGACATGCGTGCCGGTCAGGCGCAATGTATCGCGGATGAAATGGACCAGAAGGGTGTGAGGCTCGACTTCGGCGCTCACCGGGGCGCCGTTGACTGTCAGACTGATGCTGATTGCCATGGATTGTCTCCGGTCGGCCAGAGTCGGGCAAGGCAGGGGGGCGACAGCCGGCACCTTCGATGCGTGCAGTGCCGCTTGTCCGGCTATAGCGCGTTATTTTCTAGATGCACCGGGAAGTAAAGCACAATTTGGCGGGCTCTGCTGTTATAGGAGACCCTCGATAGCCTCAAAAAATGTACACACACGGATTTACGTTGCGCCGGAGCCGCGTTATAGTACATCCATCGTACATCCGCGGACGGGCTCAACCATGCATACCACCAGGGTTTTCAAGAACGGCAATTCGCAGGCAGTGCGTATCCCCGCCGATCTGGCGTACGAGCGCACGGACATGGAGCTCGAAATCGAGCGTGTTGGGGACGAGCTCCGCATTCGGCCAGCGCGGCGAGCGCTGGGCGGGGTGCTCAAGAAGTTCGCCAAATTCGGGCCCGATTTCATGTCCGAGGGGCGCGGTAGCCAGGAGCAAACAGAGCGCGAGGCTCTCTGATGCCGCGCTTCATGCTCGACACCAACATGTGCATCTACTTGATGAAGAACCAGCCGGAGCAAGTGGCGGAGCGCTTCGCACAATGCTACGTCGGCGACGTCGTGATGTCCGCCATTACCTATGCGGAATTGGAGTACGGTGTGGCAGTTTCGGCCAATCACGCACGCGAGCGCCGGAATCTCGCTGCGCTGATCGAGGACATTCCGGTCGCGCCCTTCGATGTCGCCGCCGCCAAGGCCTATGGGCCGGTTCGCGAGGCGACGCGCGAGCGAAAGAAAGATCATCTCGACAAGCTCATCGCGGCGCATGCGTTGGCGCTCGATATTGTGCTCGTCACCAACAACGAACGCGACTTTGCCGCCTATCCAGGCCTGAAGCTGGAAAACTGGATCAGCGGCGGGGCGTAGAGGCGAAGGAACGGCGCGGTTCGACACGGAAGTAGTGTGTCGTTGCATCGTTTCAGCCGCAAAAATGGGGCATGTTAACTTCCGATGAAATTCGATACCCTCGTGCTTGGCGCCGGCATGGTCGGCGTTTCGATCGCCGCTCATTTGCAGCAGCGCGGTCTGTCTGTCGCGCTCATCGACCGAAAAGCGCCCGGCAATGAAACATCGTTCGGTAACGCGGGACTGATCCAACGGGAGGGCGTTTATCCGTACGCGTTTCCGCGCGGGCTGGGCACGCTGCTCGGCTATGCCGGCAATCGCGCACTCGATGTCCGGTATCACCCGGGTGCGATGTTCAAGCTCGCACCGTTTCTCTGGCGGTATTGGCGCAATTCGGCCCCCGATCGTCACATTGCAATTGCGCGCGCCTATTCCACATTGATCGAAAAATGTGTCAGCGAGCACAAGGCGCTGGCAGCGGCCGCCGGCGCGGCGGACATGTTGCGTCCGACTGGATGGATACGGATCTTTCGCACCGGGGGCAAATTCGACGAGGAATTGAAGACGGCCGAACGCTGGCAGCGCGAATATGGCATCGAGTACGACGCGCTCGATGTGGCGGCGCTTCACGCGGTGGAGCCCGATCTGTCGTCGGCTCTCGTCGGCGGGGTGCGCTATGGGCAATCGTATTCGGTAGCGGATCCGAATGCCCTCGTCACGGCGTACGCCCGTTATTTCGAGCGGATCGGCGGGCGCATCGTTTTCGGCGACGCGAGCACGCTCGAGCCGCATTGGCGGGTGAACACGGAGGAGGGGGTGCTGGAGGCCAGTTCAGCCGTGGTCGCGCTGGGCCCTTGGTCTCAGCCGCTCAGCGCCAAGCTCGGCTATCGGCTTTCGCTGGGGATCAAACGCGGGTATCACATGCACTACCGCGCAAAATCAGGGGCGCGCCTCAATCATCCCGTCCTCGATGCCGAAAAGGGCTATCTGCTCGCGCCGATGGCGCGCGGCATCCGGCTCACGACGGGGGCGGAACTCGCGTTGCTCGACGAGCCGAAGACGCCCGATCAGCTCGAGGCTGTCGAACCGATCGCCCGGGACTTGTTTCCCCTCGGCGAGCGAGTCGATTCGGAACCATGGATGGGGCAACGTCCGTGCACGAGCGACATGCTGCCTATCATCGGTCCGGCTACGCGACACCCGGGTCTTTGGTTCGCATTCGGGCACGCTCATCATGGGCTCACACTGGGCCCGGTGACGGGGCGCCTCATCGCCGATATGGTCACGGGCGAGAAACCGTTCGTGGATCCGCGCCCATTCCGCATCGATCGGTTTTGAGCGCGGATCGAAGTTCGATCGGTACCCCCGCTCAGTCAAGAACGCCCGAGTTCTGTCAGAAAGGCATGCGTCAACGTGCCGATTTCATCGCAGGCTTCGTCGAGTGCAAAGTGGCCCGCTTCGAGCAGATGGATTCGGGCGTCGGGTAGATCGCGTCCATAGGCACGCGCGCCTTCCACCGTGAACGACGCGTCGTACTTGCCCCAGACGACGAGCGTGGGCGGGCGATGTTCGCGCAGGTAACGCTGCCATTGCGGATATCGCTCGACATTGCTCCGGTAGTCATAAAACAGCTCGGTCTGAATATCGATCTGCCCCGGGCGCGATAAAAAGGCAAATTCGTCGTTCCAGGTATCGGGATCGTAGCGATCCGGATGCGGACTCGTTCCCACGTGACGCAAGCGCGTAGCGTCATACGACAGCAAGCTCGTGCGCAACGCGGCCTCATGCGTTGCCCGGTCCTTCCAAAAAGCCTTGCGGACTTCCCACAGCGGACCCAGACCTTCCTCATGGGCGACGGCGTTTTGCACGATCAGGCCGCGAATGCGCTCCGGATGCGCCTGTGCAAGACGAAAGCCGACCGGCCCGCCGTAGTCCTGTACGAACAACGTGAAACGGTGCAATTCGAGCGTTTCGATGAAACGCTCCATCACGCCGGCGACCGAATCGAAGGTGTAAGTAAACGCGCTCGGCTCAGGCGCGCTGCTGTGTCCGAAGCCGGGATAGTCCGGCGCGATGACACGAAACTGATTCGAGAGCAGCGGCATCAACGTTTCATACATGCGTGACGATGACGGAAAGCCGTGCAGCAGCAGGAGAACCGGTGCATCTTGCGGGCCTGCTTCGCGATAGAAGATGTCGAGTCCGTCGATCTGTACGGTGCGGTAACGCATGCTTGCGCGCGTCGAGTCCATCTTCGTTCTCCTGGTGAGTTGGGTAGTGAAAGAGCCGGTGGACCCATGCTACTCTTCGATTTCAAATTGATAATCCGTCATTCAGTGGATTCAATATCGCGATTTCAGGGAGAATGACGTGCAATCGCTGCGGGAACTGGAAACCTTTGTTGCGATAGCCGAAGAAGGGAGCCTGACAGCAGCCGGACGCCGCCTGGGCCGTTCGTTGCAAGCGGTGAGCCGCGGGCTGCAGACGTTGGAGCAGTCGATGGGCGTCACGCTCGTCTTGAGGACGACACGCACGTTGCAACTGAGCCCCGCCGGGGCGCGGTTCTATGAACGCGTCAAAGCCGTTCTCGCGGATCTCGAGATTGCGCGCACCGAACTGGCGGAAGATGCCAAGCGGCTGACGGGGCGGCTGCGCATTCATGCGCCCACGCTTTTCGGACCGCGGTATGTCGTGCCGCTCGTCGCCGAGTTCCTCGCACGCCATCCCGAACTCCATGCATCGTTGGAGTTCGACGACGAATTGCGCGATCCGCCGGAAAGCGGTGCCGACCTTACGTTGCGCGTCGGCGCCACGCCCGATTCGCGCCTCGTCGCGCGGCAGCTTGGGCAAGTGCGCCGTGTTGCATTCGCGGCGGCTTCGTATCTCGCCGAGCGCGGCCATCCTCGGACGCCTGAAGACCTGGCCGCCCATGAGTGCGTGATTCGAACCGGTGTGCCCAACGCGAACCGCTGGACGTTCGATTCGCGCGACGGCACGCGGTATTCGGTTCTCGTTTCGGGCCGTATCGAATGCAATCGACTCGCCGCCGTCAATGCCGCCGTGGCCGAGGGGATGGGCGTGGGGCTCGCAGCATTCTGGCAGATTCGCGAGCTCATCGAAGCAGGCCGCGTCGAGATCGTTCTGCCCGAATACGAGCCAGCACCGCTGCCGCTTTGCGCTGTCTGGATGCGCACGCGGAAGATGCCGGCCCGCTTGCGCCTGCTGATCGATTTCCTGGCCGCGCGGCTCGCGGGCGAGCGGCTGTAGGCCCGGCCACGGATCCGCGGGTTGCCGGCACGCCGATTCGGAACGGCGTAGAATTCGCGTCGTCGCGCCGCCTCGACGGCAGCGGCATTGATCACTTTGCCGTGCCATGACTGAATCCACCGCAGTAACCGCGCATTCGTCACCGTCTTCAACGGCCGCCGCCGCAAGCGGCGAAACGTGCGCGGATGCGCTCGAAGCGTTGTGCGCTTTCGTGCAGCGGCATCCGCGTCTTTTCGTCTTGACGGGGGCCGGCGTCAGCACGGACTCCGGTATTCCCGGCTATCGCGATGCCAACGGCAATTGGATGCGCGCGCAACCGATCGAGTACAAGGCGTTCGTGAACTCCGAGCGTGCCCGGCGCCGCTACTGGGCGCGCAGCATGGTGGGCTGGCCGATGCTGGCCGCCGCTCGCCCGAATGCCGCGCATACCGCCCTCGCGCGTCTCGAACAAGCTGCTTGCGTCGCCACGCTCGTGACCCAGAACGTGGATGGACTGCACCAGCGCGCCGGGAGTACCGGTGTGATCGAGCTACATGGCAGCATACGCGACGTGATCTGTCTCGCCTGCGGTGCCGGGCATTCGCGTGAGTCGGTGCAAGACATCCTCGCGGCGGAAAACCCGGGGCTCGCCGGTGCGTTCGCGCAGCCGTCCGCGGATGGCGATGCCCACCTCGAATGGGCGGACCTGGATACGTTTCGTGTGCCGGCATGTCCGCACTGCGGCGGCATGCTGAAACCGTCGGTCGTTTTCTTCGGCGAGAACGTGCCACGCTCGACCGTGGAGGCGGCTGCCGCGGCGCTCGAGGCGGCCGACGCGATGCTCGTGATCGGCTCGTCGTTGATGGTGTACTCCGGTTATCGGTTTTGCGTCTGGGCCGCGCGTGCAGGCATGCCCGTTGCCGCAGTCAATCTTGGGCGCACGCGCGCGGACGCGATGCTCGCGCTGAAGGTGGCGGCTCCGTGCGGCGATGCGTTGGCGGCATTGGCCGAACGCATGGCGTAACCTGTTTCCACTCAATCGTCGACGGACGCCGTTCCGTCATGCCGCGCGGCAAACGGGCCGTCGCAGGCAGCGTTCCAAGGAGAATTCGACAATGGGCAAACCCGCCATCGGTGTCATCGGCCTCGCCGTCATGGGCCGCAATCTCGCGCTGAACATCGAAAGCCGCGGCCATGACGTGGCGATCTACAACCGCAGCCGTGCGAAGACGGACGATATGCTGGCCGCGTGCGCGGGGCGCCGGCTCGTTCCCGCCTATTCGCTCGAAGAATTCGTCGCGTCGCTCGAGAAGCCTCGCCGCATTCTCATGATGGTCAAGGCGGGCGAGCCCACGGACGCGACGATTGCCGCGCTCAAACCGCTGCTCGAGCCGGGCGACACCCTGATCGACGGCGGCAATACGCACTTCACCGATACGATCCGCCGCAACCAGGACCTCGCGAAATCGGGCCTGCACTTCATCGGCACCGGTGTATCCGGTGGCGAGGAGGGCGCGCTCAAGGGGCCATCGATCATGCCGGGCGGCCAGCGCGAGGCCTACGATCTCGTTGCGCCGATCCTGACCGAAATTGCGGCGAAGGCGCCAGACGGCGAACCCTGCGTGGCCTATATGGGCCCGGACGGCGCCGGCCACTTCGTCAAAATGGTCCACAACGGAATCGAGTACGGCGACATGCAATTGATTGCCGAAAGCTATGCCGTACTCAAGCAGGTGGCGGGACTCTCGAATGCCGAGCTCGGCAGCGTTTACCGCGAGTGGAACGCGGGCGAGCTCGACAGCTATCTGATCGAGATCACCGCAAAGATTTTCGGTAAGCGCGACGACGAAACCGGGAAGGATCTCGTCGACGTCATTCTCGATCGTGCGGCGCAAAAGGGAACCGGCAAATGGACGAGCCAGAACGCGCTCGATCTGGGCGTGCCGCTGCCGCTCATCACCGAATCGGTGTTCGCACGCGTGCTGTCATCGTTGAAAACGCAACGCGTGGCGGCGAGCAAGGTGCTGTCCGGGCCACGGCCCGGTGCAATGGCGGGCGAGCGCGACGCGTTCATCGAAGCCGTCCGGCGCGCACTTTACTTCAGCAAGGTGATTTCCTACGCACAAGGATTTGCGCAATTGGCCGCCGCGTCGCAGGAATATGGGTGGAATCTCGACTTCGGTACGATCGCGAAGATTTTCCGGGCCGGCTGCATCATCCGCGCGCGCTTCCTGCAAAAGATCACCGACGCATATAAGAGCGATCCGCAATTGCCGAACCTGCTGCTCGATCCGTACTTCCGGACTATTTCGGAGAACTATCAATCGGCACTGCGCGATGTGGTGGTCTCGGCTGTCACGGCGGGCGTGCCGGTACCCGCGTTCGCATCGGCCATCGCTTATTTCGACGGCTACCGCGCCGAACGGCTGCCGGCCAACCTCGTTCAGGCACAGCGCGATTTCTTCGGCGCGCACACGTTCGAGCGAGTGGACAAGGAAGGCAGCTTCCACGCGCATTGGTCTTGACGGTTTTGCCGGGACCTACGGAGATTGACAGGGATTGTTGCGGGACCGGAAACACTATTTGACTAAAATAGTGGTTTTCCCTAGGTCTTCGGATGACTAGACTGATCTCAATCGCTTCGGACATGGTGTGTGGAGCGAATACCAATATCGGAGGTCTAGTCATGAAATCCCTGATCTATGCAGTGGTTGCCGCTTCTGTCCTCGCTACCCCGCTCGCCTCGATGGCGCAAACGCAATCGAATCAGCCTGTCACGCGCGAACAAGTCCGACAGGATCTGATTCGCCTGGAACAAGCGGGCTATGAACCGCGCGCAAACGACATCAATTACCCCGCGAACATTCAGGCGGCCGAAGCGCGTGCCAATGGCACACAAGGGCAGGCAGTCGCGGATACGTCCGCAACGGCCGGCGACAACAGCGGCTATGGCGGTGTCGCGGGCCAGAGCGGCCAATCGGGTGCGCCCGCTGCCGAGCGTCCTGCAAACCCGAACGGCGAACACTCGCTGTTTTTCGGTCAGTAAGCATCGCAACGTCGCGTGATCGCAATCGATGCGTAATAAACGTAATCGAAGCGAAAGCAGCGCGATCGATTGAGTCGACCGTTTGAACCGAACCGGCTCGTGCTCTCGAAGGGGGCGCGAGCCGGTTTCGTTTTGGCGTCCCCGCGTTAATATGTGCCATTCTCGGCTGACTAGGGAGACGCTCGCTTCATGAAAATCGATCGCAGCGCAGTATTGACGGTGTTGTGCGCGGCCGGCGCGATGTGGGTCGCGGGTTGCACGACCGAGCAATGGCCGGGCTCGCGCGGCAATGCCGCTCAATGGAATGCGCCACCGCGTCCAGTCGCCGTGCAGCCCGGCTATTATCGCGTCGCGCCCGGCGATACGCTGGCCAGTGTTGCGGCGGGGTTCGGCCAGCGGCCGCAGGACATTGCCGAGTGGAACCGGCTACCGGCCACGGCCTCGCTCGTTCCGGGACAAGTGCTGCGCGTGGCGCCGCCGGTCGGCGCGAATGCGAACGTCGGCGGCGGTCCAGCGATTCACTTTGCGTGGCCCGCTTATGGGCAGGTGCTCAAGTCGATGCAGGCCGGCGGCTCGAAAGGCATTGTCATTGCCGGTAGGGCGGAGGACCCGGTGCGTGCCGCTGCCGACGGAACGGTCATCTATGTCGGCAACGCGATCGAGCAATATGCAGCCTTGGTCGTCGTGAAGCATGGCGACGGAATCGTCACGGCGTATGCAGTGAACGGTCCGGTTGACGTCAAAGAGGGCGACAGTGTGCGCAAAGGGCAACAGATCGCCCAGATGGGCACCGACAAGACGGGCCGCAGCACGTTGCAGTTCGAAATTCGCCGCGATGGCACGCCTATGGATCCGCTTGCCTACCTGCCGCGCTAGCAGCCGGCAGATCGTCGGGCAATAACCCGCGCCACTGTGCCACTGTGCCGCCGAGCCGATGCCGGGGCTCAGGCCAGCGATGCAAGCACGATCGAAAGCTTGCGGCTATGCGCGCGGAACGCCTCGATCGTATCGCGCTCGCTTTCGGGGCTGACGTGTGCAAGTTCGGCGCGCTCGACTTGCGCCTGATATTCGTCGACGAGTCTCAGACGCGTCTCGGGCGGCAGTGCTCGAATCAGTGAAATCATCAACAGCTCTTGCGCGCGGATCATGCCGAGCACGGCTTGCGTGTTGGTATAGGTATGCGTCGTCATCTCGGTCTCCTGGGCCTGTCGACGCTTCAATCATAGTGCAGCGATTGCGATGCCCCCATGCGGTGACCTCGCATTTTTTGCATTTTATTTAGCACTCCGATGCGCTCCGCAAGACATCAAAAAGGGGTAATCTGATTCCTCGCGGCACGCGCCACTGGCGCCAGTCGAGGGTAGCAATGCGCATGCCGCCATGCTAACCAGGAGGGCTCGATGACAGCCGTCGATCTGGAATTCGACCAGCTCAACAGCACAGTTGAAGCGCTGCGGCGCTCTATCTCCAATCGCTTGATCTACGGTGTCGGCAAGGATGCTGTCGCGGCCCGGCCGCAAGACTGGCTCAACGCCGCTGCCCTCGCGGTGCGCGACAGACTGGTCGCGCGCTGGATGAAAACCACGCGTCTGCAATACGAGCAGGACGTCAAACGCGTCTACTACCTGTCGATGGAGTTTCTGATCGGCCGCACGTTTACGAACGCGCTGCTTGCCCTCGGTATTTACGACCAGATGAACGAAGCGCTTGCGAGCCTCGGTGTGGATATGTCCGCGGTGACCGAACTCGAGCCGGACGCCGCGCTCGGCAACGGCGGTCTCGGACGGCTCGCGGCGTGCTTCCTCGATTCGATGGCTACGCTTGCGATCCCGGGCTTCGGCTACGGCATCCGTTACGACTACGGCATGTTTCGTCAGCAGATCGTCGACGGCGAACAAGTCGAGACGCCCGACTATTGGCTGCGCGCCGGCAACCCTTGGGAGTTTCAGCGCCCCGAAGTGCAATACATCGTCCATTTCGGCGGACGCACGATTCAGCACGGGGACCGCGTCGAGTGGGTGGAGACCGAGCACGTCAACGCCATGGCTTACGACACCGTGATCCCGGGCTTTGGCACGAGTGCGACGAATACCTTGCGGCTTTGGTCTGCGCGCGCGACGGAAGAACTCGATCTGTCGGCGTTCAACCAGGGCGACTATCGTCGCGCGGTCGAGGCAAAGGAGTATTCCGAAAACGTCTCGCGGTTGCTCTACCCCGACGATTCGACACCAGCCGGGCGCGAGCTGCGATTGCGGCAGGAGTACTTCTTCGTTTCGGCGACGATGCAGGATCTCATTCGCCGCTATCAGCGCACGCATAGCACTTTCGGCCGGTTCGCGGAGAAAGTCGCGATTCATCTGAACGACACGCATCCGGTGCTGGCCATTCCCGAACTGATGCGACTGCTCGTCGACGTCCACCAGGTACAGTGGGATCGTGCGTGGAAAATAGTGCAGCAGGTATTCTCTTACACCAACCATACGCTGATGCCGGAAGCACTGGAGACGTGGGACGTCGATATGCTCGCGCGGCTTTTGCCGCGACATCTCGAGATCATCTTCGAGATCAACGCGAACTTCCTCAAAGAGGCAAGCGAGCATTTCGGACATGACGTCGATCTGATCCGGCGTATTTCTCTTGTCGACGAGTACGGGCAACGCCGCGTGCGTATGGCGCATCTCGCGATCGTCGCAAGCCAGAAGGTGAACGGGGTTTCGAAGCTTCACTCGCAATTGATGGAGCGCGAGTTCTTCAACGATTTCGCGCGCATGTTTCCCGAACGCTTCACCAATGTCACGAACGGCATCACGCCGCGCCGGTGGCTCGCGCAGGCGAGCCGGCCGCTTTCCTCGCTCATCGATTCGCGCATCGGAACGAACTGGCGCAAGGATCTTTTCGAATTATCGAAGCTTCGCGAATTCAAGGAAGATGCGGAATTCGTTGCCGCATTCCGGGCCGCGAAACGCCGCAACAAGATTCGTCTCGCTCAGCGTCTTTTGCACGATACGGGCGTCGCGGTTCACCCGGATGCGCTCTTCGATATGCAGGTCAAGAGAATCCACGAATACAAGCGGCAATTGCTGAACGTGCTGCATGTCATCGTTCGCTACAACCAGATTCGCGCGCATCCAGATGAAGACTGGGTGCCGCGCGTCGCCATTTTTGCGGGCAAGGCCGCTTCCGCCTACAAGATGGCGAAAACGATCATTCGCCTGATTGGCGATGTTGCACAGACGATCAACGGAGACCCGGTCGTCGGCGACCGCCTGAAAGTCGTCTTCGTGCCCAATTACGGCGTGAGTTTGGCCGAGACTATGATTCCCGCAGCCGACCTCTCCGAACAGATATCGATGGCGGGCACCGAAGCGTCCGGTACCGGGAACATGAAGCTCGCATTGAACGGCGCGTTGACGATCGGAACGATGGACGGTGCCAACATCGAAATCTGCGATGCAGTCGGACACGAGAATATGTTCATCTTTGGATTGAACGCGAGCGACGTCGGCGAGTTGCGAGCCAGCGGTTATCGGCCGCGGCAGATCTACGAGGAGAACGAAGCGTTACGCGTCGCGCTCGATCAGATCCGTACCGGACACTTTTCCAACGGCGACTCCCACCGCTTTTCTGACATCTTTCATACGCTTGTCGACTGGGGCGATCACTACATGGTGTTGGCCGATTTCGCTGCGTTTGCGCGAGCGCAGGAGGCGGTGGACGCCCGTTTTCGCAATCCGCGCGCATGGACGGCGAGCGCGATCGAGAATGTGGCGGGCATGGGGCAGTTTTCGTCGGACCGGACGATTGCCGAATACGCGCGCGATATCTGGCGCGTGAAGCCGCTTCAGACGGGCTGAGCGGCACGGCCGAGTGCGTCGCGCAAAACGCGTTCGACGTGCTCGGCGAAGGCGCGGTCGGGGCTCGTCAGCGCTTCGCGCTCGCCGTTCGCCGTTGTGACGATCAGCCGGTGCGTGACATCCTGCGTGTACCAGGCAAGTACCCCGACGACGACGAGCATCACGCCGACGACGAGTGCGGCGCTGCTGCCATAGATGCCGCCCGCTATGGCTGCGGCGGCGCCGAGGACCGAGATGCCAATCGGCACGACTTTGTTCTTGTGCACAGTCACGACGCGCACATCGCGAATCTCGCGCAGCGGAAACGTCTGGCCGCCCGCACTGAGTCCGCCGCGTGTGATCGTCACGCCGCGTTCGTTGAAAGTGTTTTCCATTGAGGACGCTTAGCGCTGTTCGTCGAAATAGACCCGGCCCGGTACGTGCGATGCGACGCACTGCGCGATCTCGCTGTCGGTCAACTCCGCTGGGACCACGCAACGATAGGACGGCGCGTCTTTGGCCATGCTCCATTCGACGAGCCGGTAGGTCCTGCCCCACGGGCGCTGCACGGGCAACGAGACGCGGCAGCTTTGAACGGGCAGCGCGTGCTTGCGCTTGAGCATGGTTCGTAGATGCTTGAACACCGAATCTTCAGTCATTGCCGTTTCCTTCCCAGGGTCGCAGGGATTTGCGCACCGCATGAAGAAGACAAAAAGATGCCGCCGATGTTCCGGCGGCTCAACAGGGGTGGTATGGGGGCCATGTTGTCAGCCGAGAATTAAGCCAGACTTAAAAAGCGGGGCATCTCCGCATGTGTCACGATGCCCCATCGAGGGCTGGAAATACGGGTAGGGCTATGAAATATAAGAGTTTTCTGGTGTCGCTGCGTACGGGCGCGTAACGTCGTGTCACACTTTCAATGGTGACTGGAAGCTGCGCATTCCTATCCGACTTTGCTCGCCGATCTCGACGTAATTGTTTTCGAAAGTGCGTCCTTGAACTGACGTCCGGGCCGGTACGTTAGCGGACCGACTGCATCCGGCTGATCGCTCACCATGAACTGGCGTTTCGAATTCCGTCGAGATGTCAGGCATGGGCCCGCGTACGTCGTGCAGGACCGGACGCCGCTGCGGCAACCCGAGGGAGAGGGTCATGAGAAAGCTACATTTCGCCGCAGTCGAGATGGCAATGGCAACTATGGCGATTGTCTTGCTGGTGGGTTGCGGCGACATGTCTCGCCGCGGAACGGACACGGTGATCGGTGCGGGTGTCGGCGGCGTTGCCGGCGCAGTCCTGACCGGCGGCAGTGCCCTGGGCACGGTTGGCGGCGCGGCCGTCGGCGGGGTTGTCGGCAATCAGGTTGGGAAATAGTGCTGCCGTATCGCGATATGACCCGCCGACTGGATTGAGGAGAGATGACATGTCACTGGGATTCCTTCTATTGATCGTTGTCGCACTGCTGCTGGTCGGTGCGGTTCCGACATGGCGCTATAGCAGCGGCTGGGGTTATGGTCCAAGCGGCGTGCTGGGCTTAGTACTGGTCGTGGTGCTCGTCTTGATCGTGCTGGGCAGACTGTGATGCGGTACGGCACCGTACCGACTTCTTAACCGGTCGCGCGCATCGTTGTAGCTCGGTGACCCCGATGCTCAATACCGTGGATATCGAGCGTGATACTCGATCACTGCGCGGTCGACCTGCATTGACATGCAGTGAAATGAACTCAGGAGAAAACCATGACGACACCAGACCCGATCCACCGCCCATCGACCAGCGATACCGGTGCCACCATTGTGGGCAGCGGGGCCGGCGAGGGGCCGGGCCCGAACGTAATGGAGGCCGATACGCTGAAGGGCAATAAGCTCTTCACGTCTGACCGGGTGGACATAGGGAAGATTTCCGAAATCATGCTGGATGTACGCAGCGGCCGCATTGCCTATGCTGTGCTGTCGAGCGGGGGCTTTCTCGGCATCGGTGGCAAACTTTACGCCATTCCATGGAGTGCGTTGACTCTTGATACAGACGAGAAATGCTTCAGGCTGAACGTTACCGCGGACCACATCAAGAACGCACCTGCATTCGATAAGGACCACTGGCCCTCGATGGCCGACGAGCAGTGGGGTTCGTCGCTTCACCAGTTCTACAATCGGCAGCCGTACTGGTTAGGTCCGCGGGACGTTGTGCCCAATCGTCCGCTGGAACACTGACGCACCCGCGCCGACCAAGCGGGAAGCGATAAACGGCCGGCGATTTTCGTCGAAGGCGGATCCACCGGTTGCACTTCGTCGAATGGGACGACAACCGATATCGGCAACATCCGCAATACATTTGCGCGTTGGAGACCAACCATGAACAAAGATCAAGTCAAGGGAACGGCAGAGAAGGTCAAAGGCAAGGTGAATGAAGCCATTGGCCGGACGACAGGCAACGCAAAACAGGAAATCAAGGGAGAGGTGCAGCAAGTGGCCGGCCAGGCGCGAAAGAATCTTGGCGACCTCAAGGAGGCTGTCAAAAAGGCCTGATCACTCACGCGATGGCTGGCGGACGATCACGCAGTAAAACAAACCGCAAACAATCCAACTCGCGACAGCCATCGCTATCGAGTACTAGCGCCCTACGCCGAAATGCGCTTTCCGCCATATGCCCTGTAAGGGCATCGCAAAACAATTCAATGCACCGCATAAACTTTTTTTGTTTGCCAGGCCGCGCGACCTGAACGATAGTATATGGAAAGGGAAATAGCATTAAATAAGAATCACGGAAGATGCTGACCCGGTCAATAATCTAAAAGAAATCCTACTTATGCATTCAAATTTGCCGCTTGGTAGCGTCAGATCAAGGCTTCCTCATGTCAAGGGTTCGATATTTTCCGCGTTGAGTCGCGTTGCGAAACAATACGACGCTATCAACCTTTCCCAAGGATTTCCCGATTTCGCCCCCGATCCGAGGTTGCTCGAATCATTATCGATCGCCACCAAAGGCGGACATAATCAATACGGCATGCCAGAAGGCTCGGAGGCGCTGCGCCGCTCAATTGGGCACATGTACGAGGATCTTTATTCGCTGCGGATTTCACCCGACGCGGAGATGACTATTACTGCCGGCGCGACACAGGCTATTTCCGCGGCTGTGAGTGGCCTCGTTCATCCCGGTGAGGAAGTGATCTTTCTGGCGCCTGCGTTCGAATCGTATGCGCCGAGTATTCTGATGGCCGGCGCAACTCCCGTCTGCGTGGACTTGCCCGCGCCTCGTTTCGAAATCGACTGGGACGAAGTGGAAAGGCACGTCTCTCCACGCACCCGGATGATTATCGTGAATAGCCCACACAACCCGTCCGGTCGGTGCTGGAATTCGAACGATGTCGATCGCTTGGCAACGCTCGTGCAGCGGCACGACTTGCTGGTGCTTAGCGATGAGGTCTACCACAACATGGTGTTCGATGGGCCTCATATCACCGCGCTCTCAGAGCCGCGGCTACGCGAGCGAACGATCGTGGTGGGCTCGTTGGGCAAAACGATGCACGTGACGGGATGGCGCATCGGGTACGCCGCTGCTGCCGCACCGCTCACGGCCGAATTGCGCAAGATTCTCCAATTCACTACTTATGCTGCCCCGACTCCCTTGCAGCAGGCGATGGCCGATGTCCTCGATGCTTCCACTTATTTGAGCCTTCCTGCGTTGTTTCGCGGAAAACGCGACCGTTTCCTCGCGGGTTTGCGGGGCTCGCGCTTCGAATTCGCGCCGACGAGCGGCGGATATTTCCAATTACTTGACTATTCGGCTATTTCCACGGTGCCGGATACTCAATTCGCAGATCTGCTGATCAGCGAGCACGGGGTGGCCGGCCTGCCGGTTTCCGGGTTCGGTGCTCAGTACGCGAATTCACGTTTGTTGCGTTTTTGCTTTGCAAAATCCGACGAGACGATCGACAAGGCTACCCACCTTCTCCGTGCTTTGTAGGGCAAACCATGAAAACCATTCAATTCGATGTTCTGGGCAAAGAACCGCGATCAGTGCAACTGGCTGCGAGCAAACTCACCATCGCCGGATGGACGGGGCGTAATTCAGCGCAGGTGCTGCATCACATCAAGGAGTTGGCCGATCTCGGCGTGACTCCGCCGAAGCGCATCCCGACTTTCTATCGGCTCTCCCATGCGCTACTTACGACAGACGCCGTCATTGAAACTGTCGGCGCCAGTTCGAGCGGGGAGGCGGAATATTGCCTATTTACGCTGGATGGCGAAATGTACGTTGCGGTTGGCTCCGACCACACCGATCGTGCTCTCGAGGCGCATGAAGTCACGCTCTCGAAGCAGGTTTGCGCTAAGCCGATCAGCCGCGATTGTTGGCGGCTTTCGGATGTCGAGCAGCACTGGGATAGCCTGATGTTGCGCAGTTATATCGAGGAGAACGGCGCAGAAACGGTCTATCAGGAAAGCCCGGTATCGGAGCTATTGCATCCACGCGAGCTGATTTCGAAGCTGGAGGCGCCGCTACGCGACGGCGAGGTGCTATTCGGGGGCACGGTGCCGGTCAAGGGAGGCATACGTGCCGCGCATGCTATCCGCGTCGAATTACATGATCCCGTGTTGGATCGGACGCTCGTTTGCCAATATCGAACAGAAACGCTTTGACCGAAGAAAAGGAGGATATCGAAATGACAAAGCCGCACCTCGAGTTTGTTGCGCTGGACTTGAACGAGGGCTGGAGCGTGCCGCCTGGCTACCCGGAAGGAATCGAGGAAAAGGTACTTTGCGGGTCGCTCGCGGCCGAGGCGCGCACGGGAAGCAGGACACGTTTGTTGCGGTTTGCTCCTGGCGTCTATACCACTTCGCCCTTCGTCCATGATCACTGGGAAGAGGTCTATCTCCTGCAAGGCGATCTGATCGTGGGCAACGATGCAAACGGCAACGGTGGGACCGCATTTCAGCCGCACACGTATGCTTGCCGGCCGCCGGGTGCGTTCCACGGTCCTTTCAAGTCGGAGAGTGGATGTATGTTGCTGGAAATTCACTACTACGCG
Organism: Paraburkholderia sp. NMBU_R16; assembly: GCF_013282575.1. Classification (GTDB taxonomy): domain Bacteria; phylum Pseudomonadota; class Gammaproteobacteria; order Burkholderiales; family Burkholderiaceae; genus Trinickia. The sequence goes on from NZ_JAAAYE010000015.1 coordinate 59,173, forward strand.
AACGACGATATCACGTCGATGTAAGTGCCAAGTGTCCGACATGCAAACCAAGCGCGTATCTATGACGACGAATGATGGGAATAGCCCTGCCGGCTATCTGGACCGTTGGCGATTGCTCAACGCATGGGTGACGATGTACGTGGTGGGCGCGGATCTGTTCATCATGTCGCCGCTCCTGCCCAGTATGGCGAATGCGCTGCATGTGAACGTCGATAGTGCGGGTTGGCTCGTGAGCGGATTTTCCATCGCCTACGCGGTTGCCTCGCCGTTGATGGGACGCATCAGCGATAGGTACGGTCGCCGCCGCACGATCTGCTGGGGGCTTTTGGCGTTTGCCGCTGCGAATCTCGGCACTGTCTGCGCCAGCAGTTTCACGTTGGCATTGCTGAGCCGGATATTCGCCGGCATCTCGGTGTCGGCGATCTCGCCTTCCATCTATGCGGCCGTGGGCGATGCTGCTCCAGAGGGCCGCCGAGCTCACTGGATCTCGATCGCGGTATCGGGATTGTTGACCGCGCTATGGACCAGCGCCCCGCTAGGTGCATTGCTGGCGCACGTCATGCCTTGGCGAGCGGTCTTTATTCTCTTGTCGGCAGCCGCGTTCGTTCTTGCATGGCCCAATTTGCGGCTATGGCCATCGTCGAAGTCTGCCGGCGGTCGCGCCTCGAGAATGCGCGTCCCGTTGCGCGCAGCCGTCTCGGCAGTCTCACCGATGGTCGCGTGGGGGGCTGCCTTGTACGGCTTGTACACGTACCTGGGCACAGGATTGACGTTGAATACGTCGCTGTCGGCCTCAGCGGTATCGCTGTGCTTCATTGGCTGGGGTGTCGGTGCCATTCTGGGTAATCACTTGGGCGGATGGGGCGCGGACAAGATCGGCATACATTTCACCGCGATAGCCAGCTTGTGCGGTATGGCATTGGCGATGTGGCTGCTTGGCCTGGGACTGAGCGGTGCAATGGGCGGAGGGGTACTTGCCGCAACGCTGTGCCTGCTTGCGCTCGTCTCCTACCCATTTCAACCGGCCCAACAGACTCGATTGGTTCAGTGGGGGCAATCGACTAAAGCGTCGTTACTCGCGTGGAACAGCAGCGCGCTGTACCTGGGTATGACGATCGGCTCCGCGTTTGACGGCTATGTCATGAAGCACTGGTCATTTAATGCATTGCCTTATGCCGGGATGGCCATCGCAGCCGCCGGCGCGGCGTTGTCCTTGATCGCGCAGAGCGCTTTCCGTTCGGACGCCGCAGTCAGCGCTGCCTGATTGAGCCTGCCTTCTCACTGACCGTCGCGGCCGCTACCTTTTCCACGAGATCATCGGCAACGCCACCTACGCACCCTACGCCGAAAGCAGGCTTCCCGTACGGAAAGGCGTTGCCCCCGCAATGCGCGCAACCTCCATCCCCGCCGTGGCAAAGCGCGTTTTATGGCGCGCATACATCACGCCAGCCATCGTATTGCGGATCGTCGCGACGCGATCGCCAAGCGGATCGACGATATCGGCGATTTCCTGGTGAGGCTCGACCCAACTGCCCACCGGTACGCGAAACACGAGCACGCCCGACATCGGCGCCACGAGCGGCTCGCTGCCGGCAAGCGGTGTGGCCGGGTGCGCGAGCGGTGGCAAGTGCGCGGGCGTGCCGTCTATCACGCCGCGATGCGTCAGGTATTCGAGGATGGCCTGCGAATCGTGCTCCGCATGGGAGTACGAGACATCGGCTTGCCCGCGCAATTCGACGGTGACCGAAATCGAGCCGTTCGGAATCGGGTAACGATCGCCATAGCGCGTGCGCAACTCGGACCAGCAAAAGCTATGAATCTCGTCGAACGGGTTGCCGATCGAATTGAGCGCGAGCAGCGATGCTTTGGCATCGAGGTAACGCGCGAGCGGTTCGACGTCGGGCCAGAGATCCGGGTTGGTATACAGATGCATCGCGCCTTCGAAGTCGCAATGCAGATCGAGCACGATGTCCGCATCGTACGAAAGGCGCTGCAGCGCGAGCCGCTGCGATTCCAGTTCGGTATGCGGGACCTGTTCCGCCAGCGCTTCGCGCATCGCGCCGCGGATGGTCGTCAGATTCGCGCCGATATCGTCCGACAGCCGGCCTTCGATGCGCGGCGCGACGAGCGCGGCGAGATCGTGAAAGCCGCGGTTGAAGTTGCTTGCGCTATAAGTCTCGAAGCGGCCGATATGCTGGCCGAGCAGATGCTGATTGAGCCCGATCGGGTTCGGCACCGGCACGACGACGATTTCGCCGCGCAGTTTGCCTGCTGCCTCGAGAGCCGCCAGCTTGCGCCGCAGCGCCCACGATACGAGCATGCCCGGCAGCTCGTCGGCATGCAGCGACGACTGAATGTAAATTTTTTGCGCGCCCGCGGGCCCGTAATGAAAGCTCTGCAGTTGCCGCTCGGTGCCGAGCGCGGGGGAGATCAACGGATGGGTCTGTATTTGCATGTTTCCTGGCGCCACGGTTGGAACAAACGTTGGACAGGCGTGCCCCGCCTGTTAGACGCGAGAGATGAATGACAAACAGGTCACGATTGTACGCCGGGCGCGAAGCGCTGCGAACTGCCAAGCAAAAGGGGCTCCGTGCAACACGGAGCCCCTGGCGGTACCTACGACGCAACGAGTCATCAAGCGGCGCAATCGGCGCCGCCGGGCATCACTTGCCGTAGACGTCGAAGTCGAAGTATTGTTTCTCGATCTTTTGGTAGGTCCCGTCCTTGCGGATATCGGCGATCGCCTTGTCGATCTTCGCCTTCAGATCCGTGTCTTCCTTGCGCAGACCGATGCCGGCGCCTTCACCGAGGGTCTTCGGGTCGTTCAGATCGTTACCGACGACCTGAAAGCCCGCGCCGCGCGGCGTCTTCAGGAAGCCGATCTCAGCCTGCACCTTGTCTTGCAACGCCGCATCGAGGCGCCCGGAAATCAGATCCTGATAGACCTGATCCTGGTTCTGGTACGGCTGGACCTTCACGCCTTGACTGGCCCAGTTCGCCTTCGCATAGGCTTCCTGGATCGTGCCTTGCTCGACGCCCACGGTCTTGCCCTTGAGCGCTTCGGCCGTCGGCAGGATAGACGAACCCTTCTTCGCCACGAGCGCGGTCGGCGTATTGAAGAGTTTCGACGAGAACGCGATTTCCTTTTCGCGCTGCGGCGTCATCGACATCGACGACAACACGCCGTCGAACTTCTTCGCCTTCAATGCGGGGATCATGCCGTCGAAGTCGTTTTCGACCCACACGCACTTGGCGTTCAGGCGTTTGCAGATTTCATTGCCCATATCGATATCGAAGCCTTTGAGCTTGCCGTCCGCGCCTTTCGATTCGAACGGGGGATAGCTCGCATCGACGCCGAAACGGATCGTGGACCAGTCTTTGGCGTGCGCCACACCGGCCGAAACGGCGCATGCGGCAATGGCTACGGCGGCTATGAGTTTTTTCACGGTGACTCCTCGAAGCAGTTCGATCGACCCCTGATGCGCGGTTGTGCCGCGCGAAGGGGCGGTGGGATTTATCAAGGCTGTTGGCGTGCGCCAGCCAGCGCGGCGCCAAGCATATCAAACCAAAAATAATGGCCGCGCTAGTAAACACCGGATGGCCGGCCGATGCAACGTTTGGAAAGAAACTTGGAGCCCGTGCTCGAATGGCCTGGCTACACGCCGAATCGATAAAAATCAAATGCGGCAAATAGTTAGCAGACCGAGACAATCGGTTGCGGCGGGAAAAGATTGGAAAAGCGTGTGTCGCGCCGGCGCAAAAAAGTTTTCAGGAGTCGAGCTATTTTTGCGCCGGCGGAAAGAGCGGCAGGGTCAAATACCGAGGCAGAGATACTTGATGACGGTGTACTCGTCGATACCGTAATGCGAGCCTTCTCGTCCGACGCCCGATTGCTTGACGCCGCCGAAAGGTGCGACTTCGTTCGAAATGATGCCCGTATTGATGCCGACCATCCCGTATTCGAGCGCCTCGGCCACGCGCCAGACGCGTGCAATGTCGCGGCTATAGAAGTAAGCGGCGAGGCCGAATTCGGTGTCGTTGGCCATTCGAATCACTTCGTCGTCCGAACTGAATTTGAACAGCGGGGCCACGGGGCCGAACGTCTCTTCCTTGGCGAGCTGCATGGCAGCCGTCACGCCGGTCAGCACCGTCGGTTCGAAGAACGTCTGCCCGAGCGCATGGCGCTTGCCTCCGGTGGCAACACGTGCGCCTTTAGAAAGCGCATCGGCGATATGGGCTTCGACCTTGCGTACGGCTGCTTCGTTGATGAGCGGCCCCTGCACGACCCCGTCCTCGGTGCCACGGCCCACTTTGAGCTGTTCCACCGCGGCGAGCAGCTTCTCGGCGAACGCATCGTAGACGCGCTCGTGTACGTAGAGACGATTCGCGCATACACAGGTCTGGCCGCTGTTTCGATACTTCGAAGCGATCGCCCCGGCCACGGCGGCGTCGAGATCGGCATCGTCGAACACGATGAAGGGCGCATTGCCGCCCAATTCGAGCGAGAGCTTCTTGATCGTCGACGCACACTGTGCCATCAACAGCCGGCCCACGCCCGTCGAGCCGGTAAACGACAGTTTGCGCACGAGGGCATTGCCCGTCATCTCGGCACCGATTTCCTTCGGCTCGCCCGTGACGATGCTGAGCACGCCCTTGGGCAGCCCGGCACGCTCGGCCAGCACGGCCAGCGCGAGCGCAGAAAGCGGCGTGGCCTCGGCGGGCTTGACGACGATCGGGCAGCCCGCCGCGAGTGCCGGTCCGACCTTGCGCGTAATCATCGCCGCCGGGAAATTCCAGGGGGTAATGGCGGCGCACACGCCGACGGGCTCTTTGACGACGACGATGCGCTTGTCGTTCGTGGGGCTCGGGATCGTATCGCCATAGACGCGCTTCGCTTCCTCGCCGAACCATTCGAGGAACGACGCGGCGTACTGGATTTCGCCTTTGGCTTCGGCAAGCGGCTTGCCTTGCTCGGCCGTCATGATGCGCGCGAGGTCGTCGGCGTTGTCGATCATCGACTGATACCATTTGCGCAGGATCGCGGCGCGCGCCTTGGCCGGCTGCGCACGCCATGCGGGCCATGCGGCATTGGCGGCTTCGATCGCACGACGCGTTTCCGCGCTCCCCATCTTCGGCACGGTGGCAAGCACTTGGCCCGTCGCCGGATTGCGTACCTCGAACGTGCCGCCGTCATCGGCGCCTTGCCACTCGCCGGCCAGGAATGCCTGATTTTTCAGCAGCGAGGGATCCTTCAGGTCGATCGATTCGAATGTGTTCATGTCAACTCCAATGAGCGGCGAAGCACACGGGTTAGGCCAAAGCCCCGACGCTGTCCTTCAACGCCTCTTCGAGCAGGCCGAGCGCTTCGCTGAATACGGGCTCCTCGATGGTGAGAGGAAACAGGAAACGAATGACATTGCCATACGTGCCGCAGACGAGCAACAAAAGGCCGCGTTCGAGCGCGCGTTGCTGAACGCGCTTGGCGAATGCCGCATCGGGCTCGCGCGTACCGGGTGCGAGGAATTCGGCGGCAATCATGGCGCCAGGACCGCGCACCTCGGCGAGCTGCGGCACGGCGGCCTTCAGCGTCTCGAGCCGATCCTTCAGGCGATTGCCGAGCGTGTTCGCGCGTTCGCAAAGACGCTCATCGTCGATGATGTCGAGCACCGCGTGTGCAGCCGCCACGGCGAGCGGATTGCCGGCGTAGGTGCCGCCGAGTCCACCCGGCGCCGCGGCATCCATGACATCGGCGCGGCCCACGACGCCCGATAGCGGCATGCCGCCGGCCAGACTCTTGGCCATCGTCGTCAGATCGGCGGCAACGTCATAGTGCTCCATCGCAAAGAGCTTGCCCGTGCGGGCAAAACCGGTTTGCACTTCGTCGGCGATCAGCAGGATGCCGTGCGCGTCGCAGATACGGCGCAAGCCGCGCACGAAGTCCGCCGGCGCGGGATAGAAGCCGCCTTCGCCCTGCACGGGTTCGAAAATGATCGCGGCAACGCGCGCCGGGTCGATGTCCGATTTGAAGAGGCCTTCGAGCGAGCGCAGCGCATCGTCGGTGCTCACGCCGTGCAGCGGAGTGGGGAACGGGGCGTGGAACACATCGGAAGGAAACGGCCCGAAGCCGAGCTTGTAGGGGGCGACTTTGCCCGTGAGGGCCATGCCCATCAGCGTGCGCCCGTGAAACCCGCCCGCGAACGCAATGACGCCGGGGCGCCCCGTGGCGGCACGTGCGATTTTGACGGCGTTTTCGACGGCTTCGGCGCCCGTCGTGAAAAACGCGGTTTTCTTGGCGAACGCGCCCGGCGCCCGCTGGTTGATCTTTTCGGCGAGTTCGACATACGACGCATAGGGTACGATCTGATACGCCGTGTGCGTGAAGCAATCGAGTTGCTCGCGGATGGCGGCGACCAGGCGCGGATGCCGGTGTCCCGTGTTGACCACGGCGATGCCCGCGGCGAAATCGATGAAGCGGCGACCTTCGACGTCCCAGAGCTCGGCATTCTCGGCGCGGGCCGCGTAAAAATCGCACATCACGCCGACGCCGCGCGGCGTGGCGGCATCCTTGCGGGCCTTCAGTTCGTCATTTCGGTTCGTCATCGTGTTCTCCTGTCCGATGCAGAGCGATCGCTTCGCGGGTACGGCGACTATAGCCAGCTTTGGCTCTCATAATCAGAACCATTTTTGCGGAAACGATGGAGCCAATTGGCGCGATGACGCGGGGCGAGGCGAAGCCGATGGCTACCAATATCGGCGCAGGCGCTCGCACACCCACATTGGGCGGTTTCGCGCGTGCAATCCGACCTATATTGGACATACCGCCTATTCATATTTCGATGCTCGGCCCGAGCGATGACGACAACACTAACTTCCGTGTCCGAGACGAGCTTCGCCGAATACGAGGATCTGAAGTCGATCCTCGACGCCGGTAGCCGTCGCATGACGATCGAAACCGTCGGCGAAGTGCAAGCTGAAGGCCGCCGGTTCGCCGTCCACGTCGCCACGTTGGGCTCGACCGATCCGCTCGCCCCGACGATCGGACTGTTCGCCGGGATTCACGGCCTCGAGCGCATCGGTACGCGGCTCGTGCTCGATTACATGCGCGTGCTGCTATGCCGGCTCGAATGGGACGAGTTGCTTTATACGCAGCTGCAGCGCGTTCGGTTCGTCTTCATGCCGATCGTCAATCCGGGCGGCATGTGGGCGATGCGGCGCTCGAACCCGAACGGTGTGGATCTCATGCGTAATGCACCGCATAACGCCGAAGGACGCGTGCCGTTTTTGGCTGGTGGCCAGCGCATCGGACCCTGGCTGCCGTGGTACCGCGGCCGCGGCGGCGCGCCGATGGAACTCGAGGCAGCGTTGATGCTGCGCGTCGTCGAAGAACAACTGCTCTCGCGCCCACTCAGCTTCGCGCTCGATTGCCACTCCGGTTATGGCTTTCGCGACAGCATCTGGTTTCCGTACGCGAAATCGACGCGGCACATCGAACATCTGCCGGAAATGTTTGCATTGAAGGGCATGCTCGAGGGCGCTCATCCCCATCATCGCTATCTGTTCGAGCCGCAGAGCCTGCAATATCTGTCGCATGGCGATTTGTGGGACTACGCTTACGACCGTGCGCGGGCGCCGGCCGTTTTCCTGCCGTTGACGCTCGAATTGGGATCGTGGCTGTGGATCAGGAAGAATCCGCTGCAAGTGCTCAAGCGCGAAGGGATCTTCAATCCCGTGAAGGCACACCGCACCGAGCGCGTACTGCGCCGGCACACCGATCTGCTCGATTTTCTCGCACGTGCCGCTTATGCGGCCCCGGGATGGCTACCCCAGGGAGCCGAGCGGCAACAGACGATGACGCGCGCCATCGAACATTGGTACAGGCGGCGGCATTGAGCACGTGGATCCTGCTGCGCGGCCTCGCACGCGAATCGCGTCATTGGGCGGAGGTTCCCTCGCAATTGCAGGCTGCGGGGCTCGACGGCGACATCGTCTGTGTCGATCTGCCCGGCTGCGGCGTGCATGCGCCCGTCAAGGCGCCGCCGAGCGTGCGCGCGATGGCGGAGTTCGTCCGTGCCGATGTCGTTTCGCGCGGCCTTGAACCGCCGTTTCGAATCGTCGGCCTCTCGCTCGGTGCAATGGTGGCGGTTGCGTGGGCGCAGAACCGGTCCGCCGAGATCGAGCGGCTCGTATTGATCAATACGAGCATGCGGCCGTTCAGCGGGCCGTCGATGCGCCTGCGCGTGGGCGCCTGGCCGATGCTCGTGCGTGCCGCGATCGGCTGGCGAGGCCGCCGCGCGGCCGAAGCGGCGATTCACGCACTGACGTGCGAGCGGCGCGATCGCTACGATACGGACTTGGCGGTCTGGATTGCGATCTATCGCAGCGCGCCCGTCACGCCGGGCAATGCGCTACGGCAGCTCTGGGCCGCGGCACGATTCGAAGCCGCGCCCGCGGCACCGGCGTGCCCGACGCTCGTCCTTGCATCGAGGGCGGATCGCCTCGTCCACCCCGACTGCTCGCGTACGCTTGCGCGCGCCTGGGGTGCGGCGTACTGCGAGCACCCTTGGGCGGGGCATGACTTGCCGCATGACGACGCACCGTGGCTCGCCGAGGCAATTCACGCGTGGGCCATCGAGGTCGAATCGAGAACGGTGCCTTCGTAGCGCTGGCGCGTGGCGCCCATGCATGCGGGCAAATGAAACCCGCTGCTGCGAAGCAAAGTGCTCAATGATTGCAAGCCGGCGCATAATCCGAATGGCCGTACGCATGCCCAGTAGCCCGATTGTCTGCAGCGCCCTGGTCGCGGAGGAGTCCATGCTAGCGAAGAACGAAGATGCCGTCGCACACCTGCTGGCCGATGTCGTCGACTATGCAAGAGGACGATGGCCGGCCGAGGCGTTCGCTCCGATCGAATCGTTTCTGCGTTTCTATTACGAACTCGTCGATGTGCAGGACCTGCAAAGCCGCTCGATTGCCGATCTTTACGGCGCGGCAATGGCGCATTGGCAGACGGCCCGAAAGTTCGTGTCCGGCTCCCATTTGCTGCGCATCTATAACCCCGTCGTGGACGAGCACGGCTGGCATTCCGATCACACCGTCATCGAGATCGTCAACGACGATATGCCGTTTCTCGTCGATTCGGTCACGATGGAGATCAATCGCTGCGGATTGACGCTGCATTCGGCCATTCACCCGGTCTTTCGCGTCTGGCGCGATGCAGCAGGCGAAATCGAGCGCATCGAGCCCGGCGTCGCGGGTCAGCGCGATGAGGAGGCGGTGCACAAGGCGCGCCTCGAATCGTTCATTCACTTTGAAATCGATCGCTGCGGCGATGCGGCGCGCTTGGCAGAACTGCGCGCCAATATCTCACGCGTGCTCGGCGACGTGCGCGCCGCCGTCGAAGACTGGCCGCGCATGATCGCGACGGCCCGCCAGACCATCAAGAGCATGGCGTCGCGCGAATCGAGTGCCGATGCCGCCGAAGCCCGTGCATTCCTCGAATGGATGGTGGCCGACCATTTCACGTTCCTGGGCCAGCGCGACTATGCACTCGTGCCGCACGGCGCGGGGCTCGGCCTGCGCGCCGTGCCCGGAACCGGGGCCGGCATCCTGCGGGCGAGCGATGCAACCGAGGTGACGCCGTTGCCATCCTCGGCGACGGCCATCATCGGCGACCCGATGCCGATCTTCCTGACCAAAGCCAATTCGCGCGCCACGGTGCACCGGCCGGGCTACCTCGATTATGTCGGCGTGAAACTCGTAGGGGAGGACGGGAAGCTGGTCGGCGAGCGGCGCTTTCTCGGTCTATACACGTCTACGGCCTATACCGGCGCCAGTGCCGACATTCCGATCGTGCGGCGCAAATGCGCGAACATCATGCGCCGCGCCGGCTTTCTCGCGAAAGGGCACCTGCATAAATCGCTCGTGACCGTGCTCGAGCAATATCCGCGCGACGAGTTGTTCCAGGCCAACGAGGACGATCTGTATGAAATCGCCCTCGGCATCCTGCGCCTCCAGGAGCATCAGCGCACGCGGCTGTTCGTACGGCGCGACCGCTTCGAGCGCTTCGTCTCGTGCCTCGTCTTCGTGCCGCGCGAAAAGTACAACACCGATTTGCGGCGCCGCATGGCCAAGCTGCTCGCGGGCGCATACAACGGCACGAGCGTCGAGTTCACGCCGCTGTTGTCGGAATCGCCGCTGGCACGCATTCATATCGTGGTGCGGGCAGGCACGGGCGCCCTGCCGCAAGTCGATACGGTGGAGCTCGAGACTCGTCTCGTCCAGGTGACGCGCCGCTGGCAGGACGATCTTGCCGATGCGCTGCTCGAACGTTTCGGCGAAGAGGCCGGTAACCGCTTGCTGCAGCGCTATGGCGAATCGTTTCCGGCGGGCTATCGCGAGGACTACGCGGCGCGCACAGCGGTGCGCGATATCGAATTGATCGAAGCGGCGCGCGAGGGCCAGGCGTTGGCCATGAACCTCTATCGTCCAATCGAGGCTTCCTCGCGTGCGTTTCGTTTCAAGGTCTATCGCATCGGGCAATCGATCGCGCTATCACGCAGTCTGCCGATGTTGGAACACCTCGGCGTGCGCGTGGACGAAGAGCGTCCGTATCTGATCGAGCCTCACGGCGCGACGGCAGCGTGGGTGCACGACTTCGGTCTAGAGTTGACCGACGACGTCGAGTTCGACATCGAGCACGTCAAGGCGCTGTTCGAAAATGCGTTCGCCCGCGTATGGGCCGGCGACATCGAGAACGACGACTTCAACCGGCTCGTGCTGCGCGCGCAGCTCGATGCGCGCGAAGTATCGATTCTGCGGGCTTATGCGAAATATTTGCGGCAGGTCGGCTCCACGTTCAGCGATGCCTATATCGAGCGTGCGGTGACGGGCAACCCGGCGTTGGCGCGTCAGCTCGTCGAGCTTTTCCTCGCGCGTTTCGATCCCGCGCTCGACGGCTCGCGCGAGCGCCGTACGGCACAGTTGCTCGATGCGATCGGCGCTGCGCTCGATCAAGTGCCCAACCTCGACGAGGACAGGATTCTGAGGCAGTTTCTCGGTGTCATCACGGCGACGGTGCGCACGAACTACTTTCGGCGCGATAACCATGGCGAGCCGTTGCCGTACGTCTCATTCAAGCTCGACCCGTCGCGCGTGCCGGGGCTGCCCGAGCCGAAACCGATGTTCGAGATCTGGGTCTATTCGCCGCGTGTCGAAGGCGTGCATTTGCGAGGGGGGCGCGTGGCGCGCGGCGGTCTGCGCTGGTCCGATCGGCGCGAGGATTTCCGCACGGAAGTTTTGGGCCTCATGAAAGCGCAGATGGTGAAGAACACCGTGATCGTGCCGGTGGGCTCGAAAGGCGGCTTCGTCGTCAAGAATCCGCCGCTCGCTGCTGATCGCGAAGCGTTCCTGCGAGAAGGCGTGTCGTGCTATCGCACGTTCCTGCGCGGGCTGCTCGATGTGACGGACAACCGCACGCCCGGCGGGATCGTACCGCCACCCGAAGTCGTGCGCCACGATACGGACGATCCGTATCTCGTCGTCGCCGCGGACAAGGGCACCGCGACGTTTTCCGACTACGCGAATGCGATCGCGCGCGAGTATGGTTTCTGGCTCGACGATGCATTCGCCTCGGGCGGCTCGGTCGGATACGACCACAAGAAGATGGGCATCACGGCGCGTGGGGCATGGGAGTCGGTCAAGCGGCATTTCCGTGAAATGGGCATCGATACGCAGACCACCGATTTCACGGTCGTGGGTGTGGGCGACATGTCGGGCGACGTATTCGGTAACGGTATGCTGCTTTCGCGTCATATCCGCCTCGTTGCTGCATTCGATCATCGGCACATCTTTCTCGATCCCGATCCGGACCCGGAGGCGAGCTTTGCCGAACGCGCGCGCCTGTTCGGGCTCGAGCGTTCGAGCTGGGCGGACTACGATACGGCGCGCATCTCGGCGGGCGGCGGCGTCTACCCGCGCAGCGCGAAGACGATTCCGCTTTCGCCGGCCGTGCGTGCGGTACTGGGCACGGAGGCGCCCACGCTCGCGCCGAACGAGCTCATTCGAGCCATTTTGCTTGCGCCGGTCGACCTGCTGTACAACGGCGGGATCGGCACCTACGTGAAGGCGACTCGGGAAACGCATGCGCAAGTGGGTGACCGCGCCAGCGATGCAGTGCGCGTGAACGGTGCCGACTTGCGCGCGAAAGTGGTCGCCGAAGGCGGCAATCTCGGCCTCACGCAACTGGGGCGTATCGAGTACGCCCTCAAAGGCGGCCGCGTCAATACCGATGCGATCGACAACTCCGCGGGGGTCGATTGCTCGGACCATGAGGTCAATATCAAGATTTTGCTGGGACTCGTCGTGGCCGAAGGCGAGCTCACGGAGAAACAGCGCAACGCGCTGCTCGCCGAAATGACCGACGAAGTGGGCGAGCTCGTGCTGCGCGACAACTATCAGCAAACGCAGGCGCTTTCCATCGCGGGCCGTCATTCGGCGGAGCGCCTCGATGCCGAAGTACGCCTCATGCGTTCGCTCGAGCGCGCCGGGCGCCTCAATCGCGTCATCGAATTCTTGCCGACCGACGAGGAAATCGCCGAGCGCCAGTCGGCGCATCTGGGCCTCACGTCGCCCGAGCGCGCCGTGCTGCTCGCCTACAGCAAGATGTGGCTCTTCGACGAGTTGCTCGATTCCGATCTGCCCGAGGATCCGCTCGTCGCTGACTTCTTTCGCGATTACTTTCCGAAGCCGCTGCAGGTGCGGTTCGCAGCCGCGAGCGAGCGGCACCCGCTCAAGCGTGAAATCCTCGCCACGCATGTGGCCAACATTCTGGTCAATCGCCTTGGGTGCGCGTTCGTGCATCGGCTGCAGGAAGAGACCGATGCGAAAGCCAGCGATATCGCGAGGGCGACGATCGTCGCGCGCGATGTCTTTCACGTCGACGCGCTCTGGCGCCGGATCGATGCCCTCGACAACCGCATTGCGGGCGACGTGCAAGCGCGCATGTTCGTCGAAGTGGCGCGGCTCGTCGAGCATGCCGCGCTCTGGTTCCTTCGGCAGATGCAAGCCGGCGGCGTCGCGCGAGATGGGGCCGACGCCGCGGCGGGCGTCCCCGTTGCAGCACTCGTCGAGCGTTGCCGCGAGGCAGTCGAACGCTTGTCCTCACAGCTCGAGCAGCTGCTGCCCGCCGCGGACCGCGAGGCCCTTTCGCAACGCAGGCAGTCGCTCGAATCGGCCGGCGTGGATGGCGAACTCGCGACCTATGTCGCGCGCGGCGACATCTCGGCTTCGCTGCTCGATATCGCCGATATCGCGGCGACGACGGGCGAGCCGCTGGAACTCGTTGCCGGGGTATATTTCGCACTCGGCACCGTGCTGCACTACGGCTTCATTGCGGAACGTGCGAACGCGCTCCCCACGCCGACGCACTGGGACGTTCTTGCGCGCGCCGCGGCGCTGACGGAGTTTGCGCGGCTCAAGCGTACGCTGACCGCCAGTGCGCTCGCCCAAACGGACGCCCAGAGCAAGCGGCCCGAAGCCATCGCCGAGGCGTGGCAGGAAAGGCGCGCCGTGCCGCTCGAACGCTACGGCCGGCTGCTGGCCGAGCAGCGTGCGGGCGGCGGCGCGAGCCTGTCCATGCTGCTCGTGCTGGTGCGAGAAATCGCGGCGCTCGAGCGGGCGTAGCATTTCAGGGCAATCCGGCAGCGCTTGTCAGATGAATGGTACAAATGTTGCTGCATTGCAGCTTTTCTGAACCGTTCGCGCACTAGTGAAGTCGTATCCAGACCGGTCAGGGCCGCATCGCCGCGGTCCGGTCCCGTCTTCGGTATGGCCTTCCCCCTTTGTTATGCGCAAATTCATCGTCCTCGCGTTGTTTTTATCGTTTTTGTCTTTTACGGTCTGCGCCGAGCCCGCCGCGACCGCATCGGCATCTGCGCCCGCGCCCGCGTCCGCATCCGCATCCGCATCCGCATCCGCTGCCGCGGGCGCCTCGAATCCCTCGCCCGTCACGCTCACGCCAGATCAGGCCAAGCGCGCACTCGACGCACTGAACGACCCGAGAACGCGCACGAAAATCACCGATACGCTCCGTGCCATCGCCGCGGCCGGCGCATTGAGCGCGCCACCGGCCAGCGCCGCGTCGGCCGCGAGCGCGGCGCCAGCACCGGCTAGTGGCGCGTCGGTCGTCCTGGCCGCGATCGCCCAGAACGGACTGGTCTCGCAGCTCTCGCGGCAGACCGCCGCCACGATTCGTCATGCGGCGTCGTCGGTGAAGGCATCGGCGGCGGCGTTGCTCGACGTCCATTCCGTTCGTGCCTGGTGGGGATATGAAATCGAGAGCATCCCCGGCCGCGCGCAATTGCGGGAGTTGGCGGCTACGCTCTCGGCCTCGCTGTTGCCGGCGTGGCTGGTCGGAGTGCTGTTGGCTCGGCTGCTCAAAAAGCACATCGAGGCGCTCGGCAACCGTGGTGTCGCGCGTGAGGCGCCGGCCGTGGCGCCCGAGGCGATGACCGAGGCTGAGGCCGGCACGGCGGCCGATGGCGGGATGACCGCCGGCGGGGCGCAGGCCGATGCGGCTTCGGCCGATGCCATACCGTTGCAGGCCGCAGGCATCGATGCACGATCGATCGAATCCGACGCCGAGCGCGCCGCGCGCAGCCAGCGCAATGCCGCGCGCGCGGTGCAGCACTGGTCGCTCTTGCAGCGGCTGCCGTTCGCATTGCTGCACACGCTGTTGAAGGCGGTGCCGCTTGCGGTATCCGTCGTCATCGCGGTCGTTGCGATGTCGTTGCTGACCGACGATGGGACGCCCGAAGAGGCGGTGCTCGACACGCTGATCCAGGTCTATGCGATCGCGCGTGTCGTGGCGCTGGCCTGCGGGCTCCTGCTGGCAAGCGATGCGCCGAAGCTGCGCCTGTTGCCGATCAGCGACGAATCGGCCGTTTTCGTCGAGCGATGGCTCATGTGGCTCGTTGCCGTGGTGGCCGTCGGCATTGCGTTGGCGGAGGCTCCGGTGCCGTTGGGCCTGTCGCCCGAAGCGCATCTCGGCATCGTCAAGACGGTGACGCTCGTCGGCCATATCATGGTCGCGATTCTGATTTTGCAGATTCGCCGCCCCGTGCGGCAATGGATTCGCGACGCCACCGGGCGCACGCGCGCGTTCAAGCTCGTGGGCCAGTGGCTTGCGGGCGCCTGGGCCTACATCGCGGTATTCGTCGTGATCGCGCTGTGGTTCATCTGGGCGCTCGATGTTCGCGATGGTTATCGCATCGTGCTGGGGCGCGGCGGGATATCGCTCGGGATCCTGATCGGCGCGCGTCTTGCGGCGATCGTGGCGTCCGGCGTGCTTGGCCGCATGTTCCGTTCGACGAACGGCGAGAAGGGTTCGATCGCGCTCGCGCGGGCGCATCGTTACTATCCGATGCTGCGCGGGATCATCACGGTTGCGATCGTCCTCGCAGCTGCAAATTTCGTCCTGTCGATCTGGGACCTTCACCCTTGGCAGGCATTCGTCCAGAAAGACCTCGGGCGGCGGCTCGTATCGGCGGTCGTGACAGTGGCGATCGCGGCATTCGCGGCCATTGCCGTATGGGAGGCAATCAACGTTTCGATCGAGCGGCGCCTGCTCAAATGGACGACCGCGGGCGATCTCATGCGGGCGGCGCGCTTGCGCACGCTGTTGCCGATGCTGCGCACGACGCTGTTCATCGGTATCGCGCTCGTGGTCGGTCTCACGGGATTGAGCGAAATCGGCGTGAACATCGGTCCGCTGCTGGCGGGCGCCAGTATCTTCGGCGTTGCGCTCGGCTTCGGTTCGCAAAAGCTCGTGCAGGATTTTATTACCGGCATGTTCCTGCTGATGGAAAACGCGATGCAGGTGGGCGATTGGGTCACGGTGGCGGGCGTCTCGGGTACGGTCGAATATCTGTCGATTCGCACGGTGCGCCTGCGCGGCGGTGACGGGTCGCTCCATACCATTCCGTTCAGTTCCGTCACGACGGTAAACAATTCGAATCGCGGACTCGGCAATGCTTCCGTGAAGATCAACATCGCTTATGGTCAGGACGTCGATCTCGCCGTGCAGACCTTGAACGATATCGGCGCTTCGTTGCGCGAAGACCCGAAGTTCAAGGATGGCATCGTGTCGGACTTCAGCTTCTGGGGCGTGGATCAAGTCGATGGTGCGATGGTGACGCTGGTCGGTCAGATGCAGTGCCGCGATACGGCACGCTGGCCCGTGCAGCGCGAATTCAACCGGCGCATTCTCGAGATGTTCCGGGCGAGGGGTATCGAAATCGCGAATCCGCTGCGAAGCACCGTGGTCGTTCCCGCTCGAGGTGCCAATGGTGCAGTTGCGGAAAACTCAGTGGATGATCCCGCACAAAGCGACGACGAGCAGCCTGGGCCGCCCGCACCGAAGTCGGACGGCAGCCAGCATGCGCTGGGTGGACCGGATGCCTCCCGGCGAACCGGATCGAAGCACTAAAAGACAGGTCGTTGAGTATTGGCGTAATCCGCTCGTTATACTGAGCCCGCTGCCGAAACCAGTCCTCATTGGCACAAAGCGCCCACGCGCGAACGGCAGCAGACGTAGCAGTACAAGCACAGGCAATAGCGAGCGGTCTTCTTCTTTTCCACCCTCAGGAATTCAACAAGGAACGCCCATGCTTACTCGCTCCATCTTATCGGTCGCCGCGTTGGCGCTTGCGGCATGCGCGGCGACGGCCTCCAATGCGCAGGACAACGCCGATAGCTTTACGGAAACCGCCTCGGCCGGCCATCCGGTCAAGGTCATGATCGTTTCGATGTTCGGTCCCGAGGGCCAGGTATGGCTCGATCATCTCGGGCCGTGGAAGCCGATTCCCGTCGCCGGTTTATCGCCCGACTATCCAGAGGTCAAGTGCAACCGGCAGGATGTCTGTGTCGTCACGACCGGAATGGGCCACGCGAATGCGGCGGCCTCGATCATGGCACTGACGTTCTCGCACCGATTCGATTTGCGCCATACCTATTTCCTGATCGCCGGAATCGCGGGCATCGACCCCGCGCAAGGTACGCTCGGTTCGGCAGCATGGGCGAAGTATCTCGTCGACTTCGGCATTCAGTGGGAGCTCGATGGGCGTGAGATTCCGCCGGGTTGGAATACCGGCTATCTCGGCATCAATACGAAAAGCCCTACCGAGAAGCCGCCGCTCGATTACCGCACCGAGGTCTTCCAGTTGAATACGCGCCTTGCCGATGCAGCGTTCGCGCTCTCGCGGAACGTGACACTGTCGGATAGCCAACAAGCGCAGGCTGCGCGCGCCAAATACAGTTACGCGCCGGCCAACCAGCCGCCTAAGGTCGTTCAGTGCGATACGCTAGCCGGCGATACCTGGTGGTCCGGGACGCTGCTTGGCGAGCGTGCGCGCGAATGGACGAAGATCATGACCGACGGCAAGGGGGTCTATTGCACGACCCAGCAGGAGGACAATGCGACCTACGAAGCCTTGAAGCGTGCGGCCAGCGTGCACCGCGTGGATCTGAACCGCGTAGCCGTGCTGCGTTCAGGCTCGGACTTCGATCGGCCCTACGCGGGTCAGACGAGTGCCGATAACCTGCTCAACTACGCGGACCAGGGCGGCTTCGGTCCGGCCGTTGCCAATCTGTTTCTGGCCGGCAATCCGCTCGTTCAAGAGATCGTGACGCACTGGGACGATTGGCGCAACGGCGTGCCGCAGCACTGAGGGGCGCACCCGTCGCGGCGGCATCGCGCCGCCGCGACGAGAACGGCACCCAATTCGGCGTGTCGACATCCCAGTTATCGAGCAGCGACAAATCCGTATCGAACATGATCCGGCTCGTCATTGACGGGCAAGCGAAACACCCGTGCTGCCTTCGCGGTCCGCGATACGTGCCGCCTGCGTTTGGCCTTCGAGCCCGATGTTCGGATAGCTTTGCTTGTTCATCGAGGGGAGCGTGCCATCGCGTTGAGCGGCGGCCACTTCGGCTCGCACTTCGGCACGCGTTTTCGTGCTCGTGCCGATCCACGATTGATCGTTGTAAGTGCCGTTGTGTCCGATGCCGCCATCGGCGAATGCAGCGGTGCTCGCGACGAGCGAAGTCAAAAGGGCGGCGATGAGGGAAGTGCGCTTCATGATGGATGCTCCTGTCTGTTCGATGCGGCGTCTGACGATCAGTGCCGCGACAGTTGCAAATGTAGTGTTCGAAGCGCGCTCGATAAATCTACGAATCGTGAATTGATTTGTCGCGCGGACAAAACAATGAAGCGAAGTCAAACGTATCCAGGCGCCCGGAAAAAGCGGCGCCCGCAGGTCTCGCCCCTTACGCGACCCATTCCGACAGCACAGGCGTATCGAGCGGCTGGGCCGATTCCAAGTCTTCGAGCGTACGCTTGCTGCAGGCCTTGTCGAGGCTTTGACGGCCGCTGAGCAACGGGCAGCGATCGAACACTTCCGCCACCCAATCGACGAAGACGCGCACTTTCGGCGACAAATGACGGCTGTGCGGATAAACGGCGGAAATCGGCATCGGCAGCGGCTTCCATTCGGGCAGCACTTCCTTGAGCGCGCCCGATCGCAGATGCGGCAGCACCATGAACAGCGCCATCTGGATCATGCCGAACCCTTCGACCGCGCAGGCCACATAAGCGTCCGCGTCGTTGACCGAGATCGAGCCCTCCATCTTGACTTCGACTTCCTTGCCGTCGACGAGAAACGACCAGTTCATGATGCGGCCCGTGCGGCTCGAGAAGTAATTGATCGCACGGTGCTGGCTCAATTCCTCGAGCGTGCGCGGCACGCCTGCCTGCGCCAGGTAATCGGGCGACGCGCAGGTCACGCCCTCGAACAGGCCGATGCGGCGCGCCACCAGCGACGAATCCTGCAGGGCGCCGACCCGCACGACGCAATCGACGCCTTCTTGCAGCAAGTCGACGGGCCGGTCCGACAAGCCGAGCTGCACGTCGATATCCGGATAGCGCTCGCGGAATTCGCGCAGCGCGGGAATGACGATCGTTCGCCCGATCGAGCCCGGCATGTCGACGCGCAGCTTGCCGTGCGGCTTCTTGTTGCCGTTTTGCAGGCTGCTCTCGGTTTCTTCGACATCGGCGAGAATGCGCACGCAGCGTTCGTAGTACGCTGCGCCATCGGGCGTGAGACTGAGACGGCGCGTCGTCCTGTGCATGAGGCGCACGCCGAGATGGGCCTCCAGGTTCTGAATGATCGTGGTGACCGATGCCCGTGGCAAATCGAGCGTTTCCGCTGCCTTGGTGAAGCTGTTCGTATCGACCACGCGAGTGAACACCTGCATGGCTTGTAGGCGATCCATCGTTGCTCTCCGGAGGAAATGACCCACCGCCGCGCTCGCGCCGGACGCCGGCAGCGACATGCAGACAATTGTTCGGAAGCGGTGAATTGTGTTGCCGGATTATAGGCATTTATCGGAATTCCTGCCGAACCCACAATTCGGATCATTGTGAAACTGCCGCGCCTTTGTGCGCTCGACCCATGCGTACTACGCACTCTCGTAGCATTTCGGAAGGCGGCTCGTCCGCCGCGCCTTCGCTCGAGATCAACGAAATTCAGATTGCCGGATATCAGCGCAATATCGCATTGCGGATTTATCGCCGTGACGGCTTGCGCTCAATGCCCGTCTTGCTTTATTTTCATGGCGGCGCGTTCGTACGCGGTTCGCTTGACGATGGCGATGCGGCGGCGCGTCATTTTGCCGAGCATCTTTCGGCCTTGGTCATATCCGTAGATTATTCGCTGGCGCCGAAACATCCGTTTCCAGCCGCGCTCGAGGATGCCTATCGCGCCGCGCGATGGGTCGAAGCCGTCGGGCGCACGTACGGTGCCGGCGGAAAACTACTGTTCGTGGCGGGGCATTGCGCGGGCGGACATATCGCCAATGGGCTCGCGTTCGTCGCGCGCGATCGCGGCGAAGTCCGCATCGACGCACAGGCGTTGTTCAGCCCGATGCTCGATCCGAGCATGACTTGCCTTGCCGACGAGCGGCGCGTTGCCTCCGACATCTCGGCGCGCGAATGCGCGGCGAGCTATCGTGCCTATCTGCCGCAAGCCGCGCAACGGCTGCATCCCTACGCGGCACCGCTCGAATCGGCCCGGCTTGCCGGGCTGCCGCCGACGTTCGTCGCCACCGCGCAAAACGACGTGCTGCATATCGAAGCGGAACGGTACGCCTCGCGCCTCATCAGCGCAGGCGTGCCGACCCAGGTCGTCCGTTATCCGAGCGCATCCCATGAGCAGGTGGGAAGCGATGCTCAGGCACTGCAGGATGCAGTGCGGTTTTTTCAAAGCCGTCTTGCACCGCCCGCAGTCACGATTCGCTGATCAGAAACGTCATACAACAATCAATCAACACACCGGAGCTTCCTTATGTCCAAGCAGCGTTTTTCCCGTACACGTATCGCCGGCGCGGTGGTCGCCGTCGCCGTGCTGGCGGGCGTCGGCACTCTGACGGCCGTGCGCGTGAATGCCAATGCGCCGGCACAGGCGGCGCCGATGGCACCCGAAGTCGACGTGGCCGCGGTTCTCGACAAGACCGTGACCGACTGGCAGGAGTACTCGGGCCGGCTCGAGGCCGTGGACAAGGTCGAGGTGCGCCCGCTCGTTTCGGGCACGATCGTCTCGGTCAACTTCAAGGACGGCTCCCTCGTGAAAAAGGGCGACGTGCTGTTCGTCATCGATCCGCGTCCCTATGCGGCCGAAGTCGATCGCGCGCAGGCGCAGCTTGCGGCCGCGAAGGCGCGCAACGGCTACGCGCAAAGCGATTGGCAGCGCGCGCAGCGTTTGATCGAGGACAACGCAATCGCGAAGCGCGACTTCGACGAGAAGAAGAATGCGGCGGTCGAGGCCGCAGCGAACGTACAGGCCGCTGAAGCCGCGCTGGAGACGGCGCGCATCAATCTCGGTTATACGAAGATCGTCGCACCCGTGTCCGGCCGTGTTTCGCGTGCCGAAGTCACGCTCGGCAACGTGGTCTCCGTGGGGTCCGGCACGCCGCCGCTCACGACGCTCGTTTCGGTGTCGCCCATCTACGCCTCGTTCGATGTCGACGAACAGACCTACCTCAAGTACATCGGCCGCGCACGCACGGGTACGTCCGTGCCCGTCGAGCTGGGGCTGGCCGACGAGTCGGGTTACTCGCGCAAGGGCGTCGTGGCGTCGGTCGACAACCGGCTCGATACCGCATCGAGCACGATTCGGGTGCGCGCGCGTTTCGACAATCCGGACGGCACGCTCGTGCCGGGCCTGTACGCGCGCATCAAGGTGGGCGGCGGTGCGCCACACCGCGCGCTGCTTGTCGAGGAAGCCGCCATCGGTACCGATCAGGACAAGAAGTTCGTGCTCGTCGTCGATGCGAAGGGCCAGGTCTCGTATCGGCCGGTCTCGCTCGGCGCCTTGCACGGCAACCTGCGCGTGATCACGGCCGGTCTTGCTGGCGGCGATCGTATCGTCGTCCACGGCATTCAGCGTGTGCGCCCCGGCGCAACGGTGCGGCCGCACGTGGTGGCGATGGACGACGGCAGCGATGGCCAGCCGGGCGCCAATCAGACGGATGCCAATGCCTCGAATGCCGGCGACTCGTCGAATTCGTGAGTGGTCCGTTGCGCTCGAATTCGATGCGCTCAATTGAACAGAACGCGATATGAACATTTCAAAATTCTTTATCGATCGGCCGATCTTTGCAGGGGTGCTATCGGTTCTGATCCTGCTGGCGGGCGTGATCGCGCTTTTCCAGTTGCCGATTTCCGAGTATCCGGAAGTCGTGCCGCCTTCGGTCGTGGTCCACGCGCAGTATCCGGGCGCGAATCCGAAGGTGATCGCCGAAACGGTGGCTTCACCGCTCGAGGAACAGATCAACGGCGTCGAGAACATGCTCTACATGCAGTCGCAGGCCAATAGCGACGGCAACATGACGCTCACGATCACGTTCCGCCTCG
The DNA here is from genome assembly GCF_013282575.1 of Paraburkholderia sp. NMBU_R16. Taxonomy (GTDB): domain Bacteria; phylum Pseudomonadota; class Gammaproteobacteria; order Burkholderiales; family Burkholderiaceae; genus Trinickia. The sequence goes on from NZ_JAAAYE010000015.1 coordinate 81,137, forward strand.
GCACCGATCCGGACAAGGCGCAGCAGCTCGTGCAAAACCGGGTGTCGCAGGCGCTGCCGCGCTTGCCCGACGACGTGCAGCGTCTGGGGGTGACGACGATCAAGAGCTCGCCGACGCTGACGATGGTCGTGCACCTGATCTCGCCCGACAATCGATACGACATGACGTACCTGCGCAACTATGCGCTGCTCAACGTCAAGGATCGGCTCGAGCGCATCGCGGGCGTGGGCCAGGTGCAACTATGGGGTGCGGGTGACTACGCCATGCGCGTATGGCTCGATCCGCAGAAGGTGGCCGAGCACGGATTGACGGCGAACGATGTCGTTGCCGCGATTCGCGAGCAAAACGTGCAGGTCGCCGCGGGTGTGATCGGCGCCTCGCCGACGGGCCCCGGCGTGCCGCTGCAGTTGTCGGTCAACGCGCGCGGCCGGTTGCAAACGGAAGAGCAGTTCGGTGCCATCGTCGTGAAGACTTCGCCGACGGGCGGTGTGACGTATCTGCGCGACGTGGCGCGCGTGGAACTCGCCGCGTCCGAGTATGCCCTGCGTTCTCTGCTCGACAACAAGCCGGCCGTTGCGCTCGCAATCAACCAGCAGCCGGGTGCCAATTCGCTCGCGATCTCCGATCAGGTCCGCAAGGATATGGCCGACCTGAAGAAGGACTTCCCGGCAGGTATCGACTACAGCATCGTCTATGACCCGACGCAGTTCGTGCGCTCGAGTATCGAGGCCGTGATCCATACGCTGCTGGAGGCGATCGCGCTCGTCGTCATCGTCGTGATCGTGTTTCTGCAGACGTGGCGCGCGTCGATCATTCCGCTCGTCGCGGTACCGGTTTCTATCGTCGGTACGTTCTCGCTGCTGCTGGCATTCGGGTTCTCGATCAACGCGCTATCGCTGTTCGGTATGGTGCTTGCGATCGGTATCGTCGTCGACGATGCGATCGTGGTCGTCGAAAACGTCGAACGCAACATTGCCGAGGGGCACAGTGCCCATGCGGCGACCGTGCGCGCGATGCGAGAAGTGAGCGGGCCGATCATCGCCATTGCGCTGACGCTCGTTGCCGTGTTCGTGCCGCTCGCGTTCATGAGCGGCTTGACGGGGCAGTTCTACAAGCAGTTCGCGATGACGATCGCGATCTCGACGGTGATTTCCGCGTTCAATTCGCTGACGCTTTCGCCGGCGCTTTGCGCGATCCTGTTGCGCAGCCACGATGCGCCCGAGGATTGGCTCACGCGAGTCATGAACCGTCTTTTCGGCGGGTTCTTCCGTGGGTTCAACAAGGTCTTCAAGCGCGGTTCCACGGCCTATGGACGCGGTGTGCGGGGCGTGCTCGGCCACCGCACGATGATGCTCGGCGTCTATGCGGTGCTCGTCGGTGCGACGGTCCTCGTCACGCAGATCGTGCCGGGCGGCTTCGTGCCCGCGCAGGACAAGGAGTACCTGATCGCGTTCGCCCAACTGCCGACCGGCGCGACACTCGATCGCACCGAGCGCGTCATTCGCGAGATGGGCGATATCGTCGCGCAGCAGCCGGGCGTCGAACACGCCGTCGCATTCCCGGGGCTGTCGGTGAACGGCTTCACGAACAGCTCGAGCGCCGGCATCGTGTTCGTTTCGCTCAAGCCGTTCAAGGATCGCGGTTCGCGCGCCCTCTCGGCCGGCGCGATCGCGGGCGCGTTGAACCAGAAGTTCGGTGGCATCAAGGACGCCTTCGTTGCGGTGTTCCCGCCGCCGCCCGTGTTGGGTCTCGGCACGCTCGGCGGCTTCAAGCTGCAGCTCGAGGATCGCGGCGCACTCGGCTATACGCAACTCGAGAAGGCGACCGAGGCGTTCATCAAGCGCGCGCAAACGGCGCCTGAACTCGGTCCGCTCTTCACGAGCTACCAGATCAACGTGCCGCAGTTGAACGTCGATCTGGACCGCGTGAAGGCCAAGCAACTCGGCATTCCCGTCACCGATGTGTTCCAGACGATGCAGGTCTATCTGGGCTCGCTTTACGTGAACGACTTCAATCGCTTCGGACGCGTCTATCAGGTTCGCGTGCAGGCCGATGCGCCGTTCCGTTCGCGGCCCGATGACATCGGGCAACTGAAGACGCGCTCGGCGTCGGGCGAAATGGTGCCGCTGTCCTCGCTGGTCAAGGTGACGCCCACGTATGGCCCTGAGATGGTGGTGCGCTACAACGGCTACACCGCCGCCGACATCAACGGCGGGCCCGCGCCCGGTTATTCGTCGGGGCAGGCGCAGGCCGTCATCGAGAAGATCGCGAAGGAGACGTTGCCGCGCGGCGTGAAGTTCGAGTGGACCGACCTCACGTATCAGCAGGTGCTGGCCGGCAACTCCGCCATCTGGGTGTTCCCGATCAGCGTGCTGCTCGTGTTCCTCGTGCTCGCGGCGCTCTATGAAAGCCTGACGCTGCCGCTCGCCGTGATCCTGATCGTGCCGATGAGTGTGCTCTCCGCGCTGGCCGGGGTCTGGCTGCTGCGCGGCGACAACAACATCTTCACGCAGATCGGCTTGATGGTGCTCGTGGGGCTCGCCTCGAAGAACGCGATCCTGATCGTGGAGTTCGCGCGGGAGCTCGAGCACGACGGTCGCACGCCGATGGCCGCGGCCATCGAGGCGAGCCGGCTGCGGCTGCGGCCGATTCTGATGACGTCGATCGCGTTCATCATGGGTGTCGTCCCGCTCGTGCTGTCGACGGGGGCCGGCTCCGAGATGCGGCATGCGATGGGCATTGCGGTGTTCTTCGGCATGCTGGGGGTGACGCTGTTCGGGCTCATGCTGACGCCGGTCTTTTATGTCGTGCTGCGCACGCTGGCGGGCGGCAAGATCCATGTCGCCGGCAAGGACTCGAAGGACGAGACCGATTCGAAAGTGCGCGAGCTGGATGTTACCGACGCATAAGGCTTGGGAGAAAAAATGAAACGATTGGAAAAAACGGCCGGCGCACGGGGCACGCGGGCCACGCGAGGCGGTGCCATGCAGATGCTGGCGAGCGGCTTGTTGATTGCGCTGTTGGCCGCATGCTCGCTCGATCCGGCCTACAAACGGCCGGACATGAACATCCCGAGTGCGTTCAAGGAAGCGCCGCATACCGATGCGACGGACGCATCGGCGGCATCGGCGGGGCAATGGAAGCCTGCGCAGCCGTCCGATGCGCTTTCGCGCGGCGAATGGTGGACCGTATTCGGCGACGACATGCTCAACAAGCTCGAAGAGCAGGCGCTCGAGGCGAATCAGGATTTGAAGGCGGCAGCGGCGCGCGTGCGGCAATCGCGGGCGGCGCTCAGTTCGGCTCGCTCGGCATGGTTCCCCGAAATCGACGCGGGCTTCGGGCCGACGCGCGAGAAGTTGTCGCCGGCCTCGCAGGGCCTGCCGCAAAATGCGAACGTGCCGCCGCTGACACTGTGGCGTGCGCAGTCGACGGTGTCATACGAAGCGGACCTGTTTGGACGGGTCAGCTCGAATGTCAGGGCTGCGCGTGCCGACTCGCAGCAAAGCGAAGCGCTGTTTCGTTCGGTCCAGCTCGCGTTGCAGGCGGACGTGGCGGCGGCTTACTTTTCGCTGCGCGAGCTCGATGCCGAGCGCGATCTGTACAACCGTACGATCGCGCTGCGCGAAGAGGGCGTGAAGCTCGTCAAGCGCCGCTTCGACGAAGGCGAGGTGAGCGAGCTCGACTTGTCGCAGGCGAACAACTCGCTCGCGACGGCGCGGGCCGAAGCGGTGGGCGTGGAGCGGCAGCGCGCGGCGGCTGAGCACAGTCTTGCGATTTTGCTCGGCAAGACGCCGGCGGAGTTCACGTTCCCGCAGCAACCGCTCGTGCCGGTCACGGCGCGCGTGCCGGCGGGTCTGCCCTCGGCGTTGCTCGAACGGCGCCCCGATATTGCGGCGGCCGAGCGCGCGATGGCCGCGGCCAATGCGCGGGTGGGGCTGGCGAAGTCGGCATTCTTTCCGAAGCTCGATATCACCGGGTCCTTCGGCTATGAATCGGCGGGGCTGGGCGAGCTCTTCATGTGGTCGAGCCGGACTTTCCTGCTCGGGCCGTTCGCGGGCACGGCGCTCACGCTGCCGATTTTCGACGGTGGCCGACGCAAGGCTCAGCTCGCGCAGGCACGCGCGCAGTTCGACGAAGACGTCGCGCTGTATCGCTCGCAGGTGCTGACCGCGTTCAGGGAGGTCGAGGACAACCTCGCCGATTTGCGGTTGCTCGACGATCAGATTCGTGCGCAAGGCGATGCGGTCAGTTCGGCGCAGCGTGCGGCGCATCTGTCGCAGACGCAGTATCGGGAAGGGCAGGTCAGCTATCTCGATGTGCTCGATAGCGAACGATCGGTGCTCGTTGCGCAGCGGCAGGCGAGTCAGCTCGCGGGCTCTCAGGCGGTGGCGACGGTCAACCTGATTCGTGCGTTGGGTGGCGGATGGGGTGACGTGAAGGCGAGTGACTCGACCGACCAGGTCGCCAAGCGGTAGAGCAAATCGCCAAGCGATCAGGCTTGGACGCCGCCCTAGCTGTTGTTCGCTGGGCGGCGTTTTTCATTCGGGCGTGGAGAAGTGCAACCATCGCGTCATACGGCGTCAAGACCGGGTAGTCGTCCGCGTGGCATCGGCTCACTCTCGCTCGCGACATCAGTGATTGCACTTTGCATATTGCGTGCTAGCATTGATAGCAATGAGCGTTTGGAGGTACGGTATGGCAAATCTTCTGGTGAGAAACGTGGACGAGGCAATCGTCCAGACCCTGCGCGAGCGAGCCGCCGCACACGGCCGAAGCGCGGAAGCGGAGCATCGCGACATTTTGGCAAAAGCACTGCGGACGCCGCAGCGCAAGACCTTCGCACAAGTGTTGATGAGTATCCCAAACGTCGGCGCCGACGAGGATTTCGCACGTGTGGATGATGGCGAGGCTTCCAATGTATTTGGTTGATACGGACGTCATCAGCGAAATTCGGAAGCGAGACCGAGCAGACAAGGGCGTAATGGCCTTCTTCCGCAAGGCATCCCGGGACGATGCGGATCTGTACCTCTCGGTGGTGACGATTGGGGAAATCCGACGAGGCGTCGAACTCATTCGCCACCGGGGCGACAAGCCGCAGGCAACGCGTCTGGAAAACTGGCTTGACGATGTGCTTCTGGAATTCGGCCCACACGTCCTGGCAGTCGACGAAGAGATCGGGCAACTATGGGGGCGATTGCGCGTACCCCATCCGGAACACGCCCTGGACAAGTTGATTGCGGCAACTGCGTTGATCCACGACCTGACAGTGGTGACGCGGAACGTCGATGATTTCGCCGGTACAGGTAATCGCGTGCTAAATCCGTTCGACGCGTAGTGCAGGCTGACTTTCAGACTTCAAAAACAGCTCATGCATCGGTGCAAAATGCGCGTAGAGCGGCAAAATAGCGGCTCCCATCGCCCGAGCATCGGTGCCGATCGTCCCTTCGAGCAACTGCGGTCGTACCATTCCCTCCCATTCGATCCGATCGAGCTCGCGCTGTGTGCGTCGAATGATCTCGCGTACGAGTTGCCGATCGATCTCGCCATCCACCACCACAGCTTCGAGATCGATGAGTGCTGCCGAAGTCGCAATGGTCGAGGCAATGGCTGTGCAGGCTTCATCGAGCCAGCGGTCGGTGATAGGCCATACGTCGGCGTCAAAAGCCCGATGATCGTGCGCCGCCGCAGCCGGCGCTCCGCGCTCAGTCATACGCTGTTCGAGCACAAACCCCGACGCCGCATGCAGTAATTGCCGCGGCGCGTGTCCATTGCCGGCCGATAGTGGAATCGAGCCCACCGCGCCGGCATTACCATGCGGCCCGCTATGCAGCCGGCCGTCGAGCACCAGTCCTCCACCGATAAACGTACCGACAAAGAGATAAAGAAACGTCCGGATTCCGCGCCCTTGGCCCATCACGAGTTCGGCCGCGCAAGCGGCAGTCGTATCCTTTGCGAACTCGACAGGCAATCCGCTCATTGCCGCTATACGCGTGCGAATGTCGATGGCATTCCAGCCATCAAGCACCCCAGGTGGCGCGCCCAGAAACTCGCGCCACCCGCCAAGCCAGAGCGGTGCGGCGACCCCCATGCCAACTACCTTGGCAGCCCCATCCCCCAGCATCGTCATCACGCGCCCGAGGTTGCGCTCGAGCGTGGGAAAAAGCGTCTGCGGGTCCGGATAGGCGTACTCGAACACTTCGCGACTGCGGACGTGTCCAACGAAATCCAGCGCCAGCACATCCAGGCTGCGACGCCCGACTTTGATGCCGATGGTATAAGCGCCGTCAGGCTGCAACGCAATCGGCACCGACGGCTGCCCGATGCGTCCGCGCACACGAGCCTGCTTGACGAGCAGCCCATCCTCGATAAGCCGATCGACAATCATCGACGCCGTCTGCATCGACAGCCTCGTGAGGCGAGCGACATCTGCCTTGGCGAGCGAGCCATGGAGCCGGATCGCCTGCAGCACGATCCGCTCGTTGAACTGCCGCATGCCGACTTGGTTCGACCCGACCGGGCGTGTTGCGGGGGGATGTGCCCGGCTCATCGTCGCCGTACCGCTGACGCGATTGCGCGATCGAAAATCATGCGATCGCCTTGACGTCGGCCTCTTTGGCACCGGTCATGATCGCGACGGCTTCCGACATATGGATGTCTTTCGTGTTGACGAGCGCGGCGCGCCGGCCGAGACGCTGGATATGGATGCGATCGGCAATTTCGAAGACATGCGGCATGTTGTGACTGATCAAGATGACCGGCAGGCCACGGTCGCGCACGCGCCGGATGAGCTCGAGCACCATGTTGCCTTCCTTCACGCCTAGCGCGGCCGTCGGCTCGTCGAGAATCACGACATGGCGCGCGAACGCGGCGCTGCGCGCCACGGCCACACCCTGGCGCTGTCCGCCCGAGAGCGTTTCGACCGCCTGCCGCATCGAGCGAATCCCGATCTGCAGGTCCTTCATGGCGGAAGTCGCTTCCTCGAGCATGCGGCGCTTGTCGATCATCTGGAGGATGGAGCCGCGCCAGCCCGGCAGTCGGCGTTCGCGTCCGAGAAAAAGGTTTTCCGCGATCGTCATCGCGGGCGCGACCGCGAGTTCCTGATAGACGGTCTCGATGCCTTTCTCGCGCGCATCGAGCGGGCTGCGGAATTGCACGCGTGCGCCGTCGAGCAGGATTTCGCCTTCGTCAGGCACGAGTGCACCGGAGAGCGCCTTGATCAGCGACGATTTGCCCGCACCGTTATCGCCGATGACGGCGAGGATTTCACCGGGCAGGACCTCGAAATCGCAACCGTCGAGCGCGGTGACTTGTCCGTAGCGCTTGACGAGGCCCCGGGCCTGCAGCACCGGCGCGGCCGAATGGGAAGAGGGTGTCGACATGGCGGTTCCTTGATGAATACAGGCGCGTCAGGCGCGGCGATGCGAGAGCTTGTCGGCCGCAACGGCCAGAATCACGAGAACACCGGTGATCAATACCTGATACACCGACGAGACGCCGATCAGCGTCAGCCCGTTGCGGAACACACCGACGATCAGCGCGCCGAGCAGTGTGCCGACGATCGACCCGCGCCCGCCGAAGAGGCTCGTGCCGCCGAGCACGACAGCCGTGATGCTGTCGAGATTCTCGGTCTGTCCGGCCTGCGGGTCGCCAACGCCGGTTCGCGAGACGAGCAGCAGGGCGGCAATGCCGTAGATGAAGCCGGCTATCGTATAAACGCAAACGAGGATGCGCTGCGACGACAGGCCCATGAGCCGCGCCGCTTCGGGGTTGTTACCGAGCGCATAGAGATGCCGGCCGGGGACGGTATTTCGGAGTACGAACCAGGTCGCGAGATACATGAGCAGCGCGAGCACGGTTCCATAGGTAACCTCGGCCGGGCCGATCGAGAATGTGTTGCCGAGGAACATCATCGCGTCGGGCAGATTCGAGACCGTTTCGGCATTCGAGTAGATCTGCGTGAGCGCGAACGCGATGTTGAGCGTACCGAGCGTCACGATGAAGGACGGCAGCTTGATGCGCGTGACCAGTACCCCGTTCAGAAGTCCGAACAATGCACTGGCGCCCATGCCGCAGAGAATCGCCAGTACGGGCGGCACGCCGAGGCCTACGGCGAACTTCGTCATGACGATGGAGCCGAAGGCCATCACCATGCCGCACGACAGATCGATACCCGCGGTGAGCACGATCAGCGTCTGGCCGATGGCGATCACGGCGACGACCATCGTCTGCTGCAGAATCAGCGAGAAATTCTGAAACGAAAGGAAGCGATGAGTCTGCGTGAAGAAGAATGCGCAGGCGGCGATCAGTGCGATCAGCGGGCCGGCTTCGGCGATGGTCGGCATGCGGTGCTGATGCGGCCGCGAGACGGGTGCCGGTGCGACCGGCGGAGCGGATCGAGTCGTCATGGTGCGTCTTCTCGTCAGTACGGGGGATAACGTGGCGCGGACTTCGTCAGAGGGCCCGAAGGCCGCGCCGGAGGGAGGGCTTAGCTGCCCCAGCAGTTTTCGAGGCCGAACTTCGTGTCCTTGCTGTCCACGCCTTGCATCGGCTTGTCGGTGATGAGGGTCACGCCGGTGTCCTTGTAGCCGCTGACCTTCTTGCCGGTCTTGGCATACTCGGCTCCGGCTTCCACGCCGAGCGCCGCCATCTTGAGCGGGTACTGCTGCGCGGTGGCGGCGATCTGGCCGGCCTTCACGTTGCGCACGCCTTCGCAGCCGCCGTCGATCGATACGATCAACACGTCTTTCTCCTTGCCGGCTGCCTTCAGTGCGCGATAAGCGCCGGCTGCCGCAGGCTCGTTGATCGTATAGACCACATTGATATCGGCGGCCTTTTGCAGGCAGTTTTCCATTGCCGTTTGACCCTTCGCCCGGTCGCCGCGCGTGTCCTGGCTGCACACGATGCTCGGATCGCCTTCCTTGATGCCGAAGCCCTTCAAAAAGCCGTTATGGCGCAGAACGCCGACGGAAATTCCCGGTGCGAGATCGAGCGTGGCGATCTTGGCGGGCTTGCTGCCGAGCGCGGCTTTGGCGTATTCGCCGATCAATTCGCCGGCCTTGAAGTTGTTGGTGGCGAACAGCGCATCGGTCGCATCCTGCGGATCGGTCGGCGTATCGAGCGCAATGACCATGACACCGGCCGAGCGCGCCTTCTTGATGGCCGGAACGATGGCTTTCGTATCGCTCGGCGTGATGAGGATGGCCTTGGCGCCCGCGGCCGTCATGTTCTCGATCGCGGTCATCTGGCTGGCGTTGTCGCCGTCGAACTTGCCGGCGGCCGTTCGCAGCTCGACTCCGTCCTTCTTCGCGGCGTCCTCGGCACCTTGTTTCATCTTGACGAAGAACGGATTGGTGTCGGTCTTGGTAATCAGACCGACGACAACCTTGTCGGCCGCGCGAGTGCCGCTCGCGCAGAGCGCTGCGGCAACGGCCGTGGACAACATGGCGGCGCGCGCGAGCGCGGCATAGGGGCGAGTCTTCATCAAGGGTTCCTCCTCCGATGGGTGCAGCGGTTCTTGTTGGTGATGGCTTCGAAGACTAAATCAACTTGCGTGATTTAGTACAGCAGCGCGGAGACGAGGAGTCAAGAAACAGGAAATGCGGCGGTGCGGCATAACCGTGGCAGGCGAGTGCGCGGAGCGGCCCGTAAAAAGGCCGCAGTGTGCTTATGTTGCTTTGCGCAAATGCGATTGCCGGCTACGGGTAAATCCGGAGGAAAAAGCAAAGAAAAAGCCCGTTCGAAAGAGCGGGCCTTTTGAAAAGAGAGCGTGAAGCGCTCGCGTGGCGGAGACGATATGCGGCGGTTTTACGCCGCGCAGGCGGCTTGGACCGCTTCTTTACCCGCGGCGGCTTTCTTGGTCTTACCGGCCCTCGAAGGCGGTTGACACGCGCCGCATACGACGTTTTGCTGAAGGTCGTGCTTGTGCGCGATGAATTTGCCGCTGCAGCGGCAGCAGGGCGTGAGCTGCAGCATGTCGGCGTCGAAAAAGCGCACGAGCGTCCACGCACGCGTGAGATCGAGCACCGGCTCGCATTCGCCGTGTCTGCAGTGCTCGAGATAAAGCCGGTAGCCTTTGGTCAATGCGTCCAGATGCGAGCAGCCCGCTTCGTTTTTCAGAAAGAGGTACGTGTTATAGAACAGCGACGCATGGATGTTGGCCAGCCAGGTCATGTACCAGTCCGCCGAGAAAGGCAGCATGCCTTTGGGCGGCGAGGCGCCCTTGATCTCGCGATAAAGGCGAATCATCCGATCCCGCGACAGCGACAACTCGCTTTCGAGCACCTGCATGCGCGCGCCGAGTTCGATCAGGGCGATGGCGCGAAAGACTTCCTGGGCGTCTTCGGTGAGGCTTTTCTTCGGACCCATGACGCGCCCCTTAAGCGAATTGTTCGACCGGCTGACCCGCGAGGAGAATCGCGGCATGCGTTGCGGCGACATCGGTATTCTTGGCCGTTTGGGTGAGGGCCGAGAGCATCGAATGGTCGTTGAAGCGGAAAAAGCACAGCAACTGGTCCGACGAGGCCAGCTTGACGCATTGCGCGAGCGAAAGACCGGCGAGCAGATCGGCCAGTTGCGACGACAGGCCAAGGCGGAACATGCCGATCGCCTTGTCCTCGCGCAGCATGCGCTGCGCGAGCATGATGTACGACAGGTTAATTTCGCGGATTGAATCCAGCGTCTCGCCGTTGCGGTCCATTTGTCACGCTTCCGAAGCCCCGTTGGTTTGTTTCCGGTAATTTGTACCGTGTAATTCTTTCTTTTTTCGGCCGACAACGTTTGCTCGACCGTTCCAGTAACTTTGATACAAGGCGTTACATTTCGTAACAACCAATGAAGCGCATTGTACGAACTGAACTTCGGTAAATCAATCCCTTCCCATAAAATGTACGAAAAATTTATCTAAGGGTTTTCGGCAATTTTTTCGCGAATGTGTAACAGGGAAAGTTGACCGATGTCGCTCAGACGTTTGATTCCGTTACCGAAACGGGGCTCGCTGGATGGAAGAGGAAAAAAATGCGGCTGCCGCGCGGCGGTGGGCGCCGTGTGACGAACGAGCGGGGAAGAGCAACCTATTGGCTCGATCTATTTGCGGCGCCCGCGCCGATAGTTGCTGGCGAAGACCGCAGACGCGGGCGCCGTGCTCAGGGTGACGCTGACAGCGAGCGTGTCAGGCGAGGAACTTCAGCAGTGCGTCGGTAAATGCGGGCGCAGCTTCGACGTTCGACAAATGCGCAGCGTCGATCGGGACGAGTTGCGCGCCACGAATGCGATCCACCATGAACCGAGCATCGGCTACCGTCGTAACTGGATCATGCTCGCCTGCTATCACGAGCGTGGGGCATTCGATGCGCTCGATCTCGTCGCGCAGGTCCGTGCGGGCCAGTACCTCGCAGCCGGCTATGTAGCCTTCGGGTGAAAGCGTGCGCAAGCGCGCGGTCAGCGCGTCGACGGTCGATCCGTGCGCCGCCACGAACCCCTGCGTAAACCAGCGCGCGGCGGAGCCTCCCGCCACTTCGTCGAGCCCGCGCGAGCGTACCAGCTCGATGCGCTCGCGCCAGCCCTCCGATTTGCCGATGCAGGCCGCCGTATTGCAGAGCACGAGCTTGTCGATGCGCGTCGCCGCATGAATGCCGAGCCACTGCCCGGTCAAGCCTCCCATCGAAAGGCCGACGAAGTGCGCGCGTTCGATATCGAGCAAGTCCAGCAGCGCGAGCACGTCGCGTCCGTAATCGTCGATGGCATAAGGCGGCGGTGGGAGTGCCGAGCGGCCGTGTCCACGCGTGTCATAGCGCAGCACGCGAAAGGTGCGCGCGAGGACTTCGGCTTGCGGGTCCCACATTTCGAGCGTGGTGCCGAGCGAGTTCGACAGTACGACCACCGGGGCGCCCGCCGGTCCGGCAAGCTCGTAATGAAGCGTCGTCATGATTGTGGTGTCTCCGGTCGATGGCGTAGCCGATCATACGCGCTCGATGACGAGCGCGATTCCTTGACCGACGCCGATGCACATCGCGCACAGCGCGTAGCGGCCCCCCGTGCGGGCAAGCTGATAGGTGGCCGTGGTCGCGAGGCGGGCACCCGATGCGCCGAGCGGGTGCCCAAGCGCAATCGCGCCGCCGTTCGGATTGACGCGGGCATCGTCGTCCGCGAGCCCGAGGCTGCGTGTCACGGCGAGCGCCTGCGCGGCGAAGGCTTCGTTCAGTTCGATGACATCGATGCGATCGAGTGCGAGGCCGGCTTTGTCCAAAACTTTGCGGACCGCCTGAGCCGGGCCGAAGCCCATGATGCGCGGCGCGAGGCCGCTCGTGGCCATCGCGATCACGCGCGCGCGCGGACGCAGTCCGAAGCGCGCAGCCGTTCGTTCGTTGGCGAGCAACAGCGCGCAGGCGCCGTCGTTGACGCCCGATGCGTTGCCCGCCGTCACCGTGCCGTCGGGACGCACGACGCCCTTGAGCTTGGCCAGCGCTTCGAGCGTCGTCGCGCGCGGGTGCTCGTCCTTGGCCACGACGAGCGGCTCGCCCTTTTTCTGAGCTACGTGAACGGCGATCAGCTCGTCATCGAAGCGCCCGGCTTCCTGCGCGGCTGCGGTGCGCATTTGCGAACGCAGGGCGAAGGCGTCCTGGTCTTGACGGCTCACGCCGAACTCCGTTGCGACGTTTTCCGCGGTCTCGGGCATCGAGTCGACGCCGTACATCGCTTTCATCGCCGGGTTGACGAAGCGCCATCCGATCGTTGTGTCTTCAACTTTCATCGAGCGGCTGAACGCGCTGTCGGCCTTGCCCATGACGAACGGCGCCCGGCTCATGCTTTCGACGCCGCCCGCGATCATGAGGCCCGTCTCGCCGGTCTTGATCGCGCGTGCCGCGATGCCGAGCGCATCGAGCCCCGAGCCGCAAAGCCGGTTCACGGTGCTGCCCGGAACCTCGACCGGCAGCCCGGCGAGCAGCGCGGCCATGCGGGCGACGTTGCGGTTGTCTTCGCCGGCCTGATTCGCACAGCCGTAGATGACGTCGTCGATCGCCTGCCAGTCCACGCCGGCATTGCGTTCGACGAGTGCCTTGATCGGCAATGCGGCGAGATCGTCGGCGCGAACCGGGGCCAATGCGCCGCCGTAGCGGCCGAATGGGGTGCGCACGGCGTCGCAGATATAAGCATCGTTCATGGGTGTCTGTCCTTTGGCGTTCGTTCGGATGCTTTCGTCAAGCAGCGCGCGGTGCGTGGATGAGCGGCACGGGCGTTACGTTCTGCAGTGCTTCGAACGAAAGGCCTTCGACGATCTCGATCACTTCGAGACCGCGAGGCGTGATGTCGATGACGGCCAGATCGGTATAGATGCGATCGACGCAGCCGATGCCGGTCAAGGGATACGTGCAGCGCTCCACGATCTTGCATTCGCCCGTCTTCGTCAGATGATCGGTCATGACGAAAACTTGCTTGGCGCCGATCGCGAGATCCATGGCGCCGCCCACCGCCGGAATCGCGTCCGTTGCGCCGGTATGCCAGTTCGCGAGGTCGCCCGTGGCCGAGACCTGGAACGCACCGAGCACGCAGACGTCGAGGTGCCCGCCGCGCATCATCGCGAACGAGTCGCCATGATGAAAGAATGCGCCGCCTTCGAGCAACGTGACGGGCTCTTTGCCCGCGTTGATCAGTTCGGGGTCCTCATGACCCGCAGCTGGAGCAGGCCCCATGCCGAGCAGGCCGTTCTCGCTGTGAAGAAAGATCTCGCGGTCTTTCGGCAGATAGTTCGCGACCTTCGTCGGCAGGCCGATGCCGAGATTGACGTAAGCGCCTTCGGGGATGTCTTGCGCAACGCGCCGGGCGATATCGTCGCGGGTCCATTTGTTCATGCTGAGCTCCTTACGCGGCGAGCGCCGCGCTGCCGGCCACGGCAACCACGCGCTTGACGAAAATGCCCGGGGTGACGATGGCTTCGGGGTCCAGTGCGCCGAGCGGCACGATCTCGCTGACTTGCGCGATCGTGGTCGTCGCGGCCATCGCCATGATCGGGCCGAAATTGCGAGCGCTTTTTCGATAGACGAGGTTGCCCCAGCGATCGCCGCGGTGAGCCTTGATGAGCGCGAAGTCCGCCTTGATCGGATACTCGAGCACGTAGTGCCGGCCGTCGATTTCGCGCGTTTCCTTGCCTTCGGCCAACAGCGTGCCGTAGCCGGTCGGCGTGAACACCGCGCCAAGACCGGCACCGGCTGCCTGGATGCGAACCGCGAGATTGCCTTGTGGGACCAGTTCGAGCTCGATCTCGCCGGCGCGATAGAGCCCATCGAACACTTGCGAATCCGCCTGACGCGGGAAGGAGCAGACGATCTTGCGCACGCGCCGCGCTTTGAGCAGCGCGGCCAGGCCCAGTTCTCCGTTGCCTGCGTTGTTGTTGACGATGGTGAGATCTTTCGCGCCTTGCGCGATGAGCGCGTCGATCAGCTCGGCCGGCTGTCCGGCCGTGCCGAAGCCGCCGATCATCACGGTCGCGCCGTCGAAGATGCCGGCTACGGCCGCTTCGAGCGAAGTAACGGTTTTGTCGATCATGGTTGCGTGCCCGGTGAGTCGGAGCCTGTGCTCTGACTGAGTTGACGGGTGTCAATGTAGGGTTGCGGGGCGCCCGGCGTCAATGGCGATTATCGAAAATATGTTCGGTAATCGAACAACGGCGTGGCCCATTGAGCGGGAGAATGGCCTCCGGAGTGCGCCGATGTTCGATTACCGCACATATAGGCTAGAATCCGGCCATTGAAATAGGAGGTAGCGATGTCCCCGCATTCAGAAACCGACCCTCGGCCGGTCGACCCGGAAATCCCGGCGAGCATCGAGCCCGAAGCGGGCGCCGCAGCGGTAGCCGAGTCCGACCCGGATTTCATGACATCGCTGGCACGGGGCCTCCTGGTCATCCAGGCCTTCTCGGCTCAGCGCCGCGTGTTGACGACTTCGCAAATCAGTCAGCGCACGGGCATTCCGCGCGCGGCCGTCAGGCGTTGTCTGCATACGCTCGGGAAGCTCGGCTTCGTCAGTGCCGAAGATGGCCGCAATTTTTCCTTGCGGCCACGCATTCTCGCGCTCGGTCATGCGTATCTTGCGTCGACGCCGCTCGCCAATGCCGCGCAGCCGGTATTGCGGCATATGAGCAATACGCTGAATGAATCCAGCTCGGTCGCCATTCTCGATGGCGATGAAATTCTTTATATCGCGCGAGCCTTCACTTCGCGGATCATGACGATCGACCTGCACGTGGGCAGCCGGTTACCGGCGTACTGCACCTCGATGGGCCGGGTGCTGCTTTCGCATCTGGGTGCCGATGCGCTCGATGCGTATTTCGAGCGCGCCAAGCTGATTCAATACACACCGCGCACGATCGTGACGCGCGAGGGCTTGCGCGAGGCGCTCGATTCCGTCCGGCGCAACGGTTATGCGATCAACGATCAGGAGCTCGAAATCGGACTGCGCTCGATCGCGGTGCCGATCCAGGCGCCCGACGGCCGCGTGGTCGCGGCGCTCAATGTCGGCGTTCAGGCCGCGCGCATCTCCGTGGCCGAAATGGAGAGTCGTTTCCTGCCGGTGTTGAGGGACGGTGCGCGCGAGCTGGGACTGTTGCTCGTTTGAGGTGGCTGCCGGACCACGCTCGTCAGCTCGCGCGCCCACGCGTCACTGTCCTGGCGCGTATAGATCGAGCAGCCTGAGCGTCACGCCATTGGTCCAACCGAAGCCGTCCTGCAGCGGATACTCACCGCCACCTCCGCCCCCTGCGTTCGGCCCCTCGACGACGTATTTCTCGACCAGTTTTTGCTGCGCCGCATAGACTTGTTTGACGTCGGCCAAAAAGCGCGTGCCGACGTCTTTCGCGAGGTCGTCGCGCCCATAGCGGCGCGCGCCTTCGATCGTCAGCCAATGCAATGGCGCCCAACCGTTCGGCGCATCCCATTGCTGGCCCGTCTCGAACGTCGTCGTCGCGAGACCCCGCTCTTTCAGCAGGTTCTGGTTGACGGCCGACAGCGTGCGCTGAGCACGCTCGGGCCACGCGACACCGGCAAACAGCGGATAAAGCGCGGCGGCGGAAAGGTTGTCGCGCGGCTTGCCGAGCCGCCAATCGTAGTCGCCGTAGTAGCCGTTGCGATTCCACAGATAGTGATTGATGCCTTCGGCCCGCCGCTTGGCTCGGCCGATGAACTCGGCGACGCAGCGAAAATCGCGCGCCACGCCGCAGCCTTTGACGATCGTGATCTCGAGCCCGAACATCAGGCTGTTCAGGTCGACCGGAACGATCGACGTCGTGCGAATCGTCGTGAGGGTGCGGTTATCGCCGAACCAGCGCGAGCTGAAATCCCAGCCCGACTCGGCAGCGGCACGCAGATCGCGATAGACCTCGTTGGCCGGGCGTGACGTGACCTGCTGCGCGGTCTTCACGTCCTCCAGATAGGATTCGTCACGCGGCGTATCGCGTTCGTCCCAATAGCGATTCAGCACCGTCCCGTCCTGCATCACCACGACGTTGCGCGTCGCCTGCCCACGCTGCGTCGCGTTTTCGCCGGTCATCCAGTAGGCGTACTCCTTGCGCAACTGCGGCAGATATTTCTGATAGACGCGTGGGCCCTCGTTGTTGGCGGCGAGCGTGACCATCTGCGCGAAGAACGGCGGCTGCGAGCGGCTCAGGTAGTAAGTGCGATTGCCGTTGGGAATATGGCCGAAGCGGTCGATCTCATAGGCGAAATCGTCGAGCATGTCGTCGACGAGATCTTCGTGCCCCGACTCCTGCAGGCCGAGCATCGTGAAGTAGGTGTCCCAGTAGTACCCCTCGCGAAACCGGCCCCCCGGCACTACATACGGCTTCGGTAGGGCAATCAGCGAGCTGAAGGGCGGGGCGCTCGTCGTGGTGCGCGTCAGTTTCGGCCACAGCCAGTTGATATGGTCGCGCAATGACTGTCCGCTTGGCGGTGTGATAGGCGGCTCGGTCGGCAGCGTGAAATTGGCGAGGACAAAACTTTTTAAATCGAAATTCGGTTGATTCTTTTGCTGCGCGTAAAGCTGCAGGATAGTGGCGGGATCGCTGTTCGGCGTGGCATCGACGAATGTTTTCTGGTCGTCGAAGATTTGCTGCGTCTGCACGGCAACGAATAAATCGCCATAAAGTTCGGACGGGGGCGGCGGCAGCGTGGCCAGCGCATCGGCGCGGGCCAGCCCGGCGCCGGCGAGCCCGCCCAGCAACAGCAGGCCGGCGAGCTTCGAAGCGGTACGCTGCGGGAATGGTTTGACCTGGGAAAAACGCGGACGAGAACAACGGAATTCGGACGATGCGAACATTGCTCCTCCTGATCGATGACGATTGATTGCGTCTGGTCTCCTCTTTTTCGTAGTCGTGCCCGGAATCGGGGCAACGCGATTTTGCCAGATCGCGCATAAAAGAAAATCGCCGCCTGACTTTTAAAAAACAGGCGGCGATTTCGAATGCGGGAAAACTGCCGGATCGAATCAGGTGGTCCCGATGCCGGTTTCGTCGGAGGAGGCAGATGTGCTATCCGAATCCAGACCCTCGCCGAACCACGGGACGTCTTCGCGCAGCGCGCGCAAATAGGCTTCCCAACCGCGGGGATTGCCGTCGAAGAGATGGCGGCGCACGGACAGCGCCAGCGCGTCGCGATCGAGCGGATCGTCGAGCAGCAGTTGGGGCCATAGACAGAAAGCGTGCAGCACGTTGGCGCCGAATTCACGCACCGTCATGCGTTCGAAGACGTACTCGACGAACGGAACGTCGGCGAGCAGTTGTTGCGTTGCGATCAATTCGCCGATCGTTTCGTCGCCGCGCTCGTACTCGAGGATGTGGCTCAACGTCTGCAAAGCCGCGCCGAGATGCAGCAGCAGGGCTCGGCGTTCGAACGCGTCGTTCATTTCCAGTTTCCTCCCCCGGTAGTGACTTCCGTGAGCGCACAGGCGAACACGGACAGTCCCGTCATTGTAGGCGTATCGGCCATCGACCTGGATCGAATCTTGAATGTCCAAAGCGGGTTCGCCGCGCTCGATGCAACTTGCCTCCCGCCAGCGAGTCCCAAGCAGCGTTTCGGATATGGGCGGGCAGGCACAAGTCATATGAATGGAGCTTTGAGACTGGAGCAGGTCAGCATCGTCGTCGTGGACGATGATCTCGCCAGCCGGGAATCGCTGGCGCTCCTGCTCGAATCGGAGGGCGCGCGTGTAGTGACCGCCCACGATGCGGAGGAAGGTGTCGATGCCATCTTGCGCACGCGACCCGATGCGGTGGTGTGCGACATCGATTTACCCGGTATGGACGGGTTTTATCTGATCCAGCGCATGCGCGACGATGAAATCCGCAGCGATCGGACACCCGCCGTCGCGGTGGCGGTCACCGGCCATTCGGGCGACGCCTACCGCTTGCGCAGTATCGGCGAGGGCTTTCAATATTTCATGACGAAGCCGATCGAGCCCGCGCAATTCGTCGCATGGTTGGCCGACGCGATAGGGGAGCGCACCACGAATTAGTGTGGACAGACCTGGCTCCAACCGCCAGACGGGCGCCCGGCAGACCTGTATGCGTCCGAGGTAGTTTTTGCAAATTTTCCTGTCAAAGTTGCGTTTCGATTAGACGCCGCGCACCGGGCGAGTGCGAACGTCGCGAGGCGAGCGCGCCACCGCCGTATTTTTTCGAGCAGCAGTTAGCCCGCGGCAGTGCCAACAGCGGCGGCGACCGGCGGATACCGCATAGGCATATATCATGCTTGAAGGGTCATCCAATGCGATACCGTGCGCTTGCCCTCAACGAATTCTCATCGTCGTCGCTTATGCATTCGGATCTCCCCGCCTGGGACGCTCGGCCAATGTCGGTGCCGTCTGCGCTCGAAGCGCCCTTCGAGGAGCGTTTCCGGATTCTCGTCGAATCGGTCCAGGACTACGCGATTTTCATGCTGGACGCCGATGGATATGTCATCAGCTGGAATCCGGGCGCGCAAAAGATCAAGGGTTATGCGGCCGACGAAATCGTCGGCCGGCACTTCTCGACGTTTTATCCCCCTGAGGACGTAGCCCGCGGCAAGCCGGCGGCCGAACTCGCGGCGGCAGCCGCCGATGGTTCGGTGGAAGACGAAGGCTGGCGCGTGCGAAAGGACGGCACGATGTTCTGGGCCAACGTCGTCATCACGGCGGTCTACAAGAACGAGGACGGCATGCGCAAGCTGTGCGGCTACGCGAAGGTCACGCGCGACATGACGGAGCGCAAGCGGCTGCGCGATCTCGAAGCGGCGAGCCAGCACATGAACGAGTTCCTCGCGACGCTCGCTCACGAACTTCGCAACCCGCTGGCGCCCGTGACGAACGCGTTGAGCGTCATGATGCTCGAGCCGCTCATTAGTCCGACACTGAGGCAATGCCGCGATCTCATCGATCGGCAGATCGCGCATTTGACGCGGCTCGTCGACGATCTGCTCGACGCCGGGCGCATCACCACGGGCAAGATCGCGCTGCGGCTCGCACCGGTCGATCTGCGCGAGGTGGTATCGCGCTCGGTCGAAATGATTCGGCCGCATGTTGCCTTGCGCCAGCAACGGGTGGACGTTCACGTGCCCGAGGAGCGGGTCGTCGTCAACGGCGATATGGCGCGGCTCGTGCAGATTGCGCAGAACGTGCTCAACAATGCGTCGAAATTTTCCGAACACGGCGGCCGCATCGTGGTGTCGGTGACGGAGGAGAGACAGACGTTTGCCGTTCTGCGCGTTTCCGACAACGGATGCGGCATCGAAGCCGGAGCGCTCGAATCGATTTTCGATCTGTTCGTGCAGGCGGACCACCGGCTCGAACGAACGGAAAGCGGGCTCGGCATCGGTCTGACGTTGTGCCGGTGGCTCGTTCAGATGCATGGCGGTGCCATCGGCGCGTCGAGCGATGGCCCCGGTTGCGGCGCGACTTTCACGATTCGCTTGCCGCTCTACGGGGCGCAGCTTGCGGCCAACGACGATGCGCGCATGGGCGCCGCGGCCCCCAAGAACCTCGAGCCGGCGCTGACCGTTCTCATCGTCGACGACAACCACGATTCGGCCGACAGCATGGCCATGTTGCTGCGAATGAGAGGCCATAGCGTCGATGTGGCGTATAGCGGTGCCCAAGCGCTCACGTTCGCCCACGAAAACGCCCGCATCGACGTGGCGCTGGTCGACATCGCGATGCCCGGCGCGGACGGCTTCACCGTCATGCGTCGCCTCAAGGAGACGCCGGGGCTGCAGCACGCGCTATTTGCCGCCATGACGGGGTTCGGCCAGGCCAGCGACATTGCCCGCTCGCTCGACGAAGGCTTCGATGTCCATCTCACGAAGCCCGTGCAGTTGCCGCTCGTCGATGCATTGCTGCAGCGCGCCATCGAACGGCGTTCCGCGCCCGGGCAACCGGGCGCATTGACTTGAAACGCGCCCGGGAGCGCTGCGCGGGCTTACGTGAGCTGTCGATCGATATGTTTCTTGAACGGCGCGCGCTGCGCCAGCCGCTGATACCAGCGCTCGAGACTCGGCATGGGCGGGCGTTCGATGCCTTCGAGGCCGAACCAGCGCTTCGCAAAGGCGCCAAGGACGATATCGGCGATCGTGAACTTGTCGCCTTCGATGTGAAACCGGCCTTGTAGATGCTCGTCCAGCAGTTTCCATCGCTTCGTGAGCGTTTGCAGGTTAGCCGCGAGTGCGGCCATATCGCGGTTTTCCGGCAGCGTGCGCACCAGGGTGACGAAAACCGGGCGCTCGGCCGGCTGCAGCGTCGAGAGCGACCAATCGAGCCACCGGTCGATGCTGGCGCGCAACTTCGGTTCGCTCGGGTAGAGCGAGCTCGACGCGCCGTATTGCATGGCCAGATAACGCAGAATCGAATTCGATTCCCACAGCGAGAACGTTCCGTCGACGAGTGTCGGAATCTGTCCGTTCGGATTGAGCGCGAGGTAATCGGGATCGTCGACGTGGCCGAACTGCATGCCGGCGTCGATGCGCTCGAACGACAGACCGAGTTCGTCGCAGCACCAGAGCACCTTTTGCACATTGACCGAGTTCGCACGTCCCCAAATCTTCAGCATCTTCGAAAGCCTCCCATTGAAAAAATGCGGCGCCCGAAAAGGAGCCGGCGCGCGCGGTTTGTACAATACGCCGAATTCGAACCCTGACGCGAGAACCCTTTCCCCATGGCCCGCCTGATTCCCGACGATTGGAAGAACGTTGCCGCAACCGGCGCGGCCGAGCGCGAGCGCGAGACACTTGCGCTGCTCGAAGCCATGCTGCCGGCGAGCTACACCGTTTATCACGGCGTGCACTGGACGCGGCTGAATCGGAGTTTCTCCGTCTTCGGCGAGGCCGACTTCGCGATCGTGAGTCCGGCCGGCCGCGTGTTGCTCGTCGAGCAAAAGGCCGGCTTTCTGCGCGAGACCCCAAAAGGCCTCATGAAGGTCTATCTGCAGACGGAACGCAACGTCTCGGTCGAACTGGCTCGCACGCTCGAAACGATGCACCGCCGCTTTACCGCGGCCTTCGGCACAGGTACCTATGGCATCGAAGGCTTGCTTTATTGTCCGGACTATATCGTGAAGGACACCGCGATTGCCGGGCTCGCGCCCGAGCGGATCGTCGATGCCACGCGCAGGGAAAGACTCGTATCGATCATTCTCGACGCGTTGCCCGCCGACGAGCCGCGTTTGCCCTGTGCGCCGAAGATCCACCACTATCTTGCCGATGAGCTCTCGCTGACACCCGATGCGAGCGCGCTGGTCGGACAGGCCGGCACGCTCGTCACGCGGCTTTCGGGCGGTTTGGCGACATGGGCGCGCCGCCTTCGATTCGAGCCTTTCCGGTTGCGCGTGATCGGCACGGCCGGTTCCGGCAAGACGCAACTCGCGGTGCAAGTGATGCGCGATGCCGCGGCGAGCGGCAAACGCGCGCTTTATGTCTGCTTCAATCGCCCGCTCGCGGACCATATCGCGCGCGTTGCCCCGGAGGGAGCGAAGGTCGCGAACTACCACCAGCTTTGCGATTGGATCGCGCGCGATGTGGGCCGTGCTCCGGACTTCCAGTCCGCCGACGTCTTCGCGCGTCTGGAGGCCGTTTTTGCGCAAGCGCCGATCGACGAACATTGGCGCTTCGACGTGCTGATCGTCGACGAGGGCCAGGACTTCCAGGAGCCGTGGGTCGAGGCGCTTGCACGTCTCGTGCAGCCCGGCGGTGCATGGTGGTGGCTCGAAGACCCGCTCCAGAACCTCTATATGCGCGAGCCGGTGGCGCTGCCTGGCTGGACCGTCCTCACGGAAACGACGAACTACCGCAGCCCGCGCGACGTGCTCGATTACGTGCGCGACAAGGTTGGCGACGCTGCCCCGCGCGCGGCGGGGCTCGGTTCGGGCAGCCCCTTCGATGGTTCACAGGTCGTTTTGACGTCCTACGAGGATTCGACCCCGTCGGCCGTCGTCGAAGCGACCAAGCGCGCGATCACGCAGGCGCTGGCGCTGGGCTTCCGGAAGCAGGACATCGCAGTGCTTTCTTACCGGGGCCGCGAAGGCTCGGTGTTCACGGCGCTCGATCAGCTCGGGCCCCATCGCCTGAAGAGTTTCACCGGCAAGTACGATCTGTTCGGCAGTCCTGAATACCGCGACGGCGACGTCCTACTCGAATCCATATACCGCTTCAAAGGGCAGTCCGCTCCGTGCGTAATTCTGACCGAGGTCGATTTCGACGCGCTCGACGAGCGAGCGGCGCGCAAGCTCTTCGTCGGCGCCACACGGGCGACGATGAAATTGATCGTCGTTGCATCGCAGCGCGCATCGGTATCCCTCGCGCTACCGCAGTGATCGAATAGTGAAGCGCCGGTTTTTGCCGAAAACCCGATGCTCGCGTATAAATCGAGCGTTCATCTATGAAATTTCTGGCGATCATTTGATCCAGCCGAAATCAAATGCAACGAACGCTCGATTGACTTAGATCAAATCAAAGGGCCAAGAAACGATTATCTGCTTGCGCGTATATTGCGCCATGTCGGACATGCTATAACCGACAAAATGGCGAGATAAAATAGTATTGTTTCGAGGGCGCGACTGGCCGCCCCTTATTTGAGGCGGCGCACGCCCGCACGGCGCATCGAGGCGTATCCGCGGCGGATAGTCACGCAAGGGTATTCGCCGGCCTCAGGATTACCCTGAATCCGCTTGTAGAATAAAAATTCTATAGGTAATCTGTGTCTACCCCTTGCGTTAATCGACGAGGGGACAAACAGCAGGTGGTTTCGATAATTCGCTTTTCCGTTCGCCCGCGAACATTCCGGCATTATCGATTCGGTTCGATAACTTTTGACGGGGCGCAAATCTATGTATACAGGATCATTCGATCGGCAGGAGCAATTTTGCTCCGGCGATGTCGTGACGCTGAAGACGGGCGGTGCACGCATGACGGTCACGCACGTCGGCTCCACCGACGATGGCGGCAGTTGGTTGCTGTGTCAATGGTTCGACGAGCACGGCGAGCTGCGCCAGGAAAAGTTTCTGCAAGATGCGCTATCGCGCGAGCCGCGCTCCATCTCCCCGGGACTCGTCCGGCTTCGCGCACACGCGGGCTCGGCGCGCTCCCAAGCGTAGCCCCCATTCCGCTTGAACCGCGCGCGCCGCATTGGCGGCGTGCCCGGTCCGTGTCTCACCGATCCCGAGCTGTTCTGTCGCGAGCCTCTCTTCGCGCCACGCGCGCAGCGAGCGCTTGAGAGAATGCGACCATCGTGTGCATGCGGCGTTTGCGCACCACCTCGTGTTCGACACCGGCAGGGGGATTCGGCAAGGTCGCCCAATAGAGCGCGATCAGCCAGCCGAAGCCGGTCCAGCCAAGGCATGCGTTGAACAGGGCAATCGTCAGAACATCGCGGCGGCGCCGGCGATCGGCGATGATCGCCGGCAGGAAGTACAGCGCGAGCGCCGCGAAAACTTCGACGCCTTCGATGATCTCATCGAGCATGGTTCGCGCTAATCGACGGTAGTGAGCCGATTGTCGCGCGTTCCCGGCGTTCGTGCACGACGCGGCGGCAGGCACTATCATGTGCGCTTTGACCGATTGCGACAGTGCACTGAGCCATGACTGCAGCCGATGCCACGCAACCGCCGCTCGATCGCGGCGCCCTGAGTAAATTCGTCGAGCGCAAATGGGACGACGAGATCGTTCCCGCCTTGACCGATTACATCGCCATTCCGGCAAAGAGCCCCGCATTCGACGCGAACTGGGCCGAGCACGGCTATCTCGAGCGCGTGGTAGCCGATGCCGCGGCCTGGGCCGAGGCGCAGCGCGTGCACGGATTGACGCTCGAGATCGTGAGGCTGCCAGGGCGCACGCCGGTGATTTTTTTCGAGGCGCCTGCCACGCGTTCGGGCAGCGGCGAGTCGATCGTCCTTTACGGACATCTCGACAAGCAGCCCGAGTTCGAGGGCTGGCGCAGCGATCTCGGGCCCTGGACGCCGAAGTACGAGGACGGCAAGCTCTACGGGCGCGGCGGCGCTGACGACGGTTACGCCATCTATGCGAGTATCTGTGCGCTCGCGGCACTCGATGCGCAGGGCGTGGGGCGGCCGCGGTGCGTCGGCCTCATCGAGACTTGCGAGGAATCGGGCAGCTACGACCTGTTGCCTTATGTCGATGCGCTGCGCGAACGGCTTGGCGACGTGGGTCTCGTGGTCTGCCTCGATTCCGGTGCCGGCAATTACGATCAACTGTGGCTGACTACATCGCTGCGCGGCTTGGTCGGCGGATCGCTCGAAGTCGAGGTGCTCGACGAAGGCGTGCATTCGGGATCGTACGGCGGGATCGTGCCGTCGAGCTTTCGCGTCATGCGCCAGCTTTTCGAGCGGCTCGAAGACGCCGCGACGGGCAGGCTCCTGCCCCAGGCGTTTCACTGCACCATTCCTGAGAACCGGCTGCAAGAGGCCCAGGAGACGGCGCGGATTCTCGGCGACGAG
This sequence comes from Paraburkholderia sp. NMBU_R16, assembly GCF_013282575.1. Lineage (GTDB taxonomy): Bacteria > Pseudomonadota > Gammaproteobacteria > Burkholderiales > Burkholderiaceae > Trinickia. Next base: position 106,095 of record NZ_JAAAYE010000015.1, read on the forward strand.
GTCTGGAAACCGGCGCCCTGGGCGTGCGGGCAGGACGGCAAGCCTGTCTTGCCCGTCACGACCGATGCGCGCGAAGCGCTGCTCAATGCCACCTGGCGTCCGTCGCTTTCCGTGACCGGGGCGGCCGGACTTCCTGCGCTCGCCAGTGCCGGCAATGTCTTGCGCCCCCGCACGGCGTTCAAGCTGTCGTTGCGCGTGCCGCCGCTCGTCGACGCGGCGCGGGCGGTTGCCGATCTCAAGGCACTGCTCGAACTGGACCCGCCTTACAACGCGCGAGTCACATTCAAGCCCGAGGCGAGCGCTGCGAACGGCTGGAATGCGCCTCAACTCGTTCCCTGGCTGGCCGATGCGCTCCAGCAGGCGTCGCAGGCTCACTTCGGCGCGCCGTGCGCGTTCATCGGGCAGGGCGGGACGATCCCGCTCATGAACATTCTGCAGGCGGGGTTTCCGCGCTCGCAGTTCGTCGTATGCGGAGTGCTCGGCCCGAAATCCAATGCGCACGGACCGAATGAATTCCTTCATGTCCCGTTTGCCAAGCGGCTGACCGCGGCGATGGCCGAGATAGTCGCAGCTGCACCCTGATCTCGATCGAGCGCCTTCCCGCGCTACCGTAGGCTCGACCCGTTCCTATCGGGGAGCCGAAACACGAACGAAACAATAAATAGTGGAGAGTTCGACGTGGGGACGTTGATTCTTGGCTTGATCGTCTTTCTTGGGGTGCACTCGTTACGTCTCGTCGCTGAGCCCTGGCGCAACGCGAACTTCGCCCGGCTGGGCGAGGCCCGGTGGAAGGGCCTTTACTCGATCGTTTCGATCGCCGGTTTCGTGCTCGTCGTCGTGGGATACGGCATGGCCAGGCGCGCGCCCGTCGTGCTATGGGCGCCGCCTCCCGGTGTCCGTCATCTGACAGCGCTCATCGTCGCCGTGGCGTTCGTGCTCATTGCCGCCGCCTATGTGCCCGGCAGCCGCATCAAACGCATCGTCGGGCACCCGATGTACGCCGGGATAGCGCTATGGGCAGTCGGCCATTTGCTCGCGAATGGAACGGCCCAGGCGCTCGTGCTGTTCGGTGCATTCTTCATCTGGGCTACCGCCGGATTGCTGGTGTGGCGCCATCGAGATCGGCTCGCGCACGTGCAATATGCTGCAGGCTCGGCGGTCGGCGATTTCCGAGCGGCGGCGGTCGGCCTCGTCGCGTGGGCGCTTTTTGCCTTCCTTTTGCATGGCTGGCTGATCGGCGTTCGTCCCCTCGCCTGAGCCGCAGCTCTCTCTCTTTTCTCGTCCGCCGCTGTGCGCCATGCTCCGGCGCCTTCCCCGCTTGCTGGCCGGATCGGTAAAAATACCCTCATCTCCCGGCTATGTCGGACTAATCCTACGGCGGTTCGGTATATCCTACGCGACTCTCCGTCTTGCGCCGATTGTTACGCCAGTTACATTAAGTAACAATCACGCTCATAACAAAGGGTGACCTGCCCTCTGTTGCAAGGATTACCGGCTCGCGTCCGCTTTCACACCCGCACGATGCCCTGATTCAACGCAACGGCAGATCGATAAGAGCGCAAACGTTTGGCAGTCCTAACTAAAAACAGGGCGCCATTTCGCGGGGAAGACCATGCAACAAATGATTCGCGAGGCGCAGGCCTCGCGCGGGGATGCTTTTGTCAAAACAGTGCGGCGCGTCTGCGTTTCACTGGCTCTGGTTTCGGCGCTCGTGCCCGCGGCCGCATCGGCGCAGACCGCGCTGAGCTATACCACTTCCTGGATCGGCAACACGTTCGGCTATGGCGATGGCAAATGGGTCCAACTCGATGTCGAAGCGATGGCGGTCGGCACCGACGGAACCGTTTATACCGACGCGCCGTGGGACGAGAGCGGCAGCGAGATCAGTGCCTACAAAGCCGGTACGAAGGTGGCCTATGCCGGGCAGACCCACGGTTGGGGCAACGGGGGCGGCGACGCCGTCGCCGTCAACGGTTCTTATCTTTATGCGGCAGCGTCGATCGGCAACCAGAACGGTACGCTCATTGGCACCGGTTATCCGCCGAGCGGTTCGCAATGGTTCGGCATTACGCGCCGCACGCTTTCGAACATCGCGCAGGGCGCACCGTTCGCGAGCGGCGTCGGCAATCTGGCCAATCCGGCCAAGAACAGCTTTCTCATTCTGAATACCGTCTCGAACGGCACGGACGCCGGCATTCGCGGCCTGGCCGCGACCAGCACCGCGCTCTATGTCGCCAACACCTACAAGAACCAGATTCAGGTCTTCGATGCAAATACGATGGCGCCCGTGCGCTCATGGAGCGTGCCGTCGCCGGGCAATATCCTCCTCGATAGCGACGGATCGCTTTGGGTCATCCAGGGGCTCGCGACGAATCGCACCGTGAATCACTACTCGTCGACCGGCGGTGCGCTGGGCGCCGTGACGTTGCCGACCGGTACCGTGCCGGTCAGTCTCGCTTTATCGCCGTCGAACCAGATATTGATTGCCGACGGCGGCGCGTCGCAGCAGATCCTCGTCTACGGCAAGACATCGACGGGCGGCCTGCAGGCGGTGACCGGGATCGGTACGCGCTATGGCATTTTTGCGTCGACGCCCGGTGCGCCGGGCGACTGGCGCTTGAATGGCGTCACGGGCCTCGGCTTCGATGCGAACGGCAACCTTTTTGTTGCGCAGAACGGATTCGGTCCGCGCGCGCTGGGCTCGACGCAAAACGGCGAGGGCACGGTGCTCGAAAGCTACAACTGGTGGACAAAGGCGTTGAACTGGCGTCTGCAGGGGCTGCTTTTCGTCGATGGGGCCGCGATCGATCCGGCTTCGCCGAACGACGTGTTCAGCGGCTCGAAGCATTTCAAGCTCAACTATGCGGCCAGCGCGGGTCAGGAATGGTCCTATGCGGGCTTCACGCTCAACCGGTTCCGTTATCCCGACGATCCCGCGTTCCATACGACGCGCGGTGTGCGCGGCGAACCGCTCGTGCGCCGTATCAATGGCGTGCGCTATCTGTATACGCAGGATATGTATTCGCACTACCTGAGCGTCTATCGATTCGATGCCGCGACGAGCGGCGAGGTGGCGATTCCTTCGGGACTGTTGTCGCAGAATCCGATTCCCGGTAGCTGGCCGGCGGGCCAGCCGACCTACGGCGAATGGATGTGGCGCGATCAGAACGGCGATGCAACCGTGCAGGCGAGCGAAATCCAGACGAATCCGGCAACGGGCAACAGCGTCTACAACGGCTACTGGTGGGTCGACGACGCGGCCAACGTGTGGCTGGCGACGGGGGGCAGTGGAATCCGCGAGATGCCGCTGCAAGGTGTCGATTCCATCGGCAATCCGATCTATAGCTACAGCACGGCCAAGACATTTCCGATGCCGCAGCCGTTCACGAGGATCGCCCGCATCGTCTACGACTCCTCGAGCGATACGATGTACATCTCGGGGTACACGAGCACGGCACCTTATAACTCGGCCAACTGGAAATCGATCGGCCGTGTAATGGCCCGCTACAACAACTGGAGCTCGGGTTCGCCGCAACTGCAATATGTGATTGCCCTCGCTTACAGCCCCACGCTGAGCCCGCCCGTGATCCCGGTCAGTCTCGCGCACGCCGGCAACTATGTATTCGTTGCCGAAGACACGACGGCAAAGCTCGACGTCTACGATGCACGCACGGGCCAGCAAGTCGGCTCGCTGGCGCCGGGTGCAACGGTGGGCGGTATCAGCGGCTGGATCGACACCGAAATGGGTATCAGCGCCGCCGTGCTTTCGACCGGCGAGTACATCATCCTTGCCGAGGAAGACGCGCGCGCCAAGGTGCTCATGTACCGGTGGAAACCTTGATTGCCGCGCGCAAGCCCGCGGCGGGCCGCGGAAACAGCGTGTAGACCGAAAGGGCGACGATGCCGGCAATGAGCCAGACGATCGTCCATGATGTCCCCGACAGCAGGTGTGCGATGACGAGCGGTGTGACGAAGAGGCCCGCATAGACGACCGTGTTCGCCATGCCGAGCGCCGTTCCGGCACGCGCCGCTCCGGCCAGCGTGGCCAGCTCGGTATAGGCCACGCCGTGCCAGGCCGACACGCAGATTCCGGCCGCCACCAGCAGCATCACGAGCATGCCGACCGGGACATCATGGCCTGCGCCGGTGGCGGCCGCGAGGATTGCGAACGATGCAGCCGCCACGAGCGTCGAGCCGCGCAAATAAGCACGTCGATTGCCGTGGCGGTCGGTATGGCGCCCGCTCCAGACGCGCATGACCATTGCGCCGAGCTGAACGGCGGCCATCGTTACACTGATGCCCGCTGTACCCAGTCGACCGAAGTCGTGCAGGAACACGCTGCCGAACGTGATGACCGCGAGTTGCGGCACGCACAGAATGCCGATGGCGAGCGCCACGCGCCAGATCTGCCAATCGGCGAGCGGCCCTCGCGTCGATGTCGGCGTCGGCGCCGACGAACTGCCGCCATCGTCCATCGGAGGGCGATGCAGCCAGCGCCACGTAAGCACCGCGGCCATCGTACACATCAGCGCGAGCGCACCGTACACGGCGGCAAAGCCGTACGAGGAAGCCAACCATGGCAGCAGCGCCGCGCCGATTCCGCCGCCGAGCGGCACGGCCGTCTGGCGGATGCTCATGGCCAATCCGCGCTCGCGCTCGCCGAACCATCTCATGACGGCCCGACCGCTCGAGCCGTTCACGCTGCCGCCGAAGATGCCCACGATGCACATGCCGGCCGCAATCAGCGCAAGCGGGGGAACCGACGTACCCGAAGGCACGCCGGCGAGCAGCAGCATAAAAAGAGCGAGGGCGAACCCGGCCAAGCCGATGAGCAGCACAGGCCGGTCGCCGAAGCGATCGGTTGCGACGCCCCACGGCAACTCCGATACGGCGAGCCCCAATCCGATCGAACCCAGTACGAGACCGAGGCCGGCGTTATCGAGGCGATAATCGGTCCGCATCCACACGCCCGTCGTCGGGATGCCGGCCGCTGCCGCGGAGAAGGCTGCGTTGGCCACGACGCCCGCCGCCAGAACTTTCCATCGATGCGAGGCGCCGAACGTTTTCGGCTGCCGTGCTGCATGACCCATCCAGCGCATGTGCATTCCAATGGCTCCCAATCGTTTGATATTCGTGTTTGACGGGCGCAGTGTCGCACTCTATGATCGTCCCGAAAATCACAAAATTTCGGATATGTAGTTCGGAAAACCAGGACAATAGAGCGAGAACCGCCATGAGTCATATCAACTTCGATGTCGCCATGCTGCGCAGCTTCATCATGGGCATGGACCTCGGCAGTTTCGCCAAGGCATCCGAGCGTGTGGGACGGTCGACTTCGGCGGTCAGCGCGCAGATTCGCAAGCTGGAGGAGCAGGCCGGCACACCGCTCTTTCTCAAAGCGGGGCGCGGCCTTGCGCTAACTGAGGCGGGTGAGGTTTTCCTGCGTTACGCCCGGCGGCTCGTCGAGCTCAACGACGAAGCCGTCGTGGCTACACGCGGGACCGACTTGCAAGGCTGGGTGCGCCTGGGCCTTCAGGAGGATTTCGGCGAGACTTTGCTGCCGGCCGTGCTCGGCCGTTTCGCGCGCGCGCATCCGAAAGTGCGCATCGAGGCGCGCGTGGCGCGCAATACCGATTTGCTCGCCCGGCTCGACGCCGGAGAGCTCGACCTCGCCCTCGTCTGGGACGACAGCGATCTGTCCGCCCATGCGCGGCGTGTGACGGGCCGGTGCGTCGAAGTCGCGAAGCCTGCGGTGCAATGGATCGCGTCCGATGCGTTGCAATGGACGGCGGAGCGGGGCGAGCCGCTGCCGCTCGTGCTGTTCGACGGCCCATGCACGATCTGCGGGATGGCCACCGCGGCACTCGATCGTGCCGGAATCGCATGGCGCATCGCGCTGACGAGTCCGAGCCTTGCCGGACTATGGGCGGCCACGGCGGCGGGGCTCGGCGTCACGATGCGTACGCACTATGGCTTGCCCCAGGGGTTGCGGCCGCTCGACGCCGACGCATGCGGGTTGCCGCGCCTGCCAGCCTTGTCGCTCGTGCTCGTGCGGGCGTCCAAGGCATCGAGTGCCCCGGTGGAGCAGCTTGCCTCGATCATGTTCGATGCTGTGCGGGGCTACGTCAGCCCGCTCGCCATTGCGGCGTGATGCGGGCCGAACATCGTTGCAGGCAGCGGGTTTTCGAGAGCATCCGAAAGCGGCTTACGCGCGCTGGGGTGCAGTGGCGGGCGGCGTGCCTTCGTGGAAGAGACTGACGAGTTGCGCCCGCAGCTCAGGGGAGTCGACATGGTGATGGACTGCAACGGCGTGCTGCACGGCGGCTTCGACGAGTTCTTCGTCGGAGTCCGCCGCCAATGCGACAGTACAGTTCATCTCGCTTGGAAACTCACGGCAATCGATATATTTACGCGTCATGGCATTGCTCCTTATGCGAGCGTGCGTGGGGGAGGGCGGTGTGAACCATCGCTGGCACCCGCGGTTCGAGCGGCCGGCCTTTCTTCAGTGTTTTGAAGGGAATATGAAAGCTTTCGCTCGGCCTCTAAGTGATAGGCCTTGCCGCGGCAAACTGGAAGAATGTAAACCCGGAGCGGCGCTCAGCCGCGCGAGCCGCGCGCGATTTCGTCGCCCGCGTTGGGCTCCAAACGGCGCGTGATCGGAATCGAGCCGAACGAGAAAAGACCGACGACGACGAATGCCGGCCAGAAGTCCGACCATGTCGCGTGGGTATGGCCGTGCGCCGCGCGTGCAATCTGCACGACGATGCCGCCGATGGTCACGCCGAGACCGAGGGACATTTGCTGGACGACGCTGCCGAGGCTCGTCGCTCGCCCGACGTCGCGGCTCGCAATATCGGCATAAATCATCGAATTGAGGCTCGTGAATTGCAGCGCGGGGAAAAACCCGCCGAACAGCACGATGATCCAGATGAGCCAGACGGGAGTACCCGGAAAGAACGTGCCATACGCGGCGATCGCAACGCCAGCAAAGGCTGCGTTATAGATGAGCACGGTGCGAAAGCCGAACGTTCGCAATACGAACGAAGTCAGCGAGCGCATGAACATGCTGCCGAACGCCGATGCGCACGTGATGAGGCCCGATTCGAAGGCGGACATGCCGAGCCCTTCCTGCAGCGCGAGCGGCAGCAGAAACGGCACCGCACCGAGGCCGATGCGGAACATCGAACCGCCGAGCACGCTGGCGCGGTAGGTCGGAATCCTCAGGAAGCTCAGATCGAGCACGGGGCGGGCGGCGCGTTGCGCGTACAACACATAAAAGGCGAGCAGCAGCACACCCGTCAGGCACATTTCATAAGCGGTCCGGTCTTCGATCAGTTCCGCGCCGATGAACGACATGCCTAGCAGTAGCAACGAAGCGCCAATGGCCGAGAGCAGGAAGCCGAACCAATCGAGCGGGCCCGGATGCGGTTCGTGCGTGTTGGCGATGTGGCGGTTCGTGAGATAGACGCCGAGTACGCCGATCGGCACATTGATGAAGAAGATGAGGCGCCAGTGCAAATACGTGGTGATGAAACCGCCGAGCAGCGGCGCCGCGGCCGGCGCGAACATTGCCGGCAGGCTCAGATAGTTCATTGCGCGCACGAATTCGCTTTTCGGCACCGAGCGGAAAATGATGATGCGCCCGACCGGCACCATCATCGCGCCGCCGATGCCCTGTAAAAAGCGTGCAAGTGTGAAGATGTGCAGCGAGCGCGAGGCGGCGCACAGCAGCGAGCCCGCAATGAAGATACCGATCGCAGTTCGGAACACGGTGCGCGCGCCGAAGCGGTCCGCAAGCCAGCCGCATATCGGGATGAACACGCCCAGACCCACGACATAGCTTGTGATCGCAACTTTCAGCGCCACTGGGTCGGTTCCGAAATCGCGTGCCATCGAAGGCAGCGCCGTGACGATGATGTTGGCGTCCGCGCTTTCCATGAACAGCGCACAGGCAACGATCAAAGGCGAGATGAATGCTTGGATGGCAAGCGGCATGAAAAAGCGGCTTTGCGGCGGCGGGCACAAAGCGTGAATTATGCGCCGAGTTTGCCGCGTGTGCGCGCAACCAGACACCCCCAAACGAAAAATCGGTTGCGCGCACAACGAGCTCGATGCCGAGCCGTGGGCCGGATGGGGTGCGCTACCGTGCGAAAGGATGCCGCTCGATGTAGGCGGCAAGGCGGGCCATGTCGAAACTGCCCCAACCGGTAGGGTAGTCCCAACCGCTGCCTGCGACGTAGCCGTTGCCGTTATACCCATTGTTGCCCACGGTGACATCGTGCACGAGCGATGACGTCGCGCCGACCGAGGCGTAGATGCTCGACGCCGGGAAGCCGAGTCCGTTATCGTGAGCCGATTGCAGCCGCGCCCAGAATCCGACGAACAGCGGCGAGGAGAGACTCGTTCCGCCGACCTGCATGACCTCGCCGCCGACGCGGATCAACGCTCCGGTGCTTTGCGCGGCATCGAACGCGATGTCCGGCACGGCGCGGCTCGTGGGCCTCGGGCTGACGGCCAGCGAGCGCTGCCACGATGGCGCTGGCAGATAGGCGCTCGAGCCGCCGGTCGACGCCCAGAGCTTGCCGTTCTGATCGAGGCCTTCGTTCCAGACCGTCTCGCTCGCGTAGCCGCCGTTGCCGCCGGTGAAGAGCGTCGTGCCGCCGACGGCGATGACGTGAGGCGATGAGGCCGGCCATGACAGCGAATAAGTGGTGCCGTCCGGGTACCCGCGGTTGTTGCATTCGTAGGCACCTTCGTCGCCCGACGAGACCGAGAACGTCTGGCCCTGGGCCACGGCGGCCGTGAAGATCTGTTCTTCGGCCGCGAGTGTTCCATCCGCGTCGGCATCGGCTTCGCACCAACCCAGCGAGACATTGACGACTTTCGCCTGGTTGTCCGTGACGGCCTGGTTGAACGCCTGAGTGAGGCCGGCGTTGCCAGCATCGAGATCGGCTTCGTAAAAGACGAGCCCGCCGAGTGCACCGCCGGCCGCGCCGACGATGCTCTGGCTGTCGAGGTCCCATTCGACCTGGCCGTCCGGATCGTCCGCGTAATTGCCGTCCGGGTTGCCTGACCGGACGGCCGAGATGTTCACGGGGGGCAGATTGTTGGCACTCGTGAACTGGCTCAGATCGGATGCGGCTTGATTGGCACCGCCGATCGTGATGATGCCCACGGTCGTGTTTTCAGCGCTTGGCAGCGTCGCCGCGTTGTAGATGCGGGGGAATTCGAGCGGATCGTGACCGATCGCCATGCCGCCGCCGGCATTGGCCGGCGGCGTGCGCGGGCCAATGCGCGCCATCGTGCGCGCGCGCGTGACGTTTTGCAGCCCGAGCACGGCCATGACCGATTCGCCGAGGGCTTGCGGCACCTGCGCCGCCGCGGCATTGGCATACACCGCTCGCCCGTTTCGGTGAAAGTGCACGAGCGGAGTACGGAATGCGGTCTTCACGGTGCCTGCGGTGCCATTGGCGGAAATCAGCATGCGGTTTTTCGACACCTGAATGTCGATGAACCCGTTTTGCCGCAAATGGGCGACCACGCGCTCGATTTGCCGGGGCGTCGGGGCGAAGCGCTCGAGGAACGTCTCGGGTGTCAGGAACTTGTGATAGTTGGGATCGGCGGGACGGGTGACCGCGGCGGCCAGGTCGCGCAACTGGCCGAAGTTCCGCGCCTTCATGGCCACGACGATGTGTGCGGCCTCGCCCGCCTTCGCTTCCCGCGTGGGCTCGTAAGCGGTAAGCCATGGGCGTTATAGAGTTCGCGTAAAGGCAATCGCACAATGCCGCCATTGAGTTCGCTCAGGAGGGGCAAGCGATGACGGCCTTCGCAAGAGAAGAATTGGAATCGGTGTGGC
>NZ_JAAAYE010000016.1 GCF_013282575.1 Paraburkholderia sp. NMBU_R16
GACTTGATCCCCTTGAAGGGTCGTTCGAGACCAGGACGTTGATAGGTCGGGTGTGTACACGCAGTAATGCGTTCAGCTAACCGATACTAATTGCCCGTACGGCTTGATCCTATAACCGGAGCGTTTTATATGCCCAGGTTGTGATCCGCGCTTTGCCCTAGTGATACGTCACTACCCCCCATTACACCTCTGCTTCTTCCCAGATTGGCTGTGCAGCCCAAGCCGCACAGCAACAAGTCATGCCTGATGACCATAGCGAGTCGGTCCCACCCCTTCCCATCCCGAACAGGACCGTGAAACGACTCCACGCCGATGATAGTGCGGATTGCCCGTGTGAAAGTAGGTAATCGTCAGGCTCCCCATTGAAAACCCCCGGTTCGCAACATGCGAACCGGGGGTTTTTGCTTTGCGCGCCCGACCGCGCTCTGCACCCATTAAATGAGAGCGTTGAATGGCTTGGTACCGGCGCAGGTCTTGACTTTGCGCACCATTGCCATCATAATCACCCGTTCTCTGCGGAGGGGTGCCCGAGTGGCTAAAGGGGGCAGACTGTAAATCTGTTGGCTTACGCCTACGTTGGTTCGAATCCAACCTCCTCCACCAGAATGCAAGCTGCGAGCAGCAGTGAAGAGCAGGAATCGTGAAGGCACGATCGTGAAGCCTTAGCGGGTGTAGCTCAATGGTAGAGCAGAAGCCTTCCAAGCTTACGACGAGGGTTCGATTCCCTTCACCCGCTCCAATGCCAAGAAGTAGCGCCCATGTGGCTCAGTGGTAGAGCACTCCCTTGGTAAGGGAGAGGTCGGCAGTTCGATCCTGCCCATGGGCACCAGCGGTGTCAGTGTTTGTTTGCGTGCGGCGCAACATACGGAAAATCCTCTTAGGAGTCGAAAATGGCCAAGGGTAAGTTTGAACGGACCAAGCCGCACGTGAACGTCGGCACGATCGGTCACGTGGATCACGGCAAGACCACGCTAACGGCGGCAATCACGACGGTGCTGACGGCGAAGTTCGGCGGCGAGGCAAAGGCGTACGACCAGATCGACGCGGCGCCGGAAGAAAAGGCGCGCGGCATCACGATCAACACGGCGCACGTGGAGTACGAGACGGCGAACCGTCACTATGCGCACGTCGATTGCCCGGGCCACGCGGACTACGTGAAGAACATGATCACGGGCGCGGCGCAGATGGACGGCGCCATCCTGGTGTGCTCGGCCGCGGACGGCCCGATGCCGCAAACGCGTGAGCACATCCTGCTGGCGCGTCAGGTCGGTGTGCCGTACATCATCGTGTTCCTGAACAAGTGCGACATGGTGGACGACGCGGAGTTGCTCGAGCTGGTGGAAATGGAAGTGCGCGAGCTGCTCTCGAAGTACGACTTTCCGGGCGACGAAACGCCGATCATCAAGGGTTCGGCCAAGCTGGCGCTGGAAGGCGACAAGGGCGAGCTCGGTGAAGTGGCGATCATGAACCTGGCCGATGCGCTGGACACGTACATTCCGACGCCGGAGCGCGCGGTGGACGGTGCGTTCCTGATGCCGGTGGAAGACGTGTTCTCGATCTCGGGTCGCGGCACGGTGGTGACGGGCCGCGTGGAGCGGGGCGTGATCAAGGTTGGCGAGGAAATCGAAATCGTCGGTATCAAGCCGACGGTGAAGACGACGTGCACGGGCGTGGAGATGTTCCGCAAGCTGCTGGACCAAGGTCAAGCGGGCGACAACGTGGGTATCCTGCTGCGCGGCACGAAGCGCGAAGACGTGGAGCGCGGCCAAGTGTTGGCCAAGCCGGGTTCGATCACGCCGCACACGCACTTCACGGCCGAGGTGTACGTGCTGAGCAAGGACGAAGGCGGCCGTCACACGCCGTTCTTCAACAACTACCGTCCGCAGTTCTACTTCCGTACGACGGACGTGACGGGCTCGATCGAGTTGCCGAAGGACAAGGAAATGGTGATGCCGGGCGATAACGTGGCGATCACGGTCAAGCTGATCGCACCGATCGCCATGGAAGAAGGCCTGCGCTTCGCTATCCGCGAAGGCGGCCGTACCGTCGGCGCAGGTGTCGTTGCGAAGATCATCGAGTAAGCCAGCAAGTCTCGGTGGTCTGTGGTTTCGGGGTTGGCGTCATAGCCAACCCCAACTGGTTTAGGGGTATAGCTCAACTGGCAGAGCGTCGGTCTCCAAAACCGAAGGTTGGGGGTTCGATTCCCTCTGCCCCTGCCAAAATTTCAGCGCGTCATGCGCGCGTTAAGGTGTTATGGCGAATCCTTCCGTCGAAGTTGTGGATACATCCAGCGACAAACTGATACTTATCGCGGGCGTACTGCTGGTCGTGGCCGGATTCGTAGGATTCTTCTGGCTCAGCGGCCAGGAATGGTATGTGCGCGGCGCAGCCCTGTTGGTTGGCGTGGTCGCGGGTGTTGTGGTCGGTCTCCTCTCCTCCCCCGGTAAGGGTTTTATCGCGTTCGCCAAGGATTCCTACAAGGAAGTCCGCAAGGTGGTCTGGCCGACTCGCAAAGAAGCGTCGCAGACCACGCTTGTCGTGTTCGGCTTCGTGCTCGTCATGGCGGTGCTCCTTTGGATCAGCGATAAGTCCATCGAGTGGGTCATTTTCTCGGTGATTCTGGGTTGGAAATGATATGAGTGGCGATACTCCGGCATCTCCGAGCGGTAAACGTTGGTACGTCGTGCATGCCTACTCCGGTATGGAGAAGAGCGTGCAGCGCGCGCTTCAGGAGCGCATCGAGCGCGCGGGCATGCAAGACAAGTTTGGCCAGATTCTCGTGCCTACGGAAGAAGTCGTCGAAGTGAAGGGTGGCCATAAGTCGGTCACCGAGCGACGCTTCTTCCCCGGCTACGTGCTCGTCGAAATGGAAATGACCGACGAAACGTGGCACCTCGTGAAAAACACGGCAAAGGTCACGGGCTTCGTGGGCGGTGCGCGTAATCGGCCGAGCCCGATCTCGCCGCGCGAAGTCGAAAAGATCATGTCGCAGATGCAAGAGGGCGTCGAAAAACCGCGTCCCAAGACATTGTTCGAGGTCGGCGAAATGGTTCGCGTCAAGGAAGGCCCGTTCACGGACTTCAATGGCACGGTCGAGGAAGTGAATTACGAGAAGTCGCGCGTTCGCGTGTCGGTCACGATCTTCGGGCGCGCCACGCCTGTGGAGCTCGAATTCGGGCAGGTCGAGAAGTTGTAATCGAATATCAACGGATCGCTCGTTCGCGAGCGCTCCGTCTTTCCGCGCTTACGGTCCGCGTCATGACCGTTGAGGAGCGTCAGTAGCCTTGGATCGATCGGGCGAACGCGCGTTACTACTCACCGAACGCAGTATCTTCGCGTTCCAACGAGGTTGTCGAAATGGCAAAGAAAATCATCGGCTTTATCAAGCTGCAGATCCCTGCAGGTAAAGCCAATCCGTCGCCGCCGGTCGGTCCGGCACTGGGTCAGCGTGGCCTGAACATCATGGAGTTCTGCAAGGCGTTCAACGCGCAGACTCAATCGATGGAGCCGGGTCTGCCGGTTCCGGTCGTGATCACCGCGTTTGCCGACAAGAGCTTCACGTTCATTCTGAAGACGCCGCCGGCAACGGTTCTGATCAAGAAGGCAGCGAAGATCGACAAGGGATCGAGCAAGCCGCATACGGACAAGGTCGGCAAGATCACGCGCGCGCAAGCCGAAGAGATCGCCAAGACCAAGATGCCCGATCTGACGGCAGCCGATTTGGACGCCGCGGTCCGCACGATCGCTGGCAGCGCCCGCTCGATGGGCATCACCGTGGAGGGCGTGTAAATGGCTAAGGTATCGAAGCGTTTGCAAGCATTCGCGTCCAAGGTCGATCGCCAGAAACTGTACCCGATCGACGATGCGCTCGCCCTCGTCAAGGCATGCGCGACCGCCAAATTCGACGAGTCGATCGACGTCGCGGTTCAACTCGGCATCGATGCGAAGAAGTCGGACCAGGTGGTCCGCGGTTCGGTGGTTCTGCCCGCCGGTACCGGCAAGTCGGTCCGCGTCGCCGTGTTCGCGCAAGGCGACAAGGCCGAGCAGGCTCGCGCCGCAGGTGCCGAGATCGTCGGCATGGAAGATCTCGCCGAACAGATCAAGGCCGGTAATCTGAATTTCGACGTGGTCATCGCGTCGCCCGATACGATGCGTGTCGTCGGTACGCTCGGTCAGATCCTCGGTCCGCGTGGCCTGATGCCGAACCCGAAGGTCGGCACGGTTACGCCGGATGTCGCCACGGCTGTCAAGAACGCGAAGGCTGGCCAGGTCCAGTTCCGCGTCGACAAGGCGGGGATCATCCACGCGACGATCGGACGTGCATCGTTCGAGCCGACCGCGCTGCGCACGAACCTTTCGGCACTGGTCGAGGCGTTGCAAAAGGCGAAGCCGGCGACGAGCAAGGGCGTGTACCTGCGCAAGATCGCATTGTCGAGCACGATGGGTGTCGGCGTGCGCGTCGATCAAGCGACGCTCGCCGCGCAGTAAGGAATCGAACCGTGTCGGCGGTCTCGTTCGCCGACGCGGATTTAAAGGGCTTTGGGCGGTCGCGGCAAGGCAGTTCGCTTGACGCGGCCGGTTGTCAAAGACCGTTGGCGGGAACGCAGCTTCATGGGCGGTCCCTTAATGCAAGCCAACGCAGATGGCGAACCCGAAACAGTTTTGCAGTGATGAGGTCGGTTGTTTGTGCAGCGATGCGCAGGCGGTCCGCCCGAAATACTCCTAACACCTCGGACGCCGTTGTTGAACGCGGCATGTGAAGCTCCCCGCCGATCATGCCGAATCTGGAGGTTAACCGTGCCACTCAATAAAGAAGATAAGCAGGCCGTCGTGGCTGAGGTTTCCGCGCAAGTCGCGAAAGCCCAGACCATGGTGCTTGCGGAGTATCGTGGAATCGCGGTTGGCGATCTGACGAAGCTGCGCGCGAAAGCGCGCGAGCAACAGGTGTACCTGCGCGTGTTGAAGAACACGCTGGCGCGTCGCGCCGTGGAAGGTACCCCGTTCGCTCCGTTGGCTGATCAGATGACCGGTCCTCTGATCTACGGCATCTCGGAAGATGCCATTGCTGCTGCCAAAGTCGTCAATGACTTCAGCAAAGGCAATGACAAGTTGATCATCAAGGCCGGTGCCTACGAAGGCAAGGTGATGGACAAGGCTGGCGTGCAAGCGCTCGCCAACATCCCGAGCCGCGAGGAGTTGCTCTCCAAGCTGTTGTTCGTCATGCAAGCGCCTGTTTCGGGCTTTGCGCGCGCACTCGCTGCGCTCGCGGAGAAGAAGCAGGGCGAAGCCGCCTGAGTTCGCTCGGCAGGTTACGCGTGATGCGCTTCGGCCGAGCGTAATGTCCGTCAAGGATCGCTGGCTGTATCCGAATTCAATTTAGGAGTATTTCAAATGGCAATCGCAAAAGAAGACATTCTGGAAGCCGTTGGCTCGATGTCGGTTCTGGAACTGAACGAACTCGTCAAGGCGTTCGAAGAGAAGTTTGGCGTGTCGGCTGCTGCTGTCGCGGTGGCTGGCCCGGCAGCGGGTGGCGGCGCAGCCGCAGCGGCTGAAGAGCAGACCGAATTCACGGTGAACCTGCTCGAAGCCGGTGCGAACAAGGTGTCGGTCATCAAGGCCGTTCGCGAACTGACGGGCCTTGGCCTGAAGGAAGCGAAGGACCTCGTCGACGGCGCACCGAAGCCCGTCAAGGAAGCGGTGCCCAAGGCCGCTGCCGAAGAGGCGAAGAAGAAGCTGGAAGACGCTGGCGCGAAGGCCGAGATCAAGTAACGATCGACTTCGCTCAGCGAAGGCTGGCGGTTTTTCACCGCCGGCCTTTTTGTGCTTTGTGGGGACTGCGTTTTGCTGTGCCTTTCGCTGCGTCGTTTCGCAGCTCGGGCGAGGCGGATGCAACCCCACGAGGCCGGACGAAGAGGCCAAAGAAAATTGCCCCTCGGTGCTGCCGAGCGACATTTTTCTTTGTCTTCTGAAGCGACTGCAGAAGGCAAGTTTGGTCGGGCTGCGGGCAACACAGGCATCCGCAGCCGTCAGCCAGCGGTTGGTAGCGGCCAACCACCAAGCTTCTAGGCTCGTTCAAGCCTCAGGACGGCCATCGGGTCTCAGTCGGTGAACACTCGGGTTCCCAGATCCAGGCATCTCGCCTCGACAATGCCCGCCGTGATTCGGAGATCGTATGCAATATTCCTTCACCGAGAAGAAGCGCATTCGCAAGAGCTTTGCGAAGCGCCCCATCGTTCACCAAGTACCTTTCCTGCTGGCCACCCAGCTTGAATCATTCAGCACGTTTCTGCAAGCGGACGTGCCAACCGTGCAACGCAAGCCCGAGGGCCTGCAGGCGGCGTTTTCGTCTGTTTTTCCGATCGTCTCGCACAACGGCTTCGCGCGCCTCGAGTTCGTGAGCTACGCGTTGTCGCCGCCGGCATTCAACATCAAGGAATGCCAGCAGCGCGGCCTCACCTATTGCTCGGCGCTGCGCGCCAAGGTACGCCTGGTGTTGCTCGATAAAGAGTCGCCGAGCAAGCCGGTCGTGAAGGAAGTGAAGGAGCAGGAAGTCTACATGGGCGAAATTCCGCTCATGACGCCGACCGGCTCGTTCGTCATCAACGGCACCGAGCGTGTGATCGTCTCGCAGCTGCACCGCTCGCCGGGCGTGTTCTTCGAACACGACAAGGGCAAGACGCACAGCTCGGGCAAGCTGCTTTTTTCGGCACGGATCATTCCCTACCGTGGCTCGTGGCTCGACTTCGAATTCGACCCGAAGGACATTCTGTACTTCCGCGTCGACCGGCGCCGCAAGATGCCGGTCACGATCCTGCTCAAGGCGATCGGCCTTACGCCCGAACAGATCCTCGCCAACTTCTTCGTCTTCGACAACTTCACCTTGATGGGCGAAGGCGCGCAGATGGAGTTCGTGCCCGAGCGTCTGCGCGGCGAAGTCGCGCGCTTCGACATCACGGACCGCGACGGTAACGTGATCGTCCAGAAGGACAAGCGGATCAACGCGAAGCATATTCGCGACCTCGACAACGCGAAGACGAAGTTCATCTCCGTGCCCGAGGACTATCTGCTCGGCCGCGTGCTCGCCAAGAACGTCGTCGACGGCGAAACGGGCGAAGTCATCGCCAACGCGAACGAGGAAATCACCGAAACCACGCTCGAGAAGCTGCGCGAAGCGAAGGTCAAGGACATCCAGACCCTCTATACGAACGATCTGGATCAAGGCCCGTACATCTCCTCGACGCTGCGCATCGACGAAACGGCCGACAAGACGGCCGCGCGCATTGCCATCTACCGCATGATGCGTCCGGGCGAGCCGCCGACCGAAGAAGCGGTCGAAGCGCTGTTCAATCGCCTTTTCTACAGCGAAGACGCCTACGACCTGTCGAAGGTCGGCCGCATGAAGTTCAATCGCCGCGTCGGCCGTGACGAGATCACGGGCCCGATGACGCTGCAAGACGACGACATCCTGGCCACGATCAAGATCCTCGTCGAATTGCGCAACGGCAAGGGCGAAGTCGACGATATCGATCACCTCGGCAATCGTCGCGTGCGTTGCGTCGGCGAACTGGCGGAGAACCAGTTCCGCGCCGGTCTCGTGCGCGTCGAGCGTGCGGTCAAGGAGCGTCTCGGCCAGGCGGAAAGCGAAAACCTGATGCCGCACGATCTGATCAACTCGAAGCCGATTTCGTCGGCGATTCGCGAGTTCTTCGGCTCGTCGCAGCTTTCGCAGTTCATGGACCAGACGAACCCGCTGTCGGAGATCACGCACAAGCGTCGCGTCTCGGCATTGGGCCCGGGCGGTCTGACGCGCGAGCGTGCCGGCTTCGAGGTGCGCGACGTGCACCCGACCCACTACGGCCGCGTGTGCCCGATCGAAACGCCGGAAGGTCCGAACATCGGCCTCATCAACTCGCTCGCGCTCTATGCGCACCTGAACGAGTACGGCTTCTTGGAAACGCCGTACCGCAAGGTCGTCGACGGCAAGGTGACGGACCAGATCGATTATCTGTCCGCTATCGAGGAAGGTCGCTACGTGATCGCTCAGGCGAACGCGGCGGTGGCCGACGACGGTACGCTCACCGACGAACTCGTGTCGTCGCGTGAGGCGGGCGAGACGCTGATGGTGACGCCGGACCGCATCCAGTACATGGACGTGGCGCCGTCGCAGATCGTTTCGGTTGCTGCCTCGCTCATCCCGTTCCTCGAGCACGACGATGCGAACCGGGCGTTGATGGGCTCGAACATGCAGCGTCAGGCCGTACCGTGTCTGCGTCCGGAAAAACCGGTCGTCGGTACCGGTATCGAACGCACGGTCGCGGTCGACTCGGGCACGACGGTTCAGGCGCTGCGCGGCGGCGTGGTCGATTATGTGGATGCCGGGCGTATCGTCATTCGCGTGAACGACGACGAGGCGGTCGCGGGCGATGTGGGTGTCGACATCTACAACCTGATCAAATACACGCGTTCGAACCAGAACACGAATATCAACCAGCGTCCGATCGTCAAGGTCGGCGATCGCGTTTTGCGCGGCGACGTACTGGCCGATGGCGCATCGACGGATCTGGGCGAGCTCGCGCTCGGCCAGAACATGCTCGTCGCGTTCATGCCGTGGAACGGCTACAACTTCGAGGATTCGATCCTGATCTCGGAGAAGGTCGTTGCGGACGATCGCTACACCTCGATTCACATCGAGGAGTTGAACGTCGTCGCTCGTGACACGAAGCTCGGACCGGAAGAAATCACGCGCGATATCTCGAACCTCGCGGAAGTGCAGCTTTCGCGTCTGGACGAGTCGGGCATCGTCTACATCGGCGCTGAAGTCGAGGCGGGCGACGTGCTGGTCGGCAAGGTCACGCCGAAGGGCGAGACGCAGTTGACGCCGGAAGAAAAGCTGCTTCGCGCGATCTTCGGTGAAAAGGCATCCGATGTGAAGGATACGTCGCTGCGCGTGCCCTCGGGCATGAGCGGCACGGTCATCGACGTGCAAGTGTTCACGCGCGAAGGCATTCAGCGCGACAAGCGCGCGCAGCAGATCATCGACGATGAACTCAAGCGCTACCGTCTCGACTTGAACGACCAGCTGCGCATCGTGGAAGGCGACGCCTTCCAGCGTCTTGCGCGCATGCTCGTCGGCAAGGTCGCGAACGGCGGTCCGAAGAAGCTGGCGAAGGGCACGAAGATTGACCAGGCGTACCTGGAGGATCTCGACCACTATCACTGGTTCGATATCCGCCTCGCGGACGAGGACGCGGCAGCACAGCTCGAAGCCATCAAGGATTCGATCGAGCAAAAGCGTCACCAGTTCGATCTCGCCTTCGAGGAAAAGCGCAAGAAGCTGACGCAGGGCGACGAGTTGCCCCCGGGCGTGCTCAAGATGGTCAAGGTGTATCTGGCCGTCAAGCGCCGCCTGCAGCCTGGCGACAAGATGGCAGGCCGCCACGGGAACAAGGGCGTCGTGTCGAAGATCGTGCCGATCGAGGACATGCCCTACATGGCGGACGGCCGTCCGGCCGACGTGGTGCTCAATCCGCTCGGCGTGCCGTCGCGGATGAACGTGGGTCAGGTGCTCGAGGTACATCTCGGCTGGGCCGCGAAGGGTCTGGGCTGGCGCATCGGCGAGATGTTGCAGCGTCAGGCGAAGATCGAAGAGCTGCGTGTGTTCCTGACCAAGCTCTACAACGAGTCGGGTCGTGCCGAGGAGCTCGAAGGCTTCGGCGACGACGAGATTCTCGAGCTCGCGAAGAATCTGCGCGAAGGCGTGCCATTTGCCACGCCGGTGTTCGACGGCGCGACGGAAGAGGAAATGTCGAAGATGCTCGATCTCGCATTCCCCGACGACGTCGCACAAGAGCTCGGCATGACTGCGTCCAAGAACCAGGTTCGCCTGTTCGACGGCCGCACCGGCGAAGCATTCGAGCGGCCCGTTACCGTGGGCTACATGCACTACCTGAAGCTGCACCACCTTGTCGACGACAAGATGCACGCGCGTTCGACGGGCCCGTACTCGCTCGTCACGCAGCAGCCGCTCGGTGGTAAGGCGCAATTCGGTGGTCAGCGCTTCGGTGAAATGGAAGTGTGGGCGCTCGAAGCGTATGGCGCTTCGTACGTGCTGCAGGAAATGTTGACGGTGAAGTCCGATGACGTGACGGGCCGGACGAAGGTGTACGAGAACCTCGTCAAGGGCGACCACGTGATCGACGCGGGCATGCCGGAATCCTTCAACGTGCTGGTGAAGGAAATCCGCTCGCTCGGCATCGACATCGACCTCGACCGCAACTAATCGGACTACGGAGAGAAGGCAATGAAAGCTCTGCTCGATCTATTCAAGCAAGTCCAACAAGAAGAAGTTTTCGACGCGATCAAGATCGGTCTGGCCTCGCCCGACAAGATCCGTTCGTGGTCGTTCGGTGAAGTCAAGAAGCCCGAGACGATCAACTATCGTACGTTCAAGCCCGAGCGTGACGGCTTGTTCTGCGCGAAGATCTTTGGCCCGATCAAGGACTACGAATGCTTGTGCGGCAAGTACAAGCGCCTGAAGCATCGTGGCGTGATCTGCGAGAAGTGCGGCGTCGAAGTGACGCTCGCCAAGGTGCGCCGCGAGCGCATGGGCCACATCGAGTTGGCCTCGCCCGTCGCGCACATCTGGTTCTTGAAGTCGCTGCCGTCGCGTCTGGGCATGGTGCTCGACATGACGCTGCGCGACATCGAGCGCGTGCTGTACTTCGAAGCATACGTAGTGATCGACCCAGGCATGACGCCGCTCAAGGCGCGGCAGATCATGACCGAGGAGGATTACTACAACAAGGTCGAAGAGTACGGTGACGAGTTCCGCGCCGAGATGGGTGCGGAAGGCGTGCGCGAACTGCTGCGCGCGATCAATATCGACGAGCAGGTCGAAACGCTGCGCACGGAACTCAAGAACACGGGCTCCGAAGCGAAGATCAAGAAGTTCGCCAAGCGCCTGAAAGTGCTCGAGGCCTTCCAGCGTTCGGGCATCAAGCCCGAATGGATGGTGCTCGAAGTGCTGCCGGTGCTGCCGCCCGAGTTGCGTCCGCTCGTGCCGCTCGATGGTGGTCGTTTCGCCACGTCGGATCTGAACGATCTCTATCGTCGCGTCATCAACCGAAACAACCGCCTGAAGCGTCTGCTCGAGCTCAAGGCGCCGGAGATCATCGTCCGCAACGAAAAGCGGATGCTGCAGGAAGCCGTCGACTCGCTGCTCGACAACGGCCGCCGCGGCAAGGCGATGACGGGCGCGAACAAGCGTCCGTTGAAGTCGCTCGCCGACATGATCAAGGGCAAGGGCGGCCGCTTCCGTCAGAACCTGCTCGGCAAGCGCGTCGACTACTCGGGCCGTTCGGTCATCGTGGTCGGTCCGACGCTGAAGCTGCACCAGTGCGGTCTGCCGAAGCTCATGGCGCTGGAACTCTTCAAGCCTTTCATCTTCAACAAGCTTGAAGTGATGGGTGTGGCCACGACGATCAAGGCCGCGAAAAAGGAAGTGGAGAACCAGACGCCGGTGGTGTGGGACATCCTCGAAGAGGTGATCCGCGAGCATCCGGTGATGCTGAACCGCGCGCCGACGCTGCACCGCCTCGGCATCCAGGCGTTCGAGCCCGTGCTGATCGAAGGCAAGGCGATCCAGCTGCATCCGCTCGTTTGCGCGGCGTTCAACGCCGACTTCGACGGTGACCAGATGGCCGTGCACGTGCCGCTGTCGCTCGAAGCGCAGATGGAAGCGCGTACGCTCATGCTCGCGTCGAACAACATCCTGTTCCCGGCCAACGGCGATCCGTCGATCGTGCCGTCGCAGGATATCGTGCTCGGCCTTTACTACGCGACGCGCGAAGCGGTCAACGGCAAGGGCGAAGGCATGTCGTTCACGGGCGTGTCCGAAGTGTTGCGCGCCTATGAAAACAAGGAAGTCGAGCTGGCTTCGCGCGTGAACGTCCGGATCACCGAAATGGTGGCGAACGAAGACACGTCGGAAGGTGCGCCGCAGTTCGTGCCGAAGATCTCGCTTTACGCGACGACGGTCGGCCGCGCGATCCTGTCGGAAATTCTGCCGCCGGGGCTGCCCTTTTCGGTGCTGAACAAGCCGCTCAAGAAGAAGGAAATCTCGCGCCTGATCAACACCGCGTTCCGCAAGTGCGGTCTGCGCGCGACGGTGGTTTTCGCCGACCAACTGATGCAGTCGGGTTTCCGTCTGGCTACGCGCGCGGGCATTTCGATCTGCGTCGACGACATGCTCGTGCCGCCGCAAAAGGAAGTGATCGTCGGCGACGCCGCGAAGAAGGTGAAGGAGTACGACCGCCAGTACATGTCGGGTCTCGTCACTGCACAAGAGCGCTACAACAACGTGGTCGACATCTGGTCGGCAACGTCGGAAGCGGTCGGCAAGGCGATGATGGAACAGCTCTCGACGGAGCCGGTCACCGATCGCGACGGCAATGAAGTCCGCCAGGAGTCGTTCAACTCGATCTACATGATGGCCGACTCGGGTGCGCGCGGCTCCGCGGTGCAGATCCGTCAGCTCGCCGGGATGCGCGGCCTGATGGCGAAGCCGGACGGCTCGATCATCGAGACGCCGATTACGGCGAACTTCCGCGAAGGCCTGAACGTGCTGCAGTACTTCATCTCGACGCACGGCGCACGTAAAGGTCTGGCCGATACGGCACTGAAGACGGCGAACTCGGGCTACCTGACGCGCCGTCTCGTCGACGTGACGCAAGATCTGGTCGTGACGGAAGAAGATTGCGGCACGAGCAATGGCGTGGCGATGAAGGCGCTCGTGGAAGGCGGTGAAGTCGTCGAAGCGCTGCGCGACCGGATTCTCGGCCGCGTCGCGACGGCCGACGTCGTCAACCCCGAGACGCAGGAAACGCTGTACGAGTCCGGCACGCTGCTCGATGAAGTGGCGGTCGAGGAAATCGAGCGTCTCGGCATCGATGAAGTGCGGGTGCGCACGCCGCTCACCTGCGAGACGCGCTATGGCCTGTGTGCCTCGTGCTACGGCCGCGATTTGGGTCGCGGCTCGCTCGTGAACGTCGGCGAAGCGGTCGGCGTGATCGCGGCGCAGTCGATCGGCGAGCCGGGTACGCAGCTGACGATGCGGACGTTCCACATCGGCGGTGCGGCATCGCGTGCGGCGGTGGCTTCGTCGGTCGAAGCGAAGAGCAACGGTACGGTGCGCTTCACCTCGACGATGCGCTACGTGACCAACGCGAAGGGCGAGCAGATCGTCATTTCGCGTTCGGGCGAGGCGATGATCACGGACGATCATGGCCGCGAGCGCGAGCGTCACAAGGTGCCTTACGGCGCGACGCTGTTGCAGCTCGACGGCGCGCAGATCAAGGCCGGTACGCAACTGGCGACGTGGGATCCGCTCACGCGTCCGATCATCACCGAGTACGGCGGTACGGTGAAGTTCGAGAACGTCGAGGAAGGCGTGACGGTCGCGAAGCAGATCGACGATGTGACGGGCTTGTCGACGCTCGTCGTGATCGACGTGAAGCGCCGCGGCTCGCAAGCCTCGAAGACGGTCCGTCCGCAGGTGAAGCTGCTCGATGCGAGCGGCGAGGAAGTCAAGATCCCCGGCACGGAGCATTCGGTGCAGATCGGCTTCCAGGTCGGCGCGCTGATCACGGTGAAGGACGGACAGCAAGTGCAGGTCGGTGAAGTGCTTGCGCGTATCCCGACGGAATCGCAGAAGACGCGTGACATTACCGGCGGTCTGCCGCGTGTGGCGGAGCTTTTCGAAGCGCGTTCGCCGAAGGACGCCGGCATTCTCGCGGAAGTCACCGGTACGGTCTCGTTCGGTAAGGATACGAAGGGCAAGCAGCGTCTCGTCATCACGGACCTCGAAGGCGAGCAGCACGAGTTCCTGATCGCGAAGGAAAAGCAGGTGCTCGTCCATGATGGTCAGGTCGTCAACAAGGGCGAAATGATCGTGGACGGTCCGGCCGATCCGCACGACATCTTGCGTTTGCAGGGTGTCGAGGCGCTGTCGCGCTATATCGTCGATGAAGTGCAGGACGTGTACCGTTTGCAGGGCGTGAAGATCAACGACAAGCACATCGAAGTGATCGTGCGTCAGATGCTGCGCCGTGTGCAGATCGTCGATAACGGCGATACGCGCTTCATTCCGGGCGAACAAGTCGAGCGGTCGGACATGCTCGACGAGAACGACCGGATGACGGCGGAAGACAAGCGCCCGGCGACGTACGAGAACGTGCTGCTCGGTATCACGAAGGCATCGCTGTCGACCGATTCGTTCATCTCGGCCGCATCGTTCCAGGAAACGACGCGCGTGCTGACCGAAGCGGCGATCATGGGCAAGCGCGACGATCTGCGCGGGCTGAAGGAAAACGTGATCGTCGGCCGCTTGATTCCGGCCGGTACCGGTCTTGCGTTCCACAAGGCGCGCAAGAACAAGGAGGCTTCGGACCGCGAGCGTTACGATCAGATCGCCGCGGAAGAAGCGTTCGAGTTCGGTCCGCCCGAGACGCCTGCGGACGAGCAGCAGCAACAGCATCCGGCGGAGTGATGCACGGGCGGCGCGATGCGCCGCCTCTTCCGCAGCGTTGCGCAGGCGCCTCTCGAGGCCGGTGCGCGACGGTGCTGGATCGAAACCCACGGCACGATGTGCAGTGGGTTTTTTTTTTACGGCCACAGTTAGCGCTTCAGCGCTTACTGAGGCCCAATGCAGAGCAACGGCCACAGTTAGCGCTTCAGCGCTTACTGAGGCCCAATGCAGAGCAACGGCCACAGTTAGCGCTTCAGCGCTTGCTGAGGCCCAATGCAGAGCAACGCGGCGGTTGCGGTGCTCTTGGTGCGGCTTTCGTGGCTGTCATGTGCGCGCTAAGCGTTGCGCACGACGGCGGCCTTCTGTTGCGCGATGAACTCGCGCATATCGCCGATGAATTGCTCGCGCGAGTCGGAATCCGTCATGTAGAACATGTGGCCGCCCGCATAGGTGCGAAAGGAAATCCGCGCGGCGACTTCGCGCGGCAAGTGATTGAATGCGTAGGTGTGCTGCGTGAAGGGCGAGCGCACGTCATATCGGCCGGCCGCGGCGAACACGTTGACTTTCGGGTTCTTGCGCAGCATATCCATGAGATGGTTCTGCGAGCGCGTCGGCGAATTCTGGTAGGGCCCCCATCCCCACCGATCGTACGAGACGTCGAGCACGACGTACGGCCGCGCGAGGTCGTCGGTCGGCCAGTAATCGAGGTCGCGCCTCATAAAGGCGGTGAGTGCCGTCTGAAAGTTCGACGCCATGTCCTTCAGCACGTAGGCGAACGGATCGGCGCCGGGTTCGGTAGGCACTGCGGTGGTTTTCATGCGGGCGTCGAGCGCCGCGATCGTTTGCCCGGGCAGCAGTGACGAGCAGAACTCGAGCGGCGAAATTTGGAGGCGTTTTTCCTTGACGTAATCAACGTCGAGATGAATGAACTCGGCAAGCTTTCGCGCGACGCGATCGAAACGTTCGGGGTCCTCCCGAAGCAGGGCATTACCGCGCGCAATGGCCAACATGTATTCGTAGGATGCGAACCGATCGACTTCACGCAGGAACTCCGTCTCGTCGGGATAGCGGCGCTGCATCTCCGGAAAATGCTGCCGCGCCGTCGCTGCGAACGGCACGATCGCGCCCGCGTAGGAGGTGATCGATTCAGGGGCGAAATCGGTGAGCGCGGCGCTGAGGTGACCCGAAACCAGAAATAGGCCGCCGAGCGGCACACGATGATCCGACAGCCGGTCCATGGCGCGCGTCCATCGATGCACTCCGTAAGAGGTGCCCATCGCGAAGATCGGACTTGCACCGAGGCGCTCCGGCTCCCGCCCGCGATACTGCATCAGGTATTCCGCGTGGACGTTCGCGTCGTCTTCAAGATTGAAATACTTTTCATGGGAGCGATCGCTCATGTAACTGTCGCCCGTGCCGGGCGCATCGAGGAACAGCAGGCGGGCGCATGAAAGCAGCGACTCGGGATTCGGCACAACCTCGTTTCGCTCATTGACGATGATCGGTCCGAGCCCGCCGCCCAGGTACCAGGCAGGGCTCGCCCCGGGGCCGCCTCCTTGAATGACGACCGTCGGCTCGTCCGGGGGCGCTCCCGCTCGTTCGAACTCGAGCGATGTCATCTTGATCGCGGGTTTGCCCGGTAGCGACACATAGAGCTCACTTCGCCGGGCCGTGTAGGGTGTCTCCTTGCCGTCGAGGACCGTTTCCGCGCGCCAGATTTTGGGCGGGCGCGCGATCCTGTTCGTCTCGTGAACTCGGGATACGCCCATGCGCAATTGCACGAAGGGATGCGTCACGTCTTTTGTCGGCAATGCGCTGAGCGCCTGCGGGTCGCGACGCAGCGCAAGCTCATCGTTCGTCGCCTGATCGCGCCAGGAAGCCGGATGCAGTGCGGCGCGGATACGCGACAACGCCTGAACGTCGGTGTTATCGCGCACGAGTTTCAACGCGTCATCGATGCTGACAAGTGCCGCGGACTTGCCGAGCGGAGAGCCGGCATGCCGACGCCCGACGAAATAGCGGGTCCTGCAACTCGAATGCGGATCGTCGAAATCGTCGACGTACCCAAGCAGAGGACCATGCAGGCCCAGTTGTCCGTTGACGGCGTCGAGCGCGGCATCGGGGCGCAGCGCGCCGGACGCAACGCGTCTCTTGGGTAGGGCCCATCCATTGCCGCCGGGCTGCTGCACGAGCCACACCATCCCGTTCGGCTCGATCATGACCGCGCCTGCTTCGTGCAGCGCGGCGGGTACGTGTGGATAAGGGTGCCGCGCGTCGATCGACGCATGGATCGCCGCGTGCGGCAGCCGAAGGGCGCGGAGCGCTTCCTCTTCGACCGGCGTAAATGGAACGCCGTACAGCTCTGCCGGAATCGGGCTCGAAGGAGAGACCATCAGCGCATGCTTGGGCGTCGTTCCCGCGAGCCGCCTTTGCCAATAGTGAGGATGGCTGCCATCGATGAATTCGGGGAGGAGGTAAAGGTCGGGCATCAGCTCTTTCGCGGTTGCCTGGATACAGATCAGCGGCACGAATGGGCGGTCCGTGCGCAACGCGCGTCGCAAATACGGATCCGCCTGGAACGATGTCCGCTCCTTGTCCGGCACGAATGCGTAGACGTAGGCGGGCCGCGCCCGAGGTTCACCTGCCGCGATCAGCGTGGGCTCGGACGCGCAATGAACTGGCGTCGATCCAGGTTTGGCATTGTCGGTCGCCCAGCCGGCCGTGCCGTGAAAGCGCAGCAACATCGTCGCGACTGCATCGATATCGGTATACACGCGGATGAAGCGCGGATCGTCTTCCACCTCGAAACCAAAGGTGTTGTACGCCTGTGCCTGATCTCGCTGAGAGGCCGATGAGATGATTTGTCGGGTTCCGTCCGTATCGACGTAGAAAACGGCCTCCGGGAACTGCGCGGCGATGAACTCGAGGGCGGCGCGCGGGGGCCACGTCGCGTGACGCAGATACTCGATTGCGGGATCGTCCTGAGCGACTGACGACTTCATCGGCCCGATGGGCGGCCGCACGCGCCCGCTGCGCCGGATATCGCTCGTCATCGTGTTGCGACGCTCGATCAACGTCGTGATCAGCGGGTCGCGTTTGCCGATGCTGTGATGCATATTCGAATCGACGACGATCTGCAGCACGCGATCATCCAATCTGGCCAACAGGTCCGCTCCTCTCGCGATGAACTCCTCCGGGACGCGACGAAAGATCTCTGCGGTCTTGACGTCTACCATCGGCGCACTATCGAGCCCGAATCCCCAGATTCCTGTTCCGAACTCAGGTTTGGGGTTTCCGTCGAAATCGTGCAGGAGCACCCCTTCGAAGGACGCGCGAACGGCGATCCCGCTTTCGCGATGGATGCCGAGCGTTGCCCCTACCGCGTCGTTGCCAAGGAGCTTATCGATCGGGTGCCACTCGTAGACCCCGTTTCGTTTCGAGAGCTCGTGCTGAGTCAACCGTTCCATCGAATGATCGAGGTCTCCCGCGATTTGCCTCAATGCGACGGTGGATTTGCCATCGTAGCGCCACACGTGGCGGCATTCCGCGGCAGGCGCACCCACGAAGCGGTAGATGAGGCTGGCAATGACCCATTCGTCGCAGATTGCGGGCGGAAGCTGCGTGAGCGTCCATCGAACGTCATCCGCGTCCCTGTAAACGGCACGCGGCCGGGGGCCGGGCAAATCCCAGAGATGCTCGAGCCCGTCGAGGCGCAGCGGGGGATAGGCAAGCTTGGGGGATTCGGGGCTGAATCCGGTGGGGTCATGGGCGAGGGCTCCGGACCGTCGTGGTCGCTCGCGCTGGTCGGGCGCCGGCTGACGGCCGTAGGGGGCGAGCGGTCCGAACGGCGCTCGCGCAGCCGGGGAGCCTGCGGGGGACCGACTAGACGCGGCCTCGCCGTCGCGCCGGTCAGGCGTTTGTGCGCCCGAGCCGTGTGCGTAAGGCGAGCGGTCGAAGTCGCCCGAGCCGCCAATATTCCAGTTGCCGTTCATTTCGATGCGCGATTGTCGACGGATGCGCCATGCTATTGGGAAAATGGCGCGACGGAACCCGCCCTGCGAAGCCCGTACGGCATAGCCGAAAACACCTGCCGGATCGGTTTTCCGAGATGTCGCGCGCCGGTGCGGTTGAGCCCGGCGCTATGCCGGCAGCAGCGATTCGACCTCGTCGCGGTTGACGAGAACGAGCGGTAAGTCCTCGGGTTTGGCGGCCGAGCCGTTGCACAGGCCCAGCTGCCTGAGGGTATGGAAAAGCAATGCCTGCCTGCATGACAGATGCAGCTCGCCCTCGATCATGCCGTAATCGAGTTCGACGACGCGAGCGCGCTGCTTTCCAAGCGCGGGGTTGGGTGCGAGCACGAGTGTCACGACGGTCTGCCACTCGGCGTCTTCCGCCGCGCCCAAGCCTGCCGCCTCTTCGCCTTCCACCTTCGACATGCGTGTGATCGGGAAATCGCGAAAGCGGCTCTCGAGATGGCAGAACGCGCGCACATGCCACCGCAAGCCGTCGAACGTCAGTGCATGCGGCGTCATCGCCCGGCTCTGCGGATCGCAAAAGGCCGTCGACTGGTAGCGGATGCGCAAGCCCGTTCGGTCCCGCATGGCGCGCAGCAACGCAGTCAGCACCGCGACGTCGAGCGTGTGAGCGGGCATCGGCGCGATTCCAACCGGCGGCCACCAGCCCACGAACGTGGCGTCTCGGGGCAGTACACCCGTCGCGGCGGCCAGCAGTTCGTTGAGATAGCGCGATGGGTGGCTGACCGGAAATACGGGCGAAAAAGCGGGCGTTGCGACATAGACTCGCGAACTGCGGTCGTATTCCATGTTCCCCGGCCGCACCTCCTGATAGCGCGCGATGTCGAGCGATGCCTGCGGCACCGAGATACCGAAGAAGTCCGTCAGATCGCTGCGGTTGAGCCTGCCGTCCCACTGCAGCCGAAAGTCGATGAACTCGAGTCTTCTGTCCTGCCCCCATCGCGAGCCTGTTTTGGGCTCCCCCGTGACGGTCGCGGGGATCGGATTGCTGCTGCTGTTCATGGGCCCGTCAAATGCCGGCTTTCGGCGCCGTGAGGATCAGGCGCAGGCCCAGTGCAGCGATTGCGCCGGCCGCGATCCGATCGATCCACTTCCTGGCGCGCAGATACATTTCGCGTGGGCCACGGCTCGAAAAGCCGAGCGCCACGACCGTGTACCAGCCGCATTCGACGGCAAACACGAGCGGCGGCAGTAAGAAGTAACACCATACGGGCGGATGCTGCGGCAGCAGCGCGGCAAAAATGCTGCCGTACCAGATCGCTGTCTTCGGATTGCTCAATTGCGTGGTCAGGCCCATCCAGAAAGAGCGGCGCGGGTTGGCCGGTCTCGCGTCGAATTCCTTGTCCATCGCGATGGCGTGGCCTGCTCCGCGCCATATCTTCGACGCGACAAAAACCAAATATGCGCCGCCCGCGATCTTGAGGCCGATGTATAGCCATTCGACGGCCTGCAGCACCGTGTAGAGCCCTGCCAATGCAATGCTGCCGAAAAAGATGCCGCCGACGCCCATTCCGAGTGCGGTGGCCAATCCATCGCTGCGCGACAGACCGATTGCATTGCGGGCAACGATGACGAAGCTCGGCCCGGGAATCATCGCGCCCAGGAATAATGCGGCGAGAATTGCTAGCACAGCGGTTGACGCGCTCATGAGCACCTCCGTCGGAAAACAAGCATCGCGGGCAAGAAGGGATTATTGCACGCGGTTGGCGGCGCATCGGCGGACTCGACGCGCGAGCGCGGCGTTCATGCGGCTAACGCCAGGCTCCGAGCGCCGTGGGTTTCGCGGTAGCCTGCGAGCTGAGACGGATCCTTGATCTTGCCAAGGCCGATGCGGACCGTATCGGCGATGATCCGCCGCGACAAGGCCGGCCCCGCATTGATTGCCTGCCAGACGTCGAGTACCGCACGCGCGCGCAGGTATTCGTCCGATTCGGCATCGAGAAACGGGCTCAAATTGCCGAATGCGCTCAGGAAACCGGGGGGCTCGGCGCCATACACGGCATGCCAAATGTGATTGTCCTCCGGGCGCAGCCTTTCGCTCATTATCTCGAGATCTTCCGGCACTAGGGGCCGATGTGCCACGAGCTGCATCTGGCCCTTCACGACATTGGTCGGAAGCGTGAGCATTTCGTCGATGATGTACTTGCGCAGAAAGTCGCCGACTTTCGTCGCACGCGGGTCGTGGGCACCCGAACTGCTGTCGGATTGATCACCACCGAGCAGCGTGCGGAGCTTGCGCATCAGAAATATCTCGTGGTTCATGCCAACACGCGGGGAATGGAATCGGACGGTCCCCACCTTGCCTTCGAGCGCCAGCGCGATACTTGCGCCGGCCAGCAACGTAAGCGTCGCAGGGGCAAGCAAGGCATCGACAGCAAGGTCGGTTGCACGCCGCAGGCGGCTGTCGGCTGCCCATTTGGCGATGAGCTGCGTTGCATCGATGGACGCAAGCGCGTCCGGCCCAGGCGCAGTGAAGATCGGCTCGATGCGGGGAGCCTGCTTCGCGCGAAACGTGGCGCGCGCGGCTGTTCGCTCAGTGTTCAAGCGTCCGAGGTCGTCAAGCGGACTGTGCGCGGGCGAACCGTCCGGCGGTTTGTCGCCCGAAACGTCGTTCGAAGGCGATCGGTCGTCGGGCAAACGCTGCGGTTCTTCCCCGCATGAGCCGCGGCCGGTGGGCGAAATCGACATCGTCGAATGCTGAGCTCGGTATCGAGGAATGGGCGATGCAAGCCTAGGCCCTTCTCGGGTGTGCGCGGGCGTCGCTCCGAACTTGGCGCAGGGTATCCGAAACACGCTGTCCGATCGGCCAACGCGGCAATCTTGCCGATGCGGCGGGGCGGTCCGTTGGTAGAATTCGGGGACGTCAGCTCCTTCGCCTGCTCCCATCGCTCATGTCGCGTGCTCTTGAAATCCTCAATGAGGTATTCGGTTATCCCGCCTTTCGAGGACAGCAGCACGACATCGTCGAGCATGTAGCCGCGGGCGGCGATTGCCTCGTGCTGATGCCCACCGGCGGCGGCAAGTCGCTGTGTTATCAGATACCCGCGCTCGTGCGCCGCGAGGCCGGACTCGGGGCCGGCATCGTCGTTTCCCCATTGATCGCGCTGATGCAGGACCAAGTCGCGGCGCTGACGGAAGTGGGCGTGCGCGCGGCGTTTCTGAATTCCACGCTTTCAGGTGCCGAGGCCGCGGCGACCGAGCGCGCGCTGCGCGAGGGCCAGATCGATCTGTTGTACGTCGCGCCGGAGCGGCTGATGACGTCGCGTTTTCTCGAGTTGCTCGAGCGCGCCCGCATCGGTCTTTTCGCGATCGACGAGGCGCACTGTGTGTCGCAATGGGGGCACGATTTCCGGCCCGAGTACATTCAGCTGTCGGTGCTGCATGAGCGTTTTCCGCGCGTACCGCGAATCGCGTTGACGGCGACGGCCGATGCGATCACCCGTGATGAGATCGTCCATCGCCTGGCGCTCGACGATGCGCGCATTTTCGTATCGAGCTTCGATCGGCCGAACATCCGCTATCGGATCGTCGAAAAGGACAATGCGCGTGCGCAGCTCATCGACTTCATTCGCGCGGAGCACACGAATAGCGACGGCACGAGCGACGCCGGCGTCGTTTATTGCCTGTCGCGCCGCAAAGTCGAGGAAACGGCGGAATGGCTGAAGGCGCAGGGGCTGCGCGCGCTGCCGTATCACGCCGGCATGGAGTTCGAAACGCGGCAGCGTCATCAGGAGATGTTCCAGCGCGAAGAGGGCATCGTCATGTGCGCGACGATCGCATTCGGTATGGGTATCGACAAACCGGACGTGCGCTTCGTCGCCCATCTGGATCTGCCCAAAAGCGTGGAGGGCTACTATCAGGAGACGGGCCGTGCGGGGCGCGACGGTCTGCCTGCGAATGCGTGGATGGCGTATGGGCTCGGCGATGTCGTGCAACAGCGCAAGATGATCGACGAGTCCGATGCCGACGAAGCTCACAAGCGCGTGCAGACGGGCAAACTCGATGCGTTGCTTGGATTATGCGAAACAGCGACATGCCGGCGTGTGCGCTTGCTGGCTTATTTCGGCGAGGCGAGCGAGCCGTGCGGGAATTGCGATACCTGTCTGGAACCGCCGGCGTCGTGGGATGCGACGCGTGAGGCGCAAATGGCACTGTCATGTGTGTTCCGGGCGCAGCGCGCGAGCGGATTCAACTTCGGCGCCGGCCATCTGATCGACATTCTGCGTGGCAATCGAACCGAGAAAATTCTGCAGCGCGGCCATGAGGCGCTCAGCACCTTCGGGATCGGCGGAGAGTTGTCCGATGCCGAATGGCGGGCTGTCTTTCGACAACTGGTGGCATTCGGTTACCTCGCGGTCGATCACGACGGATTCGGCGCGCTCGTTTTGACGGAGGCTAGCAAGCCAGTTCTCAAGGGCGAGACGACCGTGACGTTGCGGCGCTACGTCAAGCCGGTTCGCAGCCGGCAGTCCGCTGGGCGCTCGGCCCAGCGAGTCGATCCGGCCGCCGGCCTCGGGCCACGTGAGCGCGCGCGATGGGAGCGGCTGCGCACATGGCGCACCGATACGGCCAAGCGTGATGGCGTGCCGGCCTATGTCATCTTTCATGACGCTACGCTGGCTGAAATCGCGCGGGCGGCGCCTGATTCGATCCACGATTTGCGTCATATCCCTGGAATCGGCGCGCGCAAGCTCGAGCGCTTTGGGGACGAGTTGCTCGAGGTTGTCGGGGCGGATTGAGGCGGCGTGGACGGTCCCGTCGGCCCAATCCTCGCAAACTATTGACGCGCTTGACCTTTTCGCAATATCATGCCGGGTTCCTGTCCGTGGAATGCCCGTCCGGGCTACTCCATCCAGGATGCGTCAGGCGTATCGCTGTCCGCTTTGCCCGGCCGGAGGTGCGTCGCTTTTTTCAATTTCGGGAATACACAATGCCAACCATCAATCAACTGGTTCGCAAAGGCCGCACGTCGGAAACGGCGAAGAGCAAGAGCCCGGCCTTGCAGGACTGTCCTCAGCGTCGCGGTGTGTGCACACGCGTGTACACCACGACGCCGAAGAAGCCTAACTCGGCGCTCCGTAAGGTCGCCAAGGTTCGTCTGACGAACGGCTTCGAAGTCATTTCGTATATCGGCGGTGAAGGCCACAACCTGCAGGAACACTCGGTTGTGCTGATCCGCGGCGGTCGCGTGAAGGACTTGCCGGGTGTGCGCTACCACATGGTTCGCGGCTCGCTCGATACGCAAGGCGTCAAGGACCGTAAGCAGGCTCGCTCGAAATACGGTGCGAAGCGCGCGAAGGCCGGCAAGTAACCGGTTTTTCGGATTCAACAAGGGCGGTGGTGCCGAAATCGTCGGTGCTGTCGAGTAAGTGGTCACCCGGCCAAGCTGGTTTGTCATTAGGTGGATCGGGTTAGTTGGTGGCCGCGGAGCGTCAGTGAAAGCAGCGCTCCAACTGAAAAGTAAAGGAAAGAAACATGCCGCGTCGTCGCGAAGTCCCCAAGCGGGAAGTGTTGCCGGATCCGAAGTTCGGTAACGTTGATGTTGCAAAGTTCATGAACGTCCTGATGCTCTCGGGCAAGAAGTCGGTTGCCGAGCGCATCGTGTATGGCGCTTTCGAACAAATCCAGACCAAGGGTGGCAAGGACCCGCTGGAAGTGTTCACGGTTGCGCTCAACAACGTGAAGCCGGTGGTCGAAGTGAAGAGCCGCCGCGTTGGTGGAGCCAACTATCAGGTTCCGGTCGAAGTGCGTCCGTCGCGTCGTATGGCATTGGCGATGCGTTGGTTGCGCGAGGCCGCGAAAAAGCGCAGCGAGAAGTCGATGGCGTTGCGTCTCGCCGGTGAGTTGCAAGAAGCCGCGGAAGGCCGCGGCGGTGCAATGAAGAAGCGTGACGAAGTGCACCGGATGGCCGAGGCCAACAAGGCGTTCTCGCATTTCCGTTTCTAAGCCGCTCATCGCTGGCTCAATCGGAAAAAATTCCGGGCGGGTGCGCTTTTCAGCGCCTCGCCCGTTTGTGTTAGGGCGCAACGCCTTTCATCAGATGCGTTGTGCGATCCAATAGAGGATAAAAGTGGCTCGCAAGACTCCTATCGAGCGCTACCGCAACATCGGTATTAGCGCTCACATCGACGCCGGCAAAACGACGACGACCGAGCGCATTCTGTTTTACACCGGCGTGAACCACAAGATCGGCGAGGTTCACGACGGCGCTGCAACCATGGACTGGATGGAGCAGGAGCAAGAGCGCGGCATCACCATTACGTCGGCCGCGACGACTGCCTTCTGGAAGGGCATGGGCGGTAACTATCCGGAACACCGCATCAACATCATCGACACGCCGGGTCACGTCGACTTCACGATCGAAGTGGAGCGTTCGATGCGCGTGCTCGATGGCGCCTGCATGGTGTATTGCGCCGTGGGCGGCGTGCAGCCGCAATCGGAAACGGTGTGGCGTCAGGCGAACAAGTACAAGGTGCCGCGCCTTGCGTTCGTGAACAAGATGGACCGGACCGGCGCGAACTTCTTCAAGGTCTACGACCAGCTGAAGACCCGCCTGAAGGCGAACCCGGTGCCCGTCGTCGTGCCGATCGGCTCGGAAGAGAACTTCAAGGGCGTCGTCGACCTCCTGAAGATGAAGGCGATCATTTGGGACGAAGCGTCGCAAGGCACGAAGTTCGACTACGTGGACGTCCCGGCCGAACTCGTCGACACCTGCAACGAGTGGCGCGAGAAGATGATCGAATCGGCTGCCGAGGCCAGTGAAGAACTGATGGAGAAGTATCTCGGCGGTGAAGAGCTCACGGAAGCGGAAATCGTCAAGGCGCTGCGCGACCGCACGATCGCCTGCGAAATCCAGCCGATGCTCTGCGGCACCGCGTTCAAGAACAAGGGCGTACAGCGCATGCTCGACGCCGTGATCGATTTCCTGCCGTCGCCGGTCGATATTCCGCCGGTCAAGGGTGAGCTCGAGAGTGGCGAATCGGCCGAGCGTAGGGCGTCGGACGACGAGAAGTTCTCGGCGCTCGCGTTCAAGATCATGACGGACCCGTTCGTCGGCCAGTTGATCTTCTTCCGCGTCTACTCGGGTGTCGTCAACTCGGGCGATACGGTGCTGAATTCGACGAAGGACAAGAAGGAGCGTCTGGGCCGGATTCTGCAGATGCACGCGAATCAGCGCGAAGAAATCAAGGAAGTGCGCGCGGGCGACATCGCCGCGGCCGTCGGCTTGAGGGAAGCGACGACGGGCGACACGCTGTGCGATCCGCAGCACCCGATCGTGCTCGAGCGCATGGTCTTCCCGGAGCCGGTGATCTCGCAGGCCGTCGAGCCGAAGACCAAGGCCGACCAGGAAAAGATGGGCCTGGCGCTGAACCGTCTGGCGCAGGAAGATCCGTCGTTCCGCGTGCAAACGGACGAAGAGTCGGGACAGACGATCATTTCGGGCATGGGCGAGCTGCACCTCGAAATTCTCGTCGACCGGATGAAGCGCGAATTCAACGTGGAAGCGACGGTCGGCAAGCCGCAAGTGGCGTATCGCGAAACGATCCGCGCGACGGCGTCCGATGTCGAAGGCAAGTTCGTCAAGCAATCGGGCGGTCGCGGCCAGTACGGTCACGCGGTCATCACGCTCGAGCCGAACGAGCAGGGCAAGGGCTATGAATTCCTCGACGAGATCAAGGGCGGTGTCATTCCTCGCGAATACATTCCCGCGGTCGACAAGGGTATTCAGGAAACGCTCAAGAGCGGCGTGCTCGCGGGCTTCCCGGTCGTCGACGTCAAGGTGCACCTGACGTTCGGTTCGTACCACGATGTGGACTCGAACGAAAACGCGTTCCGTATGGCCGGCTCGATGGCCTTCAAGGAAGCGATGCGCAAGGCAAGCCCGGTCATCCTCGAACCGATGATGGCCGTGGAAGTCGAAACGCCGGAAGACTACATGGGTAACGTGATGGGTGACCTGTCGGGCCGTCGCGGCATCGTTCAGGGCATGGAAGACATGGTCGGCGGGGGCAAGATCGTTCGCGCCGAAGTGCCGTTGTCGGAAATGTTCGGCTACTCGACGTCGCTGCGCTCGCTGACGCAAGGCCGCGCAACGTACACGATGGAGTTCAAGCATTACGCTGAGGCGCCGCGTAACGTGGCGGACGCCATCATCAGCGCAAAGTCGAAGTAAGCCGCGTACGGCGAATCCTTCTAATCGACCACTTATTGAAAGAAGAGAATCATGGCTAAAGGTAAATTCGAACGGACCAAGCCGCACGTGAACGTCGGCACGATCGGTCACGTGGATCACGGCAAGACCACGCTAACGGCGGCAATCACGACGGTGCTGACGGCGAAGTTCGGCGGCGAGGCAAAGGCGTACGACCAGATCGACGCGGCGCCGGAAGAAAAGGCGCGCGGCATCACGATCAACACGGCGCACGTGGAGTACGAGACGGCGAACCGTCACTATGCGCACGTCGATTGCCCGGGCCACGCGGACTACGTGAAGAACATGATCACGGGCGCGGCGCAGATGGACGGCGCCATCCTGGTGTGCTCGGCCGCGGACGGCCCGATGCCGCAAACGCGTGAGCACATCCTGCTGGCGCGTCAGGTCGGTGTGCCGTACATCATCGTGTTCCTGAACAAGTGCGACATGGTGGACGACGCGGAGTTGCTCGAGCTGGTGGAAATGGAAGTGCGCGAGCTGCTCTCGAAGTACGACTTTCCGGGCGACGAAACGCCGATCATCAAGGGTTCGGCCAAGCTGGCGCTGGAAGGCGACAAGGGCGAGCTCGGTGAAGTGGCGATCATGAACCTGGCCGATGCGCTGGACACGTACATTCCGACGCCGGAGCGCGCGGTGGACGGTGCGTTCCTGATGCCGGTGGAAGACGTGTTCTCGATCTCGGGTCGCGGCACGGTGGTGACGGGCCGCGTGGAGCGGGGCGTGATCAAGGTTGGCGAGGAAA
This sequence comes from Paraburkholderia sp. NMBU_R16, assembly GCF_013282575.1. Classification (GTDB taxonomy): domain Bacteria; phylum Pseudomonadota; class Gammaproteobacteria; order Burkholderiales; family Burkholderiaceae; genus Trinickia. Next base: position 27,516 of record NZ_JAAAYE010000016.1, read on the forward strand.
TCGAAATCGTCGGTATCAAGCCGACGGTGAAGACGACGTGCACGGGCGTGGAGATGTTCCGCAAGCTGCTGGACCAAGGTCAAGCGGGCGACAACGTGGGTATCCTGCTGCGCGGCACGAAGCGCGAAGACGTGGAGCGCGGCCAAGTGTTGGCCAAGCCGGGTTCGATCACGCCGCACACGCACTTCACGGCCGAGGTGTACGTGCTGAGCAAGGACGAAGGCGGCCGTCACACGCCGTTCTTCAACAACTACCGTCCGCAGTTCTACTTCCGTACGACGGACGTGACGGGCTCGATCGAGTTGCCGAAGGACAAGGAAATGGTGATGCCGGGCGATAACGTGGCGATCACGGTCAAGCTGATCGCACCGATCGCCATGGAAGAAGGCCTGCGCTTCGCTATCCGCGAAGGCGGCCGTACCGTCGGCGCAGGTGTCGTTGCGAAGATCATCGAGTAAAATCGTCGGCTTCGCGCCAACGCGGTCAGCATTGGCGCGCAGTTGTACGAAGTAGTCGTGTCCGGGGTTGGGCACCGGCTTCCTGGCGGGAGTCCAACCCCTCGTTCTTTACCAATCCGGCGGTGCAAAGCCGCCTCGCTCTTTCCAAGGAATCGTCATGCAGCAGATCCAAAAGCAGAAAATCCGTATTCGCCTCAAGGCGTTCGACTATCGTCTGATCGATCAGTCGGCTGCCGAGATCGTCGAGACGGCGAAGCGGACCGGTGCAATCGTCCGTGGCCCCGTGCCGCTGCCTACTCGCATCCAGCGCTACGACATCCTGCGCTCGCCGCACGTCAACAAGACGTCGCGCGATCAGCTGGAAATCCGCACGCACCAGCGTCTGATGGACATCGTCGATCCGACGGACAAGACCGTCGACGCGCTGATGAAGCTCGATTTGCCGGCCGGCGTGGACGTCGAAATCAAGCTGCAATAAGGTTTGCGCCGCCACCTTGCTCACGGGTGGCGGTAAGTCTTTGATTGCTTGCGAAAAACGAAGGGCCTCGCTATAATGCAAGGCTTTTCACGCATTTGCGTAAAAAAGCTGGAGCCGTTCAGGTCCCCTGTCGATCCCTGGCAGCCTTTGCTGGCGCGGGATTGCGGGTTGAAAGGCTCTGGCATTTTGTAAATTAGCCCCGGCCAATCGCAGTCGGGAATGGAGAAAACGATGAGCCTTGGACTCGTAGGTCGCAAGGTTGGCATGACCCGTATCTTCACGGCCGAAGGGGATTCGATTCCCGTGACCGTGCTGGACGTGTCCGACAACCGCGTGACGCAGATCAAGACCGTTGAAACGGATGGTTATACCGCCGTTCAAGTGGCTTTCGGTACGCGCCGTGCGTCGCGCGTGACGAAGCCGCTGGCAGGTCACCTCGCCAAAGCCGGCGTCGAAGCCGGTGAAATCCTCAAGGAATTCAAAATCGATGCCGCCAAGGCGGCCGAGCTCAGCGCCGGCGCCGTGATCGGTGTCGATATCTTCGAAGTGGGCCAGAAGATCGACGTGCAAGGCGTGTCGATCGGTAAGGGCTACGCCGGTACCATCAAGCGCTACAACTTCGCCTCGGGCCGTGCCTCGCACGGTAACTCGCGTTCGCACAACGTGCCGGGTTCGATCGGTATGGCGCAGGATCCGGGTCGTGTGTTCCCTGGCAAGCGCATGACCGGTCACATGGGTGACGATACGGTCACGGTGCAAAATCTCGAAATCGCTCGCATCGATGCGGATCGCAAGCTGCTGCTCGTCAAGGGTGCCGTTCCCGGCGCGAAGGGTGGCAAGGTTTTCGTGACGCCGGCTGTGAAGGCGCGCGCCGTGAAAGGAGCGAAATAATGGAACTGAAGCTCCTGAATGCGAATGGACAGGAAGGCGCGACGGTCAACGCATCGGACGTCGTGTTCGGCCGTGACTACAACGAAGCCCTGATTCATCAGATCGTCGTCGCTTATCAAGCGAACGCGCGCAGCGGCAACCGCGCGCAGAAAGATCGCGAGCAGGTCAAGCACACGACGAAGAAGCCGTGGCGCCAAAAGGGTACGGGCCGTGCCCGTGCCGGTATGTCGTCGAGCCCGTTGTGGCGTGGCGGTGGTCGGATCTTCCCGAACTCGCCCGAAGAGAACTTCTCGCACAAGGTCAACAAGAAGATGCATCGCGCAGGTCTCTGCTCGATCTTCTCGCAGCTCGCCCGCGAAGGCCGTCTGTCGGTCGTCGAGGACCTCGCTCTCGAAGCACCGAAGACGAAGCTGTTGGCCGAGAAATTCAAGGCCATGGGGCTCGAATCCGTGCTCGTGATTACGGACACGGTCGACGAGAACCTGTACCTCGCGTCGCGCAACCTCGCCCATGTGGCGGTTGTCGAGCCGCGTTACGCGGACCCGCTCTCGCTGATCTACTTCAAGAAAGTACTGATCACGAAGGCTGCGGTCGCCCAGATCGAGGAGTTGCTGTCATGAGCGAGAATCGCAAGAACGATCATCGTTTGATGCAGGTCCTGCTCGCGCCGGTGATCTCCGAGAAGGCGACGCTGGTGGCCGACAAGAACGAGCAAGTGGTGTTCGAAATCGCGCCCGACGCGACGAAGCAGGAAGTCAAGGCTGCTGTCGAGCTGCTGTTCAAGGTGGAAGTCGATTCGGTCAACGTCCTCAACGTGAAGGGCAAGGCGAAGCGCTTCGGCCGGTTCATGGGTCGCCGCAAGGACGTCAGGAAGGCTTATGTCTGCCTGAAGCCGGGCCAGGAAATCAACTTCGAAGCGGAGGCCAAGTAATCATGGCACTCGTGAAAGTTAAACCGACCTCGCCCGGACGCCGCGCGATGGTCAAGGTGGTCAACAAGGATCTTCACAAGGGCAAGCCGTTCGCGGCGCTCGTCGATAAGAAGACCTCGACCGCCGGCCGTAACAACAACGGTCACATCACGACGCGTCACAAGGGTGGCGGTCACAAGCAACACTATCGCGTGATCGATTTCCGTCGCACGAAGGACGGCATTCCCGCGAAGGTCGAGCGTATCGAGTACGACCCGAACCGTAGCGCGAACATCGCGCTCGTGCTGTATGCCGACGGCGAACGTCGCTACATCATCGCGTCGAAGGGCATGACGGTCGGTCAACAGCTGATGTCCGGCTCGGAAGCGCCGATTCGTGCAGGCAACACGCTGCCGATCCGCAACATCCCGGTCGGTACGACGATCCACTGCATCGAGATGCTGCCGGGCAAGGGCGCGCAAATGGCGCGTTCGGCCGGTACCTCGGCGATGCTGCTGGCGCGTGAAGGCACCTACGCGCAGGTTCGTCTGCGTTCGGGTGAAATCCGCCGCGTACATATCGAGTGTCGCGCGACGATCGGCGAAGTGGGCAACGAAGAACACAGCCTGCGTCAAATCGGCAAGGCCGGTGCGAACCGCTGGCGCGGTATCCGCCCGACGGTGCGTGGCGTTGCGATGAACCCGGTCGATCACCCGCACGGTGGTGGTGAGGGTCGTACAGCGGCAGGCCGTCATCCGGTGAGCCCGTGGGGCCAGCAGACGAAGGGCTATCGCACCCGCAGCAACAAGCGCACGACGACGATGATCGTCCAGCGCCGTCACAAGCGTTAAGGAGCAGACAATGGCACGTTCTGTAAAAAAAGGTCCGTTCTGCGACGCCCATTTGCTGAAGAAAGTTGAGGCGGCTGCAGCTTCGCGCGACAAGAAGCCGATCAAGACCTGGTCGCGTCGCTCGACGATCCTTCCGGACTTCATCGGCTTGACGATCGCTGTCCACAACGGTCGTCAGCACGTTCCGGTGTACATCTCGGAAAACATGGTCGGCCACAAACTTGGCGAGTTCGCATTGACCCGTACGTTCAAGGGTCACGCGGCCGACAAGAAGGCCAAGAAATAAGGGGCAATCAAGATGGAAGTGAAAGCAATTCATCGCGGTGCCCGCATCTCGGCGCAGAAAACGCGCCTTGTGGCCGACCAGATCCGCGGTTTGCCGGTCGACAAGGCGCTGAACGTTCTGACGTTCTCGCCGAAGAAGGCGGCAGGCATCGTGAAAAAGGTCGTGCTGTCGGCGATCGCGAATGCGGAGCACAACGAAGGCGCCGATATCGACGAGCTCAAGATCAAGAGCATCTACGTCGACAAGGCTGCTTCGCTGAAGCGCTTCACCGCGCGCGCGAAGGGTCGCGGCAACCGCATCGAGAAGCAATCCTGTCACATCACTGTGACGGTCGGGAATTAAGGGGTCATACGATGGGACAGAAAATTCATCCGACTGGCTTCCGTCTGGCCGTCAGCCGCAATTGGGCGTCGCGTTGGTACGCGAACAACAACAATTTCGCGGCGATGCTCCAGGAAGACATCGGTGTTCGTGAGTATTTGAAGAAGAAGCTGAAGAACGCTTCGGTGGGCCGTGTGGTCATCGAGCGTCCGGCGAAGAACGCGCGCATCACGATTTACAGCTCGCGTCCTGGCGTCGTCATCGGCAAGAAGGGTGAGGATATCGAGCTGTTGAAGTCGGAGCTGCAACGCCGCATGGGCGTGCCGGTCCACGTCAACATCGAGGAAATCCGCAAGCCGGAAACCGATGCTCAGTTGATCGCGGATTCGATCACGCAGCAGCTCGAGCGCCGGATCATGTTCCGCCGCGCGATGAAGCGTGCGATGCAAAACGCCATGCGTCTCGGTGCCCAGGGCATCAAGATCATGAGCGCCGGCCGCCTGAATGGTATCGAAATCGCGCGTACCGAATGGTATCGCGAGGGTCGCGTACCGCTCCATACGCTGCGTGCCGACATCGATTACGCAACGTCGGAAGCGAAGACGACGTACGGCATCATCGGCGTCAAGGTGTGGGTCTATAAGGGCGACACGCTCGGCCGCAACGATGCTCCGGTCGTCGAAGAGCCCGTCGAGGAAAAGCGTCCGCGCCGCAATGCGCGTCCGGGCGAGCGCCGTCCCCGCCGTGACGGCGAAGGTGGCGCGCCCTCGGGTGCCCGCCGTGGCGCACCGCGTCGTGGTGGTGCCGGTGGCGACGGCAAGACTGGAGAATAACGATGCTGCAACCGAAACGCAGGAAGTATCGCAAAGAGCAAAAGGGCCGCAACACCGGTGTCGCGACGCGCGGCAATGCCGTGTCGTTCGGTGAATTCGGCCTGAAGGCTATCGGTCGCGGCCGTTTGACCGCACGTCAAATCGAAGCGGCGCGTCGTGCCATGACGCGTCACATCAAGCGTGGCGGCCGCATCTGGATTCGCATTTTCCCGGACAAGCCGATCTCGCAAAAGCCGGCTGAAGTACGGATGGGTAACGGTAAAGGTAACCCTGAGTACTATGTCGCCGAGATCCAGCCGGGCAAGATGCTGTATGAAATGGATGGCGTAACCGAAGAGCTGGCGCGTGAAGCGTTCCGTCTGGCCGCAGCCAAGCTGCCGCTGAAGACGACGTTCATCGTTCGCCAGCTGGGCGCCTAAGGAGCAAGTGATGAAGGCTTCAGAACTTCACCAGAAAGACAAGGCCGCGCTCAACAAGGAGCTGTCGGACCTGTTGAAAGCGCAATTCGGCCTGCGCATGCAGCTCGCGACGCAGCAGCTCACGAATACGAGCCAGCTGAAGAAGGTTCGTCGCGATATCGCACGCGTGCGGACCGTCCTGACTGAGAAGGCGAACCAGAAATGAACGATAGCGTGAAAACCTCGCTCAAGCGGACGCTGATCGGCAAGGTCGTCAGCAACAAGATGGACAAGACGGTTACCGTGCTGGTCGAGCACCGCGTGAAGCACCCGATCTACGGCAAGTACGTCGTGCGCTCGAAGAAGTACCACGCACACGACGATGCGAACACGTACAACGAGGGCGACCTCGTCGAAATCCAGGAAACGCGTCCGATCTCGAAGACGAAAGCCTGGGCTGTGTCGCGTCTTGTCGAAGCTGCCCGCGTGATCTAAAGCAGCGAAGCAGTACCGCGCTTCGGCGCGGGCGGTCGGACCCAGTGGCGCAAGACATCGGGCCCGAACGCCAGGCCGGCGGGGAGGTGGTTGTGAAGGCCTCACCGCGGCTGCTGCGGAAGTCGTTGAAAGTGCAGCAAATTTAGCTTGCAAGGCCGGGATTGTTTGATATAATCTCGGTCTTCCCTCTTTTTGGGATCCGTTGCGGGCGAGGCGGATCCAACCGGAAGGGAGGCGGCGGGCGCCAGCCTGTTGCGAAGGATTCACTCGATTGCGATGGCGGTTTCCGATGCCGTTGCTGCTGTTCCAACCCAAACAGCCAAGCGGCCTAGTAGTAACAGCGGCGCGGCTGACGGGACCAAGACTGACCGGCTGAACCATGGTGGTGCAGGCGGATTAAGTTGGGAAAGGTAAACCATGATCCAGACCGAATCTCGGCTTGAAGTGGCCGACAACACGGGTGCGCGTGAAGTCATGTGCATCAAGGTGCTCGGCGGCTCGAAGCGTCGTTACGCCAACATCGGCGACATCATCAAGGTGAGCGTCAAAGAGGCAACGCCGCGCGGGCGCGTGAAGAAAGGCGAAATCTACAACGCCGTGGTCGTGCGTACGGCCAAGGGCGTGCGTCGCCAGGACGGCTCGCTGATCAAGTTCGACGGTAACGCCGCCGTGCTTTTGAATAACAAGCTCGAGCCCATCGGCACCCGTATCTTCGGGCCGGTCACGCGTGAGTTGCGTAGCGAACGGTTCATGAAGATCGTTTCGCTCGCGCCGGAAGTGCTGTAAGGAGTCGCGATGAACAAGATTCGCAAGGGTGACGAAGTCGTCGTCATTACCGGCAAGGACAAAGGCAAGCGCGGTGTCGTACTCGCCGTTGGCGGCGACAACGTGACGGTGGAAGGCATCAACCTCGTCAAGAAACACGTGAAGCCGAACCCGATGAAGGGTACGACGGGCGGTGTGGAAGCCAAGACGATGCCGCTGCATATTTCGAATGTCGCGCTCGTCGACGCGAACGGCAAGGCCTCGCGCGTTGGCATCAAGGTCGAGGACGGCAAGAAAGTCCGCTTCCTGAAGACGACCGGTATCGTGCTCGGTGCCTGACGCTGCGGAGTGAAAAAATGGCTCGTTTGCAAGAGTTTTACAAAGAAAAGGTTGTACCCGGCCTCATCGAGAAGTTCGGTTACAAGTCCGTCATGGAAGTGCCGCGCATCACCAAGATCACGCTGAACATGGGTCTGGGTGAAGCCGTCGCTGACAAGAAGATCATCGAGAACGCCGTCGGCGATCTGACCAAGATCGCGGGGCAAAAGCCTGTCGTGACGAAAGCGCGCAAGGCTATCGCTGGCTTCAAGATCCGCCAGGGCTATCCGATCGGCGCGATGGTCACGCTGCGCGGCCGCGCGATGTACGAATTCCTCGATCGTTTCGTCACGGTGGCGCTGCCGCGCGTGCGCGACTTCCGCGGTATCTCGGGCCGCGCGTTCGACGGTCGCGGCAACTACAACATCGGTGTGAAAGAGCAGATCATTTTCCCCGAGATCGACTACGACAAGATCGACGCGCTGCGTGGGCTGAACATCAGCATCACGACGACTGCGAAGACTGACGACGAAGCCAAGGCACTGCTCGCCAGCTTCAAGTTCCCGTTCAGAAATTGAGGTTACCGTGGCTAAACTGGCACTGATCGAACGTGAAAAGAAGCGCGCCCGCCTTGCGGCGAAGTTCGCACCGAAGCGCACGGCGCTGAAGGCGATCATCGACGACCAAAGCAAGTCGGAAGAAGAGCGCTATGCGGCTCGCCTCGAGCTGCAGCAACTGCCCCGCAACGCCAACCCGACGCGCAAGCGCAATCGCTGCGCGATCACGGGTCGGCCGCGCGGCACGTTCCGCAAATTCGGACTGGCGCGTAACAAGATTCGTGAAATCGCGTTCCGCGGCGAGATCCCCGGCCTCACCAAGGCGAGCTGGTAATAGGAGAAACATAAATGAGCATGAGTGATCCTATCGCCGATATGCTGACTCGCATCCGCAATGCGCAGATGGTCGAGAAAGTCTCGGTGACGATGCCCTCGTCGAAAGTGAAGGTGGCGATTGCGCAGGTCCTGAAGGACGAAGGCTATATCGAAGACTTCGCTGTGAAGTCGGACGGTGTGAAGTCGAATCTGCATATCGGGCTGAAGTACTACGCGGGCCGTCCGGTGATCGAGCGCCTCGAACGCGTCTCGAAGCCTGGTCTGCGCGTGTACCGCGGTCGCAACGACATTCCGCAGGTCATGAATGGCCTCGGTGTGGCGATCGTCTCGACGCCCAAGGGTGTGATGACGGACCGCAAGGCGCGCGCCAATGGCGTCGGCGGCGAAGTCATCTGCTACGTCGCTTAACGCCGAAAGAGGAGAAGAAACATGTCTCGAGTAGGTAAAAGCCCGGTCGCGCTGAACGGCGCCGAAGTGAAGGTCGCCGATGGCTTCGTCACGGTGAAGGGCCCGCTCGGCACGATTTCGCAAGCGCTGAACAAGCTCGTGAACATCGTCGTCGACGGCGGCTTCCTGAAGTTCGAGCCGGTCGGCGAAAGCCGTGAAGCCAATGCGATGTCTGGCACGATGCGCGCCATCGTCGCGAACATGGTGCACGGTGTCACCAAAGGTTTCGAGCGCAAGCTGACGCTCGTGGGCGTCGGTTATCGTGCGCAAGCGCAAGGCGACAAGCTGAACCTGTCGCTGGGCTTCTCGCACCCGGTGGTGCACCAGATGCCTCAAGGCGTGAAGGCGGAAACGCCCTCGCAAACGGAAATCGTGATCAAGGGGATCGACAAGCAGCAAGTCGGCCAAGTCGCTGCCGAAGTGCGCGGCTATCGCCCGCCTGAGCCCTACAAGGGCAAGGGTGTGCGCTACGCCGACGAGGTGGTGATCCTCAAAGAAACGAAGAAGAAGTAAGGGTGCGCAATCATGGATAAGACTCAATCTCGCCTGCGCCGCGCTCGTCAGACGCGTATCAAGATCGCCGAACTGCAGGTCGCACGGCTCGCCGTGCACCGCACGAACACGCATATCTACGCGCAAGTGTTTTCGCCCTGCGGCACGAAGGTGCTCGCCAGCGCGTCGACGCTCGAGGCCGAAGTGCGTGCTCAGCTGGCCGACCAGTCGGGCAAGGGTGGCAACGTTGCCGCTGCCACGCTGATCGGCAAGCGCATCGCGGAGAAAGCCAAGGCTGCCGGCATCGAATCCGTCGCCTTCGACCGCTCGGGTTTCCGCTACCACGGCCGCGTGAAGGCGCTGGCTGATGCGGCGCGCGAAGCCGGGCTCAAGTTCTAAGGGAAGAATTCGTCATGGCAAAGATGCAAGCGAAAGTTCAGGCTGACGAACGCGACGACGGCCTTCGCGAAAAGATGATTTCGGTCAACCGCGTGACCAAGGTCGTGAAGGGTGGCCGGATTCTCGGTTTCGCCGCACTGACCGTGGTTGGCGACGGCGATGGCCGCGTCGGCATGGGCAAGGGCAAGGCGAAGGAAGTGCCCGTTGCCGTGCAAAAGGCAATGGAGCAGGCTCGCCGCAACATGTTCAAGGTGCCGCTCAAGAACGGCACGCTGCAGCACGAAGTGCACGGCAAGCATGGCGCATCGAAGGTCCTCCTCGCTCCGGCGAAGGACGGTACCGGCGTGATCGCCGGCGGCCCGATGCGCGCCGTGTTCGACGTGATGGGTGTTCAGAACGTCGTGGCCAAGAGCCACGGTTCGACGAACCCTTACAACCTCGTTCGTGCGACGCTCGACGGTCTGCGCAAGCAGTCGACGCCGGGTGACATTGCGGCCAAGCGCGGCAAGTCGGTCGAAGAAATTTTGGGCTAATGCCTGGGTGGTCACCATGTCTGAAAAAACTGTCAAGGTTCAGCTCGTCAAGAGCCTGATTGGGACCCGCGAAACGCACCGTGCCACGGTGCGCGGCCTGGGCCTGCGCCGACTCAACTCGGTTAGCGTTCTGCAAGATACGCCCGCCGTGCGCGGCATGATCAACAAGGTTTCTTACCTTGTTAAGGTCGTCGACTGAGCGCGGACCAGGGACTCGAGGAGTTGAATATGGAATTGAATAACCTGAAGCCGGCCGAAGGCGCGAAGCACGCCAAGCGCCGCGTCGGTCGCGGTATCGGCTCGGGCCTCGGCAAGACTGCGGGTCGCGGCCACAAGGGTCAGAAATCGCGTTCGGGCGGCTTTCACAAAGTCGGCTTCGAAGGCGGTCAGATGCCGCTGCAGCGTCGTTTGCCGAAGCGCGGCTTCACCTCGCTGACGAAGGAATTCGTCGGTGAAGTGCGTCTCGCCGATCTGCAAGCGCTGCCCGTCGACGAAATCGACCTGCTCGCGCTCAAGCAAGCCGGTCTCGTCAACGAGCTGACGAAGAGCGCCAAGATCATCGCCACGGGCGAAATCAAGCGCAAGATCGTCGTGAAGGGTCTGGGTGCAACGAAGGGCGCTCGCGCGGCCATCGAGGCAGCCGGCGGCTCGTTTGCCGAGTAATTGGCTTTCGCTCGCGTGAGAAGCCGATTGCCGGTCATGGTATTTGCATCGGAGAAGGTACTTGGCTAACAGCCCGAGTCTCGCAAAAACCGGGAAAAGCGCAGCGAAGTTCGGCGACCTGCGCCGGCGAGCAGTTTTTCTGCTGCTGGCGCTCGTCGTTTATCGAATCGGCGCGCATATTCCGGTGCCGGGCATCGACCCGGATCAGTTGGCGAAGCTGTTCCAAAGCCAATCCGGCGGCATCCTGGGCATGTTCAACATGTTCTCGGGTGGCGCGCTGTCGCGGTTCACGGTGTTCGCGTTGGGGATCATGCCGTACATCTCCTCGTCGATCATCATGCAGCTGCTTGCGATCGTTTCGCCGCAGCTCGAAGCGCTGAAGAAGGAAGGGCAGGCCGGGCAGCGGAAGATCACGCAGTACACGCGGGTCTTCACGGTATTGCTGGCGACGTTCCAGGCGTTCGGCATCGCCGTTGCGCTCGAAAACCAGCCGGGCCTCGTGATCGATCCCGGCATGGTCTTCCGGCTGACGACGGTCGTGACGCTCGTGACGGGCACGATGTTCCTGATGTGGCTCGGTGAGCAGATCACCGAGCGCGGGCTCGGCAACGGCATCTCGATCATCATCTTCGGTGGGATCGCGGCCGGTTTTCCGAATGCCATCGGCGGGCTCTTCGAGCTGGTGCGCACGGGTTCGATGAGCATCATTTCCGCGATCATCGTCGTGGCACTGATTGCGGGCGTGACCTATCTCGTCGTGTTCATCGAGCGCGGTCAGCGCAAGATTCTCGTGAACTACGCGAAGCGCCAGGTCGGTAACAAGATTTACGGTGGGCAGTCGTCGCACCTGCCGCTGAAGTTGAATATGTCGGGCGTGATTCCGCCGATCTTCGCATCGTCGATCATCCTGTTCCCGGCCACGATCCTGAACTGGTTCAGCTCGGGCTCGCGCGGCGGCTGGTTCAACCAGACGTTGCACAACGTAGCGGAGGCGCTGAAGCCTGGGCAGCCCGTCTACGTGTTGTTGTATGCGTTGGCGATCGTGTTTTTCTGCTTTTTCTACACCGCGCTGGTGTTCAACAGCAGAGAAACGGCCGACAACCTGAAGAAAAGCGGTGCTTTCGTTCCAGGGATTCGTCCTGGCGATCAGACCGCACGCTATATCGACCGCATCCTCACGCGGCTGACGCTGGCCGGTGCGATTTATATCGTGTTCGTCTGTCTGCTGCCCGAGTTTCTGGTGCTGCGCTGGAACGTGCCGTTTTATTTTGGCGGAACGTCGCTGCTGATCATTGTCGTCGTCACGATGGACTTCATGGCGCAGGTGCAGTCGTACGTTATGTCGCAACAGTATGAATCGCTGCTCAAGAAAGCCAATTTCAAGGGCAGCAACATCCCGATGCGTTGAAAGGACTTATGGCCAAAGACGATGTAATCCAGATGCAGGGCGAGGTGATCGAGAACCTGCCCAATGCGACCTTCCGCGTGAAGCTGGAAAACGGCCATGTCGTATTGGGACATATCTCGGGCAAGATGCGGATGCACTACATCCGTATTCTGCCGGGCGACAAGGTGACGGTTGAGTTGACGCCTTACGATCTGTCGCGTGCGCGGATCGTGTTCCGGGCGAAGTGATTTGAAAAAAGGGTAATATCATGAAAGTGATGGCATCGGTTAAGCGCATTTGCCGCAATTGCAAGATCATCAAGCGCAAAGGCGTTGTGCGCGTGATTTGCAGCTCTGATCCGCGCCACAAACAGCGTCAAGGCTAACGCCGACGCTTTTGCTTGCGCTTTTTGTTTGAGGAAAAACAATGGCTCGTATTGCAGGGGTGAACATCCCGAACCACCAGCATGCCGAAATCGGCCTCACGGCGATCTTCGGTGTCGGCCGCACGCGCTCGCGCCGGATTTGCGAGGCGGCGGGTGTCGACTACTCGAAGAAGGTCAAGGACCTGACGGACGCGGATCTCGAAAAGCTGCGTGACGAAGTCGGCAAGTTTGTCGTCGAGGGCGATCTGCGCCGCGAAGTGACGATGAACATCAAGCGCCTGATGGATCTCGGCTGCTACCGCGGCGTGCGTCATCGCAAGGGGCTGCCCCTGCGTGGCCAGCGTACGCGCACGAATGCCCGTACGCGCAAGGGTCCGCGCCGTGCCGCGCAATCGCTGAAGAAGTAAGCGGGACTGACAGTTACAGGAAAACGTAATGGCTAAGGCTTCGAACAACACCGCGGCGCAACGCGTTCGCAAGAAGGTCAAGAAGAACGTCGCCGAGGGCGTGGTTCACGTTCACGCGTCGTTCAACAACACCATCATCACGATCACCGATCGTCAGGGCAACGCGCTTGCCTGGGCGACCTCGGGTGGCCAAGGCTTCAAGGGCTCGCGCAAGTCCACGCCGTTCGCGGCGCAGGTTGCGGCAGAGTCGGCTGGCCGCGTGGCGATGGAATACGGCGTGAAGAACCTCGAAGTGCGGATCAAGGGTCCCGGCCCGGGTCGCGAGTCGGCAGTGCGCGCACTGCATGGTCTTGGCATCAAGATCACCGCGATCTCGGACGTGACGCCGGTTCCGCACAACGGCTGCCGTCCGCCGAAGCGCCGCCGTATCTAAGGCGAGCGAAAGTACGACGCCTGTTGGCGCTTCATCGCGCCAGCAGGCTGTTTGCATCTCGATATCCTAAGTCCACCGTTCGGACCGACGAGTCCGGACTAGCGCGGAAAGTTTCATGTCCGCGTGATCAAACCCAGAAGGAACGCAAAGTGGCACGCTATACCGGCCCCAAAGCCAAGCTGTCTCGCCGTGAAGGCACCGATCTCTTCCTGAAGAGCGCGCGTCGCTCGCTCGCCGACAAGTGCAAGCTGGACAGCAAGCCCGGCCAGCACGGCCGCACCTCCGGCGCACGTACGTCGGACTATGGCACCCAGCTGCGCGAAAAGCAAAAAGTGAAGCGCATGTACGGTGTGCTCGAGCGCCAATTCCGCCGCTACTTCGCGGAAGCGGATCGCCGCAAGGGCAACACGGGCGAAAACCTGTTGCAATTGCTCGAGTCGCGCCTCGATAACGTCGTCTACCGCATGGGCTTCGGCTCCACGCGCGCGGAAGCGCGCCAGCTCGTGAGCCACAAGGCCATCACGATCAATGGCCAGGTCGCGAACATCCCTTCGCTGCAAGTGAAGGCCGGTGACATCGTCGCGGTGCGTGAGCAGGCCAAGAAGCAGGCTCGCATTCTCGAAGCCGTTTCGCTCGCCGAGCAAAGCGGTCTGCCGAGCTGGGTCGCGGTCGATACCAAGAAGTACGAAGGTACGTTCAAGCAGATGCCCGAGCGCGCCGACATTGGTGGCGATATCAACGAAAGCCTGATCGTCGAATTGTATTCGCGCTAATCGGATTTACGGCCGGGGTACCCCGATTGCGTCAGGCAAGGGGGCGCCTCGGCTGTTCATTTTCAGGTTGTTACCGGTCAGCCTTATCGGTGTAACGAGCCGAGGGTATTGAAAAGGAAAACCTATGCAAACCAGTTTGTTGAAGCCCAAGATCATCGCCGTGGAATCGCTTGGCGAGAACCACGCGAAAGTGGTCATGGAACCGTTTGAACGCGGTTATGGCCACACTTTGGGCAACGCGCTTCGGCGCGTGCTGCTGTCGTCGATGATCGGCTACGCGCCGACCGAAGTGACGATCGCAGGCGTCGTGCATGAGTATTCGACGCTCGATGGTGTGCAAGAGGACGTCGTCAATCTGCTGCTGAACTTGAAGGGTGTCGTATTCAAGCTGCACAACCGGGATGAAGTGACGGTCACGTTGCGCAAGGAAGGCGAAGGCCTCGTGACGGCGCGCGATATCGAATTGCCGCACGACTGCGAAGTGATCAATCCCGACCATGTGGTTGCCCACCTCTCGAAGGGCGGCAAGCTCGACGTGCAGATCAAGGTCGAAAAGGGCCGCGGCTATGTGCCTGGCAACGTGCGCCGGTATGGCGAGGAAACGGCGAAGATCATCGGCCGCATCGTGCTCGACGCATCGTTCTCCCCGGTTCGCCGTGTGAGCTATGCGGTCGAGAGCGCGCGTGTCGAACAACGTACGGACCTCGACAAGCTCGTGATGAACATCGAAACCAACGGCGTGATCTCGCCCGAGGAAGCGATTCGTCAATCGGCTCGCATTCTGGTCGACCAGCTTGCCGTCTTCGCTGCACTGGAAGGAACGGAAGCTGCGGCCGAAGCGCCGTCGCGTGCGCCGCAGATCGATCCGATCCTGCTGCGTCCGGTGGACGATCTCGAACTGACGGTGCGTTCCGCGAACTGCCTGAAGGCCGAGAACATCTACTACATCGGCGATCTGATCCAGCGCACCGAAAACGAGCTGCTCAAGACCCCGAACCTCGGTCGCAAGTCGCTCAACGAGATCAAGGAAGTACTCGCGTCGCGCGGTCTCACGCTCGGCATGAAGCTCGAAAACTGGCCGCCGGCCGGTCTCGACAAGTAAGCTGACTGGCAACGGCGCGGATTTTCCTTTAAAATCCGCGTCTTGCTTTTTCATACCGGCCCGTGTCTCAGGCTTTTTCTTCGAGAAAGCCGCGACGATAGAAGAGCTGGATCAAAACTTCGAATCAAGGAAACTGAGATGCGTCACCGTCATGGTCTGCGGAAACTGAACCGCACGAGCAGCCACCGTTTGGCAATGCTCCGTAACATGTCCAACTCGCTGATCGAGCACGAAGTCATCAAGACGACGCTGCCGAAAGCAAAAGAACTGCGCAAGGTCGTCGAGCCCCTCATCACGCTCGGCAAGAAGCCTTCGCTCGCCAACCGCCGCCTCGCGTTCAACCGCCTGCGCGACCGCGATTCGGTCACGAAGCTGTTCGACGTGCTCGGTCCGCGCTTCGCGAACCGCCCGGGCGGCTATCTGCGCATCCTGAAGTTCGGGTTCCGCGTCGGCGACAATGCGCCGATGGCGCTCGTCGAGCTGCTCGACCGTCCGGAACCGGTGGAAGCCGAAGAAGTGCAAGACGCGGAATAAACCGTCCGTCAACGCTTCGCCGCGAAGCTATTGCGGCAGCGATAAAAAGGGGTCAAGCGAAGCTTGGCCCTTTTTTTATCGCGCGCCCGGTGCGAAGGCTGAGCGTGCGGCGCCGATCGACGGGTGAACAGCGGCCAGTGGTACGATTATGCGAGCATGTATGCCGTTGTTGGAGAGACCGTGTCTGTCGAAATCGTTCTGATGCTGACCACGCTGCCAGACGCCGCATCGGCGCAGGCGCTGGCGGATGCCGTCCTCGATGCGCGGTTGGCTGCGTGCGTTGCCGAATCGGCTCCGCTGCGTTCGCGTTATCGCTGGAAGGGGCAGAAGGAATCGGCTCAAGAAATCCAGTTGCTCTTCAAGACCAGCGTCGCGCGTGCGCTCGAGCTCGAGCAATTCATTGCGGAGCACCATCCCTATGAGACGCCCGAGATCGTATCGTGGCCGGCAAGCGCCTCGACGGCTTACGGGCAATGGGTGGTGGCCGAAACTCATCGACCAATCCATGTTTAGATCGCCCGGCGCGCATGCACGATCGCTCGCGCGCTTCCTCTTCCTGATTCCGCTCGCGCTGGCCGCTTGCTTGATGGCAAGCTTCGGCACGTCGGTGCACGCCGATGATTTTCTCGATCCGTCGGCCGCGTTTCGTTTCAGCGCATCGGAGGTACCGGGCGCAGTCGACGTTCGTTTCCAGATTGCCGATGGCTACTACCTGTACCGGGAGCGCTTCGCGTTTGCGGTGAAGAGCGGAACCGCGACGCTCGGCGAACCGCAATTGCCCGCCGGCCATGTCAAATTCGACCAGACCTTCCAGAAGAACGTCGAAACCTATCGGCAAAGCGTCGTCGTTCATGTGCCGGTGAAAGCGGCGAGTGGGCCGTTCGAATTGGCAGTGACCTCGCAGGGCTGTGCGGACGCCGGGATCTGCTATCCGCCCGATACGCACGTCTATCGGGTGAGCGGCGCAGCCTTGCAGTCGGGCGCACCGGGCGCGGGCACAACGGTCGCACCCGCGCCCGTGGGCACCGCTGGAAACGGCGGGTCGTCTTCCTGGTATGACCGGCTCACGAGCGCGGACTATGCGGACTCGCTGCTGCAAGGCGGTGGCTTCGCGGCAACGGTCGGCCTCTACTTTCTCGCGGGTCTCGTGCTGAGTCTGCTGCCTTGCTCGTATCCCATGATCCCGATCCTCTCGGCGATCATCATCGGGGAGGGGCATCGCGTCACGCACGCGCGCGGATTTGCGCTGTCGCTGTCATATGTGATCGGCATGGCGCTCGTTTATACGGCGCTCGGTATCGCCGCGGCGCTCGTCGGGCAGAGCCTTGGAGCGTGGTTGCAAAATCCGTGGGTCCTCGGCGCCTTTGCGCTGCTGCTGACATTGTTCGCCTTGTCGTTGATCGCCGGCCTCGACATTGCGTTGCCGCAGCGCTGGCATGACCGGATATCCGAAACATCGAACCGGCGACCGGGAGGCAAGTTGGCCGCCGTCGCCGCAATGGGCGCCTTGTCGGCCCTGGTAGTGGGTGCGTGTATGACGGCGCCGCTGTTTGCGGTGCTCGCATTCATAGCCCACACAGGCAACGCGTTGCTTGGCGGGGTGGCGCTCTTTTCGATGGGGATCGGGCTCGGCGTGCCGCTTTTGATCGTCGGCCTGGGTGCCGGCGCACTCCTGCCGCGCGCGGGCGGATGGATGGAGGGCATCAAGGTCTTCTTCGGTGTCGTATTGCTGGCGGCCGCGCTGTGGATCGTCTGGCCCGTTTTGCCGGCGACGGCGCAGATGCTGCTTGGCGCGCTCTGGCTGCTGTTTGCCGCGGCGACGCTCGGTCTTTTTTCGCCGCATGCGAGCGCCGTCTCGATCTGGCGGCGTCTTGGACGCGGCATCGGCGCCGCATTTGCCATCTGGGCGGCCGCGCTCATCGTCGGGCTCGCCGCAGGATCCACCGACCCATTGCGCCCGCTTGCGGTACTCGCCGCGCGTGTCGGTGCTTCTGCCGCGGCGACGGAGCAGCCATTGGATCGCTCGTTTCAAGCCGTGCGAAGCTCGGCCGAGCTCGATCGATCGATCAAGGCGGCGGGACGTCCCGCGATGCTCGATTTCTATGCGGATTGGTGCGTCAGCTGCAAGGAAATGGAGCGCTTCACCTTCGCCGATCCCCGGGTCCGCGCGCGCCTTGCTCAGTTGCAACTGCTGCGCGCCGACGTGACAGCCAATAACGCCGACGATCAGGCCCTTCTCAAGCGCTTTTCGCTATTCGGGCCGCCCGGGATCATTTTCTTCGATGCGGGCGGCAAGGAAGTTTTGCGGGTCGTCGGCTATGAGTCGGCCGACAAATTTCTGCGCAGCCTGGACCGGGCGTTCCCGGTGAGCGGATCGTCAGTCGCGCTGACGATCCGGTAGCGCAACTCGGATCGGCTAGCGCTGATCCCGCAGCAACCGAGCGGCGTCCAGCGCGAAGTAAGTCAGCACACCGTCGGCGCCTGCGCGCTTGAATGCGAGCAGCGACTCCATCATCACCTTGTCGTGATCGAGCCAGCCGTTTTGTGCAGCGGCTTTCAGCATCGCGTATTCACCGCTCACTTGATAGACATAGGTGGGGAAGCGAAACTCGTCTTTCACACGCCGCACGATGTCCAGATAAGGCATACCGGGTTTCACCATCACCATATCGGCACCTTCCTCGATATCGAGGCGGACTTCGCGCAACGCTTCGTCCGAGTTCGCCGGGTCCATCTGGTACGTCATCTTGTTGCTCTTGCCGAGGTTGGTCGCCGAGCCGACGGCGTCGCGGAACGGCCCGTAGAAGGCCGATGCGTACTTCGCCGCGTAGGCCATGATCCGAGTGTGGATGCGACCCTCGCTTTCGAGCATCTCGCGCAGTGCGCCGATGCGGCCGTCCATCATGTCGGACGGTGCAAGGATGTCCACACCGGCCTCGGCCTGGGTGCGGGCCTGTTCGACGAGGATTTCGACCGTCTCATCGTTGAGCACGTAACCCGCTTCGTCGAGTACGCCGTCTTGGCCGTGGCTCGTGTACGGATCGAGCGCGACATCGGTCAGCACGCCGAGTTCGGGGAAGCGGGCCTTGATCTCCCGCACCGCGCGCGGAACCAATCCTTCCGGATTCGCCGCTTCGCGGCCGTCCGGCGTTTTGAGCGAAGGCTCGATGGCCGGAAAAAGCGACAGCACGGGCACGCCCAGTTCGACGCACCGGTGCGCCACATCGAGCAGCAGATCGACCGATAGGCGTTCGACGCCCGGCATCGATGGCACCGCCTGCCTGACGTTCGAACCTTCGACGATGAATACCGGGTAAATGAGATCGTTGGTCGTCAATACGGTCTCGCGTATGAGGCGGCGCGAGAAGTCGTCCCGTCGCATCCGGCGCGGACGATGATGCGGATAAAAGCTCATGGTGTTTGTCGAGAACCGCTTCGAAGTTCGTCTAAATCCCGGGAAAACCGGCCCCAATCGTTTTTCGGACAGTTTGCAGGGAGCGCGAGCCTGCCCGGACGCTAGTCTTTGCACGATGGTATATGATAGCGATCGAGTAACGCGCCTGGCGCGGAGCTCCCCGCTTCTCCTCCCTGAGCGGGTGCCTGTCGTTTTTCGATTAGGCTGTTTAACCCGCCGAGGTCCGGCGGGTTTTTTTCTGGTTTTGAGATAGCGCCGCGCAAGGCGGCTTCTACGAACTTCTACGAACTTCGTTCGGATGCCGCCAGCCAACCCTCGATGACGACATGAGCGTCTTCGAGCCCCGTCCGTTTCAGCGCCGAAAAGAGTTGCGCGGTGAGCTCACCGCGATAGCCCGCGTCGCGATATTCGGCGAGCCCTTTTTGCGTGGCCCTCAGCGCATTGGTGCCCTCTTGGCGCGTCAATTTGTCGCACTTCGTGAGCAGCGTGTGAATCGGTTTGCCGGTCGGCGCGAACCACTCGATCATGCGGCGATCGAGCTCGGTCAGCGGACGCCGCGAATCCATCATGAGGATCATGCCGCGCAACTGGGCGCGGCTTTGCAAGTAGCTGGCGAGCAGCGCCTCCCAATGGGCCTTCGCGGCTCCGGGCACTTCGGCGTAGCCGTAGCCGGGCAGATCGACGAGATAGCCCACGGGTTCGTCGGCGGGCCCGACGCCGAAATAATTGATATGCTGCGTCCGCCCGGGCGTCTTGCTCGCGAAGGCAAGCCGCTTCTGGTTGCAAAGGACGTTGATGGCCGTCGACTTGCCGGCGTTGGAGCGGCCGGCGAACGCGATCTCCGGCGTGACTGTGCTGGGCAGGTCGCGCAGATGGTTGACGGTCGTGAAAAAGCGGGCTTGATGCAGCAAAAAGGCCATGGCGGAAGAGGTGGGCGGTCGAGCGAGACCGAAAAGTGGGGGCAAGCGCCCAGGGTGCAGCCGACTGGCGTCTTGGCGCATAGCGAGGTATTGTACAATACGACGGTTTGGCCGAAGACCGGACGAGGCCGCCAGCACGCGCTTCGCACGGCCTTTCGAGCCCGTATGGACATGACGCTGCAGGCGTTTTTTTGCGGCGGAAATGACGGTCGCCGTCGTTTTTCCGAAACCTCTCGAGGAACTGACCGGGCCGCTGGGCAACCGCTTGCAGCCCCAAGGGGAGATTGCTTGCTTGCGCCGCGAATGGGCTTCGGGACACTCAATTCTCAAAAGACGAAACCGGGTGTGCGAATGAATCGACTGTGCAAGTCTTTGGTGGTCCTTGAAGTCGTAGCGGCAGGTTTGATGGGTGTGGCGACCGGAGCAAGCGCGGCGGAAGCGCTCAAGCCCGATGCCAACAAGGGGCAGGCGATCGCAACGAGCGTGTGCGTAGCGTGCCATGGAGCGGACGGTAACAGTGCCAGCGCGGCGTTTCCGAAGCTGGCCGGGCAGCACGAGCAGTACCTGTTGAAGGAGTTGAAGGACTTCAAGGTCAAGCCGGGCGAAAAAGCCGCGGTGCGGCAAAACCCGGTGATGGCGGGCATCGTCGCATCGCTGTCGGACCAGGATATGGCGAACGTCGCCGCGTATTTCGCCTCGCAAACGCCGAAGGGCGGCGCGGCGCGCGACGCCGCGACGGTGGCGTTGGGGCAGAAGATTTACCGGGGCGGCGTTGCAGACAAGGGCGTACCCGCTTGCGCGAGTTGCCATGGGCCCACCGGGCAGGGCATTCCCGTGCAATTTCCGCGCGTGTCGGGACAATGGGCCGATTACACACATGCGCAGCTCACCGCGTTCGAGCAAGGAACGCGCAAGAACGATGTCATGCAGCCGATCGCCTCGCGGCTGACCGACACCGAAATGAAAGCGGTGGCGGATTACATGGCCGGCCTGCATTGACGCGTACGCGCCGCATTACATTTGACGCTCCGCTGTGCGACACGCGCGGCGGGACGCGGCAAGAACAAAAAAAGGGTGGGGGCGTCGTGTCGTCGGCGGCCCTACCCTTTTTTGCTGGCAGTTGGAGTTGGAATGAGCGTCACCACGTCGGGTTATGAATTGAAATCGGAACGGCGCACGCTGCGAAGCGCCGTGGAGCTCGTGAGCTCGATGCGTTTCGCGATCGCGCTGCTTGTCGTGCTCGCGATCGCGAGCATCGTCGGCACGGTGCTCACGCAGGATGACCCTTACCCGAACTACGTCAATCAGTTCGGCCCGTTCTGGGCCGATATCTTCCGCGGGCTGAGCCTCTACACGGTCTATAGCGCGTGGTGGTTCATGCTCATTCTGGGCTTTCTGATCGTCTCGATTTCGCTTTGCGTGGTGCGCAACGCGCCGAAGATGATTGCCGATGCGAAGAGCTGGAAAGACAAAGTGCGCGAGGGTAGCCTGCGCGCGTTTCATCACAAGGCGGAATACGCGTGCGGCGGTACGCGCGCCGAAGCGGCCGGGCTTCTCGGTGCGTTGCTCGGCAGAATCGGCTACAAGTACGTCGTACGCGAGAGCGGCGAGGCCACGCTGATTGCGGCCAAGCGAGGCTCGCTCGCGAAGATCGGCTACATCTTTGCGCACCTCGCGATCGTCGTGATCTGTATCGGAGGATTGCTCGACAGCAACTTGCCGATCAAATTCCAGATGTGGCTCTTCGGCAAGACGCCGGTCACGAGCAACAGCACCATCAGCGAGATTGGACCGGAGCATCGACTCTCGACCGGCAATCCCACGTTTCGCGGCTATGCGTGGGTGCCCGAGGGGCAACATGTGTCCACAGCGATCCTGAACCAACCCAACGGTTCGCTGATTCAGGACCTGCCGTTCTCGATCCAGCTCGACAAGTTCATCGTCGATTACTACTCGACCGGCATGCCGAAGCTGTTCGCGAGCGACATCGTCATCATCGACCATAAGACCGGCGCACGCGTGCCGGCGCGTATCGAAGTCAACAAGCCGTTCGCGTACGACGGTGTCTCGATCTACCAGTCGAGCTTCCAGGACGGCGGCTCGCAGATGACGATGACGGCGTGGCCGATGGTCGGCGCAACCGTCGCGACGGTCCCGGTGCACGGCGCGATCGGGGGCTCGGCCCCGCTTCCTGCGTCGATGCCCGACGCGGCCGGCCAGACGATCGAATTCTCCGACTTTCGGGCGATCAACGTCGAAAACGTCACCAACGGCTCCGGCAAGACGGACGTGCGCGGTGTCGCCGCTCAGCATCCGGTCGAGCAGTTTCTCGAGAACCGGCTGGGCTCGGGTGCAAAGAGCTCGAAGCCGGTGAACTTGCGCAACGTCGGCCCATCGGTGCAGTACAAGGTCCGGGGCAGCGATGGTCAGGCGCGTGAATTCAACAACTACATGCTGCCGGTGGACGTCGACGGCGAGCGGATGTTTCTTGCCGGGGTGCGCCTCGCTCCCGACGATCCGTTCCGCTATTTGCGCATTCCGGCCGATCAGGCGGGCACGGTCAAGGAATGGATGATGCTGCGCGCCGCGCTCGAGAATCCTGCGCTGCGGACCCAGGCAGCCGAACGGTTCGCGCGCCGGGCCGTGGCGGATCAGAACCCGGAACTGCGCCAGCACTTGCAGGAAAGCGCGCAGCGCGTGTTGTCACTGTTTGCCGGGCCCGGCGAGGGCGGGGGCAAGACGCCCGCAGGTCAAGCGAACGCGGGCTTTCAGGCCATCGCGACTTTCATCGATCAGTCGGTGCCGAAAGGCGAGCAGGAAAAGGCCGCATCGCTGTTGCTGCGCATGCTCGAGGGATCGATGTGGGAGCTCTGGCAATTGGCGCGCGAAGGTGCGGGCGAGCCCGATGCGAGCGCCGATGCCGCCGCGAGCCGCTTCGTGCAAAGCTCCATCAACGCGCTGTCGGACAGCTTCCTGTACGGCGCCCCGGTCTATTTGCAGCTCGATTCGTTCAAGCAGGTGCAGGCGTCGGTGTTCCAGCTGACGCGCGCGCCGGGCAAGAAAGTGGTATATCTTGGCAGCCTGTTGCTCGTGGTGGGCATCTTTTCGATGTTCTATGTCCGCGAGCGACGGCTCTGGCTTTGGCTCAAGGAAACGTCCACGGGCGTGTCCGTGGTCATGGCGATGTCGACCGCGCGCAAGACGCTCGACTTCGACAAGGAATTCGCGCAAACGCGCGATACGGTGGGCGCCACGCTCGGCGCGGCCGCTCACGATATAGCAAGCGCACCGCCTCCCGGTGCCGACGATCTTACTCGGTAACATCATGGATCTGACCAACGCTTCCCGCTCCCGGCCCGCAACGGCTCGCCCTGCCGGCAATGTCTTGGACGAGCGTTCGTTTTTGCGACGGCTCACCGCCATCGACTGGTTGTTCGCTGCCGCGCTCGTCGCGGGCGCGGGACTTGCGCTCTCGCGCTATCACGCGTTCATGAACTACTACGACAAGCTCGTCCTCGTCGGCGCGGTGCCGGCACTCGTCGTATTGGGGTGGCGCTGGAAGCCCGCTCGGCTTTTGATGGCAGCCATCGCAGTGTTCGCGGTGTCGTCGATCTCGCTCTATCACGGCGATCTCACACGTGCCGAGGGGGCGTTCCTTCTCAAATATTTTCTATCGAGCCAGTCCGCCATTCTCTGGATGAGCGCGCTTTTCGTGCTCGCCACGCTGTTCTATTGGATCGGCCTGCTTTCGCGCTCGCCGTCCGGTGCGGCGATCGGCTCGAAGCTCACCTGGTTCGCGGTGCTGATGGGCTTTACCGGCATGATGGTGCGCTGGTACGAGTCCTACCTGATCGGTGCGGACGTCGGGCACATTCCTATTTCGAACCTCTATGAAGTGTTCGTGCTGTTTTGTCTGATCACCGCGCTCTTTTATCTGTATTACGAACAGCATTACGGCACGCGAGCGCTCGGCTCGTTCGTGCTGCTCGTCATCAGCGCCGCGGTCGGATTTCTCATGTGGTATTCGATCGCGCGCGACGCTCAGCAGATTCAGCCGCTCGTGCCCGCGCTGCAAAGCTGGTGGATGAAGATCCATGTGCCGGCGAATTTCATCGGTTATGGCAGCTTCGCGCTGTCCGCCATGGTCGGCGTGGCTTATCTCGCCAAGGAGCGCGGCGTGCTGGCCGATCGCCTGCCTGCGCTCGAGGTGCTCGATGACGTCATGTACAAGTCGATCGCGGTCGGCTTCGCATTTTTCACGATTGCGACGATTCTCGGCGCGCTGTGGGCCGCCGAGGCATGGGGCGGGTACTGGAGTTGGGACCCGAAGGAGACCTGGGCACTCATCGTCTGGCTCAACTACGCCGCCTGGCTCCATATGCGTCTAATGAAAGGGCTGCGGGGCTCGGTTGCCGCCTGGTGGGCGTTGACGGGCCTCATCGTGACGACGTTCGCATTTCTTGGCGTCAATATGTTCCTGTCGGGGCTGCATAGTTACGGCAAACTGTAGGCGTGTAAGCGCGTGCGCCGCTGGGTTCGAAAAAACCGCCGAGTGGCTCACCGGCGGTTTTTTTTCGACCCCGAGCGGGTGCTTCGGCGGGCGCTTCGCGCTCATGCGGCGCAAATCGTCCGTTTATTTCGATGCATCCGGTTGCGCGCGCGAACGGTATATAGAAGCGACGGGCCGATCGGACGGACCGACGCTTTCATGGAGCAGTCATCGTGTGGATCAAACGACAGCAACGCATTCTCGTCGCCGGTCAGGACATTTCACCGAGCGAGATTACGCCGCGCGCCGTGTTTGAGAATCGGCGCCGGATCCTGCGGGCGGCGACCGGCATGGCGGCGGGTGTGGCAGGGGCCGGCGGTCTGCTCGGCATCAGTGCGGATGCGCTCGCCGCCTATACGTCGCCTGACGCCCGCGCCCGAAAGCTCGCGGCCGTCACGAACGCAAAGTTCGTCGTCCCGGACAAAGCGACGTCCTACAAAGACATCACGACCTATAACAATTTCTATGAGTTCGGCACGGATAAAGCCGATCCCTCGCGCAATGCCGGTACGCTGCGACCCCATCCGTGGCGTGTCAGCGTCGAGGGCGAAGTCAAGAACGCCAAGGTGTACGACATCGACGAGCTACTCAAGCTCGCGCCGCTCGAAGAGCGCGTGTACCGGCTCAGGTGTGTGGAAGGGTGGTCGATGGTGATTCCTTGGATCGGCTATCCGCTCGCCGAACTCGTGAAGCGGGCGCAGCCTACGGGCAATGCGAAGTACGTGCAATTCATCACGCTTTCGGATGCCTCGCAGATGCCGGGGCTGGCTGATCCGATTCTCGAGTGGCCCTATTCGGAGGGGCTGCGCATGGACGAGGCGATGAATCCGCTCACGCTTTTGACCGTTGGGCTTTACGGGCAAGTGCTGCCGAACCAGAACGGCGCACCGATACGCGTTGTCGTGCCCTGGAAATATGGATTCAAGAGCGCAAAATCGATCGTCAAGATCCGTTTCGTCGAGAAACAGCCGCCGACGAGTTGGAACACCTACGCGCCGAACGAATACGGCTTCTACTCGAACGTGAATCCCACCGTCGATCACCCGCGCTGGAGTCAGGCCACGGAGCGGCGCATCGGCGAGGATGGTTTCTTCACGCCGAAGCGCAAGACGCTGATGTTCAACGGCTACGGCAGTCTCGTCGCGTCGATGTACCAGGGCATGGACCTGCGCAAATACTTCTGAATGCCACCATCATGACGACCGAGACTCCGACCTTGAACCGCCGCGCCGACGCCACGGCAACGCGCGCGACGCGACGCGCCGCGGCATCGCCGCGCAAGGGCGAGCGTTGGATCGCACCCGCGAAAGCGGCAGTGTTCATCGCTGCCTGGTATCCGCTCTTGCGACTCATGTTCTTGGGATTCACCGACGGGCTCGGAGCCGATCCGATCCGGTTCATCACATGGTCGACCGGATTATGGACGCTCGTTTTTCTTTGCATCACGCTCGCCGTGACGCCGCTGCGCAAGTTGTCGGGCATCAATGCGCTACAGCGGTTTCGCCGCATGCTTGGGCTCTATGCGTTCTTTTACGCGACCCTGCACTTCATTACCTATATCTGGTTCGACAAGTGGTTCGATCTTGCCGAGGTGGCGAAGGATATCGGCAAGCGGCCGTTCATCACCGTCGGCTTCGCCGCGTTCGTGCTGTTGATCTTATTGGCGGCGACCTCGCCGCGCGCCGCCGTGCGCAAGCTGGGGCGGCGCTGGCAGACACTGCATCGCGCCGTGTACGTCATCGGCGCACTCGCGATCCTGCACTTTTGGTGGATGAAGGCCGGCAAGCACGATCTGGCGCTGCCGAAACTTTACGGTGCGATCATGCTCGCGCTGCTGGGCTGGCGGTTGCTTGCCTGGATGAGAGCGCAGTGGGTGGCGCGACACGGTACGCGTTGAGCGGGCCGCGCGAGTTTCGCACCCATGCAGTGCGCGTGCCCGTCTTTGCGCGTTCAGCCTTTAACGCGGAAGCACCGTCTCGGAGCTGAAAAGCGCCTGGACGGTCTCGCGTGCGCGAACCAGATACGCATTGCCGGCATCCACCATCACTTCTGCCGCGCGTGGTCGCGTGTTGTAATTCGAACTCATCACGAAACCATATGCCCCGGCCGAGCGAATCGCGAGCAAATCGCCCGGCGCAACAGCCAGTGCACGGTCGCGCCCGAGCCAGTCGCCGCTTTCGCACACGGGGCCGACGACATCGTAGACGCATGGCGCGTCGCTGCGCCGAACGACAGGTTCGATTGCGTGAAACGCCTGATACATCGCGGGGCGCGCCAAGTCGTTCATCGCGGCATCGACGATCGCGAAGTTCTTTTCAGCGCCTGATTTCAGAAATTCCACCCGCGTGAGCAATACCCCCGCGTTGCCTGTCACCGAGCGGCCAGGCTCGAAGAACACCTCGCGATGTCCGTGTCCGCGCGCATCGATCCGATCGAGCAGCGTGCGCACGAAAACGGTCGTATCGGGCGGTGTCTCATCGTCGTACCGGATCCCGAGGCCGCCCCCGACGTCGATATGACGAATCACAATGCCATCGGCTTCGATCGCCGCGACGAGTTCCAGCAGCTTGTCGAGCGCATCCAGATACGGCGCGATTTCGGTGATCTGCGAACCGATGTGGCAATCGATGCCGACCACTTCGAGGTTCGGCATGGCCGCGGCGCGTCGGTAGGTTGCGACGGCGTCGTCGAACGCCACACCGAACTTGTTCGCCTTGAGCCCCGTCGAGATGTACGGATGCGTCTTCGGATCGACATCGGGATTCACGCGCAGCGACACCGGTGCCTTCATGCCGAGTTCGCCCGCGACCGCATCGAGACGATCGAGTTCCGGGATCGATTCGACGTTGAAGCACTTCACGCCGGCGGCCAGCGCTTCGCGGATTTCTCCGACACTTTTGCCGACACCCGAAAAAACGACGTTTGCGGCATCGCCGCCGGCGGCGAGCACGCGGGCCAACTCGCCGCCCGAGACGATGTCGAAGCCTGCGCCGAGCCGCGCGAAGACATTCAGTACGGCCAGATTGCTGTTGGCCTTGACCGCCACATGAATCGCGGCACGACGGCCGACGCAGGCGCGGGCATAGGCTTCGTAAGACGAGGTCAGCGCGGCGCGCGAATAGACGTAAAGCGGCGTGCCGAACTGCTCGGCGAGCGAGACGGCGCTGACGCCTTCGGCGTGCAACACGCCATCGACGTAATGGAAGGCGGAATCTGACATGCGACGAGTGGGATCGGTGTATTACTGGTTGGCGCCTGGGGCAGTATCCGAGGCGGCGCTTGCGGGCGACGGGGCGCGCGCGCCCGAAGCCGCGCCGCCGAGTTGGTCGGCCGGTGCGAGCATCAACGGTTTCGATCCGCAATCGTCCGGTGCCGGCTGCGCGTCGGGCGAGCGTTCGGAGTACGGCTCGGTATGCTCGACGGGTTTCGCCGGCAGCGGGGGGACGGTCGGCAAATAAAGCGGCCCGCGCTGCCCGCATCCCGCTATCGACACGCTTGTCGCAACGGCCAAAGCCGCTACAATCGCGCTCATCCTGAAGACGACTCGCATGACTGTCTTTGAATTGGCCTGTGAAATAGGTTTAAGCGCCGGAGTTTAGCATGAGCGACAGTGACTACCTGAGCCGCGCGGAGGCCGTGCTGGCCGCCGTCGAAGCGGCACTCGACGATATCGACGCCGACATCGAGGCCGAGCGCAACGGCAACGTCCTCACGCTCGAATTCGAGAACGGCTCGAAGATCATCGTCAACCTGCAGCCGCCGATGCAAGAAGTCTGGATCGCGGCCAAAGCCGGCGGTTTTCACTTCAGGTATATCGACGGCGAGTGGCGCGATACGCGCAACGGCACGGAGTTCTATGCCGCGCTTTCCGACTATGCGACGCAGCAGGCCGGCGAGCCGGTCAGGTTCGCCGCCCGCTGAGCGCGACGAATGGCGGTCCCGCCGCTCGCGCGGACCGCTCAGCGGTTAGGGGCGGTGAGTCGTGGCGGCATTGTCTTGTCGACGCCCGTATCAGTGGCCGTCCAGCAGATTCATGACGCGCTGCCCTTCGTCGGCGGGCCCCGCGGTGGGCGCGGCGCCGGGCTGCGAATCCGATGCCGCGGCGGTTTCGGACCCCGCCTCTCCCTCCTGCGCGGATTGCGGGACACCGACTGACGCCACGAAACCCTGACCCGGTTCGAATCCGTCGATGTAGAACTCGCCGCCGAGCGCCATCACATCCGAGGGCATCGGCATCTCGTACGGCGGCACACCCTTGAGCGCTTCGCGCATGTAGTCCATCCAGATCGGCAGTGCGACGCCGCCGCCGGTTTCGCGGTCGCCCAAGCTGCGCGGATTGTCATAGCCGACCCAGGCGATGGCCGCGAGCGTGTGCTGGTAGCCGGCGAACCAGGCGTCGCGCGATTCGTTGGTGGTACCTGTCTTGCCGGCCAGATCCTTGCGTCCGAGCTGGTTCGACTTGGCCCCTGTGCCGCGCTGCGCCACGCTTTGCAGCAAGCTGTTCATGATGTAGGCATTGGCTTCGTTGATGGCGCGCGGCGCGTTTTGCTCGGCGACGATCGGTTGCGCGCGGGCGAGCACGATGCCTTGAGGATCGGTGACTTCGGCAATCAGATAGGGATTGACGCGATAGCCGCCGTTGGCGAAGACCGAATACGCGCCGGCCATCTGCAGCGGCGTCACGAGTCCCGCCCCGAGCGCCATGGGCAGGTAGGCGGGGTGCCGCTCGGCATCGAATCCGAAACGGGTGATGTAGTCTTGCGCGTAGTGCGTGCCGATGTGCGCGAGGATGCGGATCGACACGAGATTGCGCGATTTTTGCAGCGCCGTGCGCATCGTCATCGGGCCGTCGAATCCGCCGCTGTAGTTCTTGGGCTCCCACGGCGTGCCGCCCGTTTGCGCCGCGCTGAAAAAGAGCGGCGCATCGTTGATCATCGTTGCGGGCCCGAGCCCTTTGTCGAGCGACGCCGAGTAGATGAACGGCTTGAAGCTCGAGCCGGGCTGGCGCCACGCCTGTGTGACATGATTGAACTTGTTCTTGTTGAAGTCGAAGCCGCCGACGAGCGAGCGTATCGCGCCATCCGCGGGCGCGATCGAAATGAACGCGCCTTCCACCTGCGGCAGCTGGACGATCGCCCATTGCCCGTCGTCGCGTTTCATGACCCGCACGATCGCGCCGGGGCGGATGCGGGCGGCCTGTGAGCCCTTCGCGCCGAGGGCGGGCGCGGCAAAACGCAGTCCTTCGCCCGTGATGGCGATCGTGCTCGCATTGGCGAGCATGGCGTGGACTTCGCGAGGCGTGGCCGAGACGACGACCGCTGCCGCCACGTCGCCGTTATCGGGGTGGCTCGCGAGTGCATCGGCGATGGCCTGCTCACGTGCACTGCCCGCGGCCTGTAAGTCGATGAATCCTTCCGGGCCGCGATAGCCGCGCCGGGCGTCGTAGCTCATCAAACCGCGGCGCAATGCGCGGTATGCGTTGGCCTGATCGGCCGAATCGATTGTCGTCACGACATTGAGCCCGCGCGTATACGCTTCGTCGCGATATTGCGCATACATGGCCTGCCGAACCATCTCCGCGACGTACTCGGCATGCACGCTGAATTGCTGCACGCTCGTTTTCGCGACGACGAGCGGCTCGTTGACGGCCGCATCGTATTGCGCTTGCGTGATGTCGCCGAGCTCGAGCATGCGTTGCAAGATGTATTGCTGACGGACTTTGGCGCGGGCCGGATTGACGACCGGGTTGTACGCCGACGGCGCTTTCGGCAACCCGGCCAGCATGGCGGCCTCAGCGAGCGTGACCTGACGCAGGTCCTTGCCGAAGTAGATCCGCGCGGCCGAGGCGAAACCGTATGCGCGCTGGCCGAGGTAGATCTGATTCATGTAGACCTCGAGGATCTGATCTTTCGTCAGTTCCTGCTCGATCTTGTAAGCCAGCATCATCTCGTAGATCTTGCGCGTGAAGGTCTTCTCGCTCGACAGGAAGAAGTTGCGCGCCACTTGCATGGTGATCGTGCTCGCGCCTTGCGTCGCATGCCCATTGCTGAGCGCGGCGAGGCTCGCGCGTGCTATGCCTGCGAGATCGACGCCGCCATGATCGTAAAACCGGGCGTCTTCGATCGCGAGTATCGCCTGCTTCATGTAGCGGGGTACCTCGGCTATATGGACGACGTCGCGCCGCTCCTCGCCGAATTCGCCGATCAGTACGTGGTCCGCCGTATAGATGCGCAGCGGGATTTTCGGACGGTAATCGGTGAGCGCAGCGATCGACGGCAAGCGCTGACTCGCGACGAGCCAGCCATAGCCCAGCACGAGGCCGACGCATAGCACGCCGGCTGCAGCGAGGCCAGCGAGTACGGCGAGCGTCTTCATCGCAATGCGGGCCCAACGCCGGGTGGGCGGGCGCGGCGGTTCAGGCGCAGGCGGCGGAGGATCGAGGGGCTGCATAAAAGGGCTGTCCAGAGGAACCCATCATTATAGCCACCGCTCGGGACGGGCTTTCGATTGGCTTAACGTCGTAGGCGGCAGGCAGGCGCGGGAGCGATGCGCCTTGCCTGGCCGTTCGGTCTAATGTTCGGACGATATCAGGACCGGCACCATTTCTCCATCTCAACGGAGGCGAGCGCTGCACGCGCGTGCCGCCTCGCTGCTGCAAGGAGAAGTCGATGCTGATCGAAACACGATGGATGCCCCCGATGCGTCGGTTCGCCGCCGGCATCGACCTGAGCGAACAGGAATTGAGGCTCGTCGTGGTCAGCCGGTGCATTCGGCCTTTGGCCGCCTCGCGCGTCGAATGGCTTGGTGCGGAGCCGCTTCCGAGCTCGGCAATGGCGAGCGGACATATCGCCGATGTTCGCGCAATCGCCGCAGCGCTTGCCGCACTTCTGGGCCGCTGGCCCGCCGCGCGCACGGTCTGTGCGCTGCCGGCCGCGATGGCTGTGCCGGGCAGCCTCACATGGATTGCCTCGATGCCGTTGCCGCAGTTGCGCGCGGAGTCCCACGGCGCACGGGGTACTGGCGCGGCCGATCCGCTCGAAAGCGCGGCGCGCGCGCACGCGGAGCGCATTGCGGGCATCGAGCGCGAGGCGTTGGCCGTCGATTGGCGCGTGGAGCGCCGTAGCGCTTCCGATCGTGCACAGGTGGCAGCCGTCTCCGGGAGCGCTTCGCATCTGACGATCGCTGCGACGGCCCGCGCTCACCTCGAAGCGCGGATCGAAGCGGCCGCGGGAGCCGGTATCGCACTCGTTGCGGTCGACTGCGAGCCGGCCGCGGCGCTGCGCGCGCTCGTTCGAACCGCGGCGCCCGCGATGCGGGGCATGGAGTCCTTCGCCGCGCTCTGGGCCGGCGACGACGGCGTCTACGGCTGGCGCATTCGCGGCAGCACCATCGAGGCGCATGCGTGTTGTCCGACGTTGCAACGCCGGGAGGTGCCTGACATGTTGCGCGAACTGGCAGGGCCGCACGCGCTCGCGTGTGCCGTGGCCGGCGGTGACCTCGATGCGCTTGCGCGCGATCGCCTTGCGCTTGCCGATATCGGCGATCTGCTGGGGTGTCTCGCGTTGCCATTCGCATGCACTCCGTTTCTGGCGGCGGGCTCGTCGCTTTCACGCGCGCACGAGCCAGCGTTCGCCGTTGCTTATGGGCTCGCGCTGGGCGGGGTAGAGCAATGATCGCCCGGGTCCTCGTCGATCGCTCCGGACGTGCTGTCGGATTGCATGTGGGGGGCTTCAACCTGCTGCCGCACCGGCAGCGCGACGCGCGCAGGCTCCGCAGGCGCGTTTTGCGCGAATGCGCGGCAGCCGGTCTCGCGGGTGTGGCAACCGCGCTGATCTGGAGTGCGACAGGCTCGTCTGAGCAGGAGCGCGCCGAGCGTTCGCGTCATCGGCTCGAAGCCGATCTCGCCGAACTGGCGGCGCCGGTCGCGGAATATCGGCGGCTCGAGCGCGTACAGGCGAGCATGCGTGCGCGCAGCGAGCGCTCACGCATGCTCGCGCGCCCGCGCGAGGCGCTTTGGGGCGTCGTCGATGTGCTGCGTCGCGAGCCTGTAGCCGGTATCGTGCTCGAGCGACTGCAGTTGCGCAGCCGCGGCATCGAGATCGCGGCGAGTGCGGTGGACACCGCAATGCCAGCGCTTCTACTCGAGCGGCTTGGGCGTGTCCCGGGCATCCGCGCGGCCGAACTCGCGGACCTGCGCCTTGGCTCGGGCAGCGGCGCGGGCCAGGGGGCAGTCGCGTTCCTCGCGCGGCTGACGGTGAACGGCGCCGATGTTCAGGCGCAGGCTTCGGAGCCGCGCGCCTTCGAACGGGGGCGACGATGAGTCCGCTCCAACGCACGCGGATCTGGCCGTCGGGGCTGCTGCGCACACTCGGCCACCCAATCGAGGTGCCGCGCCCTTCGGAACTGGGCGAGTGGTGCCGCACGCTCGTCTCGATGCCCGAACGGTGGGGCGGCGCGCATCGGCTACTGATGGCCGTCGCTGTTGCAAGCGTTGCGTTTGCGCTAGCCGCGCAGGGCGGCAGAGCGTTGCGCCACGATCGGAGCGTCGCGGCCGCGAGCGCTGCGCTCGCCGCATTGGCGCATCGCCTCGACGATGCGCGCTCGAAAGCCGCGGCATTGCCTGAGTTGCGGCGGGCCGTGCAGGGTTTGCCTGCGCCGGCAGTCCCCTCGGACGAAATGCGGTCGACGGCCTGGCAGTCCATTGCTGCGCTGGCTACGCGCAGCGGCATGACGCTGCAATCGGTGGAGCCGGGCGACCGCCCGCCAGGCGGCTTGGAAGCAGGACATGTCATCAGGTTCGCGGCCACATCGAGCTTCGCTTCCTTCATCGCGTTCCTGAGCGCGCTTTCCACGTTGCCGGTACTGGTGGTGCCGGCCGAACTCAAACTGGAACACGGCGCACAGGGGCTTCTCCTCCAGGCTTCGCTCGAGGTCCACGACTCGCTGCCCAGCGTACCGGCACGGCGCGCAGGCGAGATTGGGGGCCCGTCCGGCGATCCGTTCGGGGCGCCGCCGGCAGCCGTGCCGAGCCCGGCATCCGAGCTGCGGCTGACTGGCCTCATGATCGAAGGCGCCCGTTCGCTCGCACTCATCGAGGCGGATGGCCAGGGCGCCGTCTATGTGCCTGGTCAGATGCTCGGCAACGAACGTCTGATGCGGATCGGGGCGGCCAGCATCACGCTGGCGCACCGATCGGGTACGCGCGTGTTGGCGATCGGAGCGGGATCGTGACGCCGCGATGCGCACGTCTTGCAATGGTCGCCGTTGTCTTGCTGACCGGTACCCCGGCCTTTGCACGCGTGCCGCTGCTGCCGCCGCTTCCGCCCGGCATGCCAACCCAAGACGCATGGTCTGCGCAAGCCGGGCTGGATGCCAATCGCGGCACGCTGTCGGACATCGACGGCCGCGATACGGCTGCCGAGCACGATGAGGACATTGGCATAGGGGAGCTTGCGGGACACGGCGACGCGCCCGATGCTAACAGTACTTCGTCGCGTAACGCCGGCGAGGCCGCGGGCAGACGGGCACCGGAGCCCGCCTCCGACGATGGAGCGAAGCGACTCGAGGGGCCGCCGGTGCCGCTCGGTCCGCCCCAGCGAATGAGCGATGGCATGCGGCGCCACGGTGAGCGCGAAGACGGGGATGGCAAACCCATCACGCTGCATTTTCGCGACGCGCGCCTCGCCGACGTATTCGACGCGTTCGCCCGGTTCACGGGCCTGAACATCGTGGCGAGCGGCCGTGTACAGGGCAACGTATCGCTTTTCCTCGACGCCGTGCCGTGGCGCAGCGCCTTCGATACGTTACTCGACGCCAATGGGCTGGCCATGATCCGGCGCGACAACGTGATATGGGTGGCCCCAGTCGCCGAGCTGGCCGCTCGCGAGCGATCGCGCTTCGAGGCCCATGCCCGCGCCGCGGATCTGGAGCCGCTGGCAAGCCGCACGTTCGCGCTGCGTTATCCGCGGGCCGAGGACGTGCAGCGGCTTCTGACCGCGTCCGGCAGTCAGCGGGTGCTCTCGAAGCGCGGCGCCGCGATGGCCGACGCCCGAACCAATCTGCTTTTCGTCACGGATCTCGAGGCTCGGCTCGCACAGGTCGCGGAGCTCGTCGCGGCGATCGACAAGCCGAGCCGGCAAGTGCTGATCGAAGCGCGTATCGTGGAGGGCGTGCGGGGTTTCTCGCGCGATCTCGGCGCGCGCCTGTCCGTGCGCAGCCCAGGGAGGGCAGCCAGCGACGATGTCATTGGGTTCTCGGGCGATCGCAACGGGCTCGTGCATGACTTGTCCGCGCAAGCGCTGGCGGGCTTCGATGCCGCCACGGCGGGGCTTACGCTTTTCGCGGCGCGCGCCACGCGTCTCGTAACGGCCGAGTTGAGTGCGCTCGAGGCCGAGGGGCGGGGCGAAATCGTGTCGAGCCCGCGTATCGTCACGGCGGATCGCATGAAGGCGGTCGTCGAACAAGGCAAGGAGCTGCCCTACCAGGCCAAGGTGCGCAACGGCGTATCGGGCATCCAGTTCCGCCGTGCGACGCTCAAACTCGAGGTCGAGCCGCAGATTACGCCGAATGGCCGCGTGATCCTCGACCTCGATATTGCGAAGGACAGTGTCGGGGAGGCGACGGCCGCGGGTCTCGCCATCGACACGAAACATGTGCGAACACGTGTCGAAGTCGAGGATGGCGGTACCGTATCGATCGGCGGCATCTATGAGAAGCGCGATCGCGACGATGTGACTCGCGTGCCACTGTTGGGCAAAATACCGGTTTTGGGCGCGTTTTTTCGCCATCGGACGCAGCGCGAGCATGCCAGCGAACTGGTCGTTTTCATTACGCCGCGCATCGTTTCGATCGATTGACGCGCCGGGGCGGCAGACGGCGCCCGGGTGGGCGACTCGACAAGCCGGCGCCTTTGCCAGTAAGCTGCGCCACGAACCATATCCGAATTGATCAGAGGGTACTGTTGCAAGAGCAGGGCGCAAACACCAGCATTTTCTTCGTAGGGCTCATGGGGGCGGGTAAGACCACTGTGGGCCGTGCGGTCGCGCGCCGGCTCGATCGGCCGTTTTTCGACTCCGATCACGAAATCGAAGCGCGCACGGGGGCGCGAATCCCGGTGATTTTCGAGCTGGAGGGCGAGGCGGGCTTTCGAGACCGCGAGGCTCACGTGATCGCGGAGTTGACCGGGCGTGAGGCGATCGTCCTGGCGACGGGCGGCGGGGCGGTCCTGCGTCCCGAAAATCGCGCACTTTTGCACAGCCGCGGTATCGTCGTCTATCTTCGGGCCAACCCGCACGATCTCTGGCTGCGCACCCGCAAGGACAAAAACCGGCCGCTGTTGCAGACGGAGGATCCTAAAGCGAAGCTCGAAGCGCTTTATGCGGTGCGAGACCCCCTTTACCGCGAGTGCGCGCATTTCGTGGTGGAGACAGGGCGTCCGTCGGTCAACGGACTGGTCAATATGGTCCTCATGCAACTCGAAATGGCCGGCATCACCCGGCAG
This sequence comes from Paraburkholderia sp. NMBU_R16, assembly GCF_013282575.1. GTDB lineage: Bacteria > Pseudomonadota > Gammaproteobacteria > Burkholderiales > Burkholderiaceae > Trinickia. Next base: position 63,352 of record NZ_JAAAYE010000016.1, read on the forward strand.
GCAAATACATGATTACCGTTAGCGTCGATCTGGGCGAACGTAGCTACCCCATTCACATCGGGGCCGATCTGATCGGCCGCACTGAGCTGTTCGCGCCTCATATTGCCGGCGCATCGGTCATGATCGTCACGAACACGACGGTGGAGCCGCTCTTCGGCGCGCAGCTGCGCGCGGCGCTCGCCCCGCTCGGCAAAGAAGTGTCGACGGTCGTGCTGCCGGACGGCGAGTCCTACAAGCATTGGGAAACGCTCAATCGCATCTTCGATGGGCTGCTCGAAGCGCGTGCGGACCGCAAGACGACGCTGATCGCGCTCGGAGGCGGCGTCATCGGCGATATGACCGGCTTCGCGGCCGCCTGCTATATGCGAGGCGTGCCGTTCATCCAGGTGCCGACGACGCTGCTGTCGCAAGTCGATTCTTCCGTCGGCGGCAAGACCGGCATCAATCATCCGCTGGGCAAGAACATGATCGGCGCGTTCTATCAGCCGCTCGCCGTCATTGCCGATATCGGCACACTGCGCACGCTGCCGGAGCGCGAACTCGCTGCCGGCATGGCGGAAGTCATCAAGACGGCGGCGATTGCCGATGCCGATTTTTTCGACTGGATCGAGGCCAATATCGATGCGCTCAACCGCTGCGACGAAGACGCGCTTGCCCATGCGGTCAAACGCTGCTGCGAGATCAAGGCGTCCGTCGTCGCGGCCGACGAGCGAGAGGGCGGATTGCGCGCGATCCTGAACTTCGGCCATACGTTCGGTCATGCGATCGAAGCGGGTCTCGGCTACGGGCAGTGGTTACATGGCGAGGCGGTTGGCTGCGGGATGGTGATGGCGGCGGACTTGTCGGTACGCGTGGGCCGGCTCGATGAAGCCGCACGCCGGCGTCTCGTCGCCGTCGTGGCGGCGGCACGGCTGCCGGTGCGTGGACCGCAGCTGGGTGACGATCGCTATATCGAATCGATGAGAGTCGACAAGAAGGCCGAGGCAGGACAAATCAAGTTCGTATTGCTGGAACGCATCGGCGGGCCTTTCATGACTGGCGTGCCGGAAAACGTATTGCGCGAGACGCTCGCGGCCAACGTCTGAAGCGAGCGCGGACGTCCGGCGCAGCGCGCCGATTCGAAAGGGGGACATGTGGAGCAGAACCCGACGCATGACCGATCGCCTGGGGCAGCGCCGGGCGAGCGCGGCCCGCAAGCGGCTTCATCCGTTTGGGGCGCACCCACGGTCGAAATGCTCGAAGCGCATCTGGCGCCTTATGCCGCCCATTCGGCGCGCTCGCGGGGCCGCCGCTACCCGGAATCGGCGCCGCTCGCGCGCACCGAATTCCAGCGCGACCGGGACCGCATCGTTCACTCGACGGCGTTTCGCCGTCTCGAATACAAGACCCAGGTCTTCGTCAATCACGAAGGCGATCTGTTCCGCACACGGCTGACGCACAGTCTCGAAGTGGCGCAGATCGCGCGCTCCGTGGCGCGCAACCTGCGCGTCAACGAGGATCTCGTCGAAGCCATTTCGCTCGCTCACGATCTCGGTCACACGCCGTTCGGCCATGCCGGGCAGGATGCGCTCAACGATTGCATGCGTGCGCACGGCGGCTTCGAGCACAATCTGCAAAGCCTGGCGGTCGTCGACGAGCTCGAGGAGCATTACGGTGGCTTCAACGGCCTGAACCTCTGCTTCGAGACTCGGGAAGGCATTCTCAAACATTGCTCGCGCGAGAACGCATTGAAGCTCGGTGAGCTGGGAGAGCGTTTCCTGACGGGCAAGCGGCCGTCGCTCGAGGCTCAGATCGCCAATATTGCCGACGAGATCGCGTACAACAATCACGATGTCGACGACGGGCTGCGTTCCGGTCTGCTCACGATCGGCCAACTCGCGGAAGTCGAGCTTTGGCATCGGCATTACGAAGAGGCCAGGCACGCGCATCCCGAACTCGAAGGGCGCCGCCTCGTGCACGAAACGGTGCGCCGCATTATCAACACGCTGATCGTCGACTTGATCGAGACGACGCGCGCCAACCTTGCCGAGCACTGCCCCGATTCGCTCGACGCCGTGCGCGCGGCTCCACCGCTCGTGGCGCACAGCAGCGCCATTGCGGCTCAAGCGGTCGAACTCAAGCGTTTTCTGTTCAAGAACCTGTACCGGCACTATCGCGTCATGCGCATGGCGAACAAGGCGCGTCGCGTCATCACCGGCCTTTTCGAAGCATTCACCGAAGACCCGCGCCTCTTGCCGCCCGATTACGTTGCCGAAGATCCTGCCCTCCAGCCGCGGCGGATCGCGCATTACATCGCCGGTATGACGGATCGCTACGCGCTCAAGGAGTACCAACGTCTGTTTGTCATAAACGATAACTAAACTGCTCGCCCGGTTGGAGCTGAAATCGATTTCATCTCCGACCGGCGCGATGTTGCGTCCACTACGGAGAGGAGAAGACATGAAGGGATATAAAACGCTGGTCCGTTCTGCGGCAATCGGGGTTGCGCTCTTCGCGGGCGCGAGTCAGGGCGTTTTTGCGGCAACGGAGATTCAGTTCTGGCACGCGATGGAGGCCGCGCTCGGCGAACGGGTGAATCAGATCGCCGCGGATTTCAATGCTTCCCAGAACGACTACAAGATCGTGCCGGCATTCAAGGGTTCGTACGATCAGACGCTGGCGGCCGGCATCGCGGCTTATCGCAGCGGCAATGCGCCGGCGATCCTCCAGGTCTATGAAGTCGGCACGGCCACGATGATGCAGGCGAAAAAGGCGATCGTCCCGGTGACCGAGGTCTTTAAGCAGGCTGGCGTACCGCTCGATCAATCGGCGTTCGTGCCGACGATCGCGAGCTACTACAGCGATGCGAAGACAGGCGAGCTCGTTTCGATGCCCTTCAACAGCTCGACGCCGGTGCTGTACTACAACAAGGATGCGTTCAAGAAGGCCGGGCTCGATGCGAGCCAACCGCCGAAGACCTGGGACGAAGTGGCCGCGGACGCGGCCAAGCTCAAGGCTTCGGGCATGTCGTGCGGCTTCACGACAGGGTGGCAGGGATGGGTCCAGCTCGAAAACTACAGCGCGTGGCATGGACTGCCTTTCGCGACCCGCAATAACGGTTTCGACGGCACGGACGCCAAGCTCGAGTTCAACGGCCCGCAGCAGATCGCGCACATCGCGTTTCTGCAGAAGATGGCGAAGGACGGCACCTTCACCTATGCAGGCCGCAAGGACGAAGCGATGTCGAAGTTCTACAGCGGCGATTGCGGGATTTTGACGAGCTCCTCGGGCTCGTTGGCGTCGATTCGCAAGTACGCGAAGTTCCAATTCGGCACGGGCATGATGCCGTACGACGCCGCAGTCAAGGGTGCGCCGCAAAACGCGATCATCGGCGGAGCAAGCCTCTGGGTGCTGTCCGGCAAGGACGCGAACACGTATAAGGGCGTTGCCAAATTTCTCGCTTATCTGAGCTCGCCTGCGGTCGCCGCAAAATGGCATCAGGACACCGGCTACCTGCCGGTGACGAAGGCGGCTTACGAGGAAACGCAGCAGCAAGGGTTTTACGCGAAGAACCCCGGTGCGGATACGGCGATCAAGCAAATGCTGAACAAGCCGCCGCTGCCGTACACGAAGGGTTTGCGTCTGGGCAACATGCCGCAAATTCGCACGATCGTCGACGAGGAACTCGAGCAGGTCTGGGCGCAAAAGAAGACGCCGAAAGAGGCGCTCGATTCGGCCGTTTCGCGCGGCGACGAGTTGTTGCGCCGCTTCGAAAAGTCCGGTACCTGACGCACGGGTTCGCGCATCGCCGCGCTGCCGGGAGCCGCGACGCTCGCGGGTCAGTAGCTGCGCGGGCGGTGCGGACCGAACGTCTTTCCAAGCTGGATGCGCATGGCCGCCGACCCGCACGGGCGGCGGCGCCGCGCCTTAATCGAGCGACGCCCCATGTACGAACGTTCCCGCTTTCCCACGAGCCCACTGCCCTATCTGCTGATCGCGCCGCAGTTGGCCATCACCGCGATCTTCTTTCTCTGGCCGGCCGGCGAGGCGCTGTGGCAGTCCACGCAAATGCAGGATGCGTTCGGGACCTCGAGCGAGTTCGTCGGTCTCGGCAACTTCCAGCACCTGTTTGCCGATCCGCTCTATCTCGGTTCATTCAAGACGACGATCGTCTTCAGCACCCTCGTCACGGTGACCGGTCTTTTCGTCTCGCTCTTGCTCGCGGCGTGCGCAGATCGCGTCACCCGCGGTGCACGGACCTACCGCACGCTGCTGATCTGGCCGTATGCCGTCGCGCCGGCCATCGCGGCCGTGCTATGGGCGTTCCTGTTCAACCCCAGCATCGGCCTCGTCACTTTCGCGCTGGCGAAGGCCGGCATCGTCTGGAATCACGCGATCAACGGTGGGCAGGCGATGTTTCTCGTCGTTCTGGCATCGGTCTGGAAGCAGGTCAGCTATAACTTCCTGTTCTTCTACGCGGGGCTGCAGGCGATACCGCGCTCACTGATCGAAGCGGCGGCGATCGACGGCGCAGGTCCGGTGCGGCGATTTTTCGGCATTGCGTTGCCGCTTTTGTCGCCGACCACGTTTTTTCTTTTCGTCGTGAATCTCGTCTATGCATTCTTCGACACGTTCCCGGTAATCGACGCCGCGACGGGCGGGGGCCCCGCGCAGTCGACAAAAACGCTGATCTACAAGATTTTCATCGAAGGCTTCCAGGGGCTCGATATGGGCAGCTCCGGCGCGCAGTCGGTGGTGCTGATGGTGATCGTCGTCGGGCTGACCGTCGTTCAGTTCCGTTTCATCGAACGCAAGGTTCAATACTCATGATCGAAAATCGCAGAGGCTTCGATCTTTTTTGCCATGCCGTTCTGATCCTGGGCGTGGCGCTGATCGCGTTCCCGGTCTACGTCGCGTTTTGCGCGGCGTCGATGAATGAGCAGCAGGTCTTTTCGGTGCCGCTTTCGCTCTTGCCGAGCACGCACCTCATCGAGAATATCGTCCACGTCTGGAGCCATGGGGCCGGCGATGCCGCGAGCCCGTTCGGCCGCATGCTGCTCAACTCGCTCATCATGGCACTGGCTATCTCGCTCGGGAAAATCGCTGTATCGATCATCTCGGCATACGCGATCGTCTTTTTTCGTTTCCCGTTTCGCAATACGGCGTTCTGGCTCATCTTCGTGACGCTGATGCTGCCGGTCGAGGTGCGGATTTTTCCGACCGTGCACGTGGCTTCGTCGCTTCACCTCATCAATAGCTACGCGGGGTTGACGCTGCCGTTGATCGCCTCCGCGACCGCGACGTTTCTGTTCCGGCAGTTCTTCATGACGTTGCCGGACGAACTGATGGACGCGGCGCGCATCGATGGCGCTGGCCCGTTGCGCTTTTTCCGCGACGTGGTGCTGCCGCTGTCGAAAACGAACATCGCGGCGCTTTTCGTCATCACGTTCATCTACGGCTGGAACCAGTATCTTTGGCCGATTCTCGTCTCGAGCGAGCCATCGATGACGACGGCTGTGGTAGGCATCAAAACCATGATCGGCCAGGGCGACACCGCGACCGAATGGCATCTCGTCATGGCGGCGACGCTGCTTGCGATGTTGCCGCCGCTCGTGGTCGTGATCGCGATGCAGCGCTGGTTCGTGCGGGGGCTCGTCGATGCGGAGAAATAGTGCAATGCCGATGACGGCAGGGATAACGGGTTGTCATATCAGCGAGGGACCATGGCTGCGTTGAGTTTGAGAGGCGTTCGCAAGACCTACGATGGAAAGCAGTTCGTACTGCACGGCATCGACGTGGACGTGTCCGACGGGGAATTCGTCGTGCTGGTGGGGCCGTCCGGCTGCGGGAAGTCGACGCTGCTGCGCATGGTCGCGGGGCTCGAGCGCGTGTCCGAAGGGCAGATCGCCATCGGCGAGCGCGTCGTCAACGACCTCGAGCCGAAGGACCGCGATATTGCGATGGTGTTCCAGAATTACGCGCTTTATCCGCATATGAGCGTACGCGAGAACATGGCGTACGGCCTGACGATCCGCGGGCTCGCGCGGGCTGAAATCGATAGCCGCGTCGCCGCGGCGGCAAAGATACTCGAGTTGGACCCGCTTCTCGGGCGCAAGCCGCGCGAGCTTTCGGGCGGGCAGCGGCAACGTGTCGCCATGGGGCGCGCGATCGTGCGCGAGCCGTCGGTGTTTCTTTTCGACGAGCCGCTTTCGAACCTCGATGCGAAGCTCAGGGTACAGATGCGGCTGGAAATCCAGCGGCTGCACGCCCGCCTCGCCACGACGAGCCTTTACGTCACGCACGATCAGGTCGAGGCCATGACGCTCGCTCAGCGTGTCATCGTCATGAACCGCGGATATGCCGAACAGATCGGCGCGCCGACGGAAGTCTACGAGCGTCCGGCGACGATTTTCGTGGCCGGCTTTATCGGCTCGCCGGCGATGAATCTGCTCTCGGGCCGGCTCTCGGACGACGGGCGGGCCTTCGAGGTGGCCGGCGGCGGACCCGTGCTCGCGCTTTCAGCGCATCCGGCTATCGGCAGCGCCATTGCGTGCGGGCGCGAATGGGTGCTCGGCATCCGTCCGGAGCATATGGCGCCGCGTGCCACTCAAACGTGCGCGAGTCTTGCGGTGGACTCTTGCGAGTTGCTCGGCGCGGACAACCTCGCGCATGGCCGCTGGGGCAGCCACGATGTCACGGTCCGGCTGCCCCATGCAGACCGTCCCCTATCGGGCGAAATCCTGCCGGTGGGGCTTCCGTCCGAACACCTGCATTTTTTCGATCCCGAAACGGGCAAACGCGCCGGTTGACGGCATGATGTTGGCTTCAGGAGGCGCAATACGAAGATGACGACTGGACTGAACGGTTGGCCTTACCCGCGCGTCGTCGCGCATCGCGGTGGCGGGACCCTCGCACCCGAGAACACGCTTGCGGGTATCGACACAGGTGCTGCGCTTGGGTTGAAGATGATCGAGTTCGACGCGAAGCTCTCGGCGGACGATGTCGTCTTTCTGCTGCACGACGACACGGTGGACCGGACCTCCAATGGTCATGGCGCCGCCGCGCGCATGGACTACGCTCAGATCGCCGCGCTCGATGCCGGAAGCTGGTGCGATGCGCGCTTCGCGGGCGAATCGATGCCGACGCTGGCGCAGGTGGCACAGCGCTGCGCGCGCCATGGGCTGATGGCAAACATCGAAATCAAACCCTGCGCGGGACGCGAGATCGAAACGGGGCGGCGCGTGGCGACCGAGGCGGCGAGGCTGTGGGCCGAGTCCTCGCCTCCGCCGCTCTTGTCGTCGTTTTCGATTCAAGCGCTGGCGGCCGCCCGCGATGCCGTAGCCGTGCTGCCGCGCGGGTTGCTCGTGGGAGCCGTGCCTGCCGAGTGGCGCACGCTCGCCGCGGAGCTCGGTTGCGTATCGCTACACGCGGATCAACGCAAGCTCGATGCGGCGCTCGTCGCCGAAATCAAGTCTGCGGGGCTCTTCATCCTGGCCTACACCGTGAACGATCCGGCTCGCGCGCGAGCGCTTGCCGAGTGGGGAGTCGATACGCTCTGCACCGACCGGATCGATTTGATCGGGGCGGATTTCTTCGACCGCAACTGAAGGACGCGGTCCGGCGCGCGAGTCCCCGGCGCGGGCGTCTCGCGCGTGTCCCGCTCAGCGCGAGCGGGCCATCAACCAGCCCGTGATCAGGGCGAGGCCGCCGACCACGGCGACCGTCTCCCACGGGTTCTCGCGTACGTAATCGTTGGCACCGGAAATGGCGGTCGCGGCGCGGGCGCGAATGGTATGTCTCGCGCCATCGAGCCGCGAGCGGGCCGCATCGAGACGTTTTTTCATCTGTTCGCGCAACTGGGCGACATCGGCCTGCGTGCCGTCGGCAAGTGCCTCTTCGAGTTCGGAGAGCAGCTCTCGCATTTCCGAGCCGATGTCCTCGGCTGCGTTTCGACTATGCCGCGCGATACGGCGTGCATGACGGCTGGCGCTCGTCCATGATGTATCCAGCGCGTCTCGCGTATTCGGTAGCGTGTTCATGGTCGCTCCGTGAGCATGATTGACAGGGTGAAGGTACCCGCGTTCCTGTTTCGAATGGCGGGAAAGCCCTTGTTCCGCAACTTCGATGCCAAGCCGCCTCGGACGGGCAACGCCCTTGTACTCCGGTCGCCCGGCCGTCACGCCGAGCGGCAAACGTGCGACGAAAATCGGGTAGAAACGTCAGCGCAGTGCAATACCGGCGGTTGAAATTACAACGCCACCGGTCCGGTGGCGTTGCGAGCGAAGGGTCGAGTTGGACTATGCTAAAAGGCGTAGCCAATCTTCGCGAAGGTGACGATCGGGTTGAGCTTGATCTTTGCTTGCGTATGGGCAGTCAAACCAAATGGCCCGACGTTGGTCGTAGTGAGGTCGGCAGTGACGCTGACCGGAATGTACGACACGGATACCCCTGCAAACCAATGCTTGTTGAACGAGTAATTGAAACCGGCGTTGAAAACGGGCGCCCAGGAACGATCCGTCGAGACGGAGGTCGGACCTCCGTGCAAGACGGCGGATTGGAACGCGCTGTTGGTGATTTGCGCGTCGGTGAACCAGACGCGCGTCACGCCCACGCCGAGGTACGGGCGGAACTTGTCATCGGGCTTCCGGAAGTTCCATTTGACGAGGAGGGCGGGGCTCCACTGGCGCGCGCTGCCAAGCTTGCCGAACTGGGAAAACGAGCCGGCCCCTTCGATGTTGAATTTCGGAGGGATGCCGACTTCGAGCTCGGCTGCGAGGTGATCCGTGATGAAGTAGCCTACGCTCAAGCCGAGCGTATCCGATTGGTCGATCGAGGCGCCGGTCCCCGCCACCGGTCTGTTGACGGGGGCACCGCCGATGCTGACGATCTGCAGTGGATCGCTCGAACTTTGAGGAGAAAAATGGAACCACCCGGTTGCAGCGTAGAACGTTCCGGCCGATTGCGCGTGTGCAGCCGTTGCGCACGCGAGTGCGGCAACGGCCCCCGTAATGGCCTGTTGTAATTTCATATGTCTTCCTCCATAAAAGGCCCGCCTATTATGAGTAGAAGGTTTCATACAAACCAAGCGCGCGCGCTAGAGCATTCTCCCTAAGCGTTGCGTGCTCGCGGCACAAGTCGCATTCGGCCGTTGCGAACGCTTGCGCGGCGCTTCGCCTTCGGGTAATCACCAACGAACTCACGGAATCCAGCATGGCACGGCTTGCACGTCTTTACGTCCCTGAACAGCCGCAGCACGTCATACTGCGCGGCCTCGATCAGCAGCCCGCCTTCGTCGACGAACAGGACTACGAGTTGTTCGTCGATTGCCTGAAAGCCGCGTCGCGCGATCATCGCCTCGCGGTTCACGCTTATGTGCTGATGCCGGGCGCGGTTCAACTGCTCGTCACGCCGAGCGACGAATCGAGCTTGCCCAAAGCGATGCAGGCCGTCGGCCGGCGCTACGTCGCGCATTTCAATCGCCGCTACGCGCGGCGCGGCACATTGTGGGAAGGGCGCTATCGGGCGACGGTCATCGAGGGCGAGCGGTACTTTCTGCTCGCCAGCCGGGTGATCGAGCTTTGCCCCGTGCGCGAGCATCTCGTCACGGCGGCCGAAGATTACCGATGGTCCAGCTACCGGCATCACATCGGACTCACCGTCGATAGCCTCGTCACCGATCACCCGCTTTATTGGTCGCTCGGCAATACGCCGTTCGAGCGACAGCGCGCGTACAAGGACCTGTGCGAGCAGCCGCTCGACGAGCGCGAGGCGAACGAGCTTCAACAGGCCACCTTGAAAGGATGGGTGCTCGGCGGAGACACCTATCGGGAGTGGGCCGCGCGCGCCGCGAATCGCCGCGTTTCACCGTTGCCGCGCGGCCGGCCCAGGAAGGTCCGCGAAGCCACTCCGCATAAGGCGCAGCAGTAGCGCTGGTTGCCGCGTCACCGCTTGGCGCCAGGGGCCGACCGGCCGCGCGCAGTGGCGCTGCGGTCTGGGGCGAGCCCGCAAGCACGCGAAAACGGCAGGAGATGCCGTTTTCTTTTGCACCGATTTGATGTGGAACCAATAAAAAGGCACCAACCGAGTGCGCCGCACAAATTAGTTCCATATCAAGCGATTTTTGTTGCTATTCCTTTGATTCGTCGCGTATATTCCGATTTCCGGCGGTTCGGGGCAGGCATGCCCATCGGCGGCGCCCAGTGCGTTGCCGCAGGAACCGAGAGAAGCCCTTATGCGAACGGCCAAGCCCGGCCCCCCAATAGACGGTGTCCCCATGAACGACCAGCAACCGATTCTTTCGGTCCCCGCCGCCCAGGGTCTCTACGATCCGCGCAACGAACACGATGCCTGTGGCGTCGGTTTTGTCGCCCATATCAAGGGCCAGAAGAGCCACGAGATCATTCAGCAAGGGCTCAAGATTCTCGAGAATCTCGATCACCGGGGCGCGGTGGGTGCCGACGCGCTGATGGGCGACGGCGCCGGCATTTTGATCCAGGTACCGGACGCCTTTTATCGCGAGGAAATGGCTCGCCAGGGCGTGACGCTGCCGCCGGCGGGCGAGTATGGCGTCGGCATGATCTTTTTGCCCAAGGAACACGCCTCGCGGCTCGCTTGCGAGCAGGAGCTCGAGCGCACGGTCAAGGCGGAAGGTCAGGTGGTGCTCGGCTGGCGCGATGTGCCTGTCGATCACGCAATGCCGATCTCGCCGACCGTCAAGGCGACGGAGCCCGTCATCCGCCAGATTTTCATCGGTCGCGGCCGCGACATCATGGTGACCGACGCGCTCGAACGTAAGCTCTACATCATTCGGAAAACGGCGAGCCACCGTATCCAGGCGCTCAAGCTCAAGCACGGCAAGGAATACTTCGTGCCGTCGATGTCGGCGCGCACGGTCGTCTACAAGGGCTTGCTGCTCGCGGGCCAGGTCGGCGTCTACTACCGAGACCTTCAGGACGAGCGGGTCGTTTCGGCGCTTGCGCTCGTGCACCAGCGTTTCTCCACGAACACGTTCCCGGCGTGGGAGCTTGCCCACCCGTACCGGATGATCGCGCACAACGGCGAAATCAACACGGTCAAGGGCAACGTCAACTGGCTCAATGCGCGCACCGGCGCCATTGCGAGCGCCGTGCTCGGCGACGACCTGCCGAAGCTCTGGCCGCTGATCTATCCGGGCCAGTCCGACACGGCATCTTTCGACAACTGTCTCGAACTGCTCGTGATGGCGGGCTATCCGCTCGTGCACGCCATGATGATGATGATTCCGGAAGCGTGGGAACAGCACACGCTGATGGACGAGAACCGGCGCGCATTCTACGAATACCACGCGGCGATGATGGAGCCGTGGGACGGCCCGGCGGCGATCGCGTTCACCGATGGGCGGCAGATCGGCGCGACGCTCGACCGTAACGGATTGCGTCCGGCGCGCTACATCATCACCGAGGACGACCTCGTCATCATGGCGTCGGAGTCGGGCGTGTTGCCGATTCCCGAATCGAAGATCGTCAAGAAGTGGCGTCTTCAGCCGGGCAAGATGTTCCTCATCGACATGGAACATGGCCGCATCATCGGCGACAAGGAACTCAAGGACAACCTCGCCAACGCCAAGCCGTACAAGAGCTGGATCGACGCGGTGCGCATCAAGCTCGACGAGATCGAGCCGAAGCCCGAGGATGTGGCGACGGAACGCCGCGAAGCCGCGGCCCTGCTCGATCGGCAGCAGGCGTTCGGCTATACGCAGGAAGACGTCAAATTCCTGATGGCGCCGATGGCGCAGCAGGGCGAGGAAGCGGTCGGCTCGATGGGCAACGACTCGCCGCTCGCCGTGATGTCGAACAAGAACAAGACGCTCTACCACTATTTCAAGCAGCTTTTTGCGCAGGTCACGAACCCGCCGATCGATCCGATCCGCGAGAACATGGTCATGTCGCTGGTATCGTTCGTCGGACCGAAGCCGAACCTGCTCGACACGAACAACATCAACCCGCCGATGCGCCTCGAAGTGTCGCAGCCCGTGCTCGACTTCAAGGACATCGCGAAAATCCGCGCGATCGATCAATACACGGGCGGCAAGTTCAGCTCGTACGAGCTCAACATCTGCTATCCGGTGGCCTGGGGCAAGGAAGGCATCGAGGCGCGGCTCGCCTCGCTTTGCGCCGAGGCGGTCGACGCTGTCAAGTCGGGCTACAACATGCTGATCGTCTCCGATCGGCGCGTGGACCGCGACAACGTCGCCATTCCGGCGCTGCTCGCGACGGCGGCCATTCACACGCACCTGGTGACGCAGGGGCTGCGTACGAGCACGGGTCTCGTCGTCGAGACCGGTTCGGCCCGCGAAGTGCATCACTTCGCGCTGCTCGCCGGCTACGGCGCCGAAGCGGTTCATCCGTACCTCGCGATGGAAACGCTCGCGCAGTTGGCGCAAGGCATGAAGGGCGATCTCTCGCCCGAGAAGGCCGTCTACAACTTCACGAAAGCGATCGGCAAGGGCCTGCAAAAGGTCATGTCCAAGATGGGCATCTCCACCTACATGTCGTACACGGGCGCGCAGATTTTCGAGGCGGTCGGCCTGGCGAGCGATATCGTCGAGAAATACTTCAAGGGCACGGCTTCGAAGGTGGGCGGCATCGGACTTTTCGACGTGGCCGAGGAAGCCATTCGCCTACATCGCGACGCATTCGGCGACAACCCGGTGCTCGCGACCATGCTCGACGCGGGCGGCGAGTATGCCTATCGGGTGCGCGGCGAAGACCACATGTGGACCCCCGATGCGATCGCGAAGCTCCAGCATTCGACGCGCAGCAACTCGTATCAGACCTACAAGGAATACGCGCATCTGATCAACGATCAGACGCGCCGTCACATGACGTTCCGGGGGCTGTTCGAGTTCAAGGTCGACCCGTCGAAGGCCATTCCGATCGACGAAGTCGAATCGGCCAAGGACATCGTCAAGCGCTTCGCCACAGGTGCCATGTCGCTCGGCTCGATCAGCACGGAAGCGCATGCGACGCTTGCCGTCGCGATGAACCGCATCGGCGGCAAGTCGAACACGGGCGAGGGCGGCGAGGACGAGAACCGCTATCGCAACGAGCTGCGCGGCATTCCGATCAAGAACGGCGATACGCTCGCTTCGGTGATCGGACCGGAAGTCGTGCGCGACATTCCGCTCAAGGATGGCGACTCGTTGCGCTCGAAGATCAAGCAGGTTGCGTCGGGCCGTTTCGGCGTGACGGCGGAGTATCTCGCATCGGCCGACCAGATCCAGATCAAGATGGCGCAGGGCGCCAAGCCCGGCGAAGGCGGCCAGCTCCCCGGCCACAAGGTCTCCGAGTACATCGGCAAACTGCGTTACTCGGTACCCGGCGTGGGTCTCATTTCGCCGCCGCCGCACCATGACATCTATTCGATCGAGGATCTGGCTCAGCTCATTCACGACCTGAAGAATGTCAATCCGTCATCGAGCATTTCGGTCAAGCTCGTATCGGAAGTAGGAGTCGGTACGGTCGCCGCGGGTGTGGCCAAGGCGAAAGCCGATCACGTCGTCATCGCCGGCCATGACGGAGGCACCGGCGCATCGCCGCTTTCGTCGGTCAAGCACGCCGGCACGCCGTGGGAACTCGGCCTCGCCGAGACCCAGCAGACGCTCGTACTGAACCGGCTGCGCGGGCGCATTCGCGTGCAGGCCGACGGCCAGATGAAGACGGGCCGCGACGTCGTGATCGGCGCGCTGCTCGGCGCCGACGAATTCGGCTTCGCGACGGCGCCGCTCGTCGTCGAGGGCTGCATCATGATGCGCAAGTGCCATCTGAATACCTGCCCGGTTGGCGTCGCGACGCAAGATCCGGTGCTGCGCGCGAAGTTCCAGGGCCAGCCCGAGCATGTCGTCAACTACTTCTTCTTCGTGGCGGAAGAGGTGCGCGAAATCATGGCGCAGCTCGGCATTCGCAAGTTCGACGAGCTGATCGGTCGTGCCGACCTGCTCGACATGAAAAAGGGCATCGAGCACTGGAAGGCGAAGGGGCTCGATTTCTCGAACGTGTTCTATCAGCCGCGCGTGGCGGCAGAGATCGCGCGCCGCCATGTCGAGGAGCAGGATCATGGCCTCGCGAAGGCGCTCGATCACACGCTGATCGAGAAGGCCCGTGCCGCGATCGACAAGGGCGAGCACGTCTCGTTCATTCAGCCGGTGCGCAACGTCAACCGCAGCGTCGGTGCGATGCTGTCGGGCACGATCGCGAAGAAGCACGGTCACGACGGACTGCCCGACGATACGGTCCATATCCAGCTCAAGGGCACGGCCGGTCAGAGCTTCGGCGCATTCCTCGCGCGCGGCGTCACGCTCGATCTCGTCGGCGACGGCAACGACTATGTCGGCAAGGGCCTCTCCGGCGGACGCATCATCATTCGCCCGACGAACGATTTCCGCGGCAAGTCCGAGGAAAACATCATCTGCGGCAACACCGTCATGTACGGTGCGATCGAGGGTGAGGCCTATCTGCGCGGCGTCGCGGGCGAGCGTTTTTGCGTGCGTAACTCGGGGGCGAGCGCCGTCGTCGAGGGCACGGGCGATCACGGCTGCGAATATATGACGGGCGGAACCGTCGTCGTGCTGGGCGAGACCGGCCGCAACTTCGCGGCAGGCATGTCGGGCGGCGTGGCGTTCGTCTACGATCCCGACGGCACGTTCGCCGCCAAGTGCAACAAGTCGATGGTCGCGCTCGAGCCGGTGCTGCAGCAGGCCGAGCAGGAGCGCACGGTCGATCGCGCGCTCTGGCATACGGGCGTCACCGACGAAGCGTTGCTCAAGGGGCTCGTCGAGCGCCACTTCCAGTTCACCGGCTCGACGCGCGCGAAGTCGTTGCTCGAGGAGTGGGATACCTCGCGCCGCCACTTCGTGAAGGTCTTCCCGACCGAGTACAAGCGCGCACTGGGCGAACTGGGTGCGAAGAAGGCCGCCAAGGAAGCGCTTGCGGCATGAGGCTCGGAGGCTTGGGCCTCGCGTGTTGCGAGGCCGGCCGAACGATGAATTGAGTACGACGACCAAGATTAGAGAAGAGACCCCATGGGCAAGGCAACCGGTTTTCTAGAGTATCAGCGCCTCCACGAAGCGTACGAAGCGCCGCTCGCGCGTTTGAAGCATCACAAGGAGTTCGTGCTCGCGCTCAGCGACGAGGACGCGAAGATTCAGGGCGCACGGTGTATGGACTGCGGCATTCCGTTTTGCAACAACGGCTGCCCCGTGAACAACATCATTCCCGACTTCAACGATCTCGTTTATCGCCAGGACTGGCGGCAGGCGATCGAAGTCCTGCATTCGACCAACAACTTCCCAGAGTTCACCGGACGCATCTGTCCGGCACCTTGCGAAGCGGCTTGTACGCTCGGCATCAATGCGGATCCCGTCGGCATCAAATCGATCGAGCACGCGATCATCGACAAGGCGTGGGCGGAAGGCTGGGTCGAGCCGCAGCCGCCGAAGGAAAAGACCGGCAAGAAGGTTGCCGTGGTCGGCTCCGGGCCGGCCGGCCTGGCGGCTGCGCAGCAGCTCGCCCGCGCGGGGCATGACGTGACGGTGTTCGAAAAGAACGATCGCATCGGCGGGTTGTTGCGCTATGGCATTCCCGATTTCAAGCTCGAAAAGTGGCTGATCGACCGTCGCATGCGCCAGATGGAAGCCGAAGGCGTGACGTTCCGCGCCAATGTCTTCATCGGCAAGGACCCGTTGCCGTCTCACATCGGCAATACGGCCAAGGAGACGATTACGCCCGATGAGCTGAAAGAGCGCTTCGACGCCATCGTCGTGGCCGGTGGCTCCGAAACGCCGCGCGATTTGCCGGTACCGGGGCGCGAGCTCGCCGGCGTTCATTTCGCGATGGAGTTTCTGCCGCAGCAGAACAAGGTCAACGCCGGCGACAAGGTGGCGGACCAGATCAGCGCGAAAGGCAAACATGTCATCGTGATCGGCGGCGGCGATACGGGTTCCGATTGTGTCGGCACCTCGAACCGTCACGGCGCGAAGAGCGTGACCCAGTTCGAGCTGCTGCCGCAGCCGCCCGAAAACGAAAACAAGCCGCTCGTCTGGCCATACTGGCCGGTCAAGCTGCGGACTTCGTCGTCGCACGAAGAGGGTTGCGAGCGCGATTGGTCCGTTGCGACGAAGCGGCTCGAAGGCAAGAACGGCAAGGTCGAGAAGCTTATCGCAGCGCGTGTCGAATGGAAGGACGGCAAGATGCAGGAAGTGCCGGGTTCGGAGTTCGAACTGAAGGCCGATCTCGTGCTGCTGGCCATGGGCTTCACGCAGCCCGTCGCACCCGTGCTCGAAGCGTTCGGCGTCGAAAAGGATGCGCGCGGTAATGTGCGCGCGGCGACGGAAGGCGAGCGCGCCTACTATACGTCGGCGGACAAAGTGTTTGCCGCCGGCGACATGCGCCGCGGGCAGTCGCTCGTCGTCTGGGCGATTCGCGAGGGCCGGCAATGCGCACGCTCGGTCGACGCCTACCTGATGGGCAGATCGGATCTGCCCCGCTGACCGGGAGCGCGCGCTCGTCGCGCGAGAAAGCGATGCCCGTTGCGCCCCGTGCGGAGGAAGCGGACTGGCATCGCACCTTTATCGCACTCGTGCCCGACGCGCGGACCCGCAGTGCGTGGGATGAGGTTCGCATCGGCGAAGCTGCGGCCGGGCGCCGCGTTGCGGCGGATCAGCTGCATATGACGCTGGCGTTTCTCGGGTCGATCCCGCGCGAGTCCGGACAGGCGCTCGCCGCGGGGCTCGCCTCGACCGTGACTGCGCTTGCCGCGCTGAAGGTCGAGCGTTTCGCGTATTGGCCGAATCCCGCCCATCCCCGCCTCGCGGTGCTCACGTTCGAATGTCCGCCGCCGCTCGTCGAGTTGCAGGCGAACGTTCGGGAGCTCGTTCGCAGCCTCGGTCTGCCCATCGACGATCATCGCCCGTTTCGTCCGCACGTCACGCTCGCGCGCTTGCCGCGCCATAGCCAGCCGGTATCGCCCGAAGCCGTGCTCGCGGGGGAACGGTCCGCTCTCGCATTGCCGGCGTCGCGTTTCGCCACCCTGATGCTTTACTCGAGCACGCTCGAGCGCAGCGGCGCGCGGTATCGGCCGCTCGCGGCTATCGCCGTACCGGCGGCATCATCCGATTGAGGCAGGCCGTCGCGGACGCGTCATGCCACCGCCCGCTCGCCCGCGCGCTCGATGAAAAGCGTCCGGTTGTGGAAACCCGCGATGGACTCGCGATGCGCGACGCTGACGATCGCTGTTTTCGGCAGACGCTCATTGAGTAGCCGATAGACATGCGATTCGTTGTCGGGATCGAGGGCGCTCGTTGCTTCGTCGAGGAACAGAAAATCAGGTTTGTGCAGCAGCACGCGTGCGGCCGCGAGCCGCTGCTGTTCGCCGGGCGAGAGCACGCGCGTCCAGTGCGCCGATTCGCCGAGGCGATCGCCGTAGCTTTCGAGCCGGCAACTGGCGAGTACCTCGCGGCAGGCTTCGTCGCTGAATGTGTCGGCCGAGGCCGGGTACGTGAGCGCGGCTTTCAGTGTGCCGATGGGCAGATAGCTTTGTTGCGGCAGGAACATCGTACGCGCGCCGACCGGTACGTCGATACTGCCCTCGCCGAAGGGCCACAGCCCCGCGAACGCGCGCAACAGCGTGCTCTTTCCTGCACCGGATGGGCCGCGCACGAGCCAGCGGGCGCCCGGCTCGACGACGATGTCGCCGATCGCGGCGAGTGGCGTGCCGTTCGGCAAGGCCAGTTGGAGATCGTGCGTGGTCAGGGCATTCTCGTCGACATAGTGCAGATTGATGCCGCCATGTTCGGTGCCGGGCGAGACCGATTCGCGCAGATGCGTGCTTTGAACGATGCGGCTGAATTCGCGCAACCGGTTGACCGTGGCGCGCCATTCGACGAGCGACGCGTAATTGTTGATGAACCACGAGAGGGAGCCGCTGACCGTGCCGAAAGCGTCCGCAATCTGCGTCAGCACGCCGAACGTGAACGCACCGGCGAAATAGCGCGGCGACGCGACGATGTATGGAAAGATGATTGCCGCCTGCGTATAAAAATTGGTGACGAAATTCAGGCGCCGCGTGTACGTCATGATCCGCCACCAGTTGTCGCGGATCCGGGTGAAGACATTCTGTGCGTTGCTTTCTTCCGTACGAACGCCGTTGTACAACGCAATCTGCTCGGAGTTCTCGCGCACACGGATCAGTCCGAAACGAAAGTCGGCTTCGACACGCTGCTGCTGGTAGTTGATCGAAACCAGCGGGTGTCCGACCTTATGCATCACGTACGAACCGCCGATCGCATAGATGGCGGCCATCCATACCATGTAGCCCGGTATGGTCCACGTCGAGCCGGCCAAATGGAAGCTCAGCGCGCCGCCGATCGTCCACAGGATGGTGATGAACGAGAATAGCGTGACGACGGTCGACAGGAGTCCGAGCGACAACTCGAGCGTATTCGTGGCAAACGACTGGAGATCGTCACTGATCCGCTGGTCGGGGTTGTCGGCGAGCCGATCGCGTTCGATCCGGTAGAAGGCGAGTTCGCCGAGCCAGCCCTTCAGATAGCGGGTCGTCAGCCACTGCCGCCAGCGAAACTCGAGCATCTGCCGCAAGTACGTACGATAGACGGCCAAGGTGATGAAGACGAAGGCCGCGACGGTGAACTGCATCAGCAGTGTCCAGAAGTGCGGGCCATCTTTGGCCACCAGCGCGTTGTTGAACTTCGCGTACCACTGGTTGATCCAGACGTTGAATCCGACGATCGTCAGGTTGATGACGATGATCGTCACCAACAAACCCCATGCGGCTTTCCAATCCTCCGAGACCCAGTACGGTTTGATCAGCCCCCAAGCCGATGTCGAAGAGGGCGGGAGCGGCGTGTCGTCGCGCGAGGGTACGGGATTGAGGGACGCATTCATAGATTTTCCGAACGGTAACGGAGTAACGGAGTTTCCGGATCAGTTGCGCTAACCGACGGCAGGCGTACGTGCGTCGAGCATGCACGGTACGCGGTTCGCCGCGGATTGTTGCGCGGAGCGCTTAAGCGAGTCTTAATCGACGGGTGTGGCGCGCGGTGCGTCGTGCGGTGCGTCACGGCGTGCGAACGCCTGCCTTGCGCCGATCGACTGCAGCGCGCCACGGCATGCCGCGATCGGACATTGTGCCAGAGAGCGGTGAGCGGACCTTTCGCGCAGCTTGGGCGCTCACAAAAAGGGCTCGCTCGCGGCACTGCGTCGCTGCGCCTCGTTTGCGGCCGCTCGCGCTTTTATGGTCTAATGGGCGCGACGAAACAGGGGTGCTTCGCTGGAAGTGGATAGGGTCCCGGTAGGTGGGACCGTTTCATGGCGAGGCTGAGAGAGACCCTTCGCACCCGATCCGGGTAATACCGGCGCGGGAAGTTTCAGGAATACGCTTTGGCGTGGGATGTCCGTATCGCGCATCTCTTTCTCCGCCGGAAGCATCGGACGCACCGATGCCGCCGGCCGGCCTCACCCGCCGGTTTCGTCCTTGGGTACGCGCAGTTCGTCGTACGGAAAGGATCGATCCGATGACCGCTCAATCTTCAATCGTAGTTTCACCCATGCCCGATGTCGCCGTGCTCGGCGGCGGACTCGTGGGCCGGCTCGTGGCCTGGCAACTCGCGGGCGACGGATACCGCGTCGCGCTCTACGAGCGCGGCGACGCGGCGGGCACGGCTTCGGCGGCCTGGGTCGCCGCCGCCATGCTGGCGCCGTTGGCGGAAGCGGCGAGCGCGGAGCCGCTCATCGTCGAGCTCGGCCAAGCCTCGCTCGACGCATGGCCGCGGGTTCTCGCCGCGCTGCCGGCGCCCGTCTTCTTCCAGCGCAACGGCACACTCGTGGTCTGGCACCGCAACGACCGCGCCGAAGCGGCGCTGCTCGAGCGGCGCTTGCAGGCCAATGCGCCGGGCACGCTCGCGTCCGGCAGCCATGTGACGGCGCTCGATGCGGCGCAGCTCTCGGCAGCCGAGCCGGCGCTGGCCGGACGGTTCGCTCAGGGTCTGTTGCTGCCCGACGAAGGCCAACTCGACAACCGCCAGACGCTCGCCGCACTGGCGGCGGGTCTTGCGGAGCGCGGGGTCGACGCGCACTGGAATACGGTCGTCGACGATGAGTCGCGGCCGCCGGCGGGCGTGACGATCGATTGCCGGGGGCTTGGCGCGAAGGCAGTCTTGCCCTCGCTGCGCGGCATTCGCGGGGAGGTGGCGCGAGTCCATGCGCCCGGTATCGCACTGACACGGCCCGTTCGCATGCTGCATCCGCGCTATCCGATCTACATTGCGCCGAAAGAGCATGGCCTGTTCGTGATCGGCGCCACTGAAATCGAAGGCGAGGACCGCTCGCCGATGAGCGTACGCTCCGCGCTCGAGCTGCTGAGCGCGGCGTTCGCCGTGCATCCGGGTTTCGGCGAGGCGCGCATCCTCGAACTGAACACGCAGTGCCGTCCCACGCTGCCCGATCACCGCCCGTCGATCGTCTGGGACGGTGCCGCGACGCTCGCCGTCAACGGTCTTTACCGGCACGGCTACATGATCGCGCCCGAAGTGGCGGGCGCGGCGGCTGCGCTTGCCGCCGCGCTGCTGACACGCCGGATCGCCGATGCACAAGACTTTGCGCAGTGGCGCAGCGAAGCGCGCTGGGCACCGATGCTGCATCTGGCGGGCGAGCGCGCGCACGGCGCTTGCGAACTGGGCGCGATGACGCCCGCCTCATCGTGCAGTGTTCGGCGCTAATCGGCACTGATGGCGCCGCGTCTTCGCGCCCGTGGCGGCGTTGCAAATCCTCGCGATGCCACCAGGCATCGCTGCGGTTTGCGCCTTGCCACGAGCACGAATACGCGGGCCCATAAGCACCGCTTAGCACCGAACACTACACAGCGAAATCATTCGAATCATGGAAATCCAGATCAATCAGAAGTCTCTTTCGCTTCCCGACGGCGCGACCGTGGCCGATGCGCTCGCCGCGTTCGGCGCGCGGCCGCCGTTCGCCGTGGCGCTCAACGGACAGTTCGTCGCACGCGCGCAGCATCCCGAGCGCGCGCTCAACGCCGGCGACAAGCTCGATATCGTTCATCCGGTCGCGGGCGGCTGAGCCGCTTTTACCGCCAACGCTTCCAACGTCTTGAGGATTTCCGCGATGACTTCCGCTCCCGCTGCCGATTCGCTCACGCTCTACGGCACCCCCTTTGCCAGCCGCGTGCTGCTAGGTACGTCGCGCTATCCATCGCTGCGCGCGCTGTCCGATTCGATCGAGGCCGCGCGACCGGGCATGGTGACCGTGGCGCTGCGCCGCCAGATGCAGGCCGAGACGGCCGAGGCCGGCTTTTTCGATTTGCTCAAGCGCCACGCCGTGCCGCTGCTGCCGAATACAGCCGGCTGCCAGACTGTCGACGAAGCGGTGACGACGGCCCACATGGCCCGCGAGGTCTTCGAAACGGATTGGATCAAGCTCGAGGTGATCGGCGACGACTACACGCTGCAGCCCGACCCGCTGGCACTGATCGAAGCCGCGGGCCGGCTCGTGAAGGACGGCTTCAAGGTGCTGCCGTACTGCACGGAGGACCTGGTCATCGCCCGGCGTCTGATCGATGCGGGCTGCGAGGCGTTGATGCCGTGGGGCGCCCCGATCGGAACGGGCAAGGGCATCGTCAATCCTTATGGGCTCCGCACGCTGCGTCAGCGCCTGCAGGACGTGCCGCTCATCGTCGATGCGGGACTCGGCGTGCCGTCGCACGCGTGCCAGGTCATGGAATGGGGCTTCGACGGTGTGCTGCTCAATACCGCTGTCTCGCAGGCGACCGAGCCGGCCGTCATGGCGCGCGCATTCGCGATGGCCGCCGAGGCCGGGCGGGCTGCTTATCTCGCCGGTCCGATGGACGAGCGCGATAGCGCGCAGGCGAGCACGCCGGTGGTCGGCATGCCGTTCTGGCACCAGGATCAAGGCTGAGGCATCGTATATGAGCCGTACGCTTGCGTTCGCGGATCGTGAAATCTTCTGGCCCCCCGCCGACGAACTGGTCGAAGCGGCCGAGCGTATCCGCGCCCGCCTCGGCGAATGGCCACGCGGGGAGGCACTCTGGCGGATCTGTCTGACGCCGCCCGATGCGCCCAGCGCGGGCGATTTGATCGTCGCCGCGATGGACGAAAGCGGCGCTGTGCCGGCCCAGTCCGCGTGGCTCGCTGCCGGCGCAGGGGTGATCGAAACGTCGGCCGATGGCGCCTGTTTAGTGTTGGGCGAGGCGCGCTATCCGCTCTCGGGCACCCTCGCCGAAGACTGGCTGGCCGCGCTGGCCAGCTTCCTCGATTGCGGCTTCGCACCGCACGACGCGCTTGTATTGGCCATGGCCTGGCGCGACGGCGACGAAACACGCGGCGATGATGCGTGGCCCGACCAACTCGACCGTTTTCCGCGCATTCGCACGCTGCCGTGCGCGCCGCCGCAGCGCTTCCCGGATTGCCCGTCGCGGCTCGGCCTGTATGCGATCGTGCCGAGTGCCGACTGGGTGGAGCGCGTCGCGGCCCTCGGTGTGCGCACCGTCCAGTTGCGGGTCAAGGATGTCGCACCGGCGCGGCTCGCCAATGAGATCGCAAAGAGCGTCGAAGCGGGACGGCGTCACGGCGCGCGCGTTTTCATCAACGACTACTGGCGCGAGGCGATCGACGCGGGCGCGTACGGCGTGCATCTGGGGCAGGAGGATCTCGATACGGCCGAGCTGGGCGCCATCGCGGCGGCCGGTCTGCGGCTCGGCCTGTCGACGCACGGCTACTACGAAATACTGCGCGCGCTGCACTATGCGCCAAGCTACCTGGCCGTCGGCGCGGTTTTCCCGACGGCGACGAAGACCTTGCCGAGCGCGCCGCAGGGCCTTGCGCGGCTGGCGCGCTACGCGCGGCTGATCGGCCAAAAGGTGCCCCTCGTGGCGATCGGCGGCATCACGCTCGACACACTTGCGGCCGTGCTGGAGACGGGCGTGGGCAGCGCGGCCGTCGTGAGCGCCGTGACGGGGGCGCCCGACCCGGCCGAGGCCGTGGCCGCGCTCGAGCGAATTTTTGCGGACCGGTGAGAGTTTTGCACTTGGAAAGTTGGCTGTCACGGCAACGTTCTCGCTGAGGCCCTATAATTCCGCTTCCGCGTAAAAGGAGCCGCCGCTTCGTGCCGCCTACATCCGCTGAGCCCATTCTCGAGCTGCGTAACGTCGATTTCGGCTATGACGAGGATCGTCTCGTCCTTGCGAACCTGAACATGCGCTTCATGCGCGGCCAGGTGGTCGCCGTCATGGGCGGCTCGGGCTGCGGCAAGACGACCGTGCTGCGCCTGATCGGCGGGCTCGAGCGTGCCCGCCGGGGCGAGGTGCTGTTCCACGGGCGGGACATGGGCAAAGAGAGCCGGGAAGGGCTTTACGCCTTGCGCCGCAAGATGGGCATGCTGTTCCAATTCGGTGCGCTTTTCACCGATATGTCGGTGTTCGAAAACGTCGCGTTCGCGCTGCGCGAGCACACCGATCTGCCCGAAGCGTTGATTCGCGATCTGGTTCTCATGAAGCTCAACGCTGTGGGCCTGCGCGGCGCACGCGATCTCGCGCCATCGCAGATTTCGGGCGGCATGGCGCGGCGCGTGGCGCTTGCGCGCGCAATCGCGCTGGATCCGGAGTTGATGATGTACGACGAGCCGTTCGCCGGCCTTGACCCGATTTCGCTCGGCATCACGGCCAATCTCATCCGTACGTTGAACCGGGCGCTCGGTGCCACGTCGATTCTCGTGACGCACGATGTCCCCGAGTCGTTCGCCATTGCCGATTACGTCTACTTTCTGTCGAACGGCGCGGTGCTTGCCGAAGGCACGCCGGCCGAGTTGCGGGAATCGGTCGACCCCTCGGTGCGGCAGTTCATCGACGGTGCGCCCGACGGCCCGTTTCGCTTTCACTATCCGACGCAAACGCCGCTCGAAGCGGATTTCGGCCTCGGCGGAGGACGCGCATGATCGGTGCAATCGGAACGTTGGGGCACTGGGTGCTCGCGGGCATCGCGCGCACCGGTTATGCAACCCGCATGTTCGTTCGCCTCGTGCTCGAGTTTTTCGCGCTCGTGCGCCGGCCCAACCTCGTCATCAAGCAGATTCTGTTCGTCGGCAATTATTCGCTCGTCATCATCGGGGTTTCCGGGCTCTTCGTCGGCTTCGTGCTGGGCCTGCAGGGCTACTACACGCTCAATCGCTATGGTTCCGAGCAGGCGCTCGGACTGCTCGTCGCGCTGTCGCTGGTGCGCGAACTGGGTCCCGTCGTTACGGCGCTGTTGTTTGCCGGGCGCGCGGGCACCTCGCTGACGGCGGAAATCGGTCTCATGAAGGCGGGTGAGCAGCTGACAGCGCTTGAAATGATGGCCATCGATCCACTCGCGAACGTCGTTGCGCCGCGCATGTGGGCGGGCATCATCGCCATGCCGATACTCGCCGCGATCTTCAGCGCCGTCGGCATTTTCGGCGGCTATGTCGTAGGTGTGCTGATGATCGGCGTCGATTCGGGCGCCTTCTGGTCGCAGATGCAAGGCGGGGTGGAGGTCTGGGCGGACGTCGGCAACGGCGTCATCAAAAGCGTGGTGTTCGGCTTCGCCGTCACATTCATCGCGCTTTTTCAAGGCTATGAGGCAAAAGCGACACCCGAAGGCGTCTCGCGGGCGACCACCCGTACGGTCGTCTACGCCTCGCTCGCCGTACTCGGACTCGATTTTCTGCTGACAGCGTTGATGTTCAACTGACGCAGTCCATATTGCACCGCTGGCGCAATTGGCGTCTGCGCGAGCGCGCTTCTTTTGGGATGACGATGAAAAAGACTGTTCTCGACTTCTGGGTCGGTTTGTTCGTGGTGCTCGGTTTCATCGCGCTGCTGTTCCTGGCGCTGAAGGCCGGCAATATGAGTTCACTCTCGTTTCAGCCGACGTACCCCGTGAAGCTCAAATTCGACAATATCGGCGGGCTCAAGGTACGCGCGCCGGTGAAAAGCGCCGGTGTCGTCGTCGGGCGCGTGACGTCGATCGGCTTCGACACGAATACCTATCAGGCGCTCGTCACGATCGACATCGACAAGCAATTCGCGTTTCCGAAGGACACGTCGGCGAAGATTCAGACAGCCGGTCTGCTCGGAGAGCAGTACCTCGGCCTCGAGCCGGGCGGCGATACCGAAATGCTGAAAGCCGGCGATACGATCACGATGACGCAATCGGCCATCGTGCTCGAGAATCTGATCGGCCAATTTCTCTATGGCAAGGCGGCCGATGCGGGCGGTGCCAAGACGGCACCTGCGCCGGCCGCGGCGCCTGCGGCAGCGCCTTCCTCCTTACCCGCAGCTCCCGCGGCATCGTCCGCCACGGCGCCGGCCAACGCCGCGGCGTCCGGAGCGGGCGGTTGACGCGAACCTTTGACGCGGGCGGCAATGTGCCGCCCGGCACCGATCATCACGGAGAACAATAATGCAGACCACGCGCGCCAAAAACGTGACGCTGGCAATAGCGGTGGCGATGCTCGCCGGGTGTGCGTCGGTTCAGACGCCCACCCCGGGCGACCCACTGGAGAGCGTGAATCGCGGCGTGTTCAAATTCAACGATACGCTCGATACCTATGCGTTGAAGCCCGTCGCGAAGGGCTACCAGCAGGTCGTGCCGGAACCGGTGCGCAGGAGCGTCACGAACTTCTTCTCGAACATCGGCGATGTCTATATCGCCGCGAACGAGTTGCTGCAGCTGAAAATCGCGGACGGCGTCGGCGACATCATGCGGGTGACGATCAACACGCTGTTCGGCGTGGGCGGCCTGTTCGATGTCGCGACGCTGGCGAAGCTGCCCAAACATGCTGCGGACTTCGGGATCACGCTCGGCCATTATGGCGTGCCGTCGGGCCCCTACCTCGTCCTCCCGTTACTGGGACCGAGCACGGTGCGCGACGCAACGGGTCTCGTCGTCGATTACTATGGCAATCCGCTGACGTACGTGCAGCCGTCTTCGGTGAGTTGGGCGCTGTATGGCCTGAATCTCGTCAATACGCGCGCCAATTTGTTGACGACGGTCGACGTGCTGTCGGGCGCGGCGCTCGACAAGTATTCGTTCGTGCGCAACGCCTATCTGCAGCGGCGGCGCTTCCTGATCACGGGGGGCGACGGCGACGGTGCCCAACTGCCGAACTACGATCAGTCGCTGCCGAAGTACGACGACGATGGGGCGGCGCCTGGCGCCGCTGGACCCGGGGCCGGAGCCGCCGTGACGCCGGGTGCGACGGGTGCTACCGGTGCGGCAGCGCCGGCATCCGCTCCCGCTCCGGCTTCGTCTGCGGCGCCGTCCGCTCCTGAACCGGCCTCGGGCGCGCAGCCGGCCGCGGCGGCATCGGCGGCGTCCGCGACGGCGGTACCGGCGCCGCTGGGTGGACCCAGTGACGGAACGGTGCCCGGCCAGCAATACGTGCCGCCGCCGCAACGCACGGGCTTGCCGATGATTCGTCTGAAGTGACTTTTCGCGGTAACACTTGGACACGAATCTTGCGAGGCCGTGCGACATGAATCCTGCCGAGCCGTGCAAGATGCGGGCTGAACTTGCACGATTCGGCGGGGCTCCAACCTCAGCGTTTCTTCGATATCAGGGTTGACGATGAAAAAATTCTTTCTGATTCCACTTTTCGCGGCGCTCCTTTCGTTTGCCGGTGCGGCGTTCGCCCAGACGAACGCCGGCGGCGTCGATGCGAGTTCGCCCGACGTCATGATCAAGACGGTCACCAACCAGGTGCTCGATACGATCCGCGCGGACAAGTCGATCCGCTCGGGCGACATCAACCGCATCACGGAAGTGGTCAACAAGCAGATCCTGCCCTACACGGACTTCCGCCGTACGACGCAACTGGCGATGGGCCGTGCGTGGCGCCAAGCGACGCCGGAGCAGCAAGACCAGATGGTCGAGCAGTTCAAGATGCTGCTGATCCGCACCTATGCGGGCGCGCTGTCGCAGTTCCGCGACCAGCAGGTCCAGTTCAAGCCGTTCCGCGCGGCGCCGACCGATACGGACGTCGTCGTGCGTAGCGCGGTGATCAACAACGGACAGCCGGTCGAGCTCGACTATC
This sequence comes from Paraburkholderia sp. NMBU_R16, assembly GCF_013282575.1. Taxonomy (GTDB): domain Bacteria; phylum Pseudomonadota; class Gammaproteobacteria; order Burkholderiales; family Burkholderiaceae; genus Trinickia. The sequence continues at coordinate 90,465 of NZ_JAAAYE010000016.1, forward strand.
GTCTCTACAAGACGCCGCAGGGCTGGCGCGTCTACGATCTGAACGTTGCCGGCGCATGGCTCATTCAGGCGTATCAGCAGCAGTTCGCCCAGAAGATCAACGAAAGCGGCGTGAGCGGGCTGATCCAGTTCCTCACCGAGCGCAACCAGCAGCTTGCCGCCGGCAAGCAGCCGACGTGAGCACCCCAATGAGCCGCTTTGCCTTGGGCACGGCGCTCACCCACGCGAGCGCGAAAAGCGTGCTTGCGGCCGGCTTGACGAGCATTGCGGGCGGCGCGACGGGCGTGGACTGCGCCGCGCTCGCCGAATTCGATTCGTCGGCACTCGCGGTACTGCTCGCATGGCAGCGCGCAGCCGAGGCGCGCGGCAGCGCGTTCGAGATCGTCAATGTGCCGCAGGGGCTGGCAAGCCTCGCCGCGGTGTACGGTGTGGATGCGCTTCTGACGGCGCGACACCGCTCGGCCCCCGAAGGCGTCACGGCACCGCTTTGAGCCGCAGTCGCGGCACCGCCGTGGCGCAATGCTCCGGCGGTCCAGAGCCACGCGCGCCAAGTGAGCCGCCTCGACTTGGCCTATAATCAACCGTTTTTTCGGGTATGCGATCGGCCCGGATTTTTCCGGGATGCGACGCGGCGCTGCCGTGGCGCCAGCCCGGCGATCAGGTCCAGTCACGTCTAAACAAAGGCGCGCCACTCGCGAAAGGCCGCGCACATCCATGTCAGCGATAGAAATCCGCAACGTCAAGAAGCGCTACAAGGCGCTGCAAGCGCTCAAGGGCGTCAGCTTGACGATCGACGAAGGCGAATTTTTCGGCCTGCTCGGCCCGAATGGCGCAGGCAAGACCACGCTCATCAGCATCCTGGCCGGATTGGCTCGGGCGGACGAAGGTAGCGTCTCGGTGCTCGGCCACGATGTCGTGTCCGATTTCCGCGGCGCGCGCCGCTCGCTCGGGGTCGTGCCGCAGGAACTCGTGTTCGATCCGTTTTTCACCGTGCGTGAAACGCTGCGCATTCAATCGGGCTACTACGGCCTGCATCGCAACGATGAATGGATCGACGAGGTGATGGCCAATCTCGATCTCACCGAGAAGGCCGATGCGAACATGCGCGCGTTGTCGGGCGGCATGAAGCGGCGCGTGCTCGTCGCGCAGGCGCTGGTGCACCGGCCGCCCGTGATCGTCCTGGATGAGCCCACGGCCGGTGTCGACGTCGAGCTGCGACAAACGCTCTGGAAATTCATTTCGCGGTTGAACCGCGAAGGGCACACGATCGTGCTGACGACTCACTATCTGGAAGAAGCCGAGTCGCTGTGCGGCCGCATTGCGATGCTGCGCCGCGGGGAAGTCGTGGCGCTCGATCGCACGCGCGACCTGCTCGCGCGTTTCGCCGGCATGCAGCTTTTTCTGCGCTTGTCCGCGGGGGTGTTGCCGGCGGAGCTGCGCGCGCTCGAGGTCGACGCGACGCCGCCAGGTGCGCGCGAGCATCTGTTGCGGCTCGCGAGCTATGACGATGTGGAGCCCATTCTCGCGCGCTGTCGCGAGCAAGGGTGCGCGTTCGACGAAATCGACGTACGCAAGGCGGACCTGGAGGACGTTTTCGTCCAATTGATGAGCGGTCCCGAACTGGTGGAGGGACTGGCATGATGTATCCCCACACTCAGGCTCGCGGCATGACCGGCTTTCGCACGCTCTTTTACAAAGAGATTCTGCGTTTCTGGAAGGTCTCGTTCCAGACGGTGCTCGCGCCCATCGTCACGGCGTTGCTCTATCTGACGATCTTCGGCCATGCGTTGCGCGGACGTGTCGAGGTCTATCCCGGCGTCGAATATACGAGCTTTCTGATTCCGGGGCTCGTCATGATGAGCGTGCTGCAAAACGCGTTTGCCAACAGCTCGTCGTCGCTGATCCAGTCGAAGATCACGGGCAATCTCGTGTTCGTGCTGCTGCCGCCGCTCACGCACTGGGAGATATTCGGCGCCTATGTGCTTGCATCCGTCGTGCGTGGACTCGCCGTCGGGGCGGGCGTCTTCATCGTGACGATCTGGTTCGTGCCGATGACATTCGCGGCGCCGCTTTATATCGTGCTCTTCGCCGCATTCGGTTCGGCGATTCTCGGCACACTCGGCCTCATCGCCGGTATCTGGGCCGAGAAGTTCGATCAGCTCGCGGCGTTCCAGAATTTTCTGATCATGCCGCTCACGTTTCTCTCGGGCGTGTTCTACTCGACGCATTCGCTGCCCGAGCTCTGGCGGCATGTGTCGCGGCTCAATCCGTTTTTCTACATGATCGACGGTTTCCGCTACGGCTTTTTCGGCGTGTCCGACATCGATCCACTTGCGTGCCTGGCCGTCGTCGCCGTTTTCTTCGCGCTGATCGCCGCGTTCGCGATGCGTCTCATCGCGTCCGGCTACAAGCTGCGTTATTGAGGAGTCATGAACCATGTTGCCGACACCCGACGAGGTCAAGCAATATATCGCGGCCGGACTGGCCTGCACCCACCTCGAAGTCGAGGGCGACGGTCAGCACTTTTTCGCGACGATCGTCTCGGACGCCTTCGAGGGCAAGCGCCCGATCCAGCGTCACCAGCTCGTCTACGCGGCGCTGGGCGAGCGCATGAAGGCGGAAATCCACGCGCTGAGCATGAAAACGCTGACGCCGACGGAATGGCGAAACGCATAATCCAGGAAACGTAGTGCGCATTACACAAGACGATATGGCGGCAGCCGGCAGCGGCGTCGCGCGCGAGGGACAGTTCGGCATGGATAAACTTGCGATCGAAGGCGGCCGGCGCCTTTCCGGCGAATTGAGCGTGTCGGGCGCCAAGAACGCGGCCTTGCCGATTCTCTGCGCGAGCCTGCTCGCGGCCGATTCGCTCGAGCTTGCGAACGTGCCGGACCTCAAGGATGTCCGCACGACGCTGACGCTGCTCGAACAGATGGGCGTTCGGGCCCGCCTATCGGGCGGCACGGTGTCGCTCGATGCTACGCACGTCGACAATCCGGTCGCGCCTTACGAGCTCGTGAAAACGATGCGCGCGTCGATTCTCGTGCTGGGGCCGCTCGTGGCCCGCTTCGGCACGGCGAAAGTGTCGCTGCCGGGCGGCTGCGCCATCGGTGCGCGGCCGGTCGATCAGCATATCAAGGGCTTGCAGGCGATGGGCGCCGACATCAGCATCGAGCATGGCTACATCGAGGCGCGGGCGCGCCGGTTGAAGGGCGCGCACATCGTGACCGACATGATCACGGTGACCGGAACGGAAAATCTGCTGATGGCGGCCGTGCTGGCCGACGGCGAAACGATCCTCGAAAACGCCGCGCGCGAACCCGAGGTCGGCGATTTGGCGCATCTGCTCGTGGCGATGGGAGCGAAGATCGACGGCATCGGTACCGATCGTCTCGTGATCCAGGGCGTCGAGAAGCTGCATGGCGCGCGTCACGCGGTGATTCCCGACCGGATCGAAGCCGGCACGTTCCTGTGCGCCGTCGCGGCGGCGGGGGGCGATGTCATGCTGCGCGACGTGCGCCCGAGTACGCTCGATGCGGTCACAGCCAAACTGCGTGAGGCCGGCGTGACGATCGAAGAGGGCGACGACTGGCTGCGCGTCCGGATGGACGGGCGCCCGAGCGCCGTCAGCGTGCGCACGTCGGAGTACCCGGCCTTCCCGACCGATATGCAGGCTCAGTTCATGGCGCTCAATGCAATTGCCGAAGGCAGTGCGCAAGTCATCGAGACGATCTTCGAAAACCGCTTCATGCACGTGCAAGAGTTGAACCGCCTCGGCGCGCATATCGCCGTCGACGGCAATACGGCGCTCGTCACTGGCGTGCCCGAACTGTCGGGCGCGACGGTCATGGCCACCGACCTGCGGGCTTCGGCGAGCCTCGTGATCGCCGGCTTGACGGCACAAGGCGAGACCATCGTCGAGCGCATCTACCATCTCGATCGGGGCTACGACCGGATGGAGGACAAACTCACGCGCATCGGCGCGAACGTGCGCCGCGTTCCTGCGCATTCTGGAGCTCGCGCATGAGTGCCCAACCGTTGACGCTCGCGCTCTCGAAGGGGCGCATTTTCGAAGAGACGATGCCGCTCCTGGCGGCAGCCGGCGTCGAGGTATCGGAAGACCCCGAGACTTCGCGCAAGCTGATCCTGCCGACGAGCGCCGGCAACTTGCGCGTCATCATCGTGCGCGCGACCGACGTGCCGACCTACGTCGAGTACGGCGCAGCCGATTTCGGCGTCGCGGGCAAGGATGTGCTGCTCGAGCACGGCGGCGGCGGTTTGTACCAGCCGATCGATCTGAACATCGCGCGTTGCCGCATGTCGGTCGCCGTGAAGGCTGGCTTCGATTACGCGAACGCGGTGCGCCAGGGCGCCCGTCTGCGCGTGGCGACGAAGTACGTGCAAACGGCCCGCGAGCATTTCGCGGCGAAAGGCGTGCACGTCGATCTGATCAAGCTCTACGGCTCGATGGAACTCGCGCCGCTCGTCGGGCTGGCCGATGCGATCGTCGACCTCGTCAGCTCGGGCGGAACGCTGCGCGCGAACAATCTCGTCGAGGTCGAGGAAATCATGGAGATCTCCTCGCGCCTCGTGGTGAACCAGGCGGCGCTCAAGCTCAAGCGCGCGGCGCTCAAGCCGTTTCTCGACGCGTTCGAACGCGCGTCGAAACGAGGCACGGCGCCCGCGTAAGCGGTGCGACGAGCCGACTTGGCAACGCGCGCCTTACCGAACGGATACCAGCATGTCTTTGAAGATTCGCAAACTCGATTCGAGCGCCGCCGATTTCGACGCGACGCTCGCGGCGGTGCTCGCCTTCGAGGCGAGCGAGGATGACGCGATCGAGCGCTCGGTTGCACAGATTCTCGCCGACGTGAAAGCGCGCGGCGACGAAGCCGTGCTCGAGTACACCAACCGCTTCGATCGGCTCGACGCCACCAGTGTGGCAGCGTTGGAGCTGCCCCCGGCCGCGCTCGAGGCGGCGCTGGAGAGCCTCCAGCCGAAACAGCGTGCCGCGCTCGAAGCGGCGGCCGCGCGCGTGCGCGGCTACCACGAGAAGCAGAAGATCGAATGCGGCAGCCATAGCTGGCAATACACGGAAGCCGACGGCACGGTGCTCGGTCAGAAAGTCACGCCGCTCGATCGTGCCGGCATCTATGTGCCGGGCGGCAAGGCCGCCTATCCGTCGTCCGTGCTGATGAACGCCGTGCCGGCGCGCGTGGCCGGCGTACGCGAGATCGTCATGGTCGTGCCGACCCCCGACGGCGTGCAAAACCCGCTCGTGCTGGCGGCTGCGCTCTTGGGCGGAGTCGATCGCGTCTTCACGATCGGCGGCGCGCAAGCGATCGGTGCGCTTGCATACGGAACTCAGACGGTGCCTGCCGTCGACAAGATCTGCGGTCCCGGCAACGCGTACGTGGCGTCGGCCAAACGACGCGTGTTCGGCACGGTGGGCATCGACATGATCGCCGGCCCGTCGGAGATCCTCGTGCTGTGCGACGGAACGACGGATCCTCGGTGGATCGCGATGGATCTTTTCTCGCAGGCCGAGCACGACGAGCTCGCACAGTCGATCCTGCTGTGCCCGGACAAAGCATTCATCGCGCGCGTGGAGGAGGCGATTGCCGAGCTCTTGCCGACGATGCCGCGCCGCGACGTGATTCAGCGTTCGCTCGAAGACCGTGGCGCGCTCGTCAAGGTGCGCGACATGGCCGAGGCCTGCGCGATCGCGAACCGGATCGCGCCGGAGCACCTCGAGATTTCGGCGCTCGAGGCACAGCAGTGGGCGAACGAAATCCGTCATGCCGGAGCGATCTTCATCGGCCGCTTCACGAGCGAGAGCCTCGGCGATTACTGCGCCGGCCCGAATCACGTGCTCCCGACCTCGCGTACCGCGAGATTTTCGTCGCCGCTCGGCGTCTACGACTTTTTCAAGCGCTCGAGCGTGATCGAAGTCAGTGCCGAGGGGGCGCAAACGCTGGGCGAGATCGCGGCGGAACTCGCCTATGGGGAAGGGCTGCCGGCGCATGCCAAGAGCGCCGAATACCGCATGAAGCAAACCGGCTGAGAGCGACGACCATGACCCGACCGCAAGACATCATCCGCCCCGACGTGCTGGGTATGACGAGCTATCCCGTTCCCGATGCAACGGGGCTCGTCAAGCTCGATGCGATGGAAAATCCGTTCACGCTGCCCGAGGCGCTCGCCACGGAGCTCGGCGAACGCCTCGCGGGCGTGGCGCTCAATCGCTATCCGGCGCCGCGTCCGGCCGCGCTCATCGAAAAACTGAAGCGGGTAATGGGTGCGCCCGCGGGCAGCACCGTGTTGCTCGGCAACGGCTCGGACGAGATCATCAGCATGATCGCCGTCGCCTGTGCGAAGCCGGGCGCGAAGCTGTTGGCGCCCGTGCCCGGCTTCGTCATGTATCAGATGTCGGCGAAATTCGCGCAACTCGAATTCGTCGGCGTGCCGCACCGGCCCGATCTGACGCTCGATACCGACGCAATGCTGGCCGCGATCGCCGAGCACGCGCCGGCCATCGTCTACCTGGCCTATCCGAACAACCCCACCGGCACGCTGTACCCGGACGCCGATATCGAGCGGATCATCGCGGCGGCCACCCAAAGCCTCGTCGTCATCGACGAGGCCTACCAGCCGTTTGCCCAGAAAAGCTGGCTTTCGCGCGTACTGCAGTTCGACAACGTCGTGGTCATGCGCACCGTGTCGAAACTCGGGCTCGCGGGAATCCGGCTCGGCTATCTGGTGGGCTCGCCCGCCTGGCTCGACGAGCTCGACAAGGTTCGCCCGCCGTATAACGTCAATGTCCTGACGCAGGCGGCGGCCGAATTCATGCTCGATCATGTCGAGGATGTGCTGGAAGTCCAGGCCGCCCGGTTGCGTGCCGAGCGCGAGACTCTGGCGCAGGCCATCGCAGCGCTGCCGGGTACGACCGTGTTCCCGAGTGCAGGCAATTTTCTGCTCGTGCGGGTGCCCGACGCGGACGCGGTGTTCGAAACGCTGCTGGCCGCGCGGGTTTTAATCAAAAACGTGGGTAAAATGCACCCGTTGCTGACCGATTGTGTGCGTTTGACCGTGGGTACGCCCGAAGAGAATGCCCAAATGCTGGCCGCACTCAAGCTCATATTGAAGTAACTACTGAAAATTCGTGCCGTCGTCGCCCTGGGCGTACGGCGGCCGGCACATTTCGCCCCACACCCTTTGCAGTCAGATTCGAGGTTTTCCATGCGCGTAGCGGAAGTCGTTCGCAATACCAGCGAAACGCAGATCCGTGTCAAGGTCAATTTGGACGGTACCGGTCAGCAAAAGCTCGCTACCGGCGTGCCGTTTCTCGACCACATGCTCGACCAGATCGCCCGTCACGGCTTGATCGATCTCGAGGTCGAGGCGCAGGGCGACCTCCATATCGACGATCATCACACGGTCGAAGACACGGGTATCACGCTCGGCATGGCTTTCGCCCAGGCGGTCGGCGACAAAAAGGGTATTCGCCGCTACGGCCACGCCTACGTACCGCTCGACGAGGCGCTCTCGCGGGTGGTGGTCGACTTCTCGGGGCGGCCGCTGCTGGACATGCACGTGCCGTTCACCCGCGCGCGCATCGGCACGTTCGATGTCGATCTGGCGAGCGAATTCTTTCGCGGCTTCGTCAATCATGCGAAGGTGACGCTCCATATCGACAATTTGCGCGGCGCGAACGCGCATCATCAGATGGAAACGGTCTTCAAGGCGTTCGGCCGGGCGTTGCGCATGGCAGTCGAACTCGATGAACGCGCGGTGGGGCAGATTCCGTCGACCAAAGGCACTCTTTAAAGCGAGGACGGCTCACCGGCGCGCGCGCCGCGCACACCGATGGATCTTCTCAAATCGTTTATTTCACTGCTGGCGCTGATCAATCCGATCGGCGCCGTGCCGTTTTTCCTGAGCCTGACGTCCGAACATTCGGAGGGCGAGCGGCGACGCACGATTCGCATCGCTTCGATTTCGGTGTTTTGCGTGATTGCCGTCACGACGCTGCTCGGCCAGCAAATCATCGGCTTCTTCGGCATCTCGGTCGGCTCGCTGGAAGTCGGCGGCGGCATCATCATGCTGCTGATGGCTATCAGTATGCTCAACGCGCAGGTCGGCAACGCGCGCGCCACGGCGGAGGAGCGCGACGAAGCGGAATCGAAAAACAGCATCGCGGTCGTGCCGCTCGCGATCCCGCTGCTGACGGGGCCGGGTTCGATCAGTACGGTGATCGTCTATGCGGCGAGCGCGCATCATTGGTACGACCGGCTCGGGCTCGTGGCGATCGGCCTGGCCATCGCGGTCATCTGCTTCGGAACGCTGAGACTCGCGGAGCCGATTGCCCGCTGGATTGGACAGACCGGTATCAATATCGGCACGCGGTTGATGGGTTTGATGTTGTCGGCGCTGGCGGTGGAGTTCATCGTCGACGGATTGAAGGCGTTACTGCCTAACTTGAGATGAAGACGTCAATTGCGATTGTGGATTACGGGATGGGCAACCTGCGCTCGGTGCAGCAGGCGCTGAAAAAGGCGGCCCCGGAAGCGGACGTGGCGATCGTCGATCGGCCCGAAGGCATCCGCACCGCCGATCGCGTCGTGCTGCCCGGCCAGGGCGCGATGCGCGATTGCATGCGCTCGTTGCGCGAATCGGGGCTCGAGGAGTCGGTGCTCGAGGCGGCGCGCACCAAACCCTTGATGGGCGTGTGTGTCGGCGAGCAGATGTTGTTCGACTGGAGCGAGGAAGGCGATACGAAGGGGCTGGGCCTGCTGCCCGGCAAAGTCGTGCGCTTCGAGCTCGATGGCCGGCTGCAGGACGACGGTTCGCGCTTCAAGGTGCCGCAAATGGGCTGGAACCGCGTCCGGCAGACGGCGCCGCACCCGCTGTGGGACGGCGTGCCCGATGGCAGCTTTTTTTATTTCGTGCACAGCTACTATGCCGTGCCCGACAATCGCGCGCATACGGCCGGGGAAACGGACTACGGCGGGCTGTTTGCGTCGGCAGTGGCCCGCGACAACGTGTTTGCGACGCAGTTTCACCCCGAAAAGAGCGCGGAGTCGGGGCTGCGCGTTTATCGCAACTTCGTGCACTGGAACCCTTGAATGTCGCGCTTTTTGCATCGAAATGACGGCTTGAGCGTCGAAAGAGTGTACTAAACTAGCGAGACGGTTCGCCGGTGCGCCCGTATCCAGGCGCGCCGGCGGGCATCCACGATATCCAACCATCCAGACTTACGCGATTGCTATGCTGCTGATTCCCGCCATCGACCTCAAGGACGGTCAGTGCGTGCGCCTGAAACAAGGGGATATGGACCAGGCCACGATATTCTCCGAGGACCCTGCCGCGATGGCCCGTCACTGGGTCGATCGCGGTGCGAGGCGGCTGCATCTCGTCGATCTGAACGGGGCATTTGCCGGCAAGCCGAGAAACGAGGAAGCAATCCGAGCGATCATCGAGGAAGTCGGTAACGAGATTCCCGTCCAACTGGGCGGCGGCATCCGCGACCTCGAAACGATCGAACGGTACCTCGACGACGGCCTCTCGTATGTGATCATCGGCACCGCGGCCGTGAAGAATCCCGGTTTCCTGCAAGACGCCTGCACGGCGTTCGGCGGCCACATCATCGTCGGGCTCGACGCCAAGGACGGTAAGGTCGCCACCGACGGCTGGAGCAAGCTGACGGGTCACGAAGTCGTCGATCTTGCACAGAAATTCGAAGACTACGGTTGCGAATCGATTATCTACACCGATATCGGGCGCGACGGCATGCTCCAGGGCATCAACATCGAGGCGACGGTACGGCTTGCCCGCGCGGTGAAAATCCCGGTGATCGCGAGCGGCGGTTTGTCCAGCCTGGCGGATATCGATTCGCTGTGCGAAGTCGAGGACGAAGGCATCGAAGGCGTCATTTGCGGGCGCGCGATCTATTCGGGCGATCTCGATTTCACCGCGGCGCAAACGCGCGCCGATACCTTGCGCGAATCGGACGACGCTTAAGCGCCGTACCCGCGCAACTCATCGCTCTCGAAAGGACGGCGCCGCCCGCTTTCGCGAAGGGCGGCCCATCAGCAGCGGCACCTGCACCATCATGGCTCTAGCTAAACGCATCATCCCTTGTCTCGACGTGACCGCCGGGCGCGTCGTGAAGGGCGTCAATTTCGTCGAGCTGCGCGACGCGGGCGACCCCGTCGAAATCGCGCGCCGCTACGACGAACAAGGCGCCGACGAACTGACGTTCCTCGATATCACCGCGACGTCCGACGGGCGCGATCTGATTTTGCCGATCATCGAGGCCGTGGCTTCGCAAGTGTTCATTCCGCTCACGGTGGGCGGCGGCGTGCGCGCCGTGGAGGACGTGCGCCGGCTCCTGAACGCGGGGGCGGACAAGGTCAGCATGAATTCCTCCGCGGTGGCCAACCCGCAGCTCGTGCGCGACGCATCCGATAAGCATGGAGCGCAGTGCATCGTCGTTGCGATCGATGCAAAGCGCGTCTCGGGTGCCGACGAGGCCCCGCGCTGGGAAGTCTTCACGCATGGCGGGCGCAAGGCGACGGGGCTCGATGCCGTCGAGTGGGCGCGTAAGATGGCTGAACTCGGTGCGGGCGAAATCCTGCTGACGAGCATGGACCGCGACGGCACGAAAAGCGGATTCGACCTGGCGCTGACGCGGGCTGTCTCGGATGCCGTGCCGGTGCCGGTGATTGCGTCAGGCGGGGTGGGCTCGCTCCAAGACCTGGCCGATGGCATTGTCCAAGGCCGTGCCGACGCCGTTTTGGCCGCCAGTATCTTCCACTACGGCCAGCATACGGTCGGCGAGGCCAAACGCTTCATGGCCGCGCAGGGCATTGCCGTGCGCCTTTAGGATCGAGACGGTACGAACATGACTACACCCGATAAACCCTGGCTCGACAAAGTGCAGTGGGACGTGAACGGTCTCGTGCCGGTCATCGCACAGGAAGTCTCGACGAACGACGTGCTGATGTTCGCGTGGATGAACCGCGAGGCGCTCGCGAAAACGATCGAGACGGGCCGCGCCGTTTACTTCTCGCGTTCGCGTCAACGGCTCTGGTTCAAGGGCGAGGAGTCCGGCCACGTACAGCGTGTGCACGAGGTGCGGCTCGATTGCGACGAAGACGTGGTGCTTCTGAAGGTCGAGCAGGTCTCGGGCATTGCCTGCCATACCGGACGGCATTCATGCTTTTTCCAGAAGTTCGAAGGCACCAGTGACGAGGGCGACTGGGTCGCCGTCGATCCGGTGCTGAAAGACCCCGAACAGATTTATCGATAATGGCCACCCAACCGATGCCCTCGACCGAAGATACGCTCGTCCGGCTTGCCGCGATCATCGACAGCCGCAAGGGCGGCGACCCCGAAAGCTCCTATGTCGCGCGGCTTTTTCATCGCGGTGACGACGCGGTGCTCAAGAAGATCGGCGAGGAGGCGACCGAGGTCGTTCTCGCCGCCAAGGACGTCCGCCAGGGCGGCGCGCGCGTGGCGCTCGTCGGCGAGGTGGCGGACCTCTGGTTCCATTGCCTCGTCATGCTGTCGCATTTCGACTTGAGCCCGGCGGACGTCATCGCCGAACTCGAGCGGCGCGAGGGCATGTCGGGCATCGAGGAAAAGGCGCTCCGAAAGCGGCGCGAGCGCGAGGAAAACGGCGGCTGAATCGGCTGCCGGCCGATCGACGGCTTCATTGACGAAGCGAGGAGAGCCACGATGGAAGACCCGCAAGGTGGACGGCCCCCGGCGGCTTATACGGGCACGATCGACGCCGATCGTGAGCGCAGCATTCGCACGCTGACTCACATCATTTATGGGCTCTATGCGCTGCATTGGTTCACGGGCGGCGTGTCGGGGCTCGTCGCGATCATTCTCGACTACCTGAAACGCGGCGATGCGGCGGGCACGCCGTACGCCGATCACTTCCAATGGCAGATTCGGACCTTCTGGATCGGTGTCGTGGGCTACATCATCGGCGGTGTTCTCGTTTTCGCGATAATCGGATTTCCGATTCTGGCGGCCGTGTCGATCTGGATGCTCTATCGGATCGTCAAGGGTTGGCTGTATCTTTACGAAACGAAGCCGCTCGATCCGACCTCCTGGTTCTGAGGCGGCGCATTGAACAACCGGGAAGACCATGAGCCACGAAAACTGTCTTTTCTGCAAGATCGCCGCCGGCGAGATCCCGAGCACGAAGGTCCACGAGGACGACGAGTTCGTCGCGTTCAAGGACATCCGCCCCGCGGCGCAGACGCATATTCTCGTCATCCCGCGACGACACATCGATACGCTGTCTCACTGCGTCGAAAGCGACGCACCGCTGCTTGGTAGAATGTTGATTCTGGTGTCGCAGCTCGCCGATAAGCTCGGCTGCGCGTACACGGGCGGCGAGACAGGTTTTCGCACGGTCATCAACACAGGGCCGGGCGGCGGACAGGAGGTCTATCACCTGCACGCGCATCTGCTCGCAGGGCCGCGTCCGTGGCAACGGATGGGCTGACGTCCAACGCGCATTGCGCAGAACAAAAAGGGTATGCGGGGTAGAGACGACGGGGCGCATGCGCGCTGATTGCGGCTGCAAGGCCGATGTTGCTTGGCCGGGCATGAATTTCCATGCAGCGGCGGGGTTCTGGAGATTTTCATGGGTTCGTTTAGCGTTTGGCATTGGCTGATCGTGCTGCTGATCGTGGCGCTGGTTTTCGGCACGAAAAAGCTGCGCAATATCGGCAGCGATTTGGGCAGTGCCGTGAAGGGTTTCAAAGAGGGCATGAAGGAAAACGAGACATCGGGTCCCACTGCGAACGGCGGCGAGCATCCCGAGTTGCCGAACGCGCGCACGGTCGACGTCGAGGCGAAGGAAAAAACCCGTTCGGGCGACTACCGCTGATGCGCGGAATGACGCTGCGAGGCCTGCCGGGATAGAACGACAACCATGCTCGACCTCGGTCTCACCAAAATGGCGCTGATCGGCGTGGTCGCGCTGGTCGTGCTCGGCCCCGAGCGGCTGCCCCGTGTCGCGCGTACCGCCGGGGCGCTGTTCGGCCGCGCACAGCGCTACATCAACGATGTCAAAGCCGAAGTGACGCGCGAAATCGAGCTCGACGAGTTGCGCCGCATGAAGAGCGAGTTCGAAGCCGCCGCGCACAACGTCGAAAACACGATTCACGAAAACGTCCGGCGCCACGAAGCCGAGCTCAACGAGGCCTGGCAGGCCGGCACGAGCGTTTCGCCGAGCATCGCCGGCGGTGGGGCGTCGTCGGATGGCTCTGAAAGTGGGGCGTCCACGTGGTCGCGCGGCCCGGCGCTCGCCGAAAAACGCCGCAACTGGCGCTCGAAGCGTTTGACGATGCCAACTTGGTACAAACGGGCGACGGGACGGCGCACGCATGTGCTCTCCGGGGCGGCGCGCGTCGCGCGCCATACGCCGGCCAGCCTGCGCCGGCCGCGGCGCTTTCTCTGACCGGATGGGCATGCCCTTGACGCTTCCCGTCTTCGAGCGTGCGATGCCGCGCTTTTCGAATTTCCAACGAGGGCCGGCGTGAGCGACCCGAAACAGAACCAGGACCACAACCCGGACCCGGGCGACGATTCGCAAGAGACATTCATCTCGCATCTCGTCGAACTGCGCGACCGCATCATCCGGGCCGGCATCGCCGTCATTGTCGTATTCGTTGCGCTCGTCTATTGGGCCCCCGATATCTTCCGGCTGCTGGCCCGGCCGCTGATGCAAAACCTGCCGAGCGGCGGCAAGATGATCGTCACCGACGTCACGGGCTCGTTTTTCGTGCCGATGAAGGTGACGATGCTCGTGGCATTCGTCATAGCGTTGCCGATCGTGCTGTACCAGATCTGGGCTTTCGTTGCGCCCGGACTTTATCAGCACGAAAAGCGGCTCATCGCGCCACTCATCGGCAGCAGCTATTCGCTTTTTCTCTGTGGCATGGCGTTCGCCTACTTCGTCGTATTCCCGACGATTTTCCGGGTCATGGCGCATTACAACGCGCCGCTCGGCGCGGAAATGTCGACCGACATCGACAACTATCTGAGCTTCGTGCTGACGATGTTTCTCGCGTTCGGCGTGACGTTCGAGGTGCCGATAGTCGTCGTGCTGCTCGTGCGCATGGGTTTGTTGACCGTGAAAAAGCTCAGGGAAATCCGCCCCTATGTGATCGTCGGCGCATTCGTGGTGTCGGCCGTCGTCACCCCGCCCGACGTGTTCTCGCAGTTGATCCTGGCCGTGCCGCTCATCGTGCTCTACGAAGCCGGGATCATTGCCGCGCGGCTCCTCGTGGGCAAGACGCCGCCGGTGGCGGACGGCGAGAACGCCACGAGTTGAAAGTCCGCGGCCGGCTGAAGCCGAGCCAGCCGCGGCGCAAACCGGAGCCGGCCTCATCGGCCCCGGCCCGTTCCGTCACTCCCGTCACTCGTCTTGTTGGCTGTCGTCGCTGCTGCCTTTCGGCGGAGGCGGGCGCTTGCCGATCATGACGTCGACCTGCATCTCCTTGTTCTTGCGCATCAGACGTATCTTCGCATCGGTGCCGGGCTTGATTTGCGCGATGACGTTCAGAAGCCGCGTCGTGTCGGTGATTTCCTGACCATTGACGGCGAGCAGCACATCGCCGGGCTTGATGCCGGCCTTGTCGGCGGGACCGCCTTGCAGCACGCCCGCGACGATCGTGCCCTTTTGCTGGAGCCCGAACGATTCGGCGATCGCGGGCGTCACATCCTGCGGCTCGACGCCGATCCAGCCGCGCGTGACCGAGCCGGTCGTAATGATGCTTTCAAGCACGCTCCTGGCGGTGGAGACGGGGATGGCGAAGCCGATGCCGAGCGAGCCTCCGGAGCGCGAGTAGATGGCCGTATTGATGCCGAGCAGATTGCCGCGCGCATCGACGAGTGCGCCCCCCGAGTTGCCGGGGTTGATCGGCGCATCGGTCTGAATGAAGTTTTCGAACGTATTGATGCCGAGGTGATTGCGCCCGAGCGCGCTGATGATGCCCATCGTCACGGTTTGACCGACGCCGAATGGATTACCGATTGCAAGCACCACATCGCCTATGCGCGCCTCGTCGATGCGCCCGAGCGTGATCGTCGGCAGATTCGTCATGCCGATCTTGAGCACCGCGAGGTCCGTTTCGGGATCGACGCCCACCACTTTCGCATTGGTCCGGCGGCCGTCGGCCAAGGCGATTTCGATCTGGTCCGCCCCGTCGACGACATGTTGGTTCGTTAGAATGTAGCCTTCCGAGCTGACGATGACGCCCGATCCGAGGTTCGTTGCCGGCTCGTCCTGCGGCGGTTCCTTGCCCCCTTTCGGATTGCCGAAGAAGTAGCGGAACAATGGGTCGTTGGCCTGCGGGTTGGGCGGCAACGATCCGGCTTTGCCCGAAAACACGTTGACGACGGCCGGCATCGCCTTTTGCGCGGCATCGGCATACGACGTGATCGTCGGCGTCGAGCCCGTACCCGGCGCGACTTCGCGTAGCGCCACGATGGGCGAGGCCAGTTGCTTGCCGAGCTGTCCTTGCCGCTGCAGCCATTGCGGCTTGAGCGTCACGACGATGAACATCAGCGCGAGCAGCACCGTGACCGCTTGGGCAAAGAACAGCCAAAAGCGTCTAAGCATTTGAAGATTAGAGGATTCTATGGATCGGATCGAACTTGAATTGTACTTGAACGACATGCTCGACACGGCACGCTTCAAGGACTATTGCCCCAATGGGCTGCAAGTCGAGGGGCGCCGCCGCATCGAGAAGATAGCGACCGGTGTCACGGCGTCGCTTGCATTCGTCGAAGCCGCGCGCGAGTGGGGGGCCGACGCATTGCTCGTGCATCATGGCTACTTCTGGCGCAACGAAATGCCGCAGATCGTCGGACGCAAATATCGGCGCCTGAAGGCGCTCATCGCCAGCGACATGAATCTGTTCGCGTTTCACCTGCCGCTCGATGCGCATCCCGAGCATGGCAATAACGCCCAGCTCGGCGCGCGCATGGGTTTGATTGCCGATGCACACTTCGGCGCCGACGACCTCGGCTGGATGGCGACGCTGCCGATGCCGATCACGCTCGCTCACTTCACGGCACAAGTCGAGCATACGCTCAGCCGTACGCCGCTCGTCCTAGGGGACCCCGAGCGCGAATTGCGCCGCATCGCGTGGTGCACGGGGGCCGCGCAGAGCTATTTCGAGGCCGCCATCGACGCGGGCGCCGATGTCTTTCTGACGGGCGAGATTTCCGAGCCGACTACGCACATCGCTGCCGAGAGCGGCGTCGCGTTTCTTGCGGCGGGGCACCATGCGACGGAACGCTTCGGCGTGCAGGCGCTCGGCGCCCATTTGTCCGAGCAGTTCGATATCGAACACCTCTTTATCGATATCGATAATCCCGTCTGATTATTGGAATTGCGCTGCGTTGCACGATCCGCCCGATACGCGAAATGCTTGAACAAGGATCGTTTGCCGGATCGACGAGGTGTTGGTGTCTGGGGAAAACCCTTACGGATCAAGCGGTTCGCATGGTTTTTGGCGGACAGGTCTTGTAAATGACGACTCCATTCCCGCAAACTAGCGGGCGGTGGCAAAAAGCGTGACGGAAATCCAACTCAGAAGTGGGGCGTGTAATGCGAGATAAAGAAGAGGAACGCGTCGACGGCAGCCGCCGTACCTGGCTGATTGCGACGTCCGTAGCAGGCGGCATTGGAGGCGTAGCCGCTGTCATACCGTTTGCAAGCTCGTTGGAACCCTCTGAAAAGGCCAAGGCCGCCGGCGCACCGGTCGAGGTCGATATCAGCGATTTGAAGCCGGGCGACATGAAGACCGTTGCCTGGCGCGGCAAGCCCGTGTGGATCATCAATCGGACGGACGCCATGCTGGCCGACGTGACCAAGGCCGACAAGGAAGTGGCCGATCCGGACACGAAGAATCCGTTTTCGATGCCCGAACCGGCGTACTGCCAGAACGAATACCGTTCGCGCCCCGATCACAAGAACATTCTCGTCCTCGTGGCCGTGTGCACGCACCTGGGCTGTACGCCGACGCCGCGGTTCACCCCGGGACCCCAGCCGAACCTGCCCGGCGACTGGCCCGGAGGCTTTCTCTGCCCCTGCCACGGGTCGACGTACGATCTGGCGGGCCGGGTCTTCAAGAACAAGCCCGCACCGCAGAACCTCGACGTTCCCCCCTACATGTTCACGTCGGCGACCACGATCGTGATCGGCAAGGACGAAAAAGGAGAAGCGTAATGGCGACGACCGAAAAAGAAGCCGTAACGACGACGGGTCTTGCCGGCTGGATCGATCGCCGCTTCCCGATGACGTCGACCTGGAAGGCCCATCTTTCCGAGTACTACGCGCCCAAGAACTTCAACTTCTGGTACTTCTTCGGCTCGCTGGCGTTGCTCGTGCTCGTGAACCAGATCGTAACGGGCATCTTCCTCACGATGAACTACAAGCCCGATTCGACGCTCGCGTTCGCCTCGGTCGAGTACATCATGCGCGAGGTGCCGTGGGGCTGGCTCATTCGCTACATGCACTCCACGGGCGCGTCGATGTTCTTCGTCGTCGTCTATCTGCACATGTTCCGTGGGCTGCTTTACGGTTCGTATCGCAAGCCGCGCGAACTCGTCTGGATCTTCGGTTGCGCGATCTTCCTGTGCCTCATGGCCGAGGCATTTTTCGGCTATCTGCTGCCGTGGGGGCAGATGTCGTATTGGGGCGCGCAGGTGATCGTGAACCTCTTTTCGGCGATCCCGTTCGTCGGCCCTGACCTTTCGCTGTGGATTCGAGGCGACTACGTCGTATCCGACGTCACGCTGAACCGCTTTTTCGCGTTTCACGTCATCGCGATTCCGCTCGTGCTGATCGGCCTTGTGTTCGTGCATATCGTCGCGCTGCACGAAGTCGGTTCGAACAATCCCGACGGCATCGAAATCAAGGCCAAAAAAGATCCGAAGGGTCGCCCGCTCGATGGTATTCCGTTCCATCCGTACTACTCGGTCCATGATTTCATGGGCGTGTGCGTGTTCCTGATGGTATTCGCCGCGATCATCTTCTTCGCACCGGAGATGGGCGGGTACTTCCTCGAGCAGAACAACTTCGTTCCGGCCAATCCGCTGCAAACGCCGCCCGAGATCGCGCCTGTGTGGTACTTCACTGCGTTTTACGCGATGCTGCGTGCCACGACCGATCCGTTCAAGATCGTGCTGATGATCGTGATCGGGCTGCTGGGGCTCCTTGCGCTCGTACGGGCGCGCGGCAAGTGGAAGATCGGCCTGCCGGTCCTGGCGGTGCTCGTGATCGTTGCGATGTACCTGACGCAATCGAAGTTCTGGGGTGTCGTCGTGATGGGCTCCGCGGTGGTATCGCTTTGCTTTTTGCCCTGGCTCGACCGCAGCCCCGTCAAGTCGATCCGCTACCGGCCGTTGTTCCACAAGTTCTTCTACGGAATCTTCGTGCTTGCGTTCTTGACCCTCGCTTATCTGGGCACCAAGCCGCCATCGCCGGCCGCGACGTTGATCGCTCAGATCTGCGCGCTGGTCTACTTCGCGTTCTTCCTCGGCATGCCGTTCTGGACGCCGCGCGGCACGTTCAAGGAGCCGCCCGAGCGTGTGCGGTTCAAGCCCCATTAATCGCGAGCGAGGACAAGACGATATGAAGACATTGCTTTCGAAGCTTGCCCGCATTGGCGCGGTGGTGCTCACGCTGGCCGCCGGCATGCTCGTGGCCCCCGGGGCTTGGGCGCAGGAAGAGGGATTTCGGCTCGATCGTGCGCCCGACAACACGGAGAACCTGGCGTCGTTGCAGCATGGCGCGCAATTGTTTGTAAACTACTGCTTGAGTTGCCACAGCGCGAGCCTCATGCGCTACAGCGCGTTGACGCAGCTTGGTCTTTCACAAAAGGAGATCGAGCAGAATCTGCTTTTTACGACAGATAAAGTCGGTAACACGATGACCGTGGCCATGCGTCCGGAGGATGCGAAAGCGTGGTTCGGTGTGACGCCGCCCGATTTGTCAGTGGAAGCGCGGGCGCGCAGCAGCGACTGGCTGTACACCTATTTGCGCAGCTTCTACCGGGACGAAACACGGCCGACGGGATGGAACAACATGGTGTTCCCGAACGTCGGCATGCCGCATGTCCTGTGGCAGTTGCAGGGCGTGCAGACGGCGAAATACGAGGACGAGTTGAACCCCGAAACGGGGGAGAAGGAGCATCGTTTCGTTGGCTTCGTGCAGGCAAAACCGGGGGCGATGTCCCGGGTAGATTATGATTCTGCCGTGGCCGACCTTGTCGCCTACATGACCTGGATGTCCGAGCCGACGCAACATGGGCGCCGGCAGCTTGGCGTATGGGTGCTGCTGTTCCTGGGCGTGCTGACGTTCCTGGCCTGGCGGCTGAACGCGGCGTACTGGAAGGACGTTAAATAATCACGCCGTGACGGCGGTGTGAGGGTCGGCGCGATTCGAAGCCCGCTTCGGCGGGCTTTTCGGCGTGCTGGCCCTTCAGTTTTTTGAGGAAATTTTAGACATGATGGTTCTGTATTCCGGCACAACTTGCCCGTTTTCCCAGCGTTGCCGGCTGGTGCTGTTCGAAAAGGGGATGGATTTCGAGATCCGCGACGTCGACCTCTTCAACAAGCCGGAAGACATTGCGGTGATGAATCCGTATGGGCAAGTGCCGATCCTGGTCGAGCGCGACCTGATTCTGTACGAATCGAACATCATCAACGAATACATCGACGAGCGCTTTCCCCATCCGCAGCTGATGCCGGCCGATCCGGTGCAGCGCGCGCGCGCACGACTGTTCCTGCTCAATTTCGAGAAGGAGTTGTTCGTGCACGTGGGCACGCTCGAGAACGAGAAGGGCAAGGCGGCGGAAAAGAATCACGAGAAGGCGCGTCTTGCGATTCGCGATCGTCTGACGCAGCTGGCCCCGATTTTCCTGAAGAACAAATACATGTTGGGCGAAGAGTTTTCGATGCTCGACGTGGCGATCGCTCCGCTGCTCTGGCGTCTGGACCATTACGGTATCGAGCTTTCGAAGAATGCCGCGCCGCTCATGAAGTACGCTGAGCGCATTTTCAGCCGGCCGGCGTACATCGAAGCACTGACGCCGTCGGAAAAGGTCATGCGCCGCTGATGTAATTTCAGGGTGCGGCGCTTGCGGCGGAAGTCCGGCAGCAAGCGCTGCACCTTGGCGAGGACAGTCGATGCAAGAGATTCCAACGAAACCGTATCTGTTGCGCGCGCTTTACGAGTGGTGCACGGATAACGGATACACGCCGCACATCGCGGTGAGGGTCGACAATCAGACGCGCGTGCCGCGGCAGTTCGTGCACAACGACGAGATCGTGCTCAATATCAGCTTCGAGGCGACGACGCAGCTGCAGATGGGCAACGAGTGGATCGAGTTCAGTGCGCGCTTCTCGGGCAAGGCGCACAAGATCGAAGTGCAGGTGGCCAACGTACTGGCGATCTACGCGCGCGAGAATGGGCAGGGTATGGCGTTTCCGGTGGAGCCCGCGGTGGGGGAGGCCGGTGGCACGCCTGTCGAATCCGAGGTGTTGGATGCGGAACCGGAGGATGTCGGCGTCGGGGCCCCGACGCAGGCAACAAAAGACGACGGTGACGGACCCTCATCCGACGACGGCTCGAAAGGCGGCGGCAAAGGGCACCTCAAGGTCGTGAAATGAAGTAGAATCACGGGCTCAACGCCGGCTTAGCTCATCTGGTAGAGCAGTTGATTTGTAATCATCAGGTGGCGGGTTCGAGTCCTGCAGCCGGCACCATATCTGACAAGGGCTTAGCTTCGGCTAGGCCCTTGTTGCATCTGCGGACTGTCAACGGATCGTCAACGGCGAGAGGGCGCGCCATGATGAAACATCATTCGCATCCGGGCGAAATTCTGCGTGAGACCGTGTTTGTACCTCTCGGTCTCGGTGTAGCGGAAGCAACTGAAAGACTCCGACTGCCCCGCGCTTTCGCGAGTGCTTAACGGCCCGGGACGAGCGTTGGCAGGCAGCGAAGCAGAAACAGCCTAGAGTTCGGGCCCGTGGTCGAGGGGAGCAGCCGAAGGCGTTCAAGAAGATTCGATGTGCAATTGGACGATGCTAGGCATGTCATACTCGCCAGGTGATGTCACCGAGTCGTTCTTCGAGAAGAAGACGGAATTTTGGCAATTCTGTATGCTGCGCCTCTGTCGCTTTAGCCGGCAGCTTTCTTTATACTGTACGTATACACATATAGTATTCCTTCGGCAGTGACGAGGGCAGGGGTATCGACCATGGCGAACGGAAAACTTCTACGACAATTGGTACGCGCGGGTGTCGAGGGCGACCACGAGGCCTTTCGCCGGGCGTCCGAGGCAGTTATCGCCGAGGAAAGAGGGAAGCAGCATCATTTGCTTGCCAACGATCTCGAAAAAGTTCTCTATGGGCGTCCTTCGTCCGCTTCATCGCTTTCGGTCGTCAATCTCAAGAAGTCGGTTCCTTCGGACAAGGAGCGCGGCGTTGACTTGATCGACATTCGGCAGCCGACGCGTGAACTGACCGACTTGGTGGTTAGCGCCGATGTTCGTTCGGCTATCGAGCACATTCTGCTTGAGCACAACCGCGAAGGCGCGCTGACGACCTACGGGTTGGAGCCTGCACGGAAGCTACTATTCTTCGGTCCGCCGGGATGCGGCAAAACTCTCACGGCGGAAATAATTGCGACGGAACTTGATTTGCCGCTGGCGATTATTCGTCTAGACGCAGTTATCTCGTCGTACCTCGGAGAGACGGCCGCCAATCTTCGAAAGGTATTCGACTTTGTGGAGGGGCGTCCGGTCGTAGCCCTCTTCGACGAATTTGACGCGTTGGCCAAAGATAGGGGCGACTCCGGAGAGCATGGGGAACTGCGCCGCGTGGTTAATGCAGTGCTCCAGATGATCGATGAGTATCGCGGTAAGAGCGTGCTTATAGCGGCGACAAATCATGAGAATTTACTCGATTCGGCAATTTGGAGACGTTTCGATGAGACTGTCCAATTTGCTAACCCAGATGCCGTACAGATAAAGGCGCTGTTGCAGAACAAGCTACGTGGCGTCCGGAGGAACTTCGAGCCGTCTGACGTTGCAGTGTCTTCTCGGTTCAAAGGTATGTCTCACGCGGATATCGAGCGCGTTTTGCGTCGGGCGATAAAAGAAATGGTCCTTCAGGGTCGAGAGTTCTTGGAGACCACGCACCTCGATTCTGCGGTCGCTCGTGAGCACAAACGACGCACCACCGGCAAAAGTTGCACAAAGTAGCTTTTTTGCGCATCCTTACGCGGAGACCATCGAACATATAGAACCGCGGGGGCCAAATGCCATATGAGCATCTGCGCGTAGTACGGGATGAGCCGGTAACCTTAAGGAAAAAAAATCGCTTTCCTGGCTTTCCGAAGCCAAGCGACGTAAGGCAGCACGGCGTTCAGTTACAGCGCAGTCTAACCGTCGTGACTGAGGCTCCAGCAGAGCCAGGTTTTGATGAGCGTAGGCTCTTGCGTATCGATGTTCTTGAGGGATTTCGACCGGACGCCTTGGAGGTAATTCCCGGCCTCACTGTTGTAAGCCAAGAGGGGCGCTCGGTCGCGCTGCTGTTCAGCACTGAAGACGCGCTCGCGGTGGTGGACCAACGACTTACCGTGCTGGCTCGTGATGGCAACGTCACTTACGCTAACCTACTGCTTGCCATTAGAGGTTTTGATTCATGGACGCCGGCTGACCGAACAGGGCCTGCGTTGGCACAGCTTGGGCTGCCCGATGAAGACTCGTCAATTGTGGACGTCGAGCTCTGGCCGATCGAGCGTAACGACGAGCGCGTACGTTTGGTCCGCGCGT
The DNA here is from genome assembly GCF_013282575.1 of Paraburkholderia sp. NMBU_R16. GTDB lineage: Bacteria > Pseudomonadota > Gammaproteobacteria > Burkholderiales > Burkholderiaceae > Trinickia. Next base: position 113,341 of record NZ_JAAAYE010000016.1, read on the forward strand.
TCGAGGAATTACTGCGAGCGGAACGCATCGAGACGCTAGATCGGCTCGATAAAGAAAGCCTGCTGATGTTCAAGCTTCGAGCGTCTGCCGCGCAGGTAGACGTCTTGTTGCGCTATCGAGACGTGCGGCTAGTTGACTTGCCGCCGAGTTTCCGACTTGAGCTGCAGTCGCTGCAGCTGGACATCAACGATTTGCCCGATCTCGACCCTGTACCGGATGACGCTCCGGGTGTATGCGTTTTGGATACGGGAATTGCGGCGGCTCATCCATTGTTGGCGCCTGCGATTGGGGAAACGGGCAACTTTATAGAGCCGGGCGAGCCAGCAGCGGACGAGGACGGACATGGTACTCGTGTTGCTGGTCTCGCCTTGTATGGTTCGATGACTGATCTGTTGCCAGACCGCTTTGCACCGCAGTTGCGACTCTTTGCGGGAAAGGTCTTCAGCAATGACGGTCAAGATCAAACCCACTTCGTTGAGAAGGCAGTTGAAGATGCTGTTCGGTATTTTCGCGAAGAGTATGGCTGCAAGATCTTTTGTCTTGCATATGGCGACGCGAATAAGGTGTACGACGGGAGGCATGTCCGGGGCTTGGCGTACACGCTAGATCGATTGAGCCGCGAACTGAATATCCTTTTTGTTGTCCCTACTGGTAATCTTCTCAGCGACGAAATACCGGACGATGCATTGCAGACATATCCGCAATATTTGTCGGGTAGTGAATTTCGCCTGCTTGATCCCGCGACTTCAATAAACTCCCTGACCGTCGGGGGGCTAGCCGAATTTGAGTTGGATCATCAAGCTCAGCGATTCCCGGAAAGAATTGAAACCACCCCCATAGCAAGACGCAACCAGCCGAGTCCTTTCACGCGAAGCGGCCCTTCGGTCGCCGGAGCTGTCAAACCGGACTTCGTCGCGTTTGGCGGAAACGTGGCGAGGCATCACCTTCGCAACGGTTTCGCAGGTCAACGTCTTGGCGTGGTTTCAACCTCACGAAATTTTGCCGACGGCAGGCTTTTCGATGATGCTCCGGGCACCAGCTTCGCTGCACCACAAGTAGCTCATCTTGCGGCAACAGTACTGCGGTTTTTGCCAGACGCTTCTGCGAATATGGTGAGGGCCATACTTGGCGCGCATGCCCGAGTTCCTGGAGAGACTGAGATTCTTCTCGCCGAAGATGACGAGTTGAAGCTCGGCCTTGGCGGCTTCGGCCGCGTAGTCACTCGACACCTATTCGAATCTGATGACGATGCCGTTACGTTGGTCGCAGAGGACGCTATCGCCACTGACCATCATCATTTTTATGAGCTGTTGTTGCCGGATGAATTTTGGCAGGGGCGCAAGAGAGCACGAGAGATTTCGGTCGCGTTGGCATACAGCCCGACGGTGAAGACGACCAGAATTGGCTACCGATCTTCAAAACTCAGTTTTAACGTAGTCGAGGCTGAAAGCCTTGAGCAGGTTAGTGGCTGGTTCAACACAAATCGCGTAGCAGCCGCGCGAAAATTGGCTGCGTCAGCGTTTGCCAATATCAACGCGACCACCCGATCAAAGGGCACGTTACAGTGTGCAACATGGACGTATAAGGCTCTTTTGAAAATGCAGTGGGTAACGCGGCTCACGAGGCATGCGGGTTGAAGCTGGAGAAATCTAGCTTGCCGGCGATGAGGAACAGCACGGTTCGCATTGTTTCGAAGCGCGTGTAGCCGCGCG
>NZ_JAAAYE010000017.1 GCF_013282575.1 Paraburkholderia sp. NMBU_R16
ATGCAACATGCGCCGCGCGTCAATCAACAAACGCTTGTCAGCGTCAATCAACATCGGCATCATCAACCTCGCCGCGACATTCTCATCTTGTTTGTCGCGCGTCTCTCATCCAGATTGTCGCGCCACATAGTTCGCCGGAACGTGCAAGGGCTCGGGGGCGCCGATCGACAGATTGTCCGGGTCAATGACCTCAGGCGTGCGCGGCGGATCGAACCGCAGCGCACCGGCGGGACTGCCGGGCCAGATCCACACGACACCATCCTGCTCGCGAACCGGAATCGCGCTGAGCCGCGCCTGGGGAGGAATCGGTTTGTCCGGTGCAGAAGGAATCGCCACACACTGGCCAGAGGTGTCATAGCACAAGCCGTGGTAAGCACATTCAAGCTGACCGTTGTCGAGCAGCCTGCTTTGCGACAACGGGAAACGTTTGTGACAGCAACGGTCATCGAAGGCCACGACGTCCCCGTTTTCCGCACGCCACATCACGATTGGACGGTTGACGATTTTGTGTCCCTGCAATTGTCCTGCGGGGAACTCTGACGAAAATCCGATCGGATACCAGCAATCCTTAACATATTCGAACGTACTCATGGCGAGCATTCTCTCCAGAAGAATGGAAAACGTGGTGCAGCCGGACACCGAACCGGTCTGCCGATTCAAGTTGGCTTGTGCTGCTGATCAGATATCGAGCACCAACGTCGGGCTCTTCGCACGGGCACAGCAGATCATCAGGAAGGCTTCCCGGTCTTCTTCGTCCAGCACTGTGTCGCGATGAAGCGGCTCGCCAGCGAGATAGCGGGTCATACAGGTCCCGCAGTAACCCTCGCAACACGATGTGTCGACTTCGACGCCATTGCATCGAAGCACGTCAACAATCGACTCACCGGGTCGCACTGTGAATGTTTTGTGAGAGCGGTGTAGCTCGACATCGAAGGGAACGTCTTCGTCCCTGTCGCTTTTCGAAGCGCTGTCTGGACGGGTGTCCATGGCAGCACCCGCGGAAAACCGCTCGCAGTGTCGTGTTGCTGGTGGCCAGTGCACGGTGGCTGCCTCGATGGCATCCATCAGACGGCCGGGGCCGCAGTAGTAGAGGTGCGTGCCCGGCATGTACTGTCTGAGTATCGACACGAGGTCGAGACCGTTTCGCGGATCGCCGTTGTCAAAGTGAACCGACACGTCACCGCTGTCGATGAGCGGCTTCAGTTCGTCGAGGAATGCTGCGCGCTGCGCAGAGCGCGCGCAATAGTAAACATGGAAGGCTTCGCCACGCCGCTGCACCTCGGCGATCATCGCCATGACCGGCGTGATTCCGATCCCCCCTGCGACGAAGACATGCCGGCGGGCTGACGTCGAGAGCGCGAAATGGTTGCGTGGCTGCGAAATCCTGAGCTTCTGGCCTGCACGCAGTTCGTCATGCATGGCTATCGAGCCACCACGGCCCTGCGGATCACGTAACACCGCGATCACATAGCGATTGCGCTCACCCGGTGGATTGCATAGGGAATACTGACGTATTGCGCCGTCCGGGAGGTGCACGTCAATATGAGACCCGGCCGTGAATTCAGGCAAGGGCCGTCCGTCTGCACTTGTGAACTCGAACGCGTTGACATCATCGGCGAGGGCCGTGATCGACTTCAGACACACTTCCAGTTTTTTGTGCCGCTCTTCGTCGGCGCGAACAGGGGCCTCCTCCCGCATGAGGACCTCTTCCATATCTTCCTCCTTATCTCGCAGCAACAATCATCACGAGCCACTGCTTGTGGGACTCGTCCGCTTGGCTTGAGGAAAGATTAGGCGCGCCGACGCATTAACTCAAACGAGTAATTTGCGCGGAAAAACATCAAGAATCTTGATCCAAGTGGCGCGGTGCGCAAAACCGGCGTGCCCGTTCGGTTATACGAATCCGTCAGGGCGATCGATATGCTGAAAATCGCTGACCTCGCGCGCGAGTTCAGCGATCGCCCTTGGAAGCGAATACGAATGGCCGGCCGGGCAGGCGGCTATGAACTCGACGGGATCGAGAGGATTCTTCACGTTGACAATGGCAAGCCTGCCCTGTTCGATCTCCTGCCTGTAAGACCGCACTGGCAGATATGAGACCCCCATGCCGGCCATCGTCATCGACGCTGCCACGGCCACACTCTTACAGCGCGCGAGGTATCGACAACGGGCATGTTCGCTCATGAACCAGTCCTCGAGCGCTGCATAGTGAAATGACGACTCCTTCATTCCGATGATGGGATATTCAGCAAGTTCATGCGGACTGTATGTTTGATCGCCCAGCCCGAGCGAAGGGACGGCCATCCATTGAAAGTCCACTGTTCCCAGCGATAGCGTGGACAGATCCGGCGTGCGGGTGTGTCCGGGTGCGAGGACGAGCTCGAGCTCTGCCTGGTGCAGACTCGCCATCAGTTCAGCGGTCAACGCTTCTTCGATCTCGAGCCGCACATTCGGATATCGTTCAGCGATCACGGTGATCAGACGAGGCAGCCAGGTTGTCGTGACGACTTCCGCGACGCCAAAGCGCACGACGCCAGATATCGCTTCGGGTGCACCGATACGGTGTTCAAGCTCTGTCGACAGATCAAGAATCCGACTCGCATAATCCATCAGTTCCCGGCCTTTAGGCGTGAGGCGCGCTGCGCGATGGGTGCGGTCAAAGAGTTCGACGCACAACGCACGCTCCAATTCGCGCACGCGCATCGAGACTGCGGATTGGGTTGCATGCAGACGCTCGGCTGCTGCAGCGAAGCTGCCGAGTTTGACTGTCCAGAAGAAAGTCTCCAACTGCTGCAGGGTCATGACGTCGTCACCTCACCCGTTCTGAGAGCGAATTGCGCAGAAGTTTAAAGTGTCTCTCTCAATGCGTCTGCAATGGAATCCCCTGATCAACTCGCCTGTCCACGATATCCCCGCTTCCGCCTGCACATCCGCTTCGGGTAAACGATCGGGATTCAACGTGGTGCGGCATTCATAGTCGATGCCGCTTTTCATCAGCGCTTGCTGGCGCTCGAATGCGGCGTCTTTCGCGTGTCCGCGGTTGCAGATGTGGCTTATCGGCCAGGACTGAGAACAGCAGGATCCTTCAGCGCCGCGTCGATCTTGGCGATGTAGCTTGCGCCGCTCGGATTGTTCGGGTTGTCATTGCCCGACACGTAATACGAGAGGCCTTGCTCCAGGCCTCCATGGTCCGCTATGCGCTGGGCGAGATTCGAAGCGGCCATGCGCAACTGAATCGTAGGGCTGTCCTTGTACTGATCGAAGGTCACCACCTGGCTGCCGACGCGTGCGTTGCCGGGGCCGCCATTCGCCCACTCGCGGCCATCGAGATATTTGCGCGAGATTTGCCCCAGACCGACCGAGGTGTTGTTGTCGGCCGCTCGGTCGAGGTCGCCCTCCTGATGCAGCGCTTTCTGATAGCCCTGGCTGAATGCCCCGGATTCCACTTGCAGCTGTGCGCGAAATACGTTCGGATCCAGACCGTACTCCTTGGCCGTCTCGTCGACTGCCCGGCCGAAATCAGCCTGATTCTTGATCTGAGCGTCCTTTTGCTTTTCGTCGCCGCGCAGCACGGGCATGAACTTGGGATGAACCGTCGCCTGAGCTTGTGCGACGCTGGTGGTATCGGTGACGAGGCGAGTGCTCGGCGTGCCGGATGCAGGTTTGCTGGACGGGAGCGACCCATCCAAACTCGCGCTTCGCGCGGTCTTCGGCGCGCCTTGATTCGTGTCATGCGCCTCGAAGCGATTGGGGGTGTCGAGCTTGTTGGGCGCTTCGTGCTCGCGATCCGCATGGTTGGGATGCGAATGCCGGTGATGCGCTCCGTGGTGACCTTCGTCGCCGCCTGCTTGGTTAGGTGACATCTGCCTGAGCATGCTCTGGAGCTGCGCTTCCACCGTGGCAAGCAGAGCCTCCGTTTTCTTCAGTGAGCTGGCATCGACCGGGCCTTCATGATTGAACGACGTTGGCGCTGTACCCTCGACGCGACCATTGATAACCGACATGATGATTCCTCTCCCGCCTGTTGATGGATTGCGCACACCGTATCGCTTTCGGGGTGTGACGCCGCTGAATCCATGCTAAGAGGCGTGAGCCGCAATCTCCGGCGCAAGGTGCGAATTCGCGATGCCGCCGGCGAAGTCGATCCGCGAGGGCACCAGCACGCCGGGATTGCGAGCGGATACGGCGTAGCCGGCGGGCCAGTATCGGTTCAGTTCGGCCAGCACAGCATGCTTCACGGCGTTGTCTCCATGCTGCCCGACGATATAAGTGGTGCGCCGATCCAGATTGCCGGCGGCGGCGTGATAGTGCAGCAGGGCAACGGCGAGCGTGGACGCGATCCCGCGCGGCCGATCTGATCTCGGCGGATTGGCGCAGACATGGTCCTCGTGGAAGTCGAGTGCATTGGCGGCCGCGTCGTAACCGGCTTGCGGCGTGAACACGCCGTCTGCTATTGCGTCATCGATGAGCCGACGCGCTTGCTCGGCGCGGCCGGCGCCCGCGTACGCCGAAATGACGGCGCTGTAGGTCGCCGCGTTGGGCCGCGTCGGCGCGCCGTTCGCGGCAAGGCGCCGCGCGTCTGCCAGCAACGCATGCGCTTGCTCAGGACGGCCGCCTTTCGCGCAGGCCACGATCGCCGCGTTATATGCAACGATGTCCGGCCGGATCGAGGGGTCGCGAGCAGCGATATCGTTCAGTTCAGCCAGCAAGGCCGTAGCACGATCCACGAGGCCAGCCTTGCCGCAAGCGGCAATAGCCGCGCTGTAGGTCACGACATTCGGGCCCATCGACGAATCGTGCCGCGCAAGCGCCTTGAGCTCGTCGAAGAGCGCGAGCGCATCGTCGGCCCGCCCCGCCTTCGCACAGGCTGCGATGGTGGCGCTATAGGTGACCACCGAGGGGCGCATCGATGGAGTGCGTTGGGCGCGCGCCTTGAGTTCGTCGAGCAACGCGAGCGCATCGTCGGCGCGGCCCGCCTTCTCGCACGCGGAAATCGCCGCACTGTAACTGACGACATTCGGCTGGATCGGCAGGCGCTTCAATTCGCCGAGCAATGTCAACGCTTCGTCGGCCAAGCCGGCGTTTTCGCAGGCGGAGATGGCGGCGTTGTAGCTCGTCACCGTCGGCCGCATCGACGAATCGCGCTCGCCCAGACGTTTGAGCTTGTCGAGCAGCGCGAGCGCTTGCCGGGGCCGGCCGCCGTTTCCGCACGCGGAAATGGCCGAGTTGTAGGTAATGGGGTCGACGTGTATCGACGGATTCGCGCGTGCAAAGCGCTCGAGTTCGTCGAGGAGCCGAAGCGCGTCATCCGCGCGCCCCGCATTGCCGCATGCGCAAATCGCGGAGTTGTATGTGATCGCATTGAGCCGGACAGGCTCGCCGCGCGCCGCACGGGTCTTCACTTCGTGCAGCAAAGCCAGCGCTTCCTCTGCCAGTCCTGCGTTGGCGCATGCGGAGATCGCCGCGTTGTAGACGATTTCGTTGGGCCGCATCGCCGGGTCTCTTTCACCGATGCGTTGGAGTTCGTGCAATAGCGCCAGTGCTTCGCCCGCGCGGCCCGCTTTCGCACAAGCGGAAATCGCGGCACCGTAACTGACGATGCTCGGGCGTAGCGCCGGATCGGCTTCGGCACGTTGCTTCAATTCGTCGAGCAGGGCGAGCGCCTTGTCGGGCTGCCCCGCGTTGCCGGAAGCCGAAATCGCCGCGTTATAGGTGAACAGATCCATCCGCATGGACGGATCGTGCCTGCCGAGCTTGCCGAGTTCGGCAATCAGCGCGAGCGCTTCGTCGGAGCGCCCCGCCTTGCCGCAGGCCGATATCGCCGCGTTATAAGTGATGAGGCTCGGACGGATGCCCGCATCCTTGACGGCCGTGAAAAGGCGCATCGTCGTAGCGAAGCTGCCGCCGCGCTTGAGCAGCGATGCCGTGACCTTTTGCACCTCGAGCGCCGATCGCTTGCCGCTGCGGTAGGCGTCGATGATGGCTTTGTTCGAGCGCGTATCGGCGCCGTCGAATTTCGCGTCATCTGTGTCGCGTCCGCTCGCATCGATCGAGGCTGGGGCCGATGGAGGCGAAGCGAGCGACGCACGCGGGCGAATATCGAGCTGCGACCGGTTCGATTGGGAGCGGGCAGGCGCATCCGTCTCTGCGGATCGGGCATTGTTTCGCAACCGGAGCGTGCCGCGCGATGCGGCGCCGTCGGTTGCACGGGGCTCGATATCGCCGGTCGGGCTCGGCGTCCGCGCGAGGACGAGCGTGCCGTTCGCACCGCGGCGGCCCTGCGCGGTCGATGCGACGGCACCGGGCGTGCCGGCTGAGGGCACGTTGGCCCGCATCCGCTGCCCGCCTTCCACGCCCCGATTCGGCGCCGCCTGTCCATCGTTGAGAACGGTGAGCAGCCCATCCGTCCGTGTGAGGCGGCTCGTTGACGATTCTCGTTGCGGTTCGTTCCGCGATGCAGAGTCGGGTGGCGAATTGCCGGTCTGGGTGACCGGTGCGCCGGCAATTCTCGAAAGACTCATTGACTCGTTCCGCGGATGCAAAGCCACAATCGGGCCGGAAGGGTGGACACGCGAGAGCGTCGCGCTTTCGCAATTGCGCAAGCGCGATTTCGGCGGGTTTCCCCGACCCAGGTCTCCGAGATTACAGGCCGGTGCTCAGCGAGAAGATGGGGCCGGCGAAAAAGCGGCGCCACGAGCGAAACTGTGCCGGGAGCCGCGCAGATGCGGCCCCGTTCGGCGCACTCAGCGATCCTCCTGAAGAGCAACTGCCAGAGCGGGCGCGGCCCTTCGCCATGCCGCCGGGAGCCGGCAGCGGACAGCGATTCGACGTCGGCGGAGGGCAACGAACTCGGTGCCGCAAGTCTGCCGCCGCGGCGCGCGGCGCGCAGATAGACGCTCTCCGCGATGCTGCCATATTCGCTTGCGGACACCGAATGCGTCGGGCGGGCGACACCGCTGCCTACATTTGAACCAGCGGCAGGGGTTCGTTCGCCGTCCACCGCGGACGCAAAGGATTCGCCCGCTGTCGACAGACGCGAAGCAAGGCGACCCAACGAGGCGTTGCTCGAAAGACTGCGCTGCGAGCTCGACGTCGACGATTGCCTATCGTTGCGCTCGGGCGCGGTATAAGTCGAGTGAAAGCTCGAAGTGTTGCTGATGCTGCTTGGCATGATAAGTGGCCTTTTGTGTTGCAGAGAGAGGGGCTGCGCGACGCTGCGCTCAATCGATTTTGAATATCGACATCATCTGTTCGAACAGGTCCATGGCGGTTGATGCCGCGGGTTCCGAATCAGTGCGCGGCGGACTGGACCAGGCGTAGCTGCTGTAATCCCGTGCCTCCGGGTCCGTGCCGATTCCACCGGATGCCCACGGCGCGCTGCCTTAGGGTGTCGCATCCGGATCGGATTCGGTTTCGTCTTGCACCGGCGGTGTCGACGCAACCCAGGGCGGCATGCTCGCCGCTAGAGGTGCGGTTTTCGTCGTGGAAGTCGATGCTGCCCACGCTGGCGGCCCCCAGGTCTCGCGCGTTTGCTCATTGGCTTCAAGCCGGGGGCACATGGCCTCGGCCCAAGGCGGCAAGCGAGCGGAAGCCGGCAACAAGCCCGCGGTGTTCGCGATTGGCCCCGGCACAGGCATCCGTTTACTGCGGATCCGGCCACGTTGTCGTTGCCGCCTGCTTCGGAGCCCGAACGCAGTTACGCCGAAACACTCGAAAGGCGAATCGCTCGGCGGCGGCGAACGCGACCTAACCTTGCCTCGCAAATCCCTCGGTCTACCGATTCGTGACGGCGTTTCGGCGTTTCGGTGGCGCGTAAGCGCGCTGGCGCCCCTTTGGGGCGCCAGCCAACTGCCGTCCCCAAGGGGCAGAGGTTCCAGTACGCGTATCGCGCCCAGCTCAGGGCGTGATCTTTGCTGTCGACAGCAACCATCCCAGCGAAGCGCTATACCAGAGCGGCGCCGTGACTTCGAGATTGATGTCGTGTCCCGAAGCCGGAACGACGAACGACGTCACGCTGGGGCTCGCGCTGTAATACGGCCGCTCGGCGCTTTGCAGCGACGCGGAGGTCGAACAATCGGCGGCGCCGTTGCCGCAAAAAATCACGTCGTCTTGTCCGTCCACGATGAGAATCGGCACGTTGATGAAGGCCGAATAATACGTCGCCGAACCTTGGGCGGTTGCAAATACGCCGTTGAGCTCAGTTTGCGTAGCCGTCTGCTTCGTCTTTTCATCGAGCTGAACGACGTTCGGATCGGTCGTCGCCGGGTAATAGAACATCGCGTTGCGTGCACCGGGCCGCGTGGTCAGATAGCCGGCGTCGAGCCCGAGGTTTTGAAACGCGGGGTCTTGCTGCGCCGGGTAGATGTCCTGCGAAAGGATGGTGCCGATCGTCGAACTCATCTTGTGTGCAATGCCGGTCAGGATGACGGCATCGACATCGCGATATTGGCCGGCTTCGACCCACGACGTATAGGATCCGAGCGAATGGCCGGCGAGAACGACATGCTTGAACGTATAGCCGTTGATCTGACCTTGCCGTAACGCTTGCACCAGCTCGTGCGCGACATAACCGTTCGAGTTGACCGAGATATCGGTGCTCACCGGGTGGGAACTGAGCCCGTCGCCGATCCGGTCATAGACGAATACGGCGTAGCCCGCGTTCGTCATGAAGTTGCGATACGAATAGACCTGGGGGATATACGGCCAATCCCAGTAGTTGTGATCGTACGTGGCTCCGTGCACGGTCAGGATGACCGAATTCGCTTGACCCGATGCCGGCAGGCAGAGCTTGCCGGAAACCGAATAGGCCTTGGGCCCACCCTCGGCCAGCGCTACGGGTACCGTGACGGGCTGGCAGGTCGTCGCAGCGCTCGCCTGGGCGGACGCGTTATCGCAAACGAACGATGACAGGCCGAGTGACGCAATCGCAATGAGCAATTTCGATGCGCGGGACAAGCGCTTTCCGGCGCGCCTTGCGGCTTTCCCAATCGGCGTTGTTTTCATCATGTTTGACCTCTTTCGAAGAAAGGTGAAGACGAGCGACGATATGCGCTGCGCGGCGAACTGCTGCGTGCAACGCTCGAAGCGCGTCGGAAGATCGGATCGGTCCGTTTTGTAACGAATGTGAATGCCGCGGCGGGGCGCCGCGTTCGCGACAGCGGCGGCCGGACCGGAGCCTATGGTAGACAGGCACCTCTGTCCCGGCGACGCTGATCCTCGTAGAACGGACGCCGTTGAATCGCCTTCACCACGCCAGTTGTATGCGGTGTTCCCGAGCCGCATAAATTGCCAAATCGCGACGCATTGACGATCGGTTAAAGATCGGACGAATGTCGCCGTTAAAGACGTTGGACGATGCGCCGCCAATCGCGCGACGACGCTGCAATTCGGACTTGACGAATGGCTTACGGGAAAAAACGATGCTCCGGGGGATACTGAAAACGATCGTCGTGCTGGCGTGTTCCTGTACGCTCGGCGCATCGGCGAACGGGGCGGACACAATCGCGCCGGCGCCCGGTTTGTTGCAATCCCCGGAGCGGGCGGCCGGTATCGTGTCCGAGCATCAGCGCGACAGTTATCGGTCGGTTCTCGATGCTTATCGCGCCGGGCTTGTGCAGCATCCGCATGATGTGGCGCTTGCAGTGGCGCAATGCGGGTTCATTCAACGCTTCGCGTGGTCGGAAGACCTGGAGTGGAGCGATGCGGCAGCGAAGGATTTCACCGCCTGCCAGCATATGCTCGACGAGCGCTTTCCAGGTCAACCCGAGGTTGCTCTTTTCGTGCTGGAGCATCGTTACGGCAAAGATGCGCTTGCTTACGGCGAGCCGTTGCTCGCGCACTCCTCGGAATGGACTCCGGCGCAGCGTACGCGGCTTCATGCGGCGCTTTCGCGCGCCTATTCGGCAGTGAAAGACGCGAAGCACGCGGGCGAGCAAGCGCTGCGCACGGTCGAACTCGATCCGTCGAACCCGTGCCTCGTCGAGGCGCTGCGCTATCTCGTGCGCTCGAGGCGCACTGACGAGGCGCAGCGGATGCTGGCCAGTGCGCCTGTCACGAAGACGATCTGGCTCGAAGCCCAACGCATCAATACGGCGGCTGAACTGTTCCCGGGGGCGCAGGCACGCGACGAACTCATGCGTGCCAGACACGCCGGCTTGAAGATCGATGCCTATACGTCGGCGCGCGCGTTGTTTCGGGCAGGCGACGTGGCAAGCGCGGAGGCGGCGCTTGTCGCAGAAAAGCAGCCATCGAAATTCATGACACCGCAGAACCGACAGATTCGACTCGATGTTGCGTTCAATGCGGGCAACTCGCTCGCGGCGGCCGATCTTTTGCGCGACGAATACGACCGCACGCACCGAGCGATGCCGCTCGTCTCTGCCTACGCGCGCTTGCTCGATCTTTCGCCGAAGATGCTGATGCGCGCCGATCTCTTGCCGCTCGCCGGCGCGTTGATTGTGTACACGGTCCTGCTGGTTGCCGCACCAGGTCTGCTGTTGTTTCCTGCTCACTATCGCGGCCTCCTGCGCGCACGGGCAAAAAAGGTCAGCGAGCCGCTTTTCGGGCGCATCGGTTTGCGGCATGCGTGGTGGGCTTTGTCGTCGATGTATTTTGCGCTGTATGTGTTCGGCGGATTTCGCGTGGGTACCGCATCGCTATCGCCGGCTCACGGCACGGTGCTGCGCGACGGCTGGCAACAGGGCGTAGCGAGCTCGTACATCTGGTCGCTCGCCGTCATGGCGCTCGGTCTCGCATGGGTGGCAGTGCGCTTTTCGTGGCGCGAGTGGCTCGGCAGCGGCGAATGGAAAAAAGCCTGGTTCGTCCCGCCCGCGCTCTATCTCGGGTGGAGCCTATTGACGTTCGTCGTCAGCCATCACTCGATGCCGGCCGGCGGTCCCGGTGTCGGCTGGCAATTGGCATTCATTACGGGCGCGCATTCGATAGGCGGTCTGGCGCTGCCATTGCTGATCTTTGCGGTGGCCGTGCCCATTATCGAGGAACTGATTTTTCGGGGTTGCCTGCTCGGAGGATTGTCCCGCCATATCAGCTTCGGGTGGGCCAACGTCATGCAGGCCGCGCTTTTTGCGGCGCTTCATCAGGATATGTCACATTTCGTGCAACGCTTCGTCCTTGCGCTGATCGCCGGATGGTTAGTGAGGAAAACTAAAGGACTTGCGATGCCGATCGCCATGCATGGCGTTGTCAACATGTTCTTCGTATTGGCTGTTGTCCGGAACCTCTGAATGCCAAGCTTTCGTTTCGTAATGAAAGCCGAACAACCGTAGGGAAGACCGAAGGGCAGAAAAAACACGTTTGCGCTTTCGCTGCACAATCCGGCCACTCGAACGCGGATAACGGTCCGCTTGATGGGAGGTCGCAGATGAGCGAAGTTAGCCGCATAAGGGGTGGTCAAGAGCACTCCGTCGTATCGGGCCCGCAAGCGGACGAGAAATCCGATTCGAAGGCTTCGGTTCGATCGATACGAGGAAGGCTTGGCGAAATCGCGTCGAAAGCTCGACCGATAGCGTCCGCAGTTACTGGGGCAGCGGCGGACGCCGCAACGGCGGCACGACGATCGGCAACATGGAGAAATGCATCCGACCGGCTGACAATGGCGGCGCATCGTCCTTTGACGGCGGCGTCCGATGCGGCCTGGATCGGACGATTGCCGGGCGGTCAGCGTGTTAGAAGCGCGCTGACGCAGGCCGCTGAAAAAGCGGCTGTCGCACGTGCAATGGGTCCCAATCTAAAGACTCTGCTCGGCGACATCAATCCGCTCGACGCGGCGATCGACACCCACCAGCGCGAACAAATGCTAAGCGCGATAAAGAATCTGGGTTTGAGGGCGGAAATCGCAGTTGTCGACGAGAACGGCCAATTGAGCCCGGCAGACAGCAAAGTCTTCGAACAGATTTACATGGAAAACTTCCCGGCCGCCGAGGCAGTTCCGGTCAAGACGATCCAGGCGGCAATGTCAAATCGAAAGGCGGCCGGCACGGAACTGGACGGCAAGCGTTTCACGCTCTGCTACACGGGCAAGCTGCCGGGGGAACCCGAAGACAAGCGCCGGCCACTCGCATTCGCGCAAGGCGGCACGCTCGATGCCGGCGAAAACGGCATGGTCAGTTTTGCCGAGTATCTTGCCGTCCAGGACGACTTTCGCGGCCATGGCATGCTGCATGTGATGCTGGGCTTCGTCAACGCATCGGCGATGGCCGCGGTCGCGAAGCATAATCAAACGACGGGCGAAAACAATGCAATGCTGGGAGCAGTGTGGGAAATCGATCCGAAGGGGCGCGGCGAGATTGCGGAGGACCGCCTCTATACGATTCAACGCAACCGGATTTATGACCGTGCCGGCGCGCTAGTCGTCATGGGGCAAACGAACGATGAGCGACTCGTACCAGTGCACGCGCAGCCCGATGTGACACCTGACGGCAATACCGGCAATTGGCATCTGCATTTTGTCTACCGTCCCAACCCCGGCAGCCCTGCATTCGACAAGGACGCACTCGTGGCCGCCAGCCGGAGCTACGACGACTATTTCCGTGACTGGGCGGCAACCGGCCAGCCGGGCGTTGACGAAGCCAAGATCGTCGAAGCGGCCCGGTATAAGGATGAGTCACATGCAGGGTTCGAAGAAGTCGCGCTGATGAAGCCGAGCGATGCGCCGAGCGACTGGGACATGTCACGCGATGATCCGCTCGTCGCCCAGATCGTCGCGGAAGGATTCGGACTTGTTCGCGGGGATGGGTCAAGCTACAGCGACGCGGATTTCGCGAATCCGACTATCAGGAACGAGATCGCCGATCGTGCGGCGGCCGCCTTTGCGCGCGAACTCGAGGAGGCGAACGCGGCCGCGGAGGCCAAGTAAAAAGGCCGCGGCCCGTCCCACGGGCCGCACTCTGGTTGGTGCAATGGGGCCGATAGCTTCCGCCAATGCGATTGATATTGACAATCAAATTCACGGATCGATAGCTTCGCGTCATACTGCACTCACTTTCCAACCCAACCAGAGGATTTACGCGAAATGTCGATCATCAACAGCCAAGTCAAGCCGTTCAAGGCCACCGCCTACCACAATGGCGACTTCGTGACGGTCACGGACGAGACGTTCAAAGGCAAGTGGTCCGTCGTTTTCTTCTACCCGGCCGATTTCACATTTGTCTGCCCGACCGAGCTTGGCGATCTGGCTGATCGTTATGCCGAATTCCAGAAGCTCGGCGTCGAAATCTACAGCGTCTCGACGGACACGCACTTCACGCACAAGGCGTGGCACGACACGTCGGACACGATCGCCAAGATCAAATATCCGATGATCGCGGATCCGACGCGTGCGATTGCGCAAAACTTCGATGTCCTCATCGAAGAAGAAGGTCTGGCATTGCGTGGCACCTTCGTCATCAACCCCGAAGGCCAAATCAAGCTGTGCGAAGTCCATGACAACGGTATCGGCCGCGATGCAGGGGAACTGCTGCGCAAGGTGCAAGCTGCGCAATACATCGCGGCTCATCCGGGCGAAGTCTGCCCCGCGAAGTGGACGCCCGGCGCCGAAACGCTGACCCCGTCGCTCGATCTCGTCGGCAAGATCTAAGCCTTTCCCGCCCGGCTGATGCGGCGCCCTCTGCGCGATGGCGCCGCGTGCAGCCTGCCTCTTTCCGCCCCATTCGACATACCGGATAAGCCATGCTCGACGCCAATCTCAAGACCCAACTGAAAACGTATTTGGACAAAGTCACGCGGCCTATCGAGATTGTCGCATCGGTCGACGACTCGGCCAAATCGCAAGAGCTGCTCGCGCTATTGCGCGAGATCGCCACGCTGACCGAACGCGTCGCCGTCATCGAACGGCGTGACGACGACGAACGCAAACCGTCGTTTTCGATCTGTGAGCCCGGCAAGGCCGCCGGCATCCGGTTCGCCGGCATTCCAATGGGGCACGAATTCACGTCGCTCGTGCTCGCGCTGCTTCAAGTGGGCGGCCACCCCATCAAGCTCGAACAAGCGGTGATCGACCAAATCCGCGAGCTCGACGGCGATTACACGTTCGAAACGTATTTCTCGCTGAGCTGCCAGAACTGTCCGGAGGTGGTGCAAGCGCTGAACGTCATGGCGCTCATCAATCCGCGTATCCGTCATATCGCGATCGATGGTGCGCTGTTTCAGGACGAAGTCGAGTCGCGCCAGATCATGGCCGTACCCACGATGTTCCTCAACGGTGAGGTATTCGGGCAAGGCCGTAGCGGTGTCAAGGAAATTCTCGCCAAGCTCGACGGCAACGCCGGCGCGAAGGCCGCCAAGGCGCTCGAAACCAAGCCTGTTTTCGATATGCTCATCGTCGGTGGCGGCCCCGCGGGCGCCGCTGCCGCGATTTATGCCGCGCGCAAAGGTATCGCGACGGGTGTCGCGGCCGAGCGCTTCGGTGGTCAGGTACTCGATACGCTCGCCATCGAGAATTTCGTTTCGGTGCGGGAAACGGAAGGCCCGAAGTTTGCCGTCGCGCTGGAAGAGCACGTGAAGCACTATGAAGTCGACATCATGGACGCGCAGCGGGCGCAGGCGCTCGTGCCCGGCGAAATCAACGAAATTCATCTGGCCAACGGTGCGGTGCTGAAGGCGAGGACTGTCGTGTTGGCCACGGGAGCGCGCTGGCGCGAAATCGGTGTGCCGGGCGAGCGCGAGTATCGCAATCGCGGTGTGGCGTACTGTCCGCACTGCGATGGTCCGCTCTTCAAAGGTAAGCGCGTGGCCGTCATCGGTGGTGGCAATTCGGGTGTCGAAGCGGCGATCGATCTCGCCGGCATCGTGCGGGAAGTCACGTTGCTGGAATACGGCGAAACGCTGCGCGCGGACGAAGTGCTGCAACGCAAGCTGCGCAGCCTTTCGAACGTGACGGTCGTGACGCGGGCGCAGACGACGCAGATCGAAGGCGCCGGCAAGAAAGTGACGGCGCTCAGCTATAACGACTTGCGTTCGACCGAGACGAGGCGCATCGAACTCGAAGGCGTGTTCGTGCAGATCGGACTCGTTCCGAACACCGAATGGTTGAAGGGAACCATCGAGCTTTCTTCGCACGGCGAAATCGTAGTCGATGCGAAAGGCGCGACGTCGCTGCCGGGCGTGTTCGCGGCCGGTGACGTTACGACGACCCCGTTCAAGCAGATCGTGATTGCCGTCGGCGAAGGGGCCAAAGCGTCGTTGGGTGCTTTCGATTACCTGATTCGCAGCGGCACGGGGCAGCCGATCAGCGTGCCTGCGAATCGGGAAGCCGAAGCCGCGCTTGCTTGAGGCGGGTTCGAAAACCGCAAGAGCGAAAACGAACGGCGGGCACCGCTCCATTCGAGCGATGCCCGCCGTTCGTCGTTCAGCGTTTATCGGGCCGCTTGTCGCCAGGTACCGTTTTCAGCTCCAGTCATCCATATCGTGCTTGATCGCATGACGGTTGGCGATCAGCGTCTCGACGCTCGGCTCGTTCGACATGGCGCGTTGGATGGCGAGCTTGGTTGCTTCGTAGTTTGTGCGATACATATCCTTCTTGTCCAAGTCCGGATCCGTCACGCACCGTGGATCGATCCAGACGAGGCTGATGATGCATAGCTCGTTGGCCTGATCTTTCGGCAAAATGCCTTCGATCAGGCAATCGACGACGGCATCCGCGGTGGCCGATTGCACGACGCCGCCGAAAAGCTCGATGGTTGCCATATCCTTCAACGTCACCTTCGGGACCATGATCGTGGCCGGACGCACCATTTGGTTGCAGGCTCGAATGGCGAACATCGCCGTATGGCCTTTCGTTTGGGCCATCATATTGGCGAAGGCGTGCCCGACCGGGCCGTCGACGCGGCCGATCAAAATCTCGGGCATCGCATCGGTGGCCTGGCCCGGCGCCGCGAACACGGTAGCTTCGCCCGCGCGAAAGGTCATATCAATGGACATGGGAATCGACTCCTTATGAAAGTGCTGCGATAAACGATTGAATATTCGTATTCCGGCAATCGAAGGGGGCGGTGAATGCAATGTTGATGCCGGCTGTGGAAGGGCCGCCGCGGGCCCCCGCTGGCGTTTGTCGCGGGAGCAAAGTGTCAGCGTTCCGATACATAGTGATCCGTCGTGGCCGGACTCGGGTTGCCGCTATTGCCCGATGAGGTGGAGCACGATATCGCGCGTATGCGGTTGCCGCCGGTGTTCGAACACGTAGATGCCTTGCCAGCTGCCCAGCACGAGCCGGCCGTTTTCGAGTGGAACGGCCAACTGGACTTGTGTCAGCGCGGTGCGCAGATGTGCCGGCATGTCGTCCGGGCCCTCCGTGTCATGCTCGTACCGGTTCGGGTCTTCGGGCGCGACGGTCTCGAAATAGCGCTCGAGATCGCGGCGCACCGAAGGATCTGCATTTTCCTGTATGAGCAGCGAGGCCGAAGTATGGCGGCAAAAAACGGTGAGCAAGCCGTTGTCGATCGGTTGGCGATCGACGAACTCGCTAACCTCCGTCGTGATCTCGACGAGTCCTCGGCGGTGCGTGCCGACATGCAGATGTTCGAGGGCTTGGCGCATTTGGGGTTCCTCCGGAACGGCAGTTCCTGCACAACGGAACCAAAGGTAACATGCTCTTGCGAAGAACTCGCAACCCAACAGAGGAGTCAATAAGCGAATGGAAATTGCGATACGGGACGCGATACCCGCCGATGCGTCCGTCATCCTCGGCTTCATCAAGGAATTGGCAACTTACGAGAAGGCTGCGGATCAGGTCGTTGCCACGGTCGAGTCGATCCGGGGCGGCCTTTTCGGCGACGGCGCACACATTCATGCGCGCATCTGCGAAGTGGATGGCGAGCCTGCTGGCTTTGCCCTTTACTTCTTTTCTTTTTCGACATGGCAGGGACGCAAAGGCCTGTACCTGGAGGATCTTTACGTCACACCGCGCTTTCGCGGCGCGGGCGCCGGCAAACACTTGCTGCACGATCTCGCCAGAATTGCCGTCGCTACGGGATGCGGACGTTTCGAATGGAGCGTGCTCGATTGGAACGAACCGGCCATTCGGTTCTATGAATCCGTTGGCGCGAAACCGCAGAGCGAATGGGTCCGCTATCGCTTGACCGGCGACGCATTGCAAGCATTTGCGGACGACCGCGAGATTAAGGTCGATTGAGGGCTGCGCCGTTCTGCGCGCGTTATCCCCTGCGTCGAATCAGTCACTTTCGGCATGCAGCAATTGCCTGCTGCAACGCATTCTGCCCGGAAGGATTTTGAAAAAATGCTTCGAAGCTGGCATGCGCGTCGTTCGAGGCGCGCGTGCGGCAACGGGCCTCCTCTGCAGGCGTGATCGACGAGGATGCGTATAGGGTCACGGCTATCGACCCGACCAGAGACAGCGTCACGCAAATGCCGATGGTCCAACGCCACGCTTGACGGTGTGCGATCTCGAGCGGGCGCGGCGCAGAGGCCGGGCAATACCAATCGGGCAGCGACATGGGGACTCCGTGCTTGTTCGAGCGCAATGCGGTCAGCTGATTTTCTCCGGATGGGTAAAATAGTGAAAGTTGAAATTCGCAACGGCGAAATTCAGATTCGACAAACATCCACCGGGAGGCCGATGTGCGAGAAATCAGTCTCGATCGACTGCGTACACTGGTTGCCATCGCCGATTGCGGCTCTTTCGCCGAAGCA
The DNA here is from genome assembly GCF_013282575.1 of Paraburkholderia sp. NMBU_R16. GTDB lineage: Bacteria > Pseudomonadota > Gammaproteobacteria > Burkholderiales > Burkholderiaceae > Trinickia. The sequence continues at coordinate 17,665 of NZ_JAAAYE010000017.1, forward strand.
GCCCGCAAGCTACATCTCGCGCCGCCGACCGTCAGCCTCCATATTACGGAACTCGAAGAACGGATCGGTGCGCCGCTGCTTCTGCGAAAACGCGCACAAGTGCGTCCGTCGGCAATTGGGGAGACGCTTCTCAAGTACGCGCGGCGCTTGTTGGAAGAAGCGGAGCATGCGCTGGAGGATGTTCGGCGCCAGGTGCAGGGACTTGGCGGACGCGTGCGACTCGGCGCTTCCACCGGTGCCATCGCTTATCTCTTGCCGCAGGCTCTCGAGGCACTGGCCCGCGATCATCCGGGCGTCGACGTCCAGGTGGCCGTGCAGACTTCGCAGGAAACGCTGAGCGGCTTGTCGCGTGGCGCGCTCGATATCGGTCTCGTGGCGTTGCCGCAGACGCCCGTGCCGGGCCTGAGCGTCAAGCCCTGGCGGCGCGACCCGGTCATGGCGTTCATGCCGGCTCATTGGGAGCCGCCGGCGCGTGTATCGGCGCAGTGGCTTGCCGCGCAACCGCTGATTCTCAACGACGCCTCTACACGGCTATCGCGTCTTACCAACGAGTGGTTCGCCGCTGCCGGTCAGCGGCCCGCGCCGCGCATCGAATTGAACTTCACTGACGCCATCAAGAGCCTTGTCGCGGCGGGATACGGTGCCGCACTGCTGCCGCACGAGCGGACGGCGCCGTCGCCGGACCCGCGCGTGACGATGCGCCCGTTACGTCCACCGCTGTGGCGGCAATTGGGCATCGCACATCGCGCTGGCGAACTCGACCGGCCGACGCAGCTTGTCCTCGATGCTCTGTGGCGCTTGCGGCTCAATCGCAAATGAAACGGGGAACGAAGCGGCCTGCTGCGGGCAGCATGCCGCTTGCCAAGTCATGCGCGTCAACCCACCGGCGTTTCGCCTTCGCCCGGCTTCTTGCCTGGCTTGTCGGCGGGTGACTGCTTGCGTGCCGCATCGCCGCGTTCGGGCATTTTGCTGCGCGCGTCGTCGTTATGGTGCGCGGGTTTCGGGTGCTTGAAATCGGCCTGCTGGGTATCGTTGCTCGTCTGATTCATGGTGTGCTCCGTTCGGTCGTCCAGCGCGAAAAAGCCAGCAAATCGCGCGCCTGAGCCAACATGCGGTAGGGCGCGGTTCCGACAGACCAAAGTCGATTCGCCCCCGAAATAATCGGTGATAAAGCGGTAATGAACTGCTCGTCGTTTCTTAAGGTTGGTCGACTATCCTGAAAGCGCCACTTTTCGAGTGCCACTTGGCCCGTGGCCGAAACTACGGAGGTATGTCGATCATGAACGGTTTATTCCGTACTGTCGTTCTCTCGTCCGCGCTTGCGCTGCCTGCATTCGCGCTCGCACAGCAAGCCAACGGTCCGGTGACGCGGGATCAGGTTCGCAATGACCTGCGTCAGTTAGAGGAAGCGGGCTATAGTCCTGCTGCCGGCGAAAACGCCCAGTACCCGAACGATATCCAAGCCGCCGAAGCACGCGCGCAGGGCAACGCTCAGACCGGCATTGGCGGTACGACGAGCGGCACGTCGCAATCCGGACGCTCGATGGAGCCTGCTCCGGAACCAGCTCAGCCTTCGACAATGCAGCCACCGCAGTAATCGCGGAACATGCGTTGACCTGACCTCGTCCACGGCCAGGTGCCGCGCTCCCAAGCGCGTGCAACCTGGTCTCTTCACACGTGCCGCTCGTTCGGCCATCGAAAACACAAAAGTTGCGTTCGACGGAATTCCTCCTTGCCAGGTGTCATCGAATCGCAAGCCCCCGCCTCGATACCCGCTCCTTTTTGAATCTGACAAATTGAAAGAATGGAAAGAATAGGAGACGCCCTCAATTGAGCATTGTTTACGATTGAGCGTCTTGACAAAATCAAACCGGAAATCTAGTTTCATTACCGTTGAATAGAAGTCGGATACTCCTAAAAATGGTAGTGAAGTAATAGCAGCCTCTGATTCGCGTAGAAATGCTGATTTAATCGGTAAGTGCTCGTATTTTTTATTGAAAATGACGGGCTGGAAATCGGCTTGTCTGTTGTCCGCCGTCGGCCCGTTCAACCATGAAGGACAGACATGAGACCGGACCTCAGCTGTAGCGCCAGTTGCGCGGGCCGCCAGGGACACTTCATCTGGCTCGGCGCGTTGGTGGTGGCAACGACGATTCTCTCAGCCTGTGGCGGCGGAGATGGCGGGTCATCCGCGGCATCGAGTGCAATGCACGCGAGCGCAGGCGCAAGCCAGCTCGCCAACCAGGCGCAGACGGCGAATCAGCCCTATACCGATCCAATTGCCTATTCACCGCATGCGAAAGACGGCCTCGGCGTGTCGCAAGTCGCTGAGAAATCCGCTGTCATGCATTATCAATGGACGTCCGGCGGCAAGACGCTCAATTACACGACGACCACGGGCCATTTGACCGCGTCCGATGCGAATGGCAAGCCCGAAGCGACCATGTCATACGTGGCGTATACCGTGCCGAGCACGAACGGCGCGCCGCGCCCTGTGACGTTCTTCTATAACGGCGGGCCGGGCTCTTCGTCGATCTGGCTGCGGCTCGGATCGTTCGCGCCGACGCGTGTCGCCACCCCGGACCCCCTGCTGACGAACTGGCCCAACTATCCGCTCGTCAATAACGAGCAAAGTCTGATCGATACGACCGATATGGTCTTCATCGACCCCCCCGGTACGGGTCTGTCCGAGGCTATCTTGCCGAACACGAATCAAACGTTCTGGGGTTGCGATTCCGATGTCGGCGTCATGCGTGATTTCATCAGGCGTTACCTGACTGTGAACGATCGTGGCGATTCGCCCCTTTATCTCTACGGCGAGTCGTACGGGACCCCGCGCACCGATATGCTCGCGCTCGCGCTGGAATCGGCTGGCGTGCATCTGTCGGGCATCGTGCTCCAGTCGTCGATTCTGAATTACTTCGCCGATGCAATCGAAGCGGTGGCGATCACCGGTTCGGCGAGCGCGCTCGCGCTCGACACTGACACGTTGAGCGGGTATCTGCCCGCTTATGCGGAAGTGGCGGCCTACTACAATCAGGTCCAGCCCGCGCCTGTCGATCCCGGCGTCTATGCCTGGCAAGTCGCGACGTTCGTGACCGGCGAATATCGGCACTTCCGCAAATACGCGCAGACGTGGGTGCTCAGCCAACTGGGCATTCCCGACGCGCTCGGCAAGCCCGTGCTGCCGAGTCAGAGCGTCCTGTCGTCGTGGACCTGGAGCTCCGGCATGACGATGCAGGCGTTGAACGGCTATTTCAATCTGGACCCGTTCTTCACGGCGTTGTTGCCCGGCACGACGATCGGGCGTTACGACGGACGCGTGTCGCTGCCGAACTCCGATCCGCGCCTGCAAGCCGATTCCGACCCGTCCGATATTCTCATTGCGCAGCCGTTCGCGAATGCGCTGGCAACGCAGATGCCGGACTACCTTGGCTATAGTGCGCCGAACGCGACGTTCATGCCGCTCAACGACGAGATCATCCAGGTGTGGGATTTCTCGCACGACGGCCAGCCGCTGCCGGACACGGTGCCAGATCTGCTTGCCGCGCTGACGCTCAATCCGCAGCTGAAAGTGCTCGCCGTCAACGGCTACCACGATCTCGCCACGCCGTTCTTCAATACGGAGAAGCAGCTGGCCCGCCTACAGTCGGTGCCGGGCCTGTTTCCCAATCTGCAGGTGACGTTCTATCCTGGGGGGCATATGACCTATCTGGACGACACGGCGCGTCCGCAGATGAAGGCGCAACTGGCCGATTTTTATCAGGGGCAGTGGATTCCGGGCGCGCTCGGCCTCTGGATGTTGCCTCCGCCATGGCGCGACGAGGCGCCGGCCGGCACGCCGACCGAGACCGCGCAGACTTCGGCACTCTAGCCCGCGATCGCGGTCAATTCGGACACTTATCTATCGAGAGCTCAACATGTCTCCAATCGATATCCGACGTGGCGCTGTCCTGATCGCCGTTTGCCTGGCGGCAGCCAGTGCCCAGGCGGCACCTCAGGCCGTCGCTCCGGTCACACCCGCGCATCCAGGCGGCGGCGTGGACGGCCCGTATTTCCCGCGCGCGCGCGTCGCACCCGTCGCGCCGTCGACGGGTGCCCTGCTGCAGCAGCAGGCCCAACAGCGGCTCGAAGCGCGCCTCGGTGCGAATTCGGCGCTCAGCAACGGCGCGGCCATCACCAAAGCCCAGGCGCAGCAAAACGGGCTGGGATACATCGCCCGGCACTTCGATGAAATCGACACCGCGCATACCGGGCGCGTTTCATTGAGCGACGTGCGGCAATATCTGCAGCAAAAACAGCAGCATCAGTGATCGATGCCCGGCGCGGCGACGCCCGCAGTTCACGCGCCGCCGCGCTGCGATTCGATCAATGCGCGAAGCGACAGGCGCTGCCGCCCATCGGCATCGAAGTTCTCCGGTGCGAGCCAGTGCTCGAAAGCTGCCTTGATGGCAGGCCATTCTCGATCGATGATCGAAAACCAGGCCGTATCGCGCGAACGGCCCTTATAGACGATCGCTTGGCGAAAACAGCCTTCGTACTGGAAGCCATAACGTAGCGCGGCAGCGCGCGACGGTGCATTCAGACTGTCGCACTTCCATTCGAAGCGGCGGTAGCCGAGTTCGTCGAAGACACGCCGCATCAGCAGGTACATCGCCTCGGTGGCCAGGGTCGTTTGTTTCAGCCGCGGCGAATACGCCACGTGCCCGACTTCGATGACGCCATTCGCGCAGTCGATGCGCATCAGCGCGAACGTGCCGAGTGCCTCGTTCGATGCGCGATCGACGATGGCATGATGCAGCGCGTCCGTGCTGGCCGCGTTCCGCTCGAGGTATGCCCGCAAACGCGCTTCATCGGTGAGCGGCTCGGCGTTCGCCATGTAGGTCCAATCGCGCGTATCGGGCGCCATGCTGAACGAACGCCACAGCGCGGGGCCATGGCGATCGACGTCGAGCGGCTCGATCCGACACAGGCGCCCCTCGATCGGCGTGCGCGGCGGCTGCTCGCGCGGTGTCCAGCCGGGCACCGGCGGACCGATCGGCTGATCGAACTCATTGAGAATCGGTGAGGCATCGCATGTCGGGCTCATTGTTTCTTCTCCTGGTCCTTGCGCGTTTCCGAGGGCAGTATTCATGCGCGCGCCGCCTCGTGCCAGTCGAGTACGTAACGGGGCGTCTCGCCCGGTGAGGCCGCGGCGATTGGCGCGCGCGGTGCGAGCGCCAAGGGCAGTACACCAGCCCATACGGGCAACGCCAGATCTTCCTCGTCGTCGTTCGGGCCGCCCGTGCGGACCTTGCACGACGCTTCGTCGAGCGCGATACGCAGCACCGTGGTGGCTGCCAGTTCCTTCGCATTGCCGGGGCGCGCATGTCGCGATCGCCCCGGGGCGAGCGTTTCCATGAACGCATCGAGTGTGGCGGCCTTTTGCGATTCGGCCACGACCTCGAATACACCATAGATGATCGCGCACCGGTAGTTCATCGAATGATTGAACGCCGAGCGCGCGAGGACGAGCCCGTCCAGATGCATGACGGTGATGCACACCTGTGCTCCGTCGGCCGCGAGTTTGAGCATGCGGCTGCCGTTCGAACCATGCACATATAGATGGTTGCCCTCTCGCCAGCATGCGGTGGGAATGTTGTGCACGCCCTCCGAATCGGCGAAGGCAATATGGCAGACGTAGGCATCGTCGACGATCGCCTCGAGCGTGGCGCGATCGTATCGGCCCCGTTGCGGTACGCGCCTCACGCGCGTGCGGGCAGAGCTTGGCGAATTCGTTTCTTCGGCGGACATCGTTGCCTCGTTGTGGTTCCAAAAACGCCAAGCGTAGAAAAAACGTGGCACCATGGCTAGACCCACGAAACGACGATATTTTGGGGCCACGATTCGACGCCACCGATGGAGCCGCGATGGACTACGTGTTGATGTTCGCCGAATACGCACGCGAAGTGCAAGGGCGTGCGCACGCCCATCAGTCCAGGCAGCAGCGGCTTTACGCGTGCTTGCGAGCCGCGATTTTGCGCGGGACGATCGCGCCTGGAACGCGGCTTCCCGCATCGCGCGTGCTTGCACAGGAACTCGGCGTCGCGAGAAATTCCGTCCTTTACGCCTATGAACAACTGGCGGCAGAGGGCTTCGTCGCGGGCTCGCGGCAGGGCACGCTGGTAGCGGATGTCGGGCTGACACCGCAAGCGGAGGCAATCGAGCATGACGAGGGCACGCCGCGGTTATCGCGCCGCGCGTCCAACATCGGCCGTCCGGCGGACGATCATTCGGAGATCGATGGGGAGCCTCGTGCGTTCGTCCCCGGGCTGCCGGCGCTCGATGCATTTCCGATACGGCAATGGCGGCGTTGCCTGGAGCATGCGTGGCGCAGCGTCGATTCAACGCGCCTCGATTTCATGTCGGCCGGCGGTAACGTTGCGCTGCGCGAAGCCATTGCCAACTACGTACGGATCTCGCGCGGCGTGCGTTGCGATGCGGCGCACGTGGTCATTACCGATGGAACACAAAGCAGCCTCGATCTTTGCGCACGCACGCTTGCCGATGCGGGCGATACCGCGTGGATGGAAGACCCCGGCTACGGCGGCGCACAGGCGGCATTCCAGTGCGCGGATCTGCGGGTCGTGCCGGTCCCGGTCGATGCGGACGGACTCGCGCCGCCGCCCGCGTTATGGCGCGCGGCGTCGCCGAAGCTCATCTACATTACGCCGTCACATCAGTATCCGCTCGGTTCGGTCATGAGCCTCGAGCGTCGGCTGATGCTGTTGCAGGCGGCCAGCGCTTGCGGCGCATGGATCCTCGAGGACGACTACGACAGCGAGTTTCGTCACCACGGTACGCCGCTCGCGTCGTTGCAGGGTTTGGCACCCGACGCGCCGGTCATTTATCTCGGCACGTTCAGCAAGGTGATGTTTCCGGCGCTCAGGATCGCGTTCATCGTCGCTCCGCCTGTACTCGCGCATCAATTGGTCAAAGTGGCGAGCCGCTTGATGCCGATGGGCCGGCTTGCAGAGCAGATCGCGCTTGCCGAGTTCATCGACTCGGGATATTTCACGCAGCATCTGCGGCGGATGCGCAAGCTCTATGGTGAGCGGCGCGAGGCTTTGCTGGATGCATTGCATCGTCATATGAGCGGCTTGCTGACCGTCTCGGCGGGCGCGGGAGGCATGCATTTGTCGGCGCGGCTCGATGTGCCTGTCGACGATATTGCCGTCAGCGAGGCGGCACGCGCGCATCGCCTGACGTTGCGGCCGCTTTCGCCGTTCTGTATCGATGCGGTGGCACGCGCGGATTACCGCGGACTGGTGCTGGGCTACGGCGCGCTGGATGCACGGCACACGGACGCCGCGGTGCGGCGTATGCGGGGTGTAATCGAAGCGATGGCGCGCGGTACCTGAGAGCGAGTCGATTCCGCGCGCCGATGCTCACGACGCGTTTTGCGCGGCCTGAATCATTTTCCAACCGTTGCCGGCAGGATCGCGGAATCCGGCATCCACGCTGCCGAAGCGGTCCATCGGCTCTTGCGTGAATTCCACGCCGAGGGCATGGAGCTTGGCGTAGCTGGCGTGGCAATCGGTTACCGAGAGCACCAGGGGCGGCATGGCGCCCTTGGCGACCATCGCGCGCAACGTCCGTGCGGTGGCTTCGTCGTGGATGGGCGGCCCCGGCGTGAAAAGACCCAATTGGAACGAAGGCTGATCCGGATGTTGGACGGTGAGCCAGCGATAGGGCCCGTTGCGCACGTCCGTATGGACGCGAAATCCGAGTTTGCCGACGTAAAAGGCTAGCGCTTCGTCCTGGTCATCGACGTACAAGCCTACGACGTTGATACCTTCGTTCATTCGACCTCCTTGGGTTCTTTGGATGATGGCCGAACTGTATCGGTGGCCATACGGCGACGCTTCTCCAAAACTGCGATGGTGAGGTCGGGGCGCTGCGCGGCTTTCAGTACGCAAGCGGGCACGCGGTCGAGCGCATGTACATCGGCCCGCGCCTCCAGGCGCAGCGCGCCGGGGCTCTGGCCGGTGATATCGCGGAAGGTGCGGCCGAAAGTACCGAGGCTCTCCCAGCCCGTAGCGAAGGCGATTTCCGTGATGTCGAGATCGGTGTCGCGCAGCAGCGTAACGGCCTGCTCGATGCGCCGCGTCAGCAGATAACGGTGCGGCGGAAGACCGAACGCGCGCTTGAACGAGCGCGCGAAGTGCGCTTCGGAGATGGCACTGATTTCGGCCAAACGCTTGATCGGCCAAGCCTCGTGCGAGGCGGCATCCATCCGGTCTTTGGCACGCAGCAGGCGGCGAAGCAAGGCCGGGTCTTCCAATGGCTCGGCGTCGGCCGACGCCTGAGCCGAAGCCGGCGATCTCGCGCGGGCGTTTTCTCGAAGAGGCATAAGCTCCGTCTCTTTGCGACCGAAATGCGGGTAGTTTAGCTACCCGCTCGATGGTGCGCTAACGGGCGGGCTGCGGCAGCTTGAGCCAACGGGGAATCGCCGTGTTCACGATCCACGCGGCACAGCGCGCGAAGGCCGTGGAGGCAGGTTCGACTGCGCCGACTGCGCCCGTTTTGCCCGCCGTGCTTATCTCGACGAAGGCGTCGCAAGGCAAACGGTACCCCTCTCCTTCGCCGAGACGCACGTGATTGATGGGCGTCGCATCGAGCAGCCAATTCAGCGATTCGTCCCGATAGCGCAACGTCAGTGTGCCCTCGATTGCAACGATCGAGCTTGCGCGGCGCAATCGGGTGACGTGAATTTGACCTGGAACATACCGCATTTCGTAAGCTTGCATGGCTGTCGGTCCTGAATGTGAGCGGTCTTTCGAGCTGTTTGCAGACACCTCGAGCTTACGATCGCAGTCACGGGACGCGACAGACCCAGCACGACGGAATCTGCAGCGATACAGTGCTTCGTTCGACCCCACTGTATCGGTCCTCAATTCGCCGATCTGTATCTGGCCTGCATGCCATGTTTGGGACACGATCGACCCATGCCATTTCCCGACCACCCCCCATTCGATCTGCCTATGCCCGGCGAGCCGCTGTACGAACGGCTCGCGGAGCACTATCGCCGCATCATCGGTGCCGGCACGCTTGCTCCCGGGGACCGCATGCCCTCGGTGCGCGCATTCATGAGCCGCCATGGCGTCAGCTTGTCCACCGCCGTCCAAACGTTTCGGCGTCTCGAGGAAGCAGGCTTGCTCAGCGCGCGTCCGCGTGCCGGATATTTCGTGCGCCGACCCGTCGCGCGTCTCGCGACCGTACGAGAGCCCGGCATGACCTCGTTGCCCGACGAGGCAAGGTATGTAGGCTTGCACGAACGCGTCTCGCGCGTGATCGAACGGGCCAGCGCCTGCCCCGGTGCGTTGAACCTGGGCGGTGCGACGGCGGTTGCGGGGCTCTATCCAACGACCCGGCTCCAGTCGTTGACGACGCGTCTTTTGCGTCGCCGCCCAACGTTACTGACAGAGGTCGGTGCCGATAGCGGCGCGCCCGAATTTCGGCAGACTGTCGCACGGCGTGCATTATCGGCAGGCGTCGTCGTGCCGCCCGATGAAGTCATCGTGACGATGGGCGGAGTCGAAGCGGTCAATCTCGCCTTGCGGGCGGTGGCGCAGCCGGGCGATACGATCGCCATTGAATCGCCCGCATTCTTCGGACTCCTGCAGATACTGGAAAGTCTGGGTTTGAGGGCATTGGAGATTCCGACGAGCCCGACCACGGGCCTATCGCTGGAGGCGCTCGACATGGCACTCTCGGCGTACGGCAATGTGAAGGCGGTCGTGGTCGTGCCGCATTTGCAGAACCCGCTCGGCTCGGTCATGGACGACGAACGCAAGGCGGCGTTGGTCAGCATCTGTGGGAGGCACGGTGTTGCCATCATCGAGGACGAACCGTATCGAGAACTCGTCGAGGCCGCGGGGACGCGACCGATCAAGGCGTGGGACCGTGAGGGGAACGTGATTTACTGTCCTTCGCTCAACAAGGTGCTGGCGCCGGGGCTCCGGCTTGGCTGGATGGCGGCGGGCAAATGGGCGAGCCGCATCAAGATGCTCAAGTTCACGCAGAGCCGTCACAACGAGATCCTGCCGCAGCTCGTCGCGGCGGAGTTTCTAGCCTCGGGCGGCTTCGACCGCCATCTGTTTCAATTTCGCGAGCGTTTGCGGACCCAGCGCGAGGCCACCGCCGACGCCATTGCGCGCTACTTTCCCGAAGGCACACGCCTGAGTCCGCCCGAGGGCGGCTTATTGCTCTGGGTTGCGCTACCGGAAGGCGTACGCTCCGAGCGCCTGTTCGAAGCCGCGCTGGCCGTGGGCATCCGGATCGCTCCCGGAGCGATCTTTTCGAATGCCGGTCAATTCGATTCGTTCATACGAATCAGCTGTCCGAGGCCTTTCGATCGAGAGTTGGACGATGCGTTGCGGCGGCTCGGGGCGCTTGCCGGGGGCCGGCTGGAATAGGTCCATTTGAGCGTCATGTGTGGCGTCCGCGCCGCACATTCCCCTTCATTATCAAAACTAGGGGAAAACCCGTAGGTATTTTCGATATAATGACGAACCGATCCAGCTTCCAGTTCCGATTCGTCAGATGAAAGCCTTTGAGAAATTTGCCTTTTCCGTCGTCACGCTATTCGGCCTGATGTGCTTTGCCGTCGTAGTGTACGGGCGAAGCCCGGAAGCGCGGGACGCCGTCCATGAAATCGTGAAGGCCGGTACAGCGTGGCCGCTGGGCGCTTGCTCGATGTCGCCCGACGATCCCTGCACCATTTATTGGCTGAACTAAAGAAAAGGGAGTGCCGTAATGTCCGGCACTCCCTTTTGGCTTCCGGCCAGCTAAGCGGGCCAGCTAAGCGGGCCCGCTTAGCGATGCGAATGGGCGCTATAGCGCCCGTTTTTTATTCGCCGCCGTCTTTCAATTGCGGCAACGCTGACGCCTCGCCGGGGGTGAGCAGGCCGACTTGCGAGTAGATCCGCAGCTTTTCGCGCGTATCGGTGATATCGAGGTTCCGCATCGTGAGTTGGCCGATTCGGTCACGCGGCGAGAACGTCGATTGCACCTTCTCCATCGAGAGCCGCTCCGGCTGATACGTCAGATTGGGCGACTTCGTGCTGAGAATCGAATAATCGTTGCCGCGGCGCAGTTCGATCTTGACCTCGCCCGTCACGGCGCGGGCCACCCAGTGCTGGGCCGTTTCGCGCAGCATGATGGCCTGGGGATCGAACCAGCGGCCTTGATAGAGCAGGCGGCCCAGCCGACGGCCGTTTTCGCGGTATTGCTCGATCGTGTCCTCGTTGTGAATACCCGTGACGAGGCGCTCATAGGCGATATGGAGCAACGCGAGCCCCGGGGCTTCGTAGATACCGCGGCTTTTGGCTTCGATGATCCGGTTTTCGATCTGATCGCTCATGCCGAGACCGTGGCGGCCGCCGATCCGGTTCGCTTCGAGCATCAGCTCCACGGCATCCGTGAACTCGACGCCGTTCAGCGCCACCGGACGGCCTTGCTCGAAACGGACGGCGACCTCTTCCCTGGCGATTTGTACGTCATCGCGCCAGAACGCGACCCCCATGATCGGATTGACGATCTTGATGCCGCTTTCGAGGCTCTCGAGATCCTTGGCTTCATGCGTCGCGCCGAGCAGATTCGAATCGGTCGAATAAGCCTTTTCCGCCGACATTTTGTATCCGAAGCCCGCCTGCCGCATGAACTCCGACATTTCGGCGCGGCCGCCCAGTTCGTCGATGAACTGTTGATCGAGCCACGGCTTGTAAATCTTGAGGTCCGGATTCACGAGCAGACCGTAGCGGTAAAAGCGCTCGATATCGTTGCCCTTGTAGGTGCTACCGTCGCCCCAGATGTTGACGCCGTCTTCCTTCATCGCGGCGACGAGCATCGTGCCCGTCACGGCGCGGCCGATCGGCGTGGTGTTGAAATACGTCACGCCCGCCGTCGAAATGTGGAATGCACCGCATTGCAGGGCCGCGAGACCCTCGGCGACGAGTTGCGCGCGGCAATCCACGAGGCGCGCGCCTTCGGCGCCGTATTGCGTCGCGCGGCGCGGGATCGAGTCGTAATCGTCCTCGTCGGGTTGGCCCAGGTTCGCTGTATACGCATAGGGGACGGCACCTTTGATGCGCATCCAATGCAGCGCGGCGCTCGTGTCAAGGCCGCCGGAGAAGGCGATGCCGACCTTTTGGCCGGTCGGAAGACTCTCGAGAATTGTGCTCATGAGGAAAACCGTTGATTCGGGGTAGGAGAGGTACCGCGAGATTGTAACGCCAGGCAATCCGCCATTATGACGCAACTCGTGGCGCAGTCGCTCGTATCGTCGGAACGGGTGGTTTCTCGTGGCATGGATGATTTCCTCGCCGGACACCGAAGATGCGGTGTGGGAAGATGCTCTACACTTTCCGGCTTAGACCAAAACCGCGCCCTACAACTCAAAGGCTGCGCCGCTTCGCGCGGACGTGGCGATACTCATGACAGTGCAAACGCCGCAACCCGTGGAATCCCTCGACTCTCCAAAAAGCACAATGCATCGCGGTTCCTTTCGGCGTTTTTGGGGGACGCGGGGGTTATCGTCGCTTTCGTTTCAGATGCTTGCCGTCGCGATCGGCTGGCATATGTATGCGTTGACGCATAGCGCTTTCGCGCTCGGTCTGGTCGGACTTGCGCAGTTTCTGCCGATGTTCGCGCTGACGCTCGTCGTCGGGCACGTTGCCGATCGCTATGATCGCCGACGCATCATCGCAGTCTGCCAGTCGATCGAAGCGTTGGCTGCCGGTATTTTTCTGCTTGGCACGCTGGGCGGATGGCTCACCGCCCCCGCGATTTATGCGCTGGCGGCCGGAGTGGGGGCGGCGCGCGCGTTCGAGGCGCCGTGCGTGGCGTCGCTGCTGCCGGCTGTGGTGCCGCGCAGTGAGTTGCCGCGCGCGACCGCGCTATCGAGTTCCGCGAACCAGGTCGCACAGATTCTTGGACCGGCGTGTGGGGGTGTCCTCTACGGGGTCGACCCGAGCGCGGTCTATCTCGCTTGCTTCATCGGTTTTCTCGCCGCGGCGGGTCTCGTCGTTTCCATCCCGTTGCGCGCGAAACCTGTCTCGCGTGCGCCGGTGACGTTCGAGTCCGTGTTCTCGGGCATCGCGTTCATTCGCCGCGACCCGGTCATTCTCGGGGCGCTTTCGCTCGACCTTTTTGCCGTACTGTTCGGCGGCGCTACCGCGCTGTTGCCGATTTTTGCGCGCGATGTGCTATTGACCGGGCCTTGGGGGTTGGGTGCGCTGCGCTCGGCGCCCGCTGCCGGGGCGCTCATCGGCACGCTTTGGTTTGCGCGGTTTCCGCTGCGCACGCGGCCCGGTGCGGCGATGCTCGGCGGCGTGATCGTGTTTGGCGCTGCGACGATCGTCTTTGGCTTGTCGACGAATTTTTTCGTTTCGCTGGTCGCGCTTGCCACGCTGGGCGCCTCGGACGTGATCAGCGTCGTCGTCCGCTCGTCGCTCGTGCAATTGCGTACCCCCGACGACATGCTCGGGCGGGTGAGTGCGGTCAACTCGCTTTTCATTGGCACGTCGAATCAATTGGGCGAGTTCGAATCGGGTATCACGGCCGGATGGTGGGGAGCGCGCGCGGCTGTGCTCGTTGGGGGTATCGGTACGATCGGGATTACGTTGCTGTGGATGAAGCTTTTTCCGCCGTTGTTGCAGGTGCGATCGTTTGAGCGGGAGTAGCGTTACAGTACTCCCTCCCCGTTACTACACACTCCCCTCACGCTCGACTACGAGAATGCGCGCCACCCCGCGCGGGTGGGCGACATGCTCGCAGCCTGTATCGGCGAAGAAAACATCCCCCGTTTCGAGCGTCGTGATGTGTTCGATCCCGGCGCTGCGATAGTGCATATCCACCACCCCATCGAGCACCGCAAACACCTCTTCGCCGTCATTGATGTGCCATCGATATGGCTCATCGGTCCAGTGCAGGCGCACTGTCGTGCCGGCCATATTGGCGATATCGATCGCGTCCCAGGCGCGCTTGCCTTCGAACGCTCTGCTTCGAATAACTTTCAATGCATGCTCCGTCGAGTATCGATACAAAACGCACCCGCCACGCTCACGCTCGTGCCGCTTCCGCGATCTCATTGACGACTGCTGCTCGCTTTGCAAGCGAAGCGGCCGAACGCTCCTTGCTCATCGCCAGAATATGAGCGGGCGCCGTATCGGGACTACCCGAATCGAACGGCGGCGCGGGCGCATATTCGAGTTCCAACTGAATCGCCTGAGCTTCATCGTCGCCCGCCAATTCCGCCGCGATGGTCAATGCAAAGTCGATGCCGGCCGTGACGCCCCCGCCCGTCAACAGATTGCCATCGCGAACGACGCGGCCGTGCGTCGCAATGGCGCCCAGCGGTTCGAGCAGCGAATGAAATGCCCAGTGCGTCGTGGCGCGTCGGCCACGCAATAGCCCCGCGGCACCCAGCAGCAGCGAGCCAGTGCAAACGGAGGTGACATAACGCGCGCCGGCTGCTTGCTTGCGAACGAACGCGATCGTTTCCTCGTCGCGCATCAAGTTCGTCACGCCGCTGCCGCCCGGTATGCAGATGACATCGAGCTGGGGGCAGTCGCTGAAAGTGATGCTCGGTGTCAGCAGGAGTCCGCTGCTCGAGGCAACGGACTCCCGCGTTTTCCAAACCAGGTGCACCGTGGTATCCGGTAGCGATGCAAGTACGTCATGCGGCCCGGTCAGATCGAGTTGCTGAACTTCGGGGAATACGAGAAAGCCTACTTGCAGTGTCATGAGGTACCTCGGCGATGGAATGGAATGGAACGGAACGATGCCGGTTTGCTGCGGCCGGCGCGGATCGCCCCGTCGACAAGACCATTCTATGCGTGTACCGTATGGCGGAAATGCCATTTAACCCACGTTTCCTGCCACGTCAATTTAGAAGCCGATTATCCAGGCGATGCTTCCGATCCTGATTCTCGCGTTCCCCGATGCTCAATTGCTCGATATCACCGGGCCGCTGCAAGTCTTTGCCTCCGCCAACGAACTGGCGGCGGAAAGGGGGCGGCCGCGGCCGTATGCGGCGCGTGTCGTCGCGGCGGAGCCCGGCGCGATAACCACGTCGTCAGGACTCGCGGTCATGGCCGATGGGCTTCGTTCGGCCGCAAAGGGCATCGATACGCTGATCGTTCCAGGCGGCAGAGGAGTGGAGGCAGCATCGCAGGACGCGAGACTGACGCGCTGGGTTCGCAAGCAGGCGACTAGTGCGAGACGTGTCGTGTCGGTATGCAGCGGAGCCTTCGTGCTGGCGGAAGCTGGCTTGCTCGACGGGCGTCGCGTAGCGACGCACTGGAGCCGCTGCGAGCAATTGGCGAAACGCTATCCCGCGCTTCAGGTGGAAGCGGACCCGATCTTCATTCGCGACGGCGCGATATGGACATCGGCCGGTGTGACCGCGGGCATCGATCTGGCGCTGGCGCTAGTCGAAGAAGACCTCGGCAGGCCCGCCGCCCTCGATGTCGCGCGCGAGCTCGTGGTATTCATGAAACGCCCCGGCGGGCAGGCGCAGTTCAGCGCGTTATTGTCGATGCAGCAAGCGGGCGACCCATTCGCCGAGCTCCATACATGGATGGCCGAGCATCTGGGCGCCGATCTCTCGATACCCGCATTGGCGCGCCGCGCCCGCATGAGCGAACGCAGCTTCATGCGGCACTACCGCGCCGAGACGGGCCGCACACCCGCGCGAACGGTCGAGCAGTTTCGGGTGGAAGCCGCACAGCGCTTGCTGGGCGAAACGTCATGGTCGATCAAACGCATCGCCTCCCGGTGCGGATTCGGCACCGAAGAAACGATGCGCCGCACGTTTATCCGTCTGCTACGCGCGACACCCCAGGCGTATCGCGAGCGGTTCGCCTCGCAATGATGCGCGCCGCAGACCCCTCGGCACAGATCAGATAACGAGCCGCGAGATCTTGGTGCCCTCGAGCGAGACGCCCGCCATCAATCCCGCATTCGTCAGCACGAAGGCTTCCACGGGGCTAAGGGTCGTCGACGTATCGACGTTGCCGTTCGCCCCGACATGCAGTACGGCTACCGTGGCATCGACGCCCGCCGCCCACCCTTGGCTGTTGACGAATTTGTCGAGCGCCTCTTGCGTCATGAACAGCATGATGATGGCTTTGGATTGCGCACCGATCTGCAGTCCGAACGATGCGGCCGCGATGCTGTAGTAGCCGCTCGTCTGCTCGCCTATACGCAAGGCGCCTTGGCCGTATTGGCCGCCGAACCAAAAGCCGGCCGAAATGACCGAGGGAAACACGAGCACCCCGCGCGCCTTGCCGACGAGTTCTCGAGACCCGTTGACGGTGGCGTAGAGCCGGGACAGCGTCGAGTTGACGTCGGCATCGATCGACTGACGCCGTCCGGCATTGGCCTCGGGCGTGGCGCTCGAAGAAGCGGGCGTGGTAGTGCATCCGGCCAGCGAGAGTCCGCCCGAAGCCACAATGGCACTCGTCATCGCAATGAATTGACGGCGTTGCATGCATTCTCCTGATGATGTGAGCGGCGCGCGATGTCTCGATTTTCCGCACGTCAGTGTCAGTGACCCGAAAAGAGGGGACGGAGTTCCTGACAGATAGTTGCGCGAGAGGTGACGCGAACAGATACTGGCCGATAAGCGACGCGCGAGCACCGTTTGCTGCCGCTCGGCGCGGTTTGCAATTCTTTGCGTTTTTCGCGTTGCACGGCGCACACCATCCTGTACCATGCTGCGGCACGGAAAACCCCCGGCGGTCCCGCGCCTGCTCGCGCCCGGGCTCGCACCACCATCGAACACTGAACGCATGAAAGATCTCGGACATCATGCCGCTCGGCGCAGCGGTTCGTTCATCGTATCTCGCGCCGTGCTGGCAATCGCCGCGGCCACGCTTGGCGCCGCGCTTGCCGGCTGCAACTCGCTCTATACGGAAGGTGCCACGGCAGGCGCCGGCGTCGCCGGTGCGGCAGTGGCCGCCAAGGTCACGAATAACGCTGCGACGGCGGCGGGCATCGGCCTCGGCGCCGTCGCCGCTGCACGAGCCGGTGTTCAGTACTCGCAACGCATCGTCCATCGCGACACCCAGGACAGCATCGCCAAAGTGGCCGGGCCTCTCGCCGTTGGCGCAGTGACGAATTGGACTGCGACGCATTCGGTGCCCATCGAAGAGGACGAGCACGGACGCGTCACGGTGAGCCGCGTCATCAGCCAGGGTGCGCTCGATTGCAAGGAAATCGTGTTCTCGGTCGATCGGCCCGCGAAAAAGGATGCGCCGGCTTCGAGCGCGTTCTACGTCGCCGCCGTTTGCCAGGACGGTAATGCGTGGAAGTGGGCATCGGCCGAACCTGCCACCGAGCGTTGGGGCGCGCTGCAATGAGCGGGCCGATGACCCCACGGCTGCCATTGATGCGCCTGGTCGCGGCAGGGGCCCTCTCCATTTGCGCGGGCCTTACTTTGAACGGTTGCGCATCGGTGGGGGCTGCGGTTGGTGCCGTTGCCGGTGCCGCGACAGGTCTCGTGTCGGCCAATCCTGCCGTCGGTATCGGCGTCGGCATCGCGGTGCAGGGCGCAACGGACGAGGCAGTCAAGCGCTACACGCGTTCGATGCATACCGATCAACAGGACGCGATTTCCAGCGCGGCTGGTGAGATGGACGTGGGGCAAACGCGTCCGTGGCGCGTCAAGCACCGCATCCCGCTCGAAAACGGCCACGGCGAGGTACGCGTGACGCGCGCTTTCGCGACGCCGCTCACGAGCTGCAAGGAGTTCGTGTTCTCGGTCATCGACGGGGACAAGCCCGGTGCGCCGCAGCACTGGTATGCGGCGAGCGCGTGTCAGCAGGACAGCCGATGGAAATGGGCGTCGGCCGAGCCGGCGGTCGAGCGTTGGGGCACGTTGCAGTAACGTGCGGGCACAAGGCGGTCGTTTGCAGCGACGGCGTTCGTGTCAGCGCGATTTGCCGCGCGCGCTCTTTTTGACGGGGGCGGGACGCGCGCCATCTTTCGCCGCCATCCCCTCGCTTTCGTTCAATTGTTCGATCCAGGACAGTGCGTCGACATAGCCGAGGAATTGCCGCAGGTACTCCGGGGACAGCTCGCGCATCAACGAGAGCGAGCGATAGACGAGGCTCTCGGAATTGAGTGGCCCCGCATTCCCGGGTACCTGTTCGTGCGATTCGCGTAACCGGCGCTCGGTGCTGAGCTTGGACCACGTGTGCCTGAAATAATCGAGCGCTTCCGGCTCGGGATCGAACCGCAATGGACGTGCCGAGTCGCCGGTTGCAGGGCGATCGCGATCGCTGGGCGCACGATTCGCGGCCATCTGGTCGACGAGCTCAGCCAGCGCGCTACGCGGGAAAGGATCTGGCGTCGTCGTCATCATCATGTTGCGTTCAACCGTAACCGGCGCCGCTTTTTCAAGGTCTACAGCATAGGCGTCGATCAGCTCTGCGATTCGCTCGTCCAGAAGGCGACGCACCTCGCCCGTCTGGTCCGCGGCGCGGCGTGCGAGCGTTTCGATCGCTCGGAAGCGCACCGGCTTCACGCGATGGGCACCGCTTTCACGCCATGCTTGCAGCATCGAGGCTGGATCGAGGGCCTCGCTAGCCATGGGACCTCGCCGTGGCGGCCGCCGCTTTTGGCATCGGCGCGAGTTCGACTCGTCGATTCCTGGCCCGGCCTTGCTCGTCCGCATTCGAGCTCACGGGCTGTTGCGAGCCGAACGCGGCTGCAAAAACCGACGACGGTGGAATGCCTTCGTCGATCAACGCGCGCGTCACGGTCAGCGCGCGCTTTGCCGAGAGTTCCCAGTTGTCGGCAAAGTGCCGGTTGCCTTCGCGGACCTGCAGATCGTCCGCGAAACCGCTGACCATCAGGATTTCCTCGTGGCCTCGTAAATAGGCCGCCAGCGGCCCTGCAAGGCTCTTGAGCAACTCGCGCCCTTTCGGCTGCAGTTGGTCCGAGTTGAGCGCGAAGAGCAGGCTGCCGCTAATGCCGATGTGTCCGTCGACGAGCGTCACGCGGCCCGCCGCGAGCGGCCCGGCCAGCGCCTGCTCCAGTGTCTTGCGCCGCTGCGCTTCGAGCTGGCGTTCCTTGATCTCTTTGTCGAGCTGTGTGGAGAGCTCCATTTGAACGCCGATGACGCCCACCAGGATCAGCACGAACACACCGAGCAGAACCGACATCAGGTCGCCGAAGGCGGCCCAGATCGGCGCGCCCGATTCGACGCCGGCTTCGATTTCCTCGTTCATGCCGCCTCGGCTCCGGCGGATTCCGACGTGCGCTGCGTGGCGAGCCGTTGCAAATCTTCGACGATCTGCTTTTGCGACATCATGCTCAGATCGATGACTTCCCGCGCTTGGGCGACGTAGTACGCGAGCTGGTCATCGCTGCGAGCGAGCGATTTGTCGAGTGCCGCTTCGATGCGCTCCAAATGCGCGACGAGTTTCTCGTTCGCGTCGCCGAACAGCTGTGCGGCAGCGCCGAATGCCTCCGAAAGACTCGCCACTTCGATTGCGCTGCTCGTCATCTGCGCGACAACGGTGCCGAGCTTGTCCGACTCGGATCCGAGCGTTTCGGTGAAGCGCTGGCCTGCGCGTTCGAGCAGACCCGAGGAGGTCGCAATGAGTTCGTCCACGGCCGAGCGTTGACGAGTCGAAGCGTCGTTGACCGCATCCAGCAGCGTATTCAACGTCGCCAGCATCCGGCTGCGCTCTTCCAGCATCGCCGTATCGCGCGCCATACTGTCCGACAGCTTCTGACGCAATTGCGCGACGACTTCGGCCGCGAGCTTCGGTGCCTCCGATGCGGCTTGCATCAGGCGCGCAATCTCGGCGATCGTCTCGCTCGCATGGGCCTGCGTCTGGGCTGCCGTTTCGCGCATCGTGCGGGACAGCGCATCGCAGATCTCCTGCTGTCGGCTTGCGTTGCGGGCACCCGAGCGCTCCCATTCCTGACTCAAAGCCGCGGCCATTGCTTCGAGCCGTTGGGCCCAGGCCGCGAGTCGTGTTTCATCGCGCGATGCGAGCAGATCGGCCAACCGGACGTGCGCTTCACTCGTGGACTGGAGCAAAGACGCCGAATGCTGCTCGAATTGAGCCGCCGCTGCATCCACATACTGTTGCGCCGACGCGCTCAGGCGCGCGACGAGCGCCTCGTTCGATTGCCGATGCGCATCCAGCGCGCGGTCCCAGATCTGCGCCACGGCCGCGCTCGACGTTTCGAAGCCTTTCGATAATCCATCGAGCTGGCGCTCCACCGACCGCGCGATGCCGTCGCGCAGCGCGACGCTCTCGCGTTCGAGGCCGGCCATCGTGGTTTCGACGACCGGCTGGAGCATGGCCCCCGCGTTGCGAGCGTTTTCGGCGATGCTCTCTTTCAGCGATTGCTCGACCGACGACGCGAGGCGGAGATACGCCGCTTCCGTCTTGCTGTGAAACGCTTCCTGGCTGGCCAGCTGCCGCTCGTTCGACTTCACGTTTTGCTGTTCGATGGCGATGGTCATGGCGTGCAACCGGTCGACCAGCGTTGGCATTGCATCGGCCTGCCGCTGCAACAATCGGAATGCTTCGTCGCGCCGATGCGCAGGCGAAAACGCACGCAGCGTCGTCGCGATCTTCTCATCGAGCAACTCGACGGCTTGGGTGCGCTCGCGTCGGCAAAACGCAGCGAGCAGGCCCAGCATCGCCGAAGTCGCGACGCCGGCAATCGAGGTGCCGAACGCGAAGCCGAGCCCTTTCACCGGCGCGGCCAACGAAGCGCGGATCGCTTGCAGGTCGGCGGCGCTTTCGAGCGCCGCACCCGTACCGCGAAGCGTCGCCATCATGCCGAGCAGCGTACCCAGCATGCCGAGCAACACGAGCAAGCCGACCAGGTAGGGTGCGAGCGCAGGCGAGGGCAAAGCGCCGCGCGTACCTTCGATGCGCAGGCGCACCCCATGGCGCAGGCTCGCGGGCACGCGTTCGAGCCAGGCCCCGAGCGCGGGCGGCGGCTCCGCAAGGTCCGAGACTGCTTCGATCAGTCCGGACGTCGCCCGATGATGCCGTTGCAATTCGACCGAGCCGGCGACATAGCACGCGCCGATCGACAGCGTGACGATGAGCGCCACTGGATTCGAGACGACATAGCCGGTACCAATCCAGGCAAGAACGGCGAGACCGCCCAGGAACACTGCGAGATGAATGGGATTCCTAAACATTGGGTCCGGATTAGCTGGTGCGAAGGGCGGCAAGCAGCCCTTGCACCGGTTGAAAACGAAGATCGAGTTCGGCGTGCAGAACGCACTGCATGTCGTAGCGGAACGTGTCCAACCACGCACCGGGCTCGATCGTGGGGAGGCGGCCCTGAGCCTGCGCTTGTGCTTGAGGTTGAGCTTGTCCTTGTGCCAACCGTTCGGCTTCGGCCGTACGCAGGCGCTCGAAATGCCCACGCAGCGCAACGGGCGCACTGCTCAACAGATGTTGCTCGCGCGCTTCGAGCGCACGCTCCATTGCAGCATCGACCATCGCAAGGCGGCCCATCGCGCTCGAGCGCATTGCCAGCGTGGCCCTCAGGCGGCGACGCAGATTGCCGATATGGGTCTCCATGCTCTGCTGCAGTGAGAGGTAGCACTGTCGAAAGAGCGTGTAATCGGCTGCGTCGTCGCCCTTGTCGTTGCGCTGCGGCGCGTGCGCGAGTATCGATGCGCGCCCGTGCGTTCCGCGCGTCGCAGACCTTGCAGGCATCAATGTGCTGTCGCGCGCGATGGCGCGAGCCAGCGTTGCACGAACGCGATCGCACTCGCTTTCGCATGCTTCGGCCGTGCCTAGCGGTTGGGCGTCGGCGACGACCACGGCGGACGCGCCCCCGCCGAGCGCCGAGGAGAGCGCGATGGCGTCGGTCCAATCGAGCCACCCGCTCAGGCGCTGCGAGAGCGTCTGCGCGGGTTCGGCGACGTTGCTGTCTGTCAGGCGGGCGAGCAGACGAATAAGTGTCGGACCGCTCAGTGCTGAGCGCTGCGGGACTGTCACGATACGGCTTTACGAGCGGAGTCGAAAAACCCGACAGTTTACACGCTGACGCGGGATCGCCCTCGCTTGTCGAGGTGGCGGCTTCGGCGCCGCTGCCATCGGGCTATCATGGCCGGGGTGCTAGGCCCCAGGCCGCTCCAGTGGCCGGCGCCAGGTGTCATCAACTCGAACAAGTCCTTTGCATTCCAAGTGGCTAATACGATGTCGATCTATACGGATTCGGTCTATGCGCGCCTGTCGAGCGCCGAAGACGAGCTCAAGCGCCTACGTCTGAGGCAGATGCGTTGGCTCGCCACGGGACTGCTGATAGGCGTCACGTTGCTCTATGCCGCTTCGGTCGTCTTTGCTCGATCGAGTGCGGCATGGCCCTTCATCGGCGCATTCGCGGAGGCAGCGATGGTCGGCGCCTTGGCCGACTGGTTTGCCGTGACGGCGCTTTTTCGTCATCCGCTCGGTCTGTCGTTCATCCCGCACACGGCAATCATTCCGAAGAACAAGAATCGCATCGCCGATAACCTCGGCGATTTCGTTCAGGGCGAATTCTTTTCGACGGAGCGCGTGACGAACGTGATTCGGACCGTCGATCCGGCGGCGAGAGTCGCGCAATGGCTGGCCGACGAAAAAAACGCGGATCTCATCGGTTCGGGTACCGTCAAGCTGTTGAGCTACGGCTTGACGCTGCTCGACAACGCCGAGGTGCGCGCGTTCCTCAGAAAGACGGTGGCGAACAAGTTTGCGGATATCGACTTGTCGACATTGGCGGGGCAAATCCTGCAAGCGCTCACGCACGACGGCCGGCACCAGGCCGTGCTCGATCAGATGCTCACGGCAACGAGCAAGTATCTGAACGACGAAAGCATCAAGCATCGGGTGGCTGAATTCCTGGCGGACAAAATTCCGCTCTATTTCAAGTCATGGAAAGACTCGACGGCGAACTATGCCATCGAAAAGCTGCTCGATTTTCTCGGCAGACTGCTGGACGAAGTCGATCGGAATGCGGATCATCCGCTGCGCGCCGAATTCGACCGGGCGGTATGGCGATTGATCGCGAGACTGAAAGACGATCCCGCGTTTCGGGATCAAATTCGCGGCTATCAGCGCCAACTGGCCGCTAATCAAGTGCTGACCGATTATGTCGATGGCCTATGGCGAGACTTCAACGCCTGGCTGCGCGCGGATATTGCGAGCGGTCAGTCGAGCATTCGGGCAAGGCTTTCGGGTGCCGTGAGCGCGTTCGGTGCCGCGCTCGCGGGCGATGCGGGAATGCGGCAGGTCATCAACGAGCAGATTCTGTTGCAGGTGCCGCGTCTGCTCGACCATTTCCGGCCGAAGCTGGGCGTGTTCATCGCGAGCAAGATGAAGGAATGGAAAGAACATGAGGTCGTCGAGAAGCTCGAGCTCAACATCGGCCGCGACTTGCAGTTCATTCGCCTGAATGGAACGCTTGTCGGAGGCTGCGTTGGGCTCGCGATTCATCTGCTGACCGTATGGCTGCAGTGAGTTCGGTATGCCGGCAAGACCTTACGCCGCCGCCGGCTCCTGAGCGAGATGCATGCTGGGGCTCGAAGCCGCGGCATGCTCGCGAATCAGTTGTTCGACGGTCTCGCCCGATACCGTTTCGGATTCGAGCAGGCGCTCGGCGATGGCCCGCAATACCGGTTCGTTGGCGCGCAGCAACGCCTGGCATGCATCGTCGAGTTCCCGCAGTAGAACGTTCGCGTGTTCGATCGCATTCTTCAGCTGCAAGCCCGCGTATTGAGCCGGCAGCGCCGCGAGGCTGAACAGGTTTCCGTCGACGTTGAAGCCGAACTTCGACACCATGTCGAGCCCGATCCGCGAAGCTTCCTGCAAATCCTGCGCGGCGCCGCTCGATGCTTCGGAGAACACCAGCAGCTCCGCGTTACGTCCGCCGAGCAGTACCTGGATTTCGTTGCGCATCTCCGTCTCGCGATAGAGATGCTTGTCTTGCGCTTTCGTGACCAGTGCCACGCCGAGTGCGCCGCCTCGCGGCAAAATCGTGATTTCCTCGAGCACGCCGGTACCCAGCAGAGCCGCCACCAGACCGTGCCCCGCTTCGTGAACGGCAATGCGCGTACGTTCTTCTTCCGACAGTGCGCGTTCCGCGCCGCTGACGTCGCCGATGCGCGCGATCTTGATGGCTTCGATGAAGTGCGCGGCCGTAATCGTGCTCGCGCCAGCTTTGCGAGCGACCAGGCCCGCCTGGTTGACGATCATCGCCAGCGTGGCGGGCGAAAGCCCCGTCGTCAGCCGGGCCAATTGACCGAAGTCGATATCGTCCGCCTTCGACGTCAGCTTCGCCGCGTAAAAGCGGAGGATCTCCGCCCGGTCTTCGAGATCCGGCAGGCGCACTTGTACCGTTCGATCGAACCGGCCGGGCCGGCGCAACGCTTCGTCGAGGTTCTCGGGATGATTGGTCGCGGCGACGACGATCACCCCCTGGTTGGATGCGAAACCATCCATTTCCGCGAGCAACTGATTGACGATGCGGTTGCTTTCCGCTTCGGCCGGCCCGCCGCCGGTATCGGTGCGCTTGCCGAGGCCGTCGGCTTCGTCGATGAAGATGACGGTGGGCGAATTTTTACGCGCCAGCTCGAACAGATGCTTGACCTTCTGAATACCGACACCGTAATACTTCGCGCTGAAATAGCTGCCGGTGATCGAGATGAAGCTTGCGCCGCATTCGCCCGCGAGCGCTTGCGCCAAGCGTGTTTTGCCGACGCCAGGACCGCCCGTCATCAGAATGCCGCAGGGGGCGCGTACGCCCATATCGGTGAATCGGGCCGGGTCCGTCAGATACGACTGAACGTCCGCCAGCGCGGCTTTGGCTTCACCGGCGCCGATGACGTCCTCGAAGCGCAATGTCGGCGACTCTTCGAGCAATTGCGCGCCGCCCGTCATTTCGCGGCGCATGAACCAGAAAAGGCCGCCGATCAACATCAGGGGCATCAAAAGGGTAATGAGGTCGCGAATCTTGTCGAATGCGGCAGCCCAGCGAGCCATTCCGGTCTGAAGGTTTGCGTCGGGCAGCCAGACCAGTTGATAAGGCGCATCGGCGCCCGCTTTCATTTCGCCGAGCAACAGGGCATTTGAAAACGCACCATTGTGATCGGTCACGAAGTATTTAGCCCCCGTTTGCGTCGACACCAGGATCGCATCACGGCTCACACCTATTGCGGCAACCTTCTCCTCGCGAATGTCGCGCAGCATTTCCGATGCATCCCGCTCTTGCCGCGTCCAGGCTGCCGGATCGTGCCGCATCTGGAGGGCGATGCCGGTCAGCGCCGGATGCATCGCGTCGACGCGCTGCTCGTAGCGAAGATAGCCGAATGCAGTGATTACCGCGACAGCTAGGGAGATTGCGCCAAAGACCGTATATCGGACGATTCGGGCGCGCGGCGAATTCTTTGCCGGTTTCATGCAAGTTTCCTAAAACGGGGTCGTGGTCTATAAGGCGGCGCAATTAAGTAGGAGGAAAAACGTAACTATTATGCGACCCCTATTCAGTGCAGTGCACCATTCGCATTATGCCTGTGCTTTGCATATAACCAAAAGGCAAGGAAGGGCCAAATTTGCCGTTATTCCCGGGATCGGGGTGATCGGAGCGGGGGCAGGAGAGCCCTTGGAATGTCCTGCGTTAGCCGGAGCGGAGCGGGGGTCAGGGCATGTGCGGTACGTCCCTTGCTTGAGGAAAAGCGATGCGTGCAGCTTGGGCGCACGACCCGCAACAGCCAACGGAGGTCAGATCATGCTGTATTACGCTCTCGTTTTCTTCATCATCGCGGTCATTGCCGCTGCGTTCGGCTTCGGCGGCATCGCCGCAGGCGCGGCAAGTATCGCCAAGATCCTGTTCTTCGTCTTCGTCGTCATCTTCCTCGTGACGCTGATCATGGGACTCGTCCGACGGTGACGGGAGCGCGATGACCTAAGCGTTTTGCGCTGCCGCGCGCTGACTCCGGCGGTTGTTTGGCCGCCGGAAGCGGCGTGCCGCAGCGCTTGTCGTGCTTCGGGGCGCCGATCCCGCCACTCGTCCTTTTTTCAGTCCAGCCTATTCCGCAAAAACGTCCTGTAAAACGCGCAGCGTCCCTGTGAGGGCATTCCCGGAGACGGTCCCTTCCTTTCTTATGAGGCGCATCTTGTCGATCGTGCGAATCTGGTCGACCAATATTAGCCCGTGCTTACGCTTGAAAGTGACCGGAACCCGGTAGGGTGCAGGCTTTCCGTTCGAAGTCATCGGCGCAACGATTACCGTACGAAGATGGTCATGTAACTCGGGCGGTGACACTACAACGCACGGTCGAGTTTTTTGAATCTCGCTGCCCAGTGTCGGGTCCAGCGCAACAAGCCACACTTCGCCACGCACTACCACGTTGACTCCGTATCGTCCGCATTTCCGAACTCGCCCATCACCAAGACGTCGTCACCGGCGTCGGCTATGGCTTTGCTCGCCTCCGCCCACCCGTCACGGGCGCGCTTGGGAGCCCGTCGGACGACGAGTGCGTCGCCTTTGATTTCCATTTCCACTTCTCCCTCCAGACCAAGTTGGGCAAGGATCGGTTTGGGGATCAGTATCCCCTGCGAGTTGCCCATTTTGCGAATCGTCGCTCTCATGAATTCACCGTAGGCGCGAAGTTATACAAGACCGCTCGAATGTAAACACAATGTTATTACATTTTAGAGATAGCTGGGTCCGTTCGCTGAGGCGCGATGCAAACAATGTCGCGTCACGCGACTGCGTCGAGCAAAAGCGGCGGACGCGATGCCTCATGACTCCACGCGGGAGTGCATCGCTTCGCTCGGCTCGGACATCGCCTGCGAGCAGGATGGTATAGGTACCCGTGCGCCTTTTTCGTCTTCCACCCGGTTCCGTCCGCCGGCCTTCGCTTGATATAGAGCGGAGTCGGCATTGGCGAGCAACGCTTGCGGTCTTGCACTGGACAGACATTGACTCGACGCATGCCCGATCGACACCGTGACATAGGGCGAGCTTTTCGAAGGCGTGGGCAACTGCAGATCCGCGATCGAGCGGCGCAAGTGCTCCGCGATGGCCAGGCCGGTTTGCCGATCGCAGTCCGGCAGCACGGCCATGAATTCCTCTCCACCGTATCGCGCGATGAAGCCGGCGGGATACCGCAATTGCGCGTCAAGCGTCTGCGCGACACGCCGCAGGCATTCGTCGCCGGCCAGATGTCCGAACGCATCGTTATACGCTTTGAAATGATCGACATCGACCAGCAGGACGCCGAGCGGACGATTGGATTCGGTCGCAAGCGTGAATTCACGGCGATAGCGCTCGTCGAAATACGCCCGATTGAGCAGGCCCGTGAGCCCATCGCGCACCGACGACTCTTTGAGTGCACGATGTGCCTCGGCCAACTTTCTATAAAGTCCGCTGGTCTCGTACATCAGCATGCCCAGGAGCGCGCTGGCCGATGCCATCGACGCGAGGCGCGCCGCATACCAGCCGACGCTGTACCGCGCTCCCGCGGCGAGCGTCAACGTGACGTCGACCAACTCCGCGAGCAGTGCGATGGCAAGCCACAAGTCCATCGACGTTTTTAGCCGAGTGACCATAGCGTGCGTGACGAGTGCGCCGGCGCAGATCGCTTCGACGATGAGCAGCGCGGGGCCGGGCGTCAGATGCCGATAGTACGGCGTGCTGGAAACCAGATTCGGCAGCAGGCCATGCTCCCCGATGGCAACCCCGGACAATGCAATCGACAGCGCGATCGATGCGACGATTGCGAGGGCGCCACGCCGGTGTTCCGAGCGATTGTCGATAGGCGGCCGCGTCCGCGCCGCCAGCGCGAGTGTGACCAGCAGTGGAAATCCTCCATGCCAGAGCAGCCAGGTCCAGATGGAGGTTTGTCGTCCGGCGCCAAGCAGGCCCGTGGCTGAAAACACCCCCGGGAAGACGATCAAATGAATTGCCGCGGTGATGCTCGTGAAAGCATAGGCGCTCGCGAGCACAGCGAATACGAACCGTCGCGATGCTCGATATTGCGTCCAGAGCAAAAAAGCGGTCAGCGCTGCCGTGAGCGTCACCGACGTCGCGAAGATGGGCATGAACGGCGGCACGACGATGGCTTGAGCTTTCGCGTGCGGCCAGACGAATAGCGCGGCGCAAATCAGGACGGTCGCCGCGATAGCGGCTGCAAAACGGTGCCGCTTCGTAGCGGTCAAATGAATAAGCGTGACTTCCATAGTCCGGTCCGGGCTAGCACGGAGCAGTGAAACGCAGACTGTCGGGAACCGAACGGTGGCGTGCGAGCTGCGATGAGAATTTGGATGTCATATTATGCCGGACCGGGTTCGCCGCATCGACGCTATCGCCCCGGTGTTGCGGGCGCGCCTGCAGCCGCGCCGCATCGGCAAGCACCCATAACGCCGATAACGGCCGATATGCGCGAAACTTGAGGCCTGAAACCTTTCGCCGCGCATGAACTGCCGAGTAGATAATTCAGCGGTACCGGCAATAACAGCAACCGCCAAGGAGAACTGACTTGATTCGCTCGGCAACACCAGAAGATGCGGCGTCGATCGCCAGCCTCTACAACCACTACGTGGAGAACACGACCATCTCGTTCGAGACCGAGTTCGTTTCCGCGGAGGCGATGCGTTCCCGCATCCTCGAAGTGACCGAGGCCGGTCTGCCCTGGGTGATTGCGGAGCGAGCCCGTCAGGTTGTCGGTTACGCTTACGCAAGCAAGTGGAAGGGCCGCTGCGCGTACCGGTTTTCCGTCGAAAGTTCGGTCTACGTTGCCGCGGGGCATACGGGTCAGGGCATCGGTGTCGAGCTCTACGAGGCGCTGATCGCTCGATTGCGCGAGGGCACCACGCATGTCGTCATCGGTGGCATAGCGTTGCCGAACGAGGGAAGTCAAGCGCTCCACGAACGCTTCGGCTTCCGGAAAGTCGCGCACTTCGAGCAGGTAGGATTCAAGTTCGGGCGCTGGGTCGATGTGGGGTACTGGCAACTCATTCTGTGAAGCGGAACTGGCCGATCAAAGCGGCTCGATCAGATCCTTCGCAAACGAACGGCAATAAGTCGAGCACGCATCCTGCGCGGCGTTGACAGCGGCGTTGACCGTCACGCTGGCGTCCACCGGCCGGCACAGCGAGACGACGATCGGCGGGGGCATCGGCGTCAGCGGCAATTCGACGAATTCGCCGCTGCGCAGCGCATCGGCAACGAAAAGACGTGGGATGGCGGCCACCCCATAGCCGTCGCGAATCAGCTGAACGATGGCCGCAACCGACGGCGAGCAAGTGATGCGCGTCGTTTCCTGCGCTAATCCGTGCTCCCGCGCGAGCGCATGAACGATGCTTTCCAGTGCGACCTGCGGGGCCGTGCCGCGACCGAACGTCAGCAACGGACGTTTGAGCACACGCAGCGCAAGCCCCGATTTGCGCGGCGACAGCAGCCCGCGCCGTGCGATCCACCGAACCGGGTAGCTTGCAACGGCGCTCGACACGACCTTCGTGCTATCGATACCCTCCACACGAATCGCAAGATCGAGCTCGCCGTTGAGCAGGCGCCGTTGCAACACGGCGCTCGTATCGACGGTCAGGTCGATTTCGAGCTTCGGGAAATGGGCGTTCAGATGCGCGATGTAGTGCGCGAGCCAGCTATGCACGACCGTCTCGATCACACCAAGCCGCAACTTGCCGCCCACTACCACTTTCTGTCCCGCCGCCTCCCGCAACGCGCGCACCGCGTCGACCACGTTCGCCGCCAAGCCGAGCAGGCCCACGCCGGCCGGCGTCAGCCGGAACTTCGGCGTGCTGCGATCGATGAGCTGGCATTTGAGTTCGTCTTCGAGCGAGCGAATCCGTAGCGAGATCGCGGCGGGCGTAGCGTGTAACGCCCGCGCGGTCGCTCTGAAGCTCTCGAGCTGGGCGAGTGTGACGAAGGTTTCGAGAAAGCGGGTGTTCATTGTCGGATTATGAATGCGCCAAAAATCGACAAAGACCCTGCACAGAGCGCGGGCTGGCTTCGAAGCCAGCATTCACATTCGATCGCGTGCGCCGACTTCGGCAACATGCGCGCTTTGCCCTGCCAGCATTGGAGACTCGCGGAGCGCAGGCGCTGGAAATGCCCGGTACTCGTCGACGATCGATCCGGGAAGACCCTGACAACGGTGTCAAGTTTTTTTTAACATAAACGATCACAAATATTAGCTGGCACGGTGATTTTGACGCGCATAGGCTTCGTTTCATGCTTCGCGACCACGAGATTTCCATGCCATACGAATTCCGTCAGCAGGTCCGCACCCGGCGGTTCAACGGACCGACGGCAGGCCATTGCGGCGAGTACGCCCAGGCGAACCTCGCTATCCTGCCGAAAGCCTATGCCGAGGACTTTCTCCGTTTTTGTCAGCGCAATCCCAAGGCTTGTCCGCTGCTCGCAGTCGGGGAGCCCGGACAAGGACATGTTCCGGCCCTCGGGCGCGACGTCGATGTTCGTACCGACGTGCCCGGCTACAACGTCTATCGTGACGGTGTGCTGGCCGAACAGCCGCGCGACATCGTCGAATATTGGCGCAGCGATCTCGTCGTCTTCGCGATCGGCTGTTCGTTTTCATTCGAGCAGATGCTTGCGTCGGACCGCATTCCATTGCGGCATATCGAGGAGAACGTCAACGTGCCGATGTATCGCACGTCGATTGCCAACCAGGCCGCCGGCCCGTTCGGTGGGCAGCTCGTTGTTTCGATGCGGCCGATGAGCGGGGCGCATGCGGTGCGGGCGGTGCAGATCACGAGCCGCTTCCCCGGCGTGCACGGCGCGCCCGTGCATATCGGCAGCCCGGCGGCCATCGGCATCGAAGACTTGAACCGGCCCGACTTCGGCGATGCGGTCACCGTTCGCGAGCACGAGTTGCCGCTCTTCTGGGCATGCGGCGTCACCCCGCAAAGCGCGATCGAAAGCGCACGACTGCCGTTCGCGATCGCACACAGGCCCGGGCACATGCTCGTGACCGATATCCCCAACGCATCGCTCGCGATCCTGTGAGCCGATACGGCACCATCAAGCTGATTGTTCGGAGAAGCTGTCATGACTACGGAAGCCCACTACGCCGGTAGCGCACCGGCCCCGGAGCCCGAGGCGCCTTTGCCCGCGTCACCGGGCCTCTTCGGCTGGTATGCACACACGAGCCGCGGCGAACGTCGCGCCTTTTGGAGCTGCAAGATAGGTTATGCGCTCGACGCGATGGACACGCAGTTTCTCAGCTTCGTGATTCCGGCGCTGATCGCGAGCTGGGGGCTGACCAAAGGCGAAGCAGGGCTCATCGGCACGGTGACACTGCTCACGTCGGCCCTCGGCGGATGGATTGCGGGCATTCTGTCGGATCGCATCGGCCGCGTGAGGACGTTGCAGATCACGATCGTGTGGTTCGCGTTTTTCACGCTGATGTGTTCATTGACGCAAAACTATACGCAATTGCTCGTCGCGCGCGGCTTGATGGGTTTTGGTTTCGGCGGTGAATGGACCGCGGGCGCAGTGCTCATCGGCGAAATCATCCGCCCGCGCGATCGCGGCAAGGCAGTCGGCATGGTGCAGGCGGGATGGGCCATCGGCTGGGCGGTGTCGGCCGGGCTTTATACGCTGGTCTTTTCGCTGATGCCGGCCGATACGGCCTGGCGTGTGCTGTTTGCCCTGGGCGTGCTGCCGGCGCCATTCGTCATCTTGATCCGCCGGCTCGTCGACGAACCTGAAATCCACCGCCAGCAACAGCAACGTGAAGCGGCCGATGGCCAGCGCACCTCGTTTCTCGAAATCTTCGGCGGCGGCGTCTGGTTCACGACGCTGCGCGTGGCTGTACTGGCAACGGGCGCGCAAGGCGGCTACTACGCGATCACGACCTGGCTGCCCACCTGGCTCAAAACCGAGCAGCATCTGAGCGTGGTCGGCACCGGCGGATATCTGGCCGTCGTCATTGCCGGGTCCTACGCGGGCTATCTCTGCGGTGCGCTTTCGAGCGACCGCTTCGGACGGCGCCTGACGTTCATTCTTTTCTCGGTGGCGTCGATGCTGATCGCGCTCGTCTATACGCGCGTTCCAATGAGCAACGAAGTGCTGCTGGTGCTTGGGTTCCCGCTCGGCTTTTTCGCGTCGGGGTTGTTCGCGGGCATGGGCGCGTTCATGACGGAGCTCTTTCCAACGCGTATTCGCGGGTCCGGCCAGGGCTTTTGCTATAACTTCGGCCGCGCCGTCGGCGCGACGTTCCCGTTCCTGATCGGGCTCGTCGCGCAGAAGATGTCGCTTGGCTCGGCCATCGGCGTATTCGCGGCGATCGCCTACGGCGTCGTCGTACTCGCTGCGATCACGTTGCCGGAAACACGCGGGGCGGCACTCGAGACCTGAGCGTCTTCGTGCAGGTTCGACGCCTGCTTCACGTGCGGCGCCTCGAGCGCATCAAGGGCATCGAGCGCATGGAGGGCAACGGCATCGGGGATCGTCCAAGGCTCGCTCAACTGAACCTCTTCGCAATTGGCACCCGCCCCGCCGCGATCGATGACGATGAAGTCGCGGCGCTCCCCGAGCGCGAGCAACGGGTGGTGCCAGACTCCCTTGGCATAGTTGACGCCTTGCCAGCCGCGCGTCACGAAGGCGCGCAGCTGTCCTGCGTCGAGCGTGCCGCGCGGGGCGACCACGATGAGGTAAGGCGCATCGCCGATCGGTATGAACGCCTGCGAGCCGAGCGGATGGCGCTCCATCATCCGAATCTCGATCGGAAAGCGAAACGGCTGGGCGCGGAACACGTTGACGAGCGCGCGCCCACCCGCATCGCCGACATCGATGTTGGCGAGATCGTGATAACGCTCGGTCGTGCCCGCGTTGATCGGAAAGTGACGGGCACCGTCGAGCTCGATGACGTCGCCGAACGGCGCAAATGCTTCGCGCGTGAGCGGCTCGATTTCGAGGAATTTCATCGTTTCGGACTCCCGAACAGCCGGAGACGCGAGACACCGCCGTCGGGGACGATATTGAATCGCACATGGGTCACGGGCCCGTTGTCGACGATCTCACCGGCAAACGTATGGTTCGCGTCCATTTGCAGCCGTTGCTCCGGCAGCAGGACGGGCCAGAACATCGATTGCGTCACGAGCGACTCGTCGGTCCCGCCCGTGACGGACGCAGCCTGGATCGAGCAACGGTCCGGGTAGTTGCCCTTGAAGTGCGCCGTGTCGACTTCGATGCGGTGAATCTCGCCCGGATGCGCGAGCGCGACGATGCACCAGTCGTTGCCGGGTTCGCGACGACGGCGCGTTTCCCATCCATCGCCCATATTGACGCCGCGTCCCGGCATCAGCATGTTCGAGGCGAGCCCGAAGTGCTGATTGTTCGCCGTCACGACATAGGCGCCGTTTTCCATCGCCGCGAGATTGACGGTATCGGTGTTCGCGAGCCGGCTCCAATCCACCTGCGGCTGACCGTAGACGCGCAGGCGTGCGAGGCCGCCATCAGGATACAGATTGATGCGCAGGTGCGTGAATGGGCGATTCGCCTCGATCGCATGATAGTGATGCGCATTGCCCGAGAGCGCGACCGACGGCAGGATCTCGACCCACTCGCTCGACGGTCCCGGTTCGCCTTCAGTGCAGGTCGCCTCGATCGAAGCCGCCGGCGGGAAATTGCCGGTGAAATGGCTCGTATCGAGATCGACGCCTTTGACGATACCCGGCCGCGCCAGTTTGACGATGCACCAGTCATGACCGGTCGTACGTTTGCGGCGCGTTTCCCAGCCGTCCATCCATTTGCCGTGGTCGTCGTATTTGCCCGGAATGAAAACGGCGGCCTCGGGGTTGAGCATACGGTCCTTGGGTGCGAAGAACTCATCGCTTGCTTCGAGCGCTTGCGCGCCGAGCCGCGGGTCGGCGAGATTGACATAGCGCCGGGTGAACGCCGGAGCGTTCGGGTCTAACGAAACGATAGCCATGATGTGATGTCGATGTCCTAGGGTCTGTTTACATATGGAACGAGCGACGGATGCAATCGCGGCGATCAGCCAGCGCGCGCTGCTGCGGGGGCGTGGGGCGCGGCACCGGAAGACGGCACTTGCGGTATGAATTCGAGGCCAGCCTCGCCATCCAGCACGCGCTTGGCGCGTGCGCGGTCGATGTCGTTTTCCCAGGCCGCCACCACGATTGCGGCGACGCAATTGCCGATCAGATTCGTGACCGCACGCGCAATGCCGACGAACCAGTCGACGGGCAGGATCAACACGAGCCCGAGCACGGGTATGGCGGGAATCGCGGAGAGCGTCGCGGCCAGGATAACGATGGCCGAGCCAGGAATGCCGTGTGCGCCCTTCGACGTCACCAGCGATACGAGCACGATGACGATCAGATCGTGCATCGAGAGCGGGGTGTTGGTGGCCTGCGCGATGAAGAGAACCGCCAGCGTGAGGTAAATCGAAAACCCGTCGAGGTTGAACGAATAGCCCGTGGGGATCACGAGACCGACGGTCGAATCCTTGATGCCGAGCCACTCGAGTTTACGCATGACTTGCGGCAGCACGGCGTCGGACGATGCGGTGCCGAACACGATCGACAGCTCGTCCTTGAGGTAGCGTATCAACTTGAAGATGCTGAAACCCGCGATCCGCATGGCAATACCGAGCACCACGCAGACGAACACGATGCAGCTCAAATAGAAGACGGCGACGAGCAAACCCAATTGCTTGAGCGACGTGATGCCGTATTTGCCGGTCGTGAACGCAATGGCGCCGAGCACGCCAAGCGGCGCGAGCTTGATGACGAAACCCATCACGCAAAAGAGCGCCTTGGCGAGATCGTCGATGAAGCCCGACACGCGTGCCGCCTTGTCTCCAAGCAGCGACAGGGCGGAGCCGAACAACACCGAGAACACGAGAACCTGAAGAATGTCGCCCTTGGCGAACGAATCGGCGATCGTGTCCGGGATGATCTTCAGCAGAAAGCCGCCGACGTCCTTCAGGCTTTTCGCGTGCTCGGTGTAAGTATTGAGCGCGCTCGCGTCGACGGTACGCAGGTCGATGTTCATTCCCGCGCCGGGGTGGATGAACCATGCCAGCAATGCGCCGATGACGAGCGCGATCGTCGTCATCGCCTCGAAGTAGAGGATGGCCTTGCCGCCTACGCGCCCGACCTTGCGAAGGTCGCCTGCGCTGGCCATGCCGCTCACCACCACGCAAAAGACGATGGGTCCGACCACCATCTTAATGAGCTTGAGAAAGCCGTCGCCGAGCGGACGCAGCGCTTCGCCGGCATGCGGGAACAGCGCACCGATGGCCACGCCGGCGATGAGCGCTACGACCACGCGCCCGAAAAGGGAATTCAGAAATCGCGACACAGTCTGCCTCCATTCGATAATGAGTCGGTAACGGCGCGGTGGCCAGACTGGTCGAACTGGTCAGACCGGACTCGTTATTGCGGATATTAGAAACCCAATATGCGAGCGTCAAGGTGCGATCGAAGGGGGTTAACCCGTGCCGCGGCTCCGTCCCGTCGCCGGAACGTTGCTGGGGGCGGTTGCGGCGGCGACTGCCCGCTCGTAATACACTACCGGTCTGACCGCCTAAATCCGACCCGCCGCGCATGAACAGCATTCCGCAAACCGTCACCGAGGCCGCGATCTCCACGATTCGCGAGCGCATTCAGCAAGGGATTTATCCTGTCGGCAGTCTGCTGCCTGCTCAGCGACAGCTCTCGGAGGAGCTCGAGATCAGCCGCGCTTCGTTGCGCGAGGCGCTTTCGACGCTGGAGGCGCTCGGGCTCGTGACCATCCGCGCGGGAAAAGGCGTCTATGTCAGCCGCGCTCGGGCCGCCCGGACTCAGCGTTGGCGCTTCGCCGATCAGGTCTCGCTGCCGGACACCTATCAGATGCGCTTTGCGCTCGAAGGCTTCGTTGCGCGGCTGGCGGCTCTCGCCGTCGGCGACGAGGATCTCGCGGTGCTCGATCAGAACGTGGAGGCATTGCGCGTTGCGCTCGTCGAGGGCGATTTCGAGGCGGCGGCCGCGCTCGATTTCGAGTTCCACATGCGGATCGTCGCGCTGGCCGGCAATTCGGCCATCGAGTCGATATTGCGCAACAGTGCGGAGATCATGCAGGAAAGCCAGCGGCTGCCGTTCTATCAACGGGAGCTCGCGCTCTCGACGCATCGCGAACACACGGCGATCGTCGAGGCGCTGAGGCGGCGCGATGCCAATCGCACGGGGCGTGCGATCGAGGCGCATATCGTGGCCGCGGCACAGCGCGCCGGCGTCCACTTTCCCGTGCCGACGGGAGCGGGCGCCGCGCCGGTCCTCGAGACCCCCGGCGGTGCGGCGGCGAAGGAGCCGCGCCGAACCGGCAAGGTTGCGTCGTCGCGATAATCGGCGCTGCAAGCGCCGATTCAGCGCGGAGCGCTTTTCAACTCAGCTCGGCTCCTTCGCGGTGGACGGCCGTGAACGCAACTGTTCGTGAACGTCGTGCGACAAGGCGAGCAATGCCGGCCGATCGATCCCGCTCGAGATCGCATAACCGAAATCGCCATCCACCCAGTAAAAAACATTGACGGGACCGTCGCGATAGAGCGCGAAAGCCGTCGTATCGGCACTCGCCTTTCGGTGCGAGATCGATAGCGTCACCCGCCGGCCCTGCGTGTCTCGATACATGAACATCGCCATCTCGCCGTCGGCATCATGCAGCAGACGGCCGCCCATCAGCTCATATCCGCTGCGTAACAATATCGGCGGATGAATGTCGGTGCCGAGCTTGGCGGAGAGCCATCGTACGAAGTCCTGCTCGTGGCTCGCACCGAGTTGCGAGGGCCGCTCCACGGTCGGCATGTAAACGACGTGCGCGATGGCAGCGCGGCGCGCGAACGTCTGGCTTGCATCGGCTCGAACGGCGCCTGTCTCGCTCGAGCCCGCAACCGATGTGGTGCGCTCGTGGCCTATCCGCATGCCACCTTCCGCCCCGATGCCGATGCCGATCAACAGTGCGGCGGCAAGACCTGCGAACCAGGGCCAATTGGCGGTTGTACGCCTGCGCTGCAGCGCGGCCGGCCGAAGGCGCTCCGGGACGGGTTCTGCGAGGACGCGGTCGTAGCGCTCGCGAAGCAGCGCATTGAGCGCGAAATAGTCGTTCAGGCGAGCGGCGAGCGCCGGGTCGCGCGCAATCGCCTGGTCGACGCGCGCACGCTCTTCGTCCGACAGCATTCCGTCGACATACGCGTGAAGTACTTCGTCACCGATCGGGTTCGTTTTATCGGTCATCGCACCACCTTCAGCTTTTCGACGGGCTGAGCGCCTGCCATGAGGTTTCGCAACCGCTCACGGCCGCGCGACAGTCGGGACATCACCGTGCCGATCGGCACGCCGAGCGTCAGCGCAACGTCCGCGTAGCTCATCTCTTCGAGGCCGACCAGCAGTATCACTTCGCGTTGCTCTGCCGGCAGCCGCTGAAGCGCATAGTCGAGATCGCGCATCTCGAGCGATCGCAACTGGCCGCCCGGCACCGCGAATTCGGCTTGTCCCAGTTGCTGCTCGTCGGCCTCGACGTAATGCGCGCGCGATGCGGCCCGCCGTGTTTGACTGGCGAAAACGTTATGCATGACCGTGAAGAGCCACGCGCGTAAGTCGGTGCCCGCCTCGAACTGATGAAGGCGGCCAAGCGCGCGCTCGAGCGTGTCTTGTACGAGGTCGTCGGCGAGTTCCCGGTTGTGGATGAGCGCGCGCGCATACCGCCGCAGTCGCGGAATGTGCTCCATCAACTCGTCACGGTGGTTCATAGGACTCGCCGGTCAGCGGCTTCAGGCATGTTCGCTCGAATTTCTGTTCTGTTCGAGGCAAACGCCGCCGGCCACCCGATTATTCCGCCCGATTCAAATTCGATTCAGGGCCGTGCGCGCGGCGTGTCGCATTCCACGCGGACGAAGCCGGGGCGTGTCGGGGCATGGCCCCAAGGAAATTCGGGCGGACGATGGAATATCCCCGCGTCTCGCGCAGTTCGCCCAGTGATAGCTCGCATTGTTGTGGACTTCGCATCCATCGGGACTTTCATGAAAAAAACTGCACTTCTCGCAGCGGCGCTGGCGCTCGGCAGTGCCGCGTTCGCTGCCGGCAAATTCGCCGCCAACTCGGAGGAATCCGCTTTCCTCGCGGAAAACGATCGGGCGATGGCCCGAATGATGGATGGCATGTCCGTCAAGCCGGCCGGCGACGTCGATCATGACTTCGTTCAGACGATGATTCCTCACCATCAAGGCGCGATCGACATGGCACAGGCGGAGTTGCGCCACGGGCGCAACGAACAATTGAGGCGGATCGCGCAAGAGATCGTCGTCGAG
This sequence comes from Paraburkholderia sp. NMBU_R16, assembly GCF_013282575.1. GTDB lineage: Bacteria > Pseudomonadota > Gammaproteobacteria > Burkholderiales > Burkholderiaceae > Trinickia. The sequence continues at coordinate 56,033 of NZ_JAAAYE010000017.1, forward strand.
CAGCAGCAGGAAATCGTCGCCATGCGGCTCGCGCTCGGCGAGCCGCTGCCCACGCCTGGACCGGCGCCCGACCAGGGCGGGTCTGCATCCGAGCCGGTTCGATCGGCGACGCCTGGCCACCACAATCATCCCCAGCCCACGGGCACAATCATTGAGGAGTCGAAATGAACAGTCTTCGTTTTCGCGCGCTCGCTTGCGCCATGTCGGCCGTTGCGGCACAACTCGCGTGGGCGGGCCAGGTGCCGGGTTCCGCGTCGAGCCCCGATGTGCCGATCACCCATCGCGACCGGGTGTACGCCGCCGAGCAGTTCTCCAATACCGTGTCGATCGTGGACCCGGTCACCAATCGTTTCGTCGGCGCGATCCGGCTCGGGGATCCGGCGCCGAAGCACTTGTCCCCGCTTTATCGGGGCCAGGTACTGGTACACGGCATGGGATTTTCGCCCGATCATCGCACGCTCGCGGTCGTCTCGATCGGTTCGAATTCGGTCGCGTTCATCGATACGCAGACGAATGCCGTCAAACACATCACTTATCTCGGCCGTTCGCCGCATGAGGCATTTTTCACGCCCGACGGCAGCGAGGTATGGGTGACGGTCCGGGGCGAAAACTATGTCGCCGTGCTCGATGGAAAGACCTTCGAGGAGAAGACGAGGATTACAGTGCCGGCCGGCCCGGGAATGCAGATCTTCTCGCCCGATGGAAAGTACGGATACGTCTGCTCGTCGTTCAATCCGGAGACCGACGTGATCTCCGTCGCCGATCACAAGATCGTCGGCAAGGTGCGCCAGGCAAGCCCGTTCTGCCCGAACATCGCGGCGACGCCGGATGGCACGCAAGTATGGTTCACACTGAAAGATATCGGCCAGACCCAGGTATTCGACGCGCGGCCGCCTTTCAAGATCCTAGCCACGCTCGACACGGGACCGATCACCAACCATGTCAACATCGTTCGTCGCGGCGGCGAAATGTTCGCGTATGTCACGGTCGGGGGCTTGAATCAGGTGAAGGTGTTCCGCACCGATGATTTTTCGCTGGTGGCGACGATTCCCGTCGGTAATCTGCCGCATGGCCTCTGGCCGTCGGGCGACGGTAGCCGTCTCTATGTTGGCCTCGAAAATGCGGACGCACTGGCTGTCATCGATACGGCGACCAACAAGGTCGTGGCGACAGTCCCGATCGGCCAGGCGCCCCAGGCGGTGGCCTACGTGCCTGAAGCGGTGCCACGCGGCGACGGCACGCAAAACACCGAGCCGCTCGGCGTTGCCGCTAGCGCGGCGCATCTCGAACTGGTACCGGTGCAAGGCGGCCCGGCTCGAACGACGGTCGCGCTCTTCGATCAAGGCCTGTTGCAGGTGCTCCAGGCTGCCGTGACCGGCCTCGAGCCGAAGCAGACCTATGTGCTCGGGCTGACCGAGCATGCGGACGGTACCGGTCGCATCGAGCCGCTCGCGACGTTCATGACGAACCCGGCGGGCTCCGCGATCGTCAACGCCGTCGGCCAGATTCGCGAGATCGTTGCCCCCGGTGCGAGCGCCCCCGGCGATGTGCGCCGCTACCTCGTCATCGCACCGAGCGTGTCCGGCAAGCCCGGCGCGCCCGTTCAGCGCCAGTCGCTTTGATGGCCGCACGGCCGCGCCGCGCTCGCGCACCGCATCGAGAGAATCAGGCAAGAATCCGAGACGATCGGGTATCGAGGCCGTGCGGCATCGGGATCATACTTTGCGCGCCGCGGCTTGTGCGTATGCGTCCTGCCTCCGCCGGGCGGGCGAGACGAGCAGCGCGGCGATGTCATGAACGAAGCGTGTATGGAGGGAATGGGGTCATGCGTTACGCAAAGTTTGGTTCCACAGGTCTATTCGTATCCGAGCTGTGTCTGGGCACGATGACGTTCGGCGGTACGAGCGGCATCTGGGGGCAGATCGGGCAGTTGCAGCAGGCCGAAGCGGAGAAGCTGATCGGCCGCGCGATCGATGCGGGCATCAACTTCATCGATACCGCGAATGTCTATTCCGATGGCGTATCGGAGTCGATGACGGGCACGGCGCTGAAGAATCTCGATACGCCGCGCGAGAACGTCATCGTCGCAACGAAGGTGTTCGGCGAGACGGGCACCAAAAGCATCAATTCGCGCGGATTGTCACGCCATCACATCATGGATGCCGTCAAAGCGAGCCTGCGCCGTTTGCAGACCGATTACATCGATCTTTACCAGGTGCACGGGTTCGATCCCGCGACACCGATCGAGGAAACGGTGCGGGCGCTCGATAACCTCGTGCAGCAGGGATACGTGCGCTACGTCGGCGTTTCGAACTGGGCGGCCTGGCAGATCGTCAAAGCATTGGGGGTGGCGGAGCGCCTCGGTCTTGCCCGTTTCGAATCGCTGCAGGCGTACTACACGATCGCGGGGCGAGATCTGGAACGCGAGATCGTGCCGATGCTGGCGAGCGAAGGCCTCGGCCTCATGGTCTGGAGCCCGCTCGCGGGCGGGTTCTTGAGCGGCAAGTACGGTCGTCACACGAAGGCCGAAGAAGGCAGCCGGCGCACGACTTTCGACTTCCCCCCGGTGCAGCTCGAGCGCGGCTATGACTGCATCGAGGCAATGCGCGGCATCGCGGAAACAAAGGGCGTATCCGTCGCGCAGATCGCGCTCGCGTGGCTCTTGCATCAAAAAGCGGTGACCAGCGTCATCGTGGGCGCGAAGCGTGTCGATCAGCTCGATGACAATATCGCCGCCACCTCGGTCGCACTCAGTGCCGAAGAGCTGGCCGTCCTCGATAAGGTCAGTGCACTGCCCGCCGAGTATCCGGGCTGGATGCTGGCGCGTCAGGGCGAGGTGCGACGCAAGCAATTGAGCGAGTCGCGCTGAGCCAAGCGCCTGCCGTCGCATCGTCTGTGCCGCGCGCCGCGCAACGTCCGTGAGCGCGCGGCATCAGACGATCTTCGGATCGCCCCCGCCGAGCGGCGTATCGGGGAATGGCGAGGTGGCCGCCTCGACCGGCAGCGGCGACACGGGAAGCCCCGCATTGCGCCACGCATCGAGACCGCCCCGCAACGGCAACACGTCGACGAAGCCCGCATCGATCAACCGCTTGGCCATCCATGCCGCTGTCACCTCGTTCGGGCACGAGCAATAGATCACGAGCTTCTGATTGGGGCGGTGCGCGGCGATGATGGCATCGAGCTCGCGTTCGTCGGCAAAACGGGCACCCGGAATGACGAATGGATCGAGCCTGCGCGTCTCATCCGAACGGACATCGAAGATCGTCGGCGCCGCGCCGGACTCCATCAGCGCATGCAGCGTATCGACATCGATGCGTGCCGATTCGAGTGCGCGCAGCAATGCCCGGCGGCGTGCCCATCGCCAGAGCGCGTAGAGCGAAAGGAAAGCGACGGCGAAGAGCGCACTGGCACGCCCGAACCGACCCGCGGCCACGAGCAGATAGTCGATCTGCGGCGACAGCGCCACACCGAGTGCGAGCCCTATGCCGGCCCAAAGCGCGGCGCCTACGCCATCGTGCGCGACGAACGTGCGATACGACGTGCCCATCGCCCCAGCCATCGGCACGGACACGAGCGAGAGGCCCGGTATCAGTTTCGCAACTGTCAGCACACGTACGCCCCATCGCCCGAAGAAGCGTTCCGTTTTGCGTACGCAGGTGTCACGCGAAAGCGACAGTCTGCATATCGTCTTCAGTGTCGTGCCCCCGTAGATGCGGCCCGCATAGAACCACAGACTGTCGCCGATCAGCGTCGCGCAGACGGCGAGCACGAGCACGGGGCCGAGCGCGATACCGAGCGAGCCGGGATGCATGGCGGCCAATGCGCCGAACAGGACAAGCGTCGGCATGGCCGGTACCGGTAGTCCGAGTGCCGCGGCCAGCGCGTTGATGAATACGAGCATGGGACCATAGCGCGCGACGAGATCGTGGAGCATCGGGAGTTGTCCGGAGCGAAGGCGTCGGCCGGCGGCCGCACCCGCGAATTATGCCGCGAGTGCCGTGTCCGCGCTTTCAAAACACTATTGCGCGTATGCAACGAAAAAGCGCCCAGCCAAAGAGGCCAGGCGAAACCGCCGGATGTACGGCGGCGGAGGTACCGATGGCAAACACCGGCCCGATCGCCGTTTCATCGACGATCGGGCCGGCGCCGATCAGTAGGGCCGAACGATTTGGGGCGCTGCCTTCGCAACGGCGGCCGGGCGCCCGATCGATGGTATTAGCGACCGAAATAGACAGCGTTGAATGCCGGGCCGACTGCGCGGCTGCCCGATGTCGACGAACCTGCTACGGTGCCGCCATACGACGTCGCAACGTTGCCGTCTTGCTGGGCAATGCGGGCTTCGGTGGCTTGCACGTTATCGGGGTAGTACGGATCCTTGCCGAATGCCGTGTGCGGGTTGGCCTGCACGAACTGCGCGAGTTCCGCCTTGACTTGAGCGCGGGACACCGGAGCGTCCGATTGAGCGAAAGAAAGGGCCGGCGCGGCGATGAGCGTGGCGATGACTGCTGCTTGAATGAGCGATTTCATGATAAGTAACCTCCGATTTGATTGTCCTATCGGTTATTGCCGATGCAACTGCTTGAACCGATGACTGCAGTCTAGCTAGCTAAACGCTAAGGGTTAACTCCTATTTGGAGAAATCACCGTTACGTATTTGGCGATAATCGCGGCTACGTTTGCCGACAGTTGTTCAAAACGGACTTTCACACGAGGCTTGCGCCATGCATCGTTTGTTACAAAACGCTTTCGTTTTCGCGGCAATCCTTTTTGCAACGCAAGCGGCACAGGCGCAAACGCCGGATACCGTGCAGATCGAAGATCTCACCTGGACGGAGTTGCGCGATGCCGTGAAAGCCGGCAAGACGACCGCGATCGTTCCGATCGGCGGCACCGAGCAAAGTGGGCCGTATGTTGCGCTCGGCAAGCACAACGCGCGTGTGAAGGTGCTTGCCGCGCGAATCGCGCAGACGCTCGGCAACGCGCTCGTGGCGCCGGTCATTGCCTATGTGCCCGAGGGAAGCTACGCACCCCCCACATCCCATATGCGCTTTGCAGGCACGATCACGGTGCCGGACGACGTGTTCGAGAAAACGCTCGAATCCGCAGCGAACAGCTTACGGATTCATGGCTTCAAGAACGTCGTATTCCTCGGCGATCATGGCGGATATCAGAACGACATCAAACAGGCGGTGGTGAGCCTCAACCGCCGTTGGGGCGGCAGCGCGCACGCGATGGTGCCACCGGAGTACTACGGCACGAGTTCGGATGGCTACGCGCAAATTCTTCGCCGACATGGCTATCGCGACGATGAGATCGGCACGCATGCCGGGCTTGCCGACACGGCGCTGTTGCTGGCCGTCGCACCGCAGATGGTCCGCACCGACGAGCTGCGCCGTGCGGCCAAACCGGGGCCGTCGGACGGCGTATATGGAGGCGACCCGCGGCGTGCGAGCGCGGAGCTCGGGCGGCTCGGCACCGATGCAATCGTCGCACGTACTGTCGAAGCCATCAAAAAGGCGACGGGCAAGCAGTAGCGACATTACGCCGGCTTGCGTTTTTGCCCGCTTCGGGGTTTGCTTGGTCTTGATTCTCGGGTTTTTCGATTCGGTTTTTCGGTTTTGCGATCGCTTCGCTTTTCCACATTCGACATTCGACAACGGACCTCCCTATGCGCCAGAACCTTGATGCCCGCGTTATCTTGCTGTCAGTCCGCGCTTCGATCGGCGCCGCATGTGTCGTTTTGGCGAGCTTGTCGAGCGGCGCATCGGCGTTCGCCGCAAGCGCCCAGCCGGCGGTGACGACCGTGCCTGGCATGCCGCCGGTCATCGATTCGCGCAACCTTTACAGCGAAGCGGGCAGCGGACACCTGAGCAAAGCGGTTGCCGGCGCATTGCCGCGCGTGTATGTGCCGAACCTGCGTTCGGACGACGTCTATGTGATCGATCCGGCCACCTTCAAGGTCGTCGATAAATTCAAGGTAGGCCGCAGTCCTCAGCACATCGTGCCGTCATGGGATCTGCAAACGCTCTGGGTGACGAATAACGCCGAGGAGCGGACCGATGGAACGTTGACGTCGATCGATCCGAAGACCGGCAAGCCCGGCGCGGCCATCGCGGTGGACGATCCTTACAACATGTACTTCACACCCGATGGCAAGGAAGCGATCGTCGTCGCGGAGGCCCATGCGCGGCTCGACTTTCGCGACCCTCATACGATGGCGCTGCGTTCGAGCCTCGATGTTCCGCAATGCAAGGGCATCAATCATGCGGATTTTTCGATCGACGGCAAATACGCGCTGTTCACCTGCGAGTTCGGCCATGGGCTGGCCAAAATCGATATGACGAGCCGGAAAGTCCTCGGCTATATCACGTTCGGAAAGAAGAGCATGCCGCAGGACGTGCGCGTCGCGCCCGATGGAAAGGTGTTTTATGTGGCCGACATGATGGCGGATGGCGTGCATGTCGTCGATGGCGACAACTTCAAGGAGCTTGAGTTCATCGCCACGGGGGTCGGTACGCACGGCCTGTACCCGAGCCGGGACGGCACGAAGCTCTACGTCGCCAATCGCGGCTCGAGCCATGTCCATGGCATGAAGCATGGTAAGGGTAGCGTGTCGGTCATCGATTTCGCTACGCGCAAGGTGGTGGCGACCTGGCCGATTCCAGGCGGCGGCAGCCCCGATATGGGCAACGTCAGTGTGGATGGCAAGACGCTATGGCTGTCCGGCCGCTTCGACGATGTTACCTATGCGATCGACACGGCGACAGGCGCGGTGCGCTCGATCGCTGTCGGCATGGAGCCACATGGGCTCACGGTATGGCCGCAGCCCGGGCGTTATTCGCTCGGGCATACGGGAAACATGCGCTGAGCCGCATGCGGGTTCAACCGCGTTGCGGCGCGGGCCGCAACGCGTGGGCGCCGTCGCCGAGCAAGAACAGCGCGATGAGCGCGACTGCCCAGAAGGCGGGGTATTCCCATCCACCGCCCTTGTTCGTGAAGAGCCACCCGTTCGCGCCGTGCACCATGACGATGGTGCCGAGCATTTCGATGGCGAGCGGGATCGCCACCCACGAAGCATAGATACCGAAGATCAGTGCGATGCCGCCGACGAGCTCGAGGACGATCGTCAGATAGGCGGCAATGGCGGGTAATCCGAGCGAGCCGAAAAAGCCGACGAAGCCGGGAATCGAGAATACGAAAAACTTCAGGCCGACGTGGGCCAAGAAGAGGATGCCGAGGCTGACTCGTAACAGCAGCGCGGCGTAAGGGGCGGTTCTCGAATTGATCATGGCGGTGGCCGGAAGTGAAGCGATAAGAGGGAGTGCACCGGAGGCACGCTCGTCCAACGGCATTCGGAGCATTCCGGTTGCGACCTGTGGCGAACGATACGGTGGAGCGGCGCGCGAATCAACTCGGCTATGATTGATCCATCATTTACTGCTGGTTGACGATCGGATGGATACATTGACGAGCATGCAGGTCTTCCGTCTGGCCGTCGAGCTCAAGAGCTTTGCCGCGGCGGCGCGACAGCTCGACATGTCGCCGGCGATGGCGAGCAAACACGTGATGCATCTGGAGCGGCGCCTCGGCGCATTGCTGCTCAACCGGACGAGTCGCCGCCTGAGCCTGACCGAAGCAGGCACCGTCTATTTCGATCACGCGCGGCAAATGCTCGACGATCTGGAGGATGTCGAGGCGAGCGTCGCTCAATCGACAGCCGCGCCGCGCGGCACACTTCGGCTCAGTGCGCCGGTATGGATGGCCAACCCGGATTTCATCGGCGTGCTGAACGATTACCGCGCCCGTTATCCGGAAGTCAGGCTCGACGTCGACCTGTCGGGACGATTCGTCAATCTGGTCGAAGAGCGGATCGACCTGGCGTTGCGTGTCACGAACCCGATGGCGCTCGGGCAGTCGCTGATCGCGCGGCCGATCGCCCCCGTGGCGTTTTACATCGTAGGCGCTCCCGCGTATCTGAACCGTGCGGGGCGGCCGACGCGTGCGGCCGATCTCGGCACGCACGCCATGCTTTCCTATTCGTTGATGCCGGACGTCAACCGGCTCGACATCGAAGGGCCCGATGGCCGCGAAACAGTCAAGGTGGACCCGGTACTTCAGAGCAACGATGAATCGCTGATGCGCCTCGCGGCACTTGAAGGCATGGGCCTCGCATTATTGCCGAACGCTCTCGTCTCACGGGATATCCAGTCGGGACGGCTCGAGGCCGTGTTACCTGGATATCGCGTCTTCGATTCGCAGCTCTACGGCGTTTATCAGAACCGCAAATACCTCTCGCCGAAGGTGAGGACGTTCCTCGACTTCATCTCGGGGGATGCGCGCGTGCGGTAAGTGCATTCACCGCGAGGCTCTTCCGTGTTTCATCGGAGGCGGCGCAAGCAGTTTCGTCGAACAGCTATCGCCGCTATCGAGAATCGCCTATGCTGAGTCCGAATATATCGATGACTTTAGTGACTACGCGGTAGGCCATCGATCGATAAAACGAAAAACACCGATTGGGGGCCGTCATGAAGTGCTGGACTATCAGTGCCGCGGTCTGCGGTTTGGCGAGCGCGTGCGCGCATGCACAGAGTACCGTCCAGTTGTATGGAATCGTCGACGGTGGCGTAGCGTTCGTGACGAACGAAGCGTATGGAATCGTCGACGGTGGCGTAGCGTTCGTGACGAACGAAGCAGGCCATCACGCGTGGGCTCAGACGAGCGGCATCGGGCAATCGGACCGGTGGGGGTTACGGGGACAGGAAGACCTCGGCGGTGGCTACCGCGCGGTCTTTCGGCTCGAAAACGGTTTCACGCTCAACGATGGGCGGCTGTCCCAAGGCGGGCTGGAATTCGGCCGCCAAGCGTGGGTCGGCCTCGCGAGCGAGCGCTTCGGGACGCTGACGTTCGGGCGCCAATACGATTTCATGAGCACGAACCTCACGGCGTTCGCGTCCGGTACGTTGACCCCGTCCGTGTTCGCCTTTCATCTCGGGGACCTCGACCGGCTCGGCGCCGAGCGCATCGATAACGCTGTCCGTTATGTCACACCAGATATGGCGGGGTTTCAACTGGGGGCGCTCTACGCATTTGGCGGGCAGCCCGGCAACTTCGCTTCGCATAGCGCCGCGAGCTTCGGGCTCACTTATGGTCATGGACCGTTCAAGGCCGGCGCCGCTTATGTCGAGATCCATGACTTCACCGCGGTGGCCGGTATCGGAACGACGGTCTTGGGCATGCCGCTCATCGGCACCGCTCCGCAAGGCTTGCTGCCGAGGTTCCAGACGTTCGACAAGCTGACGGCGTCGGGTGTCGGCGCGGGCTACCAACTCGGCCCGGCTTATCTGCATGCCGTTTATACGGCGGTTGGCTTCCACTCCCACGGCCAGAGCACGTCATTGCGCACGACCGAGGGCGGCGTCAAGTACTCGGTCGACTATGCACTTTCGTTATCCGCCAGTTATGCGCGATCGACGCTCGCGAGCCACGGCTGGAGTCAGATCGTCGCGGGCACCGATTATTCGCTTTCGAAACGCACGGACATCTATTTTCATGCGGTGTACTTGCGCGCCAGCGCGGGTGTGCAGGCGCAGATATTCCTCCTTCCGGCGTCCGGCTCCACACGGCAAGCCGTCGTTTCTCTCGGCATGCGGCACCTGTTCTAGGTTTCCGCTGTTTCGCACGCGGCATCGGAAATTCGCGGTTCGTCTCGGTGGCTGACGTGGGCGCTTCGTACCATGGAACCGAAGGGTAAGACTAACGGCTGCCCGAGCGTGCCATAAGGGCCTTCGGACGACGCGCGCGATGGAAAGCCGGATATCCGCGTTTTCCACACCGGTGGGACCCAGCGATCCACGGTCGCACCGTATTTCAACGTACGCAACCGAGGCAAGAATCATGTCAAGCATCAACGCTCGCGTCGATGGACTGGGATCCACTGCAACGACGTTCCAGCATGAACGTTCCGCAGCCGAAAGTCCGCAGCAAAATACCCAGGCACTGCTCGCTAAAGTGGAAGCGCAACTCGAAGACATATTGAGGATGATGTCCCAGTCCGGACGGGGCCCGAGCGCCGACGCGCACGGCAACGGTCATCATGGGCATCAGTCGCGCGAAGCACAAAATTCCCACAACAAGATGGACGCACACGACCCATCGTCGGCGGTGTCGGGCAAGACCTCGAGCGTCGGCACGGCGTCTTCCAGCACGCCGTCATCCCATTCGCTCTCCGCCTCGACGCCGGGAGATCACTCGCGCGAAACGCTCGCCGCCGGACATGGTTGGGGAGCACAGAACGGAGGGGTGACCGGCGGATCGAAGGCCGACAAAGCCCACGTTTACACGGTATCGACGCGCGATGAACTCATCGCCGCATTGGGCGGAAACAATGCGACCAACGGCTCGAACTCGACGCCCAAGATCATCCAGATCAAAGGCAACATCGATTTGAATGCCGACAGCAACGGCAAGGAAATGAGCAAGGGCGACTTCGCCAACGAGAAAGCTCAACTCGCGCACGACATGATCAACGTGGGTTCCAACACGACGATCATCGGCATCGGTAGCAACGCCGGCATCAGCGGCGGCGGATTCAATGTCAGCAACCAGCACAACATCGCGGTCCGCAATCTGAACATGACGTCGCCGTTCGATTTCTTTCCCGGCAAGGATGCGCAAGGCAATCCGCATGGGCGCGTGTACAGCATCGAGGCCAAGGGAACGCAGAACTTGTGGGTGGACCACAACACGTTCAAGGACGGCGCGACGCCAGCCGGGGCGATCAGCGGCGATCAATTGGATTTCACCGACGGCGCAAACTATGCGACGGTCTCCAACAATCAATTCCTGAGCCACAACAAGTCGATTCTGATCGGCTCTAGCGACGGCATGACGAGCGACAAGGGCAAGCTCAACGTCACGATCGACCATAATCTGTTCGCAGGCGTGTCGCAGCGCGATCCGCGCGTGCGCTTCGGCAACGTCGACGTCGCCAACAACCTCTATCAAGACAGTTCCTCGCAGGCGAACCGCTTTCAGTACAACCTCGGCGTTGGCGTCGACTCGAACATCACGTCGCAGAACAACGCATTCGAAACGAACGGGGTCAGCGAGCAGAGCCTCGTGAAGCGCTTTGGCGATTCGGGGCACCTGACCGATAGCGGTTCGCTCGTGAACGGCCAGTCCGTCGATCTGTCGTCATCGCCGACCGGCAAGGGTCCGGGTGCCGGTGGGATCGCGCACCTCGATGCGACGGACCGGGTGGCGTCGATCGTGCTGGCGCAAGCGGGCGCGGGAAAGATTGGACTCGGAGACTGATGCGTTTTTGCATCTCGAGATCGCGGATGTTCCGGGCGGTTTTGGTCGCAGCGGCGTTTCGATAATTGCTGCATTGGCCAAGCCGCCTTTCCACGTTTGAGCCCCGGTAATTTTTGCCGCATACGTTATGCGCAAACACAGTTATTTGATCTAGATTAAACCTCGCAATCAAAAACAGAATATTTTGGGGTTTATGTTAATAGGGTTTCCGTTCGTTGTAACACACCCGGAAACCTATATTCTTCAAGCAAAGACGACAAAGCCGCACCGGCTAGTTTATTAACAGCTTGCAGAATAGCGGTGTTTTCTCCAATCGGTAAAAATGTCGCGTTTAACGAGGCGGCAAGACTTTGCAATTCGAGGCGCCGCGCTGGCCTCGTCGGCCGGGGGGCTGCGGTGTACATCATGTGGAAACGCGCGCGGAGTTTTTGCCGCGAGCATTATGCCGGCGGATTCGCCCTCGGCGCCCTGATATTGGGCGTGGGGGCGGCCGTGGTGGTCTATTCGCTTTTGAATGCGCTCGTCGATCGCGAAGCGAAACTGCGGTTTGAAAACGATTCACGTAACGTCGAACAACAGATCGCAACGCGTGTCCGCCTTTATTCGGACGTGCTTGTCACGATGCGTGCGCTGTTCAGTGCGGACGGCACGGTGACGCGTAGTGAGTTTCGCGATTTTGTGAACGGTCTGGATCTGCCGGGACGCTATCCTGGTTTCCAAACGCTCAATTACTCGGTGTATGTCCGCACCGCCGATCTGCCCGGCTTCGAAGCACATGAGCGCGTCGACCCATTGCTGCACGATGCGGGAATCGACTTCACCGTGCGTGTGAAGGGCACGGGCGAGGCGCATGAAATCCTGACGTTCGTCGAGCCGCTCGCAGAGAATCGGGACGTCCTCGGCGTCGATATCGAAGGCAAGGCCGGCCGCGGCGGCGTGTTGCAACAGATGCGCGATTCCGGCATGTCGATCAGCAGCGGACGGCGCATCTTCGCAGAGCGGGGCGCCGAAGAAGTCGGTCTGGCGATGCGCTTGCCTGTCTATCGCCGCGGGCTGCCCGCTAACACTGTGGCCGAGCGCCGGCTAGCTTATCTCGGCTCGGTCGGCGCCGGCATCCGGATCAACGGCATGATGGCCGGGCTGGTCAGCCGGGAAACGCTGCGAATCCTGCGATACCGCATCTACGATGCAGGCAGTCTGCGTGAGCTCCAAGCGGTGTCAGCACCCCTGAGCCTGCTCTACGACAGTGCGAACGGGCCGTCGTTGACAGGCGCGCTCGCCTCCCAAATCGGCGCGGCCAGCGCATCGGCCGGCACTAACGACAGGCTGTCCCGCCAAACGTACGGCGAGTTCGCGGGCCGTCGGTGGGTCATCGTTTTTTCCGCGGATGCCCCCGCGCTGATCGGCTCGCAGCGCTTTATGCCGCAACTCGCGCTGGTCTCGGGTCTCGTCATCAGCGTCTTGCTGTCCGTGCTCGCGCATGCGCTTTCGAGTGCGCGCGCACGAGCCGTGAAACTGGCAGAGGCGATCACGGCCGATCTGCGCGAAAGCGAAGCGGCGCGCGAAAAAGCTCAACACATTGCGCGACTGGGCGACTGGCGGGTGGACTTCGACGAGCACACCACGCACCTTTCGAAGGAAATGGCGCGTCTGATCGGATGCCATGGCAAGCCGACGCTGGTCGGATTCGTTCGCGCGATTGAACCGGCGGACCGGCATGCACTGCTCGCGCGCTTGCGCAACACGCTCGAGACGCACGAACCGTTCGAGTTCGAGTGCCGCTACCGGTCGCCGCGTGGCCGCCGGGGCTGGCTGCGCATGATCGGTCGCGCCTGCGGGCCCGCCGGGACTCGGCAATTGCGCGGTACCGCGCATGAGATCACGCGACAGAAGTCGATCGATCGCGTTCGCGAACTCGAACACGCATTCACGCTGCAACTCGCGACGGCGACCAACGAATGCGATGTCCTACACCAGCTGATCGGACTGCTGACGACGGGCATGGATTGGGAGGCAGGCGCGTTCTGGCCCACGGCAGCGGGGCATCGGCAGCAATTGCGGGCCGTGCATTCGGTGACGGTACCCGAACTCGCTTCGTGGCTGCGCGAGCGCGCGCAGCAGGTTGATGCGACCGAGGTGCCGGCCATGCCGCATTGGTCGGCGAGGCGCCATGTGCAAAGCGGCGCCTCGTTTGCGAGGCTGGGCGACGATTCCATCGCGACGACGTTTTCGTTCCCACTCGTGACCGGTACCGAAGTGCTCGGCGTAGCGCAGTTCTACTCGCGGGAGCGACGCCACGTCGAGTCGCAGGCGCTGGCGATGGCGCGCTCCCTCTCGAGCCAGATGAGCCATTTCCTGCAGCGGCGCAATGCCGAGAACAATTTGCAGTTTCTCGCCAACCACGACGCACTGACAGGACTACCGAACCGCCTGATGTTCAAGGACCATCTCGATGCGGCGCTGGTCCGCGCCGACGCTGAGAACACCGCGCTTCACGTGATCTTCATCGATCTGGACCGGTTCAAGGACATCAACGATTCGCTCGGCCACAACATCGGCGATCAGCTGTTGAGCGCGGTGGCCGAGCGCTTGAGCGCACAGGTGCGCGAAGCGGAGATGATCGCCCGGCTCGGCGGGGACGAGTTCATCGTTGCGCTGAGCGATCGATGCGACGGCTCCCGCAGCGTCTTTTCGACGATCGAGCGCATTCAAACCGCGCTGGCCGAGCCATTCAGCCTGAGCGGTGTGCAGTTGCAGGTGAGCGCGAGCATCGGTGTGAGCTCGTTCCCGGCGGACGGAGCGGATGCGCAGACGCTGCTCAAGAATGCCGATATCGCCATGTACGGCGCGAAGCAACGCGGCAAGAACACCTACCAGCTGTATTTGCGTCAGATGAGCATGTCGCTGCAAAAGCGCGTGGAGATGGAGGCCTGCCTGCGCCACGCCGTTGCCAACAACGAGTTCGAGCTCTTTTATCAGCCGCGCGTCGATTTGACCTCGAACCACTGCACCGGCGTCGAGGCGCTGATTCGCTGGAACAGTCCGACGCTCGGGCGTGTCATGCCGGGCGATTTCATCCCCCTTGCCGAAGAAATGGGCACGATCGTGGAGATCGGTGAATGGGTGTTGCGCGAGGCGTGCCGCCAGGCAGCGGAATGGCGCGACGGCGGTCTCGGCGATATTCACGTCGCGGTGAATGTCTCGGCGCGTCAGTTCGCGGACAGGCGATTGCAGCACTGCATCCTCGATGCACTGGGCAAGGCCGGGCTGCCGGGCGACCGGCTCGAACTCGAATTGACCGAGAGCACGGTGATGCGCCATCCGGAACAGGCCGTGCGCTGGTTGAACAGCATCAAAAAGACCGGTGTACGGCTGTCGATCGACGACTTCGGCACCGGCTATTCGTCGCTGGCTTATCTGAATCGATTCCCGATCGATACCGTCAAGATCGATCGCTCGTTTGTCAGCTCGCTACCGGACAGCCACTGCGATGCGCAAATCACGAGTGCCGTGATCGCGCTCGGTCATTCGCTCGGCCTGACGGTGATCGCAGAGGGCGCGGAAACGCAGACACAAATCGATTTTCTGCGTAAGGAAGGCTGCGACGAAGTGCAGGGCTACTTCTTCAGCCGCCCTCTGTCAGCTGGCGACATGAGGGTGTTCCTGGGCCAGCCAGCCCCATCCGGCCTCGGCAATGCGCCGGGGCCTTCACCGAGGGACGCGCGCGAATCGAACCCGCGGCGTTCGTTTTATTCATGACGAGGAAGACCATGCAACGACCATCGAAAAAACAAACAGCGGCCATGTGGCAAGCCATCGATGCGCTCGATTTCGAGCGCATCAAGGCGAAGCTGCTGCACCGGCATCATGACGAGGCGCGGGTCGAGGAGATTCGCCGCGCGGAAATCGGTTATCGGCAGTTTCTCAAACTGGCCGCGAAGTATCCGGACATGCCAGTGGTGCCGAGCGAGGCCGTCGACGAGTTTTGGCATATGCATATTCTCGATACGCAGCGCTACGGTTCGGACTGCGAAGCGATCTTCGGGCATATGCTCCATCACGATCCGTATCTCGGCATCGGCGGCGCGGAGCACGAGTCGCAACGCGTGCAACAGGCGGCGGCCAGCGAGGCGCTGATGATGCGCGAGTTCGGAGAAGCGAACGAAGGCATCGGCGCGACGGCGGCCTACTGCGTCAAGGCGTTGGACGAAACGGCGTCGGCCGCATACTGCGTGCGCCCGCTTGCCGACGAATCGTCGGCGGCTTACTGCGTACGGCCGATGGCGAAAGCGGCCGAGGCTGCTTACTGCGTACGCCCGCTTGCCGCGGGGGCGTCGGCGGCCTACTGTGTGCGGCCGATGGCGAAATCGGCGGATGCAGGTTATTGCGTGCGCCCGGTTGCCGAGGGCGCGTCGGCGGCCTACTGTGTGCGGCCGATGGCCAAGGCGGCGGATGCGGCTTACTGCGTGCGCCCGCTTGCCGCGGAAATGTCGGCCGCCTAGTGCGTGCGGCCCGTCGCGCCGGCGAACGCAACGCACTCGCCGTCCTGAGTTCGCGCGACGTCGGACACGGGGTGAGGCGCAGGGGACACGGCGCCGCACACCCGCATCGCCCGTTCGTCAACCATCGCTGCCTATCCTTCCATGCACGGTACTCGTTTGCGGTTGACCCAGGTCAACGTGTTTTTTCGTGCGCGCGCGAAGATTGTGTCGTAGCTCCTGCCCTATCCAGCGGGCACGGCGCAATCGAGTGAACGAGGAGGCGGTGATGGGCATCGGGATGCAGATCGTGTATCTCGGGTTTCCGGGGAACGCGCGGATAGAAGCCGAGGCTGCGGTACAACTGCTGCGTCTCGAACGGTTCTGCCGCATGCTCGGAAGCTGTCACCTCGCGATAGAGGAGGTTTCCGTCAATCAGCATACGGTTTTCGACGCAAGGCTCGATCTCGTGACACCCAGCGGCCAGCTTTTACCGATGCCTCACTGCGCGCACGACGACCCGGAAGCGGCGGTGCGCGCCGCGTTCGATCATGCCGAGCGCACGCTGGCCAGTTGTCACGGCATGCCGCTCGGATCCGGCACCGCACGTGCCGCCCCTTACGCGCCCGGAGATTGAAAACCGGGTGCAGGGCGGCCCCGGCGCGTCGCACGCCGGGGCGACTCTCCGCGTTTCAGCTTGCCGGGTCCTCGTTTTTTTCTTGGGCCAGCCGCGCGATGGTCTCCATCGCCAGATCGAATTCGGTAGTTTTGTCGAAGAAGTAATCTGCGCCCGCGGCGGTACTCGCTTCGCGAAAAACGTCGCTCGCGTAGTTGGTCAGGACGATGGTGACAATGGAATCCGTACGGTCACGCAACGCGTGCAGAAGATCGATGCCGTGGCTATCGGTCAGCCGCAGATCGACGATGACCACATCCGGTTCCTTTGCTGCGATGCCGCGAAGCGCACCCTCGACATCCTCCGCCTCGCCGACGATCAGCCCTGCCCCCGCGGGCGGCTGAATCCGTTCGGCCAGCCGCTTGCGCAGGAGTACGGAGTCTTCGACGACGAAGACCTTCAAAGGAGATGACGTGGGTGAACTCATATCGCCAGTATCGTCGGCCGTCAGGCGGCTGCAAATCGGCCAAATAAGAAGATCGCGTAGGCGTTGACGAAGTGTCCTGTAGGGCGTTTCCTACCGGGGCATCGCTGGCGTGTCGATTGTGCCGGTGCGCGCGTTGCGGAACCGGTTTGTGCTCACATTTGGTCGTTGTCGTCGAACAGTTTGTGCTGGATCGCGTAGCGCACGAGCGCCGCTTCGTGCGGCATCTGCATCTTTTCGAGGATGCGCGTTTTGTAGGTGCTGACGGTTTTTGCGCTGACGCACAGCTCGTGGGCGATCTCGGTGATGGTCTGGCCCGCGGCGATGCGCCGGAAGACATCGAACTCGCGATCCGAAAGGCGCTGATGGGGCGCCATATCGGTAGGCTCATTCAGACTTTGCGCCAGGCGTTCCGCCATCGACAGGCTGACGTAGACGCCGCCCGCGGCGACCTTCGTGACTGCCGCGACGAGCTCCGTGCTCGCGCTTTCCTTCGTCAGATAGCCCGAAGCGCCGGCCTTGAACGCGCGCACGGCATACTGCTGTTCGGCATGCATGGTCAGTACCAGGATGCGCAGCGATGGCGTCTCGTCCTTGATCTGTTTGACGAGCTCGACGCCCGTGCGCGGTCCCGGCATGGACAGATCGAGCACCAGCACATCGGCCGGGGTGCCTCTGACGAGGTTGACGGTGGTCGGTCCGTCATAGGCTTCGCCGGCAACTTCGAAACCGCTCGTGTTTTGCAGAATATGCCTCAGACCGTCGCGCACGAGCGTATGGTCGTCGGCCAATAGAACTCTGGTCATGGCAGCGCCTCTTCCTGTTGTATTGCTGCTAGCGGCAGTATGACGGTTATTGCGAACCCGCGCCCGGCGGCCGTTTCGATTTCGACGGAGCCGCCCAGCATATGGGCGCGCTCGCGAATCCCCAGGAGCCCGAAAGTCTTTTCCCCGTGGCCTTCGGTGTCTTCCGGGGCCGCGCCGCGTCCGTTATCGGCAATCCGAAGCCGGCATCGATCGTCGGCGACCGAGAACAAGATGCTGACACGCGTGGCTTCGGCATGGCGGACGACGTTCGTCAGTGCCTCCTGCATGATACGAAACAGCGCCGTCGCCCCGTTGCGCGAAAAAAGCACGTCACCCGGCTCGATGCGGCGCTCGACGTCGATGCTGTAGCGCGTCGTGAAATCGTTGAGCAGCCATTCGATGGCGGGTAACAGCCCCAGGTCGTCGAGCATCACGGGCCGCAGATCGGCTGCAATGCGCCGGACGGAGCCGACCGTCGTATCGATGATGCGGCGCATGCCTTGCAACTGGGTCAGAACGGCGGGCGGCACCCCGTCCTGCGCGCCCAGCACCTGCTGAACCGACGAAATATCCATCTTCAGAGCGGTCAATTGCTGCCCGAGATCGTCATGCAGCTCGCGCGCGATGCGCGTTTTCTCGTCTTCACGCACATTCTGCAGGTTGGCCGAGAGTTCGCGCAGCTCCTGGCGCGACGCCTTCAATTCGTTCTCGGCTTTGACCCGCTCGGTGACGTCGCGCAACATTACAGTGTAGAACTTGCGTTGTCCGTCGCCATCGGAAATTTGCGAAATCGACGCTTCCATCGGGAATTCCTCCCCGTTCGCACGCAATCCCGCGAGCACGCGCTGGCGTCCCATCTGGCGTTCGGTGACACCTGTCGCGCCGAACTGCTCGACGTGTTTCCGGTGCATGTCGCGGTAGCGCTCGGGAATGAAGCGATCGAGCGTACTGCCGATGGCGTCCATGGCGGAGCACCCGAAAATACGCTCGGCCATCGGATTGAAGATGACGATGCGCTGAGCCTCGTCGAGTGTGATGATTGCTTCCGAGGAAGCCCGCACGATGGCCATCATCCGGGCTTCGTTGAGCGACGAGAGCGAGCGTGCCACCCCCGCCGTGGCAAGCGTTTCGCCGCGGCGATACGCGAATATGAACGCGGTGGCGCCCGCGATCAGCGCCGCAAGCAGCCCCGACGCGATGAACGCGCCGGTGGTGAAGCCGAGCGGCGCGCTGAGCAGCGAGTCGTCGCTCGCATAGCTGACGCTGAGGAGTTGCCCGCCGAAATGCAGCTTGTCCCTGTGCTGAAAGCGTGCGGGCGAGCCGGACAGCGTGGGGAAGTCCTGCAGCGATGCCGCGGGCGGATAAAGTGCGACGGCGGGTGTGCCGGCCGCGACGCGCATATCGACGCGCGGAGAGCGAGCTGCGACGCTGGCTAACAGATATTCGGTATCGACTTGCGCCAGGACGAAGCCGGCCAACTCGGCACGCCGGACCGAACCCGTCATCGGCGTGGGCGCATTGCGGTAGACAGGAAGGTACATATCGACGCGTGCGCGCTGCGCGTGATCGGCGCTGTCGATATCGTCATCTTTCTGGCTCGCATGGACGCTCAGTACGACTTGCCCGGAATCGGCGGCGCGTTGCAGTGCGGCGAGCGTATCCGGGCGGCTGTCGAGCTGCAATGGCCCGGCGGCGTCCGGACCCCGGGGCCACATGAGCACCACTTTCGCGGTGCTACCCGTTGCGAGTTCGCCGCTCGAAACGTTCGCATAGCCGAGTGTTCGCACGCACGGCGGGGCGTCGTCGAGCGCCAGGTGGGCGATGTAGCGCTCCCAGGCGTCGGTGCTGGGCAGCGTGTCCTGCGCCCCGACGAAGCCGGCCGCCCCCCGCACGATGCGGGTGCACATCTGCAATTCGCGATGCAGGTCCATCGTGAGGCGGCTCGCCGTCATGTCGAAGCGTTCTTGCGCCGAATCGAGCAGGCGTTGCCGGACGAGCGTCGTGGCGACGGCCGTGATCAGGAAGACGAGGCAAGCCGCGACCGCCGCTGCGAAAAGAGGTTCGCGCGAACGGCCTGACAGGCCTCGGATGGGACCGGGCGATGCGGCGGGGGGCGGCGAGGCAGCAACGTCTGGCATGCGATATTTTTTTGGTGGTCCGGCTTCGAACGGCGAGCGATGTCCGTGGTCGATCAAATGCGCGCGTGTTTCCGCTGACCTGCGCGGTCAGCGGCGACTGTGGGCGAAATTGTGCGCGAATTACGGCCGCCTGCCAATGGCGGAACGCGATGGCCGGTATGGCCGAAAAAGGGGAGTGGGGTGAAGGGCGGTCACTGCAGGATCTTGCCCACCGTCCCGGAAAAGTTGCCGGCGGACATAAAAAATCCGCCCGTGCTGAAATGGGCGGATAACCATTCCAAGGAACGGAGCCGCCCGGACGTACGGGACGGCACGAGGAAACGGGTCGCGAATCCCGTCGAACCCAGTCTATAAAGCGGCCTCCGGTGCCGCATTGACTTGCGTCAATCGATTCAACGCATGCTGGACTCGCCTATGCGCAATAGATGCCGCGACTCAGACCGGCTCTTTCTCGGCCAGCGCGCGGCGCAACGCATCGACGAAGCGCAGAAACGATGCAAGCGAGCCCCCAACACTTTGATAGGTCTCGCGCCCGATGCGCCCATCGAGGGTAACCAGCAGACCGGCATCGCGTGCGAGCTGCACAATTTCCTCGATCTCGCTCGCGCGTGCGTCTTTCGTTGTGTAGTCCGACATCGCGTATCTCCGTGCGCATGCGCATTGTCCGCGTCCTGGCACTCGATGTCCGGTCATGCCGGCGGCGGTTGCATCTGTGTCGCGGTCTCGTTTGTGTTAGGTCCAGTATCGGCTTCACCGGACGTCTTTGAAATCAGGTCGGGCTGAATCTGGCGTAAGCGGCGAGCGCGCCGATTGTCGGGATTCGCCTACAACGTCAGCGATGAGCGAGCTCGCGCACCGCGTCGCGCACTCGCAGGGCTTCGGACGATTTGTCGAGGACCAAACGTGCGCCGAGCTTCAGGCACGCCGCTTTCATTTGCGGGTAGATCGCATTCGTCAACACGATGGCGGCAATGCCGGGGGCATGCTCGCGCAGCCACTCGAGTACGGCCAAACCACTCGTTCCCGATTTGAGCTGCAAATCCAGCACGACCATGTCCGGTTGCGTGAGCCCGATGCCGGCGCATGCACCATCGGGCTCATCGGCCATGCCGACGACTTGCGTCCCGGCGACGGAGCAGACGAGCTCGGCGATGCGCTCGCGAATGGTGGGGTGATCCTCTACGAGAAACACTTTCAAGGCAGGTGGCGGCAGGTTCGAATTCATGCACCGAGTCTGGCCCAAACCCGCGCGGTTGCAAATCGGTGCAGGATGCAATTGCTGTGCGCATTCGGGCGGCTGTGTCGGATACCGCTTACAGCTTCGGCCGGCGAGGCCGGTTGGCAAGCATTGTGCTGGAGATTAGACTGGCGACATCTCCTCCCGGGAGTCTCCGTGGATTCACGCCCGCACTTCACGCATGGCCGGCGCGCGGCTTCGTCGATCGACCGTGTGTCGGGCGAAGAGCGTTATCGCTCCCTCGTGGAGGCGATCAACGATTACGCGATCTTTCTCCTCGATGCCGACGGCTACGTTGCGACCTGGAACGGCGGTGCGGAGCGGATCAAGGGCTATCGTCCCGACGAAATCATCGGGCGCCATTTTTCCGTTTTTTATCCTCCCGAGAACGTCGCGCGCGGCTATCCGGACGAAGAGCTCGCGCGCGCGGCCGCGCACGGGCGTTGGGAAGACGAGGGCTGGCGTTTGCGCAAGGACGGAAGCCGTTTTTGGGCCAACGTCGTCATTACGGCCTTGCGCGACAAGCACGGCGTGCTGACGGGCTATGCCAAGATCACGCGCGACATGACGGAGCGCCGGCGCCACGAAGAGCGGACGCAGCAAAGCGAAGAACGGCTCCGGCGGCTCATGGATGCCGTCGAAGACGGCATCTTCATGCTCGACCCTCAGGGACACGTCACGAGCTGGAACGCGGGTGCGACGCGTCTCAAGGGATTTGGCGCATCGGAGATCATCGGCCAGCATTTTTCGCGCTTTTACCCGATGGAAGACATCGTGGCCGGCAAGCCGCAGGCCGAACTCGCGGCGGCGGCCGCTCACGGGCGTACCGAGGACGAGAGTTGGCGCCTGCGCAAGGACGGTTCGCGGTTTTGGGCCAACGTCATCATCACCGCTGTCTACGGGCAGCATGGCGAGTTGATCGGGTTCGCGGCAGTCACGCGCGACATGACGGAGCGCAACGAATTGCGGCAGTTGCAATACGCGAGCGAGCTCGCGGCCCGAATCGAGGCTGCGCGCGAGGAAGAAAAGAAACGTATCGCGCGCGAACTGCACGACGATCTCGGCCAGCAGTTGACGGCGCTCAAGATGGGGCTCGCCACCGTGCTTGCCGACGACAGTGCCCGTGCCATGCAATTGCGCGATGCCGTCGACCGCGCCATCGTCTCGGTGCGGCGCCTTGCAGCGGGTTTGCGCCCCGCCGCGCTCGACGATTTGGGGCTCGTGCCCGCCCTCGAATGGCTTATCGACGATTTTCGGCGACGCTCCGATTTACATGTCTCGCTCGTGACCGAAACGCAGGACGTCACATTCAGCGAAGCGGCGTCGACAGCGTTGTTTCGGATCGTGCAGGAAAGCCTCAGCAATGCGATGCGCCATGCGTTGGGCGCGACGTCTGTCGAAGTGGCGCTGATCTGCAGCGCTTCGATTTGCGATCTGAAGATCAGCGACAACGGAATAGCCGCGCTCGCGGGCGGCAACGATGAGACCGAGTTCCGCAAGGAGGGGCCGCCGCCATCCGGCCTCGCCGGTATTCGCGACCGCGTGCGCAGATTGGGCGGCACGGTGACGGCGGGTCCCGATGCGGCGGGCGGGTTCACCGTCCATACTTCGATTCCACGGTACGCGGTCGAATAGCAAGGGCTCTCGGGCCGCCGGGGCATATCGCCGCATCGACCTTGAAACTAACTAACGCATGAATTAAATTTCATGCATGAACAGGACTGCATCCGGCGCGCCGAGACCGAGGACGCGGGGGCGGCGCCGCGCCGCGCCCGATCTCGACGGACGCGAACGTCTGCTCGATCGCGCGACCGAGCTTTTTGCCGCGCAAGGCATCGCCGCGACGACGATGGCACAGATTGCCTCGGCGGCGGACGTGACTTCGGCGATGGTCCACTATTACTTCAAGAATCGCGAGACGTTGCTCGATATCGTCGTCGAGGAGCGCATCGCGCGCGCTATTCACTTCGTCTGGCAAGTCGGCGAGGCGGACTACGAGGACGATGCGGTGCAAATCGTGCACCAGCTTGCCGATCGTCTGTTCGACGTCACGGGTCGCATGCCGTGGTTGCCCTCCTTGTGGTTGCGCGAAGTCGTCAACGAAGGGGGTATGTTGCGCGAGCGGCTGCTTGCACGTATTCCGATGGACAACATCCGACGCTTCGCGCACCGGATCGAAGCCGCGCAGGGAGCCGGCACAGTGAATCCCGATATCGAGGCGCCGTTTCTCTTTCTATCGATACTGGGGCTCGTCATGTTGCCGCTTGCGACCGCGACGATATGGCAAGGACTGCACAAGATGCCCAAGCTCGGGCGCGCTGCGCTCCAGCGGCACGTCGCGGCGTTGCTGACGAGCGGCTTGCAACCGGCCCCGCCTGCGCGGGGCCGCGGTGGGAGCAGGTCCGCAAGGAGCCGCATATGAAGCCCTTCGCGACGCAGTGGGGCAACCGGCGCGCGCGGCGTCGATCGATGCTCGGAGCGTGGATCGTTGCCTTGGGCCTCGCCGCGGGCGGGTGCACGCGCGAGCGTCCCGTGAGCTGGCAGGGCTACGCGGAAGGCGAATTCGTCTACCTCGCCTCGTCGCAATCGGGCACGCTCGCGCAATTGAGCGTGCACCGTGGACAGGAGCTCGCGGCCGGCGCGACGGTTTTCGCGCTCGAGTCCACCTACGAAACGGCGGCGCTCGCTCAGGCCGTCCAACAGTTGAGTGCAGCTCGCGCACAACTGGCCGATATTTCGAGCGGTAAGCGCCCTCCCGAGGTCAACGTGACGAAGGCGCAGCTCGCACAGGCCGTCGCGAATGCGCGCAAGGCCGCTCAACAACTGGCGCGCGACGAAGCGCAGTACCGCGCAGGCGGCATCGCCAAGGCTCAGCTCGACGACTCTCGAGCGTTGGCCGACGCCAGCGCCGCGCAGGTACGCGAGTTGACGAATCAGGTCGCGGTTGCCAGGTTGCCCGCGCGAGCCCAACAGATCGGGGCGCAAAAAGCCCAGGTCGAGGCGGCCCAAGCCAGCGTCGAAGAGGCACAGTGGAAGCTCGATCAGAAACGCGTCGTCGCCGCGCAGGCCGGCATCGTCTACGACACGCTCTATCGCATCGGCGAATGGGTGCAAGCCGGCAATCCGGTCGTCCAGATGTTGCCGCCGCAGAACGTCAAGGTACGGTTTTTCGTGCCGGAGCCAGTCGTGGGCGGGCTCGTGGCGGGCCGCAAGGTCATGGTCCATTGCGATGGCTGCGCGGCCGATGTGCCGGCAACGATCACCTACGTTTCGCGCGAAGCCGAGTACACGCCGCCGGTCATCTATAGCAACGAGACGCGTGCAAAGCTCGTCTTCATGGTCGAAGCACGTCCTGCCGTTGCCGATGCCGCGAAGCTGCACCCCGGTCAGCCTGTGGAGGTGCGTCTGCGATGAGCGCGCCGGCAAACGACTACGCGATCGACGTGCGTGGGCTCAATAAGCGATTCGGTGCCAAGCATGTCGTCAAGGACGTCTCGTTGCAGGTGCGGCGCGGCGAAATCTTCGGCTTTCTCGGCCCGAACGGGAGCGGCAAAACGACGTCGATCCGGATGATGTGCGGTCTGCTGACACCGGACTCGGGCAGCGGCACATGTCTCGGTTTCGACATCGTCCGCGATAGCGCGCAGATCAAGCGCCACGTCGGCTACATGACGCAACGTTTTTCCTATTGGGAGGATCTCTCGATTCGCGAGAACCTCGATTTCATTGCACGCGTCTACGAAATGCCGAACCGCAAGGAGACCGTCGAGCGCTCGCTCGAATCGCTAGGTCTTGCCGAACGCGCCGATCAACTCGCCGGGGCGCTTTCAGGCGGCTGGAAGCAGCGTCTCGCCCTGGCGGCCTGCATGCTGCACGAACCGGAATTGCTGTTGCTCGACGAACCGACGGCCGGTGTCGATCCGAATGCGCGGCGGCAGTTTTGGGAGGAGCTGCATCGACTGGCGGCGCGCGGCATTTCGGTCCTCGTCAGCACCCATTACATGGACGAGGCCGAGCGGTGCCACAAGCTCGCGTATATCGCGGATGGGACGCTGCTCGCGCAGGGCAGCGCGGCCGAGGTGATCGATGCACAGCACCTCTGCACCTGGACGATCGAGGGGGAAGGGCTGACCGCATTGTCCGAGCGGCTGAAAACCATGCCGGGTGTGGACCAGACGGTGGTCTTCGGCTCCGCGTTGCACGTGAGCGGAAGCGATCGCGCGGCGCTGGCCGCAACCCTTGGTGAAATCGAGAAAGAAGGGACGCAGCCAGGGCATGGGCGCCTGCGCGTGGCACCGATCGCGACCGGTCTGGAAGATGTCTTCATCTACCTCATGACGCGCGCACCGAACAACGGGGCGCACGACGGGGGCTCCCGGCCATGAACGCCGCGCGCTCTCCGCGCGTTGCCCGCTTCTCGCTTGCGCGATGGTGGAGCATCGTGCGAAAGGAGTTTTTGCAATTGCGGCGGGACCGTGTGACGTTCGCCATGATCGTCGGCATTCCTATCATTCAGCTGGCGTTGTTCGGTTTCGCCATCAACGACGATCCGAAGCACTTGCCGACCGCTGTCGTGGTGTCCGATCAAAGTCCCTTCGTGCGCAGCTTCATTTCGGCGTTGAAGCATTCCGATTATTTCGATGTGGTCGAGAGTCTTCCCGACGAGGCATCGGGACGCCGCGCGCTCGCTCGCGGCGACGTGCAGTTCGTCGTCAGCGTACCTGTCGATTTCTCCCGGCGGTTGCTGCGCGGCGAGCATCCGTCGTTGCTCGTCGAAGCCGATGCGACCGATCCGGTCGCGACCGGCTCCGCGCTGCAGGCGTTGCCGAATCTCGTGCCACCGGTGGCCGACAAGGATCTGACGGGGGCGCTCGCGCATTTGAACGGACGTCCCGCCGCGTTCGGAATCCAGGTGCACCGGCTCTACAACCCCGAGGGCATCACGCAGTACAACGTCGTGCCGGGTTTGATCGGCGTCATTCTGACGATGACCATGGTCATGATGACGGGGCTTGCGGTCACGCGCGAGCGCGAGCGCGGCACGATGGAGAATCTGCTCGCGACACCGGTGCAGCCGCTCGAGGTCATGACCGGCAAGATCGTGCCTTATGTCTTCATCGGTCTGCTGCAGGTGTCGATCATTCTTGCCGCCGCGCGCCTCGTGTTTCATGTCCCGTTCGCCGGCAGCCTCATCGCTCTCTATGTCGCGGCCTTACTGTTCATCGCGGCAAATCTCACCGTCGGTATCACGCTGTCTTCGCTTGCGCAAAACCAGTTGCAAGGCATGCAGCTGACGTTCTTCTATTTTCTGCCGAGCATCCTGTTATCTGGATTTCTGTTTCCGTTCGCGGGCATGCCGGTCTGGGCGCGGTTCATCGGCGATCTGCTGCCGCTCACCTATTTCACACGGCTGGTACGCGGAATCCTGCTCAAAGGCATCGGCTGGTCCGACATGTGGCCTTCGGTCTGGCCGCTTGCGCTGTTTACGCTGCTCGTCATGGGCGTCGCCGTCCGCTTTTATCGGCGCACGCTCGATTAGGGGCTCCACAATGACGCCACGCCTCGTCATGCTGTCGTTGCTCGCTTTGAGTGCCTGCACCGTCGGCCCGGATTTCCATTCGCCGGCCGCGCCGCGCGCGCAAGCGTATACGCGTGAGCCAATGCCGAGCGAGACAGCCGATCCGAGCGGGCCGGGTGGCGGTGTGCAGCGCTTCGTCCGCTCGGACGCGGCACCGCGCGCGTGGTGGCGGGGCTTTGGATCGGACGAACTCGACAGACTCGTGGACGAAGCATTGCATCGGAGCCCGACAGTGGTGGCTGCGCGTTCGCGCCTGATCGCCGCGCGGGAGAACTACCGCGCGCAAGCAGGGGAGACAGAGCTGCCGAGCGTCGATGCGGGCTTGTCGGCGACGCGCCGCAAAGTCGATCTCGCCTCGTTCGGGCTCGCCAACGCGGCAAGCCCGCCGCCGTTTACGCTCTACGACGCGTCGGTCAGCGTCACATATCTGTTCGACGTTTTCGGCGGCACCCGGCGTGCCCTCGAAGCAACGCGCGCGCAGGTGGACTATGCGGCATTCGAGCTCGACGCGGCGCGGCTTTCATTGGCGGGCAATGTGGTGTCGGCGGCGATTCGCCGCGCATCGTTGCGGCAGCAACTTGCGTTGACGCGACAGCTGGCATCCGCGCAAGCGCAGCAGCTCGGGATCATGGAACGAAGGCAAGCCGCCGGCGGGGTGTCCGAGCTCGATGTGCAGGCGCAGCGCACACTATTGGCTCAAACACGCGCAACGATACCGCCGCTCGCCGCGCAACTCGCGCAGACTGAGCATCGGCTCGCGGTGCTGGTCGGGCTGCCGAGCGCCGAGGCGGATATCGGCGAGATCGCGCTCGACGAATTGCGTGTGCCCGATACCGTGCCGGTCACATTGCCGTCGACGCTCGCGCGCGAGCGTCCCGATATTCGCGCTTCCGAAGCCTTGCTGCATCGGGCGAGCGCGGACGTGGGCGTGGCCACGGCGAACCTGTTTCCGCAGTTTTCGATCGCAGCGAGCGCTGGATCGGAACGCACGCATATCCGGGACATCCTGAAGCAGTTCAACGTCTGGAGCATCGGACTGAGCATGACCCAGCCGATCTTTCGCGGCGGCGCGCTGCGGGCGCAGCAGCGGGCGGCGCAGGCCACCTACGAAGCGGCGCTGGCTGATTATCGCGAGACGGTGCTGCAGGCACTTCAACAAGTGGCCGATGCGTTGCAGGCATTGCAAAGCGATGCCGAAACGCTCGATGCGCGCGACGCGGCGTCGCGCGAAGCCGAAGCAAGCCTGCACGTGGCCTCGGCTCGCCACGCGGCCGGTGGAATCAGCGAGTTCGCGCTGATCGATGCTCAGCGTCAGGCGCTCGCGGCGGGTCTCGACCGGACGAAGGCTCAGGCGGATCGTCTTGCCGACACGGCGGCGCTTTATCAGTCGTTGGGCGGCTCGCCGCTCGAGAAGCGCGACGTGCACGACGCATCGTCACGGCCCGCTCAGAATTGATAGTCGACGGCGAAGTCGACGACGCCCGAGCCGCGGCGCTGGACGATCGGGCTATTGCCGGCCAAGCCGACGAGTTGCTGATATGCGACGTTGCCGGTCACGAGCCAATGTTTGTTCGCCATCCAGGTCGCGGCCACGCCGAACCCGACCGACTTGACGCCGGCCGAGGCGTGATATTGGCGCAAACCCGAGCGGGCGGATTCATTGGCGTTGACGCCGAACCAGCTGTTCATATAGCGAGAGTCGGCGAAGGTGACGGTCGGACCGGCAAACCAATTGAATTTTTCAGAACTACCCGGCATCGGCATATAAGTGCCGAGATCCCCCACCCAACCGTTATCGCCGCCCATCGCGCGTCGCACGTCGGCGCGAACGACGAGCGGAAAGGTTTTTGACACGACATACTCACCAAACAAGTGCATCGTGGGCGCCGGATTGATATTGTCCATACCGTGCAGATGATCGAGATCGTCGGCTGCGCGCCGGCCGAGATCGTAGGACAGTGCAATGCCGGCGCGCCAGTTCGGCCCCGTCACGACATTGACACCCAAGCCTTCGCCTGTGGAAAAGAAGAAGCGATCGCGGTAGCGAATGTCGATGCTTGGCCCCGCGAGTATGTGGTAGCTGCTTGCCCCGTCATATCGCGGCTGAAAGCTGACCGACGGGCCGACGCGAATTCGCCAGGTGGGCAGTTTCGGCAGGAACATTTGTTCGAGCGTGATGCCGGACGAGTACTGCCACTGTGCGAGCGGTGAAGGCGTTTGCGCGATGGCGGCAAGCGGGAGCATGGCAGCGCTCAGAAAGACGGCGAGGGCACCACGCGGTGCCGCTGTGGAGATCGACATGGTTCGTTCCTGGTTGCTTTGTTTATCGGATGCCGCGCTCGTACGACGTCAATCGTGCCAGAACCGGGAGCAATGTGCATGCCGAAGCGCGCTCGGCGCCGGGCAGGTTCGTATTTTGCAGTGCCAGATGTTCGCGCGGTGTTGATGTACGACAAGGGAGCTGCTCGTGACCGACCCAAGCAAGGCCGATTCAAGCGAAGACGTCGTTCTTTGGCGAACGTTCCGGCCGGTGATGGCGCATCATCGCCGGGTGCTCGTGGTCGACGACTATCGCGACGCGGCCGAAGCGTTGCAACTTTTGCTCGATGCCGATGGTTTCGAATGCCGTGCAACGAGCGACCCGCTGGAGGCGTGCGCAATCGCGCGCGAATGGCAGCCGTTTGCCGCGCTGCTCGATATCGCGATGCCCGGGCTCGATGGTCTGGAGCTCGCGCGGCGGTTGCGCGCCGATCCAAGCACCGCGGATATGCTGTTGATCGCCTGTAGTGGCTATGCGTCGTCGCAGGACCGCGAACGCGCGCGCGAGGCCGGCTTCGACGCGCACTGCGCCAAGCCGCTCACGCCGCAGTTGATTCTGCGTGTGCTGGAATTCACGAGCGCATGAGCCCACGCCGACCTGCCGCGGCCTATCTGCTGGCGTTCGCATTGGCGGGTGCCGTTGCGCACGCCCAGGATAACCAACGACTCAACCGCGGCAACGATCCGTTCTTCTCGATTTCACAGGCGGTTGCCCATTGCCCCGAACCTCTCGGGCCGCTGGAAACGGAAAGCGAGTGGCGAGCCGAGAGCCACTGGCGTGTCGAACGCGGCAACAGCTGCTGGTGGGAGGGGCGGTGCCGGCTCTCGAACGGCTACCTCTACGACAAGGAGATCGCCGAGGCGGTCAAGCGGCGGCTAGCGAACATCGAACCTGCCACGCATTGGAAGGAAAAGACGACGCTGTGGTTGACGCTGCAACGCCGCTTCGTCTACGTGCAGGGGTGCGTTGCACCGGGGTTCGATAAAAAGACCTTCCTGTCCGAGCTCGCGAAGACGGCCGATGTCGAACGCATCATCGACGACATGATGGACGATCCCGCCGGCAAGCCCCCTTATCGCACGCTCGCTCAGCCGGACGTATTCCCGACGGATTCGAGCGAATGACGGCCGGCGCGCGGCCGTCCGAAAGGAGCGGCTACCGCGCGCGTCCGAACGCTTCGCGCAGCTTTCCTTTCGCGCGCTCGAGCACGCGCCGGCGCGTCTTCGGCAAATTCCTGCCTGCCCGGTTCAGATAGAAGTTCAGCATCGACATCGCGGATTGGAACGGCGTGCCGCGGCGTCGGCGGCTCGCGAGCGACGAGCGTTTAAGCGACTGAGCGATGTCCTTGGCGCTGCCCGATTTGAAAATTCCCGGCTCGAGATCGAGTGCGTCGCTCGTCTCCATGACGTGATGCGACCAGCGGTGGGGCGACTTGCGCGTTTTGCGCCTCGAGGCCTCGGCATGGCGTTGCCGTGGTGGGTGACCGGAGCGGCGACGCGTCGACGAATGAGATGTGGATGAACGGGCCATCGGTATGCCTTTCTGACAATCGGATGGAATCGATTCACGCTGGTGCGATTATCACGGCGCATGCAACGTCCGTGCCGCCGGCCTCCGCCGGATGCGGTCCCCGCTGGCACGAACGATGCGAGCGTGACGAAAGTGCGCGCCTCGCCCATAGCACCGACCGCGGTTGGCGCACCTGCCGGCGCGTCATCGATTTTCCTTCACACAACCGCGCAATCCCTGGAGAGGACCATGGCTCAACAACCGTTTCTGACCGACGTCAAAGAGATCCGCAAGCGAGCCCGCGAACACATTTCCGAGGGCGCCGTAACGGCCGGATACAAGGCTGACCGCGAGACTGTGCTCAAGCTGCTCAACGACGCACTTGCGACCGAGCTGGTCTGCACGCTGCGCTACCGGCGCCACTATTTCATGGCGAGAGGGATCCATTCGAAAAGCGTTGCCGATGAATTTCTCCAGCATGCGCAAGAGGAACTGGGCCACGCGGATCAGATCGCGGAGCGCATCGTGCAACTGGGCGGCGAGCCGAATTTCTCGCCGGAGGGATTGCTCACGCGCAGCCATGCCGAGTACGTCGAGGGGGGATCGCTCGTCGAAATGATCCGTGAAGATCTGGTGGCCGAGCGCATCGCGATCGACAGCTACCGCGAAATTATCGATTACCTCGGAGAAAAGGACCCGACGTCGCGCCGCATCATGGAATCCATACTCGCCGTGGAAGAGGAGCATGCCGACGATATGGCCGACCTGCTTGAAGGATTACCCGCCGAATTGAAGAAATGAGTGAGGAAATGAGGGAAAAATGACGCTGGCACCGGGCTTGCTCGCAAGAGGGGATGAGATGCGGGAATGAGATACGTTCATCATCTGTTCGAGGAGTTCGACTCATGAGCAAGACGCTTCAAGGATGCAAGGTCGCAATGCTGGCGATGGACGGCTTCGAAGAAGCCGAATTGATCGAGCCGAAGCGCGCGCTCTCCGAAGCGGGGGCGCTCGTCCATGTCATTTCGAAGAAGCCAGGACAGCTTCAGGGCTTCCAGCATGTCGAGCGTGGCGCGATGGTGACCGTCGACGCGACGTTCGACCAGGTGCGGCCCGAGGACTACGACGCCGTGATCTTGCCGGGTGGAGTCGTCAATAGCGACGCGATACGGACGGTCCCGGAAGCGCAGGCATTCGTACGCGCGCTCGACGAGGCCCACAAGCCAGTGGCGGTGATTTGTCACGGCGCCTGGCTGCCTATCTCTGCCGGTATCGTCAAGGGACATACGATGACGAGCTGGCCGAGCCTGCAGGACGACCTGCGCAATGCCGGCGCGACCTGGGTCGACGAGGAAGTGGTCGAGGACGACAACTTCATCACGAGTCGCAAGCCGGACGATATCCCCGCGTTCAATCGGAAGATCATCGAGCAACTGGCGCGGCACGGCGCGCGCGCCTCTTGATGGAGCGAATGCTGCGCGCGGTGGCCGGCGGCCGGCATCGGGGACTACATGGAGACGTCTTGATGCATATCGACTACCCCGACGAGGAACCCGTTTTCGACGGAGCGCAGATGGTGGTGCGCTTCTCTGCGGTGGTCGACGGCGTGCCGCTCGCCTGCGCTATCACGGCCGAAGCGCTCGAGGACCATTTCGGCGCCCGTTCGGCGTTGCCCGAAGACATCCTGCGTGCCTATCATGAAGGAACGGAGCGCATTCGTTCGGTGTGCACGCGCGCGATCGAGGCCAACGACGGCGCGGCCGTCGTGCTGCGTAGCGGCCTGTTCAGGATGGAAGACGCCTGAGGGGCGCAGCGCTGCCGACGGTCGGGCGCCGAAGGCGGATCCAAGAACTGGTGCTCGATAAGGACTGCCAACCACACTGGAGGTCATGCCATGTCGCTGATCGTCGCAGGTCGGTTTACCACGTTTGCTCAGGCGGAAGCCGCCGCCGCGCGTCTTTTCGATGCGGGAATCGTTCAGGAAGACGTCACGCTCTTCTTCGTCAATCCGCCGGGCCAGCATGCCCGGTTTCCCGTCGGTGGCGACGAATACGCGGACCGGCAGGCCTCGCGCAGTTCCGTCGGCGCCGGTAAAGGCGGTGTGATTGGCGCCGCGTTGGGCGCCGCGGTCGGTGTGGCGCTTTTCTCCGTGATCTCCGCTTCGTTCGTCGTGCTTATCGTTGCCGCCGGCGTCGGCGCATATATCGGCTCGCTGATCGGCGCCATGACGCATACGCGAGGCGGGGGCAAGATGCCCGAGCGACAGGTTCCACATCAGGGCCATGATTCCGGCGTGCTCGTTGCGGTCCATGTAAGCCCCGACAACCAGGACACGGTGGCCCGGGTGCTGCGCGAGGCGGGCAGCCTCGAGATCGAGCGTGCGCATGGGCGCTGGCAGCACGGACGCTGGGCCGATTTCGATCCGACGAAGGATGTCGAACGGATCGACGCCTCGCGTGGCGGTGCAGCCGCGCAGGCGGCCTCCGGCGCGGAGAACGGTTCGCGCGCGCAGCCCGCGCAGCGCTGACACCCGCAAGTCGTTCGTCCAGGAAAAGATCATGCTGCGCTATGCCATCGTTTTCTTCGTGGTTGCGGTCATCGCCGCGATATTCGGTTTTACGGGTATCGCGGCGGGCGCGGCCGAAATCGCCAAGGTTCTCTTTTTCATCTTCGTTGTCATCTTCGTGGCGACGCTGTTGCTCGCCGCATTCCGATGACGAATCCGCCGATGCCGGGCACGTGACGCGCGGCGGCGCGTTTCGTGCTTGAAGGCAAGAATCGCCCGTTGCGCGAAAGGAGCCGCCATGTCACGCGTCATCTGGAAAGGTGCCATCAGCTTCGGCCTCGTGAACGTGCCGGTGCAACTGCATCCCGCCACGCGGCCCGAGCGTACGAGCTTCAACCTGCTCGACAAGGAAACGGCCGATCCGATCGGCTACAAGCAGATCAACAAGCGCACGGGCAAGGAGGTACCCCGGGAAAAAATCGTGCGCGGGTTCGAGTACGAAAAAGGACAGTACGTGCTGCTCGCCGACGAGGAAATCCGCGCGGCGAGCCCCGAGTCGACCCAGACGGTGGACATCCTTTCGTTCGTCGAGGCCTATTCCGTCTCGTTCCTCTATCTCGATACACCGTACTACCTCGTTCCGGAACGGCAGGGCAAGAAGGCCTATGCGTTGTTGCGCGAAGCGCTCGCGCAGACGGGCAAGATCGGCATCGCCAGTGTCGTGCTGCACAACAAGCAGCATCTGGCTGCATTGATTCCGGCCGGCCCGGTGCTCGCGCTCAACACGCTGCGTTGGGGTGGAGAAGTGCTGGCTATCGACGAACTAGCCCTGCCGCCCACCGACGCCAAGAAAGCGGGCGTCAATGCACGCGAGATCGAGATGGCCAAGAAGCTGATCGAGGACATGACCGAATCGTGGAATCCGGGCGAGTACCACGACACGTTTCGCGATGAAATCCTCGCGCTCGTCGACAAGAAGGTGCGCGAGGGCAAGACGCGTGAGATCAGCGAAGCGGCCAAGGCACCCGCGCACCGGCGCGCAACCGCCGACGTGGTCGATTTGTCCGAACTGCTCAAGCGCAGTCTGGGACGCGGGCGCGGCAAGCATGCGGCGTAGCAAGGGCACTGGCGCATCGATCGTCGTCTCTATCGCGGCGATGCGCCGGCCGATCCATCTAACCGACCGTCGGAATTGCTAACATGGCTGGAAGCCTCGATACCTACCGCAAAAAGCGCCGCTTCGACGAGACGCCGGAGCCGGCCGGCGCATCGCGCGTGCGCCGCGCACAGCATGAACTGTCTTTCGTGATCCAGGAGCACCACGCCCGGCGCCTGCACTACGACTTCCGGCTCGAACTCGACGGTACGCTTCATTCGTGGGCGGTACCGAAAGGGCCGAGCCTCGATCCCTCCGTGAAGCGGCTCGCCGTTCATGTCGAGGACCATCCTGTGGAATACGGGTCGTTCGAAGGTGAAATTCCCGAAGGCAACTACGGGGCGGGGTCGGTCATCGTGTGGGATCGCGGCACCTGGGAACCGGCCGGGGGGCCGAAGGAGGCGCGCAAGGCTTATGAGGCCGGACGGCTCAAGTTCAGGCTCGACGGCCAAAAGCTTCACGGCGGCTGGGCGCTCGTACGTAGCGGTATGCGCGGCAGCGGCGACAAGGAGCAGTGGCTGCTCATCAAGGAGCGCGACGAGGAGGCCCGCAGCGAAGCGGAATTCGATGTGATCGCGGAGCGCCCGGGAAGCGTGCTCGGTAACGGTCATGACAAGGCGGCAGGCGGCGGCAAAGCTGCGACGGGCGCACGCTCCAAGGCGACGCGCGAGGCGAAGCCGCCGGCCGGTCGGCTCGCGGTGCCCGCCAAGGCGCCGCACGCGGGGGAAAAGAAAAGCGGACGGCCCGATATCGTTGCGACACGCAGCTCGGAGTCGCTGCGCGAACTCGCCCGCTCGCCGGCCATCGAAGGCGCGACGAAGGCGCCGTTGCCCGCCTCGTTGAAGCCGCAATTGGCGACACTCGTGGATTCGGCCCCCACCGGCGACGATTGGTCCTACGAAATCAAATTCGATGGCTACCGCATGCTGGTCCGCATCGATCGCAAGGATCGATCGAAGCCTGTGCGCGTTTTCACCCGAAGCGGGCTCGACTGGACCGGCAAGTTCAGCCGACAGATCGAAGCGTTGGCCGCGCTCGACGTGGAAACGGCGTGGCTCGATGGCGAAGCAACGGTGCTCGACGCGCGTGGCGTGCCAAGTTTCCAGGCGCTGCAAAACGCGTTCGATGCCAATCGGCCGCAAGAAATCGTCTTCTTTCTGTTCGATTTGCCTTACCTCAATGGCTACGATTTGCGCAAAGTGCCGCTCGTGCAGCGGCGTGCTTTGTTGCGTGCATTGATGGAAGAACTCGAACAGAAAACGATACGGTTTTCCGAGGATTTCGCGCTCGACGCGAACGATCTTTTGCGCAGCGCCTGCGAGATGGCGCTCGAGGGAATCATCGGCAAGCGGCGCGACAGCACCTATACCTCGACGCGCAGCGGCGCATGGATCAAGCTGCGCTGCCGGCGGCGGCAGGAGTTCGTGATCGGCGGATACACCGAGCCGTCGGGCAGCCGTACCGGTTTCGGCGCGCTGCTGTTAGGCGTTCATGACGTCAATGGCCGGCTGCACTACGCGGGGCGCGTAGGCACGGGATTCGACACGACGACGCTGCGTACCGTCAAAAAGGCCCTCGACGAGCGCGAGACCGATGAGGTGCCGTTTGCCGAAATGCCGCGCGAGCGCAGTCGGACGCGCGTGCATTGGGTCAAGCCCGAGCTGGTCGCGGAATGTAATTTCTCGGAATGGACGAGCGAGCGCATCGTGCGTCAGGCATCGTTCATCAGTCTCAGGCAAGACAAGCCTGCGAGCGAGGTCGCGCAAGAGACGCCGCGCACAGGAGACGCAGTGCGTTCGCAAACGCGTGAACCGTCACCGCCAACGCCCGCCCGTAAGGCGCACCGTGGAACCGCGGGACGGGCAACGGCTCATCCAAGCTCGCGCCGTTCGGCGACATCGACCGATGAAACGATCGTCGCCGGTGTGCGAATTTCACATCCGGATCGTGTCATCGATGGCACTTCGGGACTTCGCAAGGCCGATCTCGCGCGCTATTTCGAATGGGTCGCGCCGTGGATGCTCGTTCATTTGAAGGACCGGCCGCTTGCGCTCGTGCGCGCGCCCGAGGGTATCGAGGGGGAGCTTTTCTTTCAGAAACATACGACGAGCCGGCTCGAGATTCCGCATATTACCCAGCACGAAGGACTCGATCCCGGTCACCCGCCGCTGTTGACCATCGACAGTGTGGAAGCGCTCGTCGGTGCGGCTCAAATGGGGACCGTGGAGCTGCACACTTGGAACGCCGTCGCCTCCAACATAGAAAAGCCCGACCGTATCGTGTTCGACCTCGACCCGGATCCGAAGCTGGGCTGGGATCGCATGATCGAGGCGGCGCTGCTGACGCGCTCGCTGCTGCAGGAACTGGGGCTCGACTCGTGGTGCAAGACGAGCGGAGGCAAGGGATTGCACGTCGTCGTACCGCTCGCAAAACAGGCGGGGTGGGACGACGTCAAGGCGTTTGCGCAGGCGGCCGCCCAGCACATGGCCGCCACGCTGCCCGATCGCTTCAGCGCGAAGATGGGGGCGCAGAACCGGCGCGGCCGGATCTTCGTCGATTATCTGCGCAACAACCGGGGCTCCAGCACGGTCGTCGCTTATTCGCCGCGCGCACGGGCGGGGATGGGCGTATCGGTGCCGCTCGCGTGGGAAGAGGTCGAGCAGACGACGGGTGGCGCACAGTGGACCGTCACGAATCTTCACGAGAGGTTGGACACGTTGCGGGCCGATCCGTGGGCCGACTATGCGAAAACGCGGCAGCGGATCACGCGCGAGATGCGCGACCGCCTAGGCATGCAGAACTCCCGCTGAGGCAGGGAAATCCCTAGCCGCTGGGTCCGCTTTTTGCAGCCTTCTCTTGCGTTAGTGTTCGGCGCCCTCGTTGCCGATCGGTGCCGGACACTGCTTCAGGGTTCAACGCATAGCGGAGGCAGGCATGGCGCAAACGGTAGGCGATTTCATCGTCGAAAGATTGCATCAGTGGGGGGTGCGGCGTATGTACGGGTACCCCGGCGATGGCATCAACGGGGTGTTCGGCGCGCTCAACCGCGCTGAGGGAAAGATCGAATTCATTCAAGCACGCCACGAGGAAATGGCGGCATTCATGGCCAGCGCGCATGCCAAGTTCACGGGCGAGCTCGGGGTCTGCATCGGCACTTCGGGGCCGGGTGCGGCGCACCTCGTAACCGGACTCTACGACGCACGGCTCGATCATATGCCGGTGCTGGCGATCTGCGGCCAGCAGGCGCGGGCGGGACTCGGCGCGCACTATCAGCAGGAAATCGACATTGCGTCCATGCTCAAAGATGTCGCAGGAGCTTATGTGCAGCAAGCGAGCGTGCCGGCGCAGGTGCGACACATGGTCGATCGCGCCGTACGCATCGCGCTCGCCGAACGGCGGGTCACTGCCATCATCTTCCCGAGCGATCTGCAGGAACTCGATTTCGCCGCGCCGCCGCGCAAGCACGGAACGGCGCACTCGGGCGTCGGCTATTCGCGGCCGTGCGTCGTGCCGGCACCCTCCGACCTTGCACGGGCCGCCGATGTGCTGAACGCGGGCAACCGCGTGGCGATGCTCGTTGGAGCGGGAGCGCTCAATGCCACGGACGAAGTCATCGCAATGGCCAAGAAGCTCGGAGCCGGCGTGGCGAAGGCGCTGCTCGGCAAGGCCGTCGTACCCGACGAATATCCGTGGGTGACGGGCTCCATCGGTTTGCTCGGCACCAAGCCGAGCTGGGAGCTGATGACGAATTGCGATACGTTTTTCATGATCGGCTCGGGCTTCCCCTATTCGGAGTTCTTGCCGAAAGAGGGCGCCGCGCGCGGGGTGCAGATCGACATCGATGCCGGCATGCTGAGCCTGCGCTATCCGATGGAGGTCAGCCTGGTCGGCGATGCCGCGCAGACGCTGCGTGCCCTGTTGCCGCTCATCGACCAGAAGACCGACGACGCATGGCAAAAGCGTATCGCGCACTGGACCGAGGACTGGTGGGCGACGCTCGACAAGCGTGCCGCCGAAACGACGAAGACCGGTGTCAATCCTCAGCGCGCATTCACCGAGCTCTCGCCCCGTCTACCCCCCGACGTCATTCTGACGAGCGATTCGGGCTCATGCGCGAACTGGTTTGCGCGCGATCTGAAGATCCGCCGTGGCATGATGTGTTCGCTTTCGGGCGGCCTCGCATCGATGGGCGCTGCCGTGCCGTATGCCATCGCCGCGAAGTTCGCGCACTCGCAGCGGCCTGTCATTGCGATGGTCGGCGACGGCGCGATGCAAATGAACAATATGGCCGAGTTGATCACGGTCTCGAAGTATTGGAAGCAGTGGGCCGACCCGCGCTGGATCTGCATGGTTCTCAACAACGAGGACCTCAACCAGGTGACATGGGAGCAGCGCGTCATGGAGGGCGATCCGAAGTTCGACGCATCGCAGGTCCTGCCCAACGTTCCGTACCACCGCTTCGCCGAGCTGATCGGACTGAAGGGCATCTATGTCGATCGTCCGGAGGCTTTGGGCCCCGCGTGGGACGAAGCGCTATCGGCATCGCAGCCTGTGGTGCTCGAGGTGAAGACGGACCCCGAAGTACCGCCATTGCCGCCGCATATCACGCTGACGCAGGCGCGTCAGTTCATGCGCACGCTGATCGAGGGCGACCCGCGCGAAGGCAGCGTGCTCGTCAATACGGCCAAGCAAGTCATGGCGTCCGTCTTGCCGGGCAAGAAGGACTCCTGATCGATCGTCAAGGGGCGCGCCGCCGCAACAGCATCGCGGCGAGCGCGACGACCACCGTGGCGCCCAGTGCGGCGCCGCGGTGCGTATCGATCCACAGGGTGGCGCTCGTCGTTTTGGACTGCGCATCGAAAGCCCCGTGCGTTCTATGCTGGCCGGCTACCGGCTGCCACAGATCGACGGGGCGTGCGGGGTCCGCCGCGGTGTCGCGCTGCTGTGCCTCGTATGCGTTGCGCGCGAGATACCGATCGAGGCAACCCGGTGCAAGCTTGTTCGCAACGATCGCCTTGATCGACGACAGCCCTACCCACAACTCGCGCTTCGGATGCGTCGCGGCGTGAACGATGGCGCGTGCGGCGACCTCGGGCTGATAGATAGGCGGTACCGGACGCGGTGCGCCGGGCATGCGGTTCAGCGCCCAATCGAACTGCGGCGTGTTGAGTGCCGGCATTTGGACCATCGTCAGGCGGACCTGGCTTTTGTCGTGCAGCAACTCGCAACGCAGCGCATCGGTGAAGCCGCGAATCGCGAATTTCGCGCCGCAGTAGGCCGATTGAAGCGGAATCGCGCGATAGGCGAGCGCCGAGCCGACTTGCACGATCACGCCGCGATTACGCGCGCTCATGCGCTTCACCGCGGCCATCGTGCCCCAGACGTATCCAAGGTAGGTGACTTCGGTCACGCGCGCGAATTCCGCGGGGGCGATTTCGGCGAGGGGCGAGAACACCGTCACCATGGCGTTGTTGACCCAGACATCGATGGGGCCGAGCGCGGATTCGACTTGGGTGGCGGCGGCTTCGACGGCCTCCGCGGCACTGACGTCGAGCGCGATCGGCAACGCGCGGACACCGCGCTCGCGCACCTCTTGGGCCGTTTCTTCGAGCGCCCCGGCATCGCGGGCAAGCAGCGCCACGTCGGAGCCAAGCCGCGCGAATTCGAGCGCCGCGGCCCGGCCGACGCCCGCACTCGCGCCTGTGACGACGACTACTTTCGGTATGCGAGAGCCGAGCATCGAGATATCCGTTTCGTCCGTTGAGTGGGAGTTTCGTCGCGGCGCTCAGTTGCCGATTCGATCGAGCGTGAAGACTTGCTCGGCGTGCGTCCCATGGCGATCCGGGATAGCGATAGTGCCGCGACGGACGACCTGCCAGCCGGCTCGCGTGGCGATGACGGGCATCGTCCCGCCAATGCGCGAATCCCAATCGACGAGTCCTTCGGACCGCACTGGGATGCTGTTGTCGAGCGTGGCGTTCGAATAGATGACATTGTCTTGCCATTGCGAAGCGCCACGTCGCGCTTCGAGACCCTTGCCGTCCGTGTCGACGGTATCGTCGGTTGCCGCCATGCCCGCATTGTCGACCGAATGGATTCGGGCATTGGCCCGTGCGACGGGGTCGCCCGTCTCCTCCGGCGCTTGCCGGTGGAGCGTGGGCAGCGGCGCGGGCTCTTTGGCCGCTACGGTCTGTGCCGACGTGGCGTGCCGCGTGGAACCGAACTCGCGTGCCTGCGTTGCGGCATCCGGCGATGCGCTCCCGGCTGCTGGCGTCTTGGCGGGGCTCTTCGCCGCGATTTCGTTTTGCTGACTCTGGGTTGGGTTGTGCTCGTTGTTTTCCACGGTGCAGTCCTCCGCTGGAAGTTACGTCCTGCTAGATAAGACAAGACGATGCAACGATCGTGCCGTGCGCATCAAAGTTCTCCGCGACCGCGCATGGCGGCGATGCGCTCGGCCGTGCGGCATGCGATGGCCTGAATCGTCAGAGACGGATTGACGCCGCCTACCGTCGGAAACACGGAGCCATCGCAGATCCAGAGATTGGGGATATCCCAGCTCCGGCAGTCGGCGTCGACGACGCTCGTGCGCGGATCGTCACCCATGCGGGCCGTGCCGTTCAGATGGCAAGTGTCGTCGAGTTGGCGCCAGACCTCTTTCGCGCCGGCGGCAACGAGCGCATCGGTCATATAGTCGAGTGCGTGGCCGATGAGCCGTTTGTCGTTCTCGCACAGGGAATGCGTGACGCGAGCGATAGGCAATCCGAGCGCATCCTTTTCCTCGGCGAGCGTGACGCGGTTGCGCTCTTGCGGTAACGTCTCGCCCACCATCTTCAGCCCGGCCTGATGGTTGTACTTCGACATCTCCTCGTGCAACGCCTCGCCCCAGAGCCCACGGCCCGCTTGAACGTAGGCCCACACGTGAGGCAGCGGCCCCTGGCTCATATAGCAATAACCGCCGAAGAAGTCCTTGCCCTTGTCCTCGTAGTTCCAGTGCTCGGTCAACGCGAGCGACGGCGGCCCCTTGTACCAGCGAATCTCGTCGTCCATGATGCCCCACGCTGCTTGATTCGCTTGCACCATCAGGTTTTTGCCGACGAGGCCCGAGCGATTCGCGAGCCCCTCCGGGAAACGGGACGTCGCCGACATCAACAGCAATCGCGGGGTCTCGATCGCATAGCCGGCGACGACGACGTTGCGTGCCCGCTGAAACTGCCAACGGCCTTCGCGACAATATTCGACACCGGTCACGCGATCGTCGCTGCCCACATCGATACGCCCGACCATCGCCAGATCGCGAATCTCGGCGCCGGCGGCCACGGCGCGCGGAATCCAGGTGACGAGCGCGCTCTGTTTCGCGTTCGTCGCGCAGCCCGATACGCAGAATCCGCGATACACGCATGGGTGCGCCCGGCCGCGCGGCGCCGACAGTGTGGCCAGCGGCGTCGGCGTCCAGTCGATGCCGAGCGCTTCGGCGCCGCGCGCGAGCACCAGCGCGGCTGCATTCAATTCGTGGGCGCGGTAGGGGTAACGCGGTCGCGGCGGTCCCCACGGATAGCGGACCGGCCCCGAAATCTTGAGCGCCTCTTCGACCTCGGTGTAATAGCGCCACATCTCGCGCCAATCGAGCGGCCAGTCGGCGCCATAACCGAGCAACGTGCGCGACTTGAACCATTCGGGCCGAAAGCGCAGCGAGACCATTGCGAAGTGCACCGTGCTGCCGCCCACGGCTCGCCCGCTGTTGTTGCTGCCGAGCTGGAGCGGATCGTCGCCGTCGCAGATGCGTTCCTCGGTCCAATAGAGCTTCGCCTGATGCGTTTCGTCCGATGCGAACTCCTCGAGCGGACGCCACCATGCGCCGGCATCGAATGCGA
Organism: Paraburkholderia sp. NMBU_R16; assembly: GCF_013282575.1. GTDB lineage: Bacteria > Pseudomonadota > Gammaproteobacteria > Burkholderiales > Burkholderiaceae > Trinickia. The sequence goes on from NZ_JAAAYE010000017.1 coordinate 98,048, forward strand.
CGACCGAAAACCCGAGTTCGGCGAGCCGGCAGGCGAGCGTGCCACCGCCGGCGCCCGTGCCGACGATGGCGAAATCGACGGGCTCGTCCTGGCCATACTCGCGCATCGGCACCCAGCCGCCGATCGTGAAAACGTCGGGCGCGCGGCCATTTTTGCCGCGCGGCGTATGCATGGCTTCATCGAACACGGCCGTTCTCCCGACGCGCCTTCTCCTCTTGTCCCGGGCGAGCCTCCACGGGCTCCCACGCATCGCGTCTGTTCGCCTGCATGCGGACGTACCCGCGCGGATTGGCCGGGCCGCCGAAGCCGATCTCGCTCCATGCGTGCGGGTGCGAATAGTAAGCCGAGGCGATGTCCACCATCAGACGCAAGCGGAAGAAAACATCGCTGCCCATGCCCTGCCATGCAGGGCTCTGCAATTCGCCCGTCTGCATGCGTCGAACGACATCGCATTGTGCGGTTTCGTCGATATCGGCGAATGCGGCGCCATACAACGTCTGCGATTCGGCATCGATCGCGGCGAGCGCGATACGCCATGCCTCGCGCAGTGGGGGAAGGCGTGCGTCGCGATACCCGTCGCGCGTATCGTCGGCGAGCCGCGTATCGACGAGGCCCGCTACGGGTATTCGTGGCGCTGCGAAGCGCCGATGCGCGACATCGACCGACGGATCGAGCGATTGCGGAACGATCACGGCAGAGAGCGCCTGCAACGCGCGCCATTGCGTGTCGTTGCAAAAGCGCGGCGCGTTGGGTTGGGCGAGGCGTTCGTCGATGACGGCACGCGTGACATCGTCCCACGATGGGGTGTCGCGCAGCTTCAGCACGTCGTAGCCCGGGTAGGGCGAGGAAAGGGGGCGTTTCGGGTTCATCGCTCGGTCTCCCTGAGGCGAAGCGCGGCCAGGCCGGCCGTCGCGAGCGCCGTGAAGCTTGGCGGGGCGGGCAGGGGCGGTCCGCTCAATACGTTTTGCGACCAGTTGCGCCAGCCGCCGTGATAGCGCGCCACGCCGCGTGCATGGAACGCCACGCCCAGCGCACCGAGCGCGGCGGTGACGCGCAGCCACGTGCGGGTCCACCAACGTACGCGCGGCTGACCGAGCGCCGCGCGGGCCAGCAACGCCGCTGCAACGGGCGGCACGGCGACAGGCGCATACATGGCCCGGTGCTGAAACGCGCCCCGAAAATGCAGCAACGCAACTTCGCCGACAGTCCCCACCAAGCCGACCGCGCTCAATAACGCGAGCGCCTTGCCGGCGGGCAGCCCGAACAGACGCGGGTCCTCGAGCGGTTCGTCGCGCAGCGTTTCGCCGACGGCGCCGAGCACGCCCGATAGCAGAAGCGCCATCGGCGCGCCGAGCGGCGCACCGTAAAAGAGGTTGTGCCAGCTCCAGCCGCCGGGACGTTTGGTCACGTTATAGAGATGAAAGCCGGTACCGGCGACGCCGACGCCGGCAGCGGCCAAATAGATGGCGCGGCGCAACCCGTGCGTGCTGGGCGCTTCGTCGGTGCCGCCATGGACCCCGGCAGCGAGACAGAGCGCGCCGGCCGCGAGCGGAACGAACATCGCCGGGTTGGCATAGGAGCCGCGATAGTGTTCGATGGCCGAATCGGTCAGCGCCGACCAGGCGAGCAATGCCGAGCTACGGTTGAAGCTGCGTGCGGCGGCAATGTGCGTGGCGGTTTGCAAAGCGGGAACGCGTGTGGAGTCCTCGTCGTGCCGCGACTGGCTCGGCACCGGCACGCCGCCATCGCGGGTGTCGTTTTCTGCAGGACCCGGGCGGCGCGGAATCCGGCGTACGTTTACCTTCGAATGCGACGCGGCTACGGCAGCGAGCGCCACGACGCCCAGGGCGGCAAGCCATCCGTGGTTCGATCCGTTCATCGGGTTGTCGGCTCCCTCATACCGCGAAACGTTGCGCGTCGCGGTGCTTGAATTCAAGGCCGCACCCCGGGCGCGAGAGATCGGGCCAAATGACGCCGTCGCGCGCGACGGGCGCGCCGTCGAACAGCATGGCTTCGATGCGCACATGGTCGTGAAACCACTCCACGTGGCGCAGGCCGGGTGCCGCAGCCGCGACATGCAGATGCAGCGCCGGGGCGCAGTGTGCGGACAGCGGAATGTGCCATGCGTCGCAGAGCGCGGCCGCTTCGAGAAAGCCGCTGACGCCGCCGCATCGGCTCGCGTCCGCCTGCATGACATCGACTGCCCGCGCTTCGAGCAGGCGGCGGAAATCGTCGGGGGTATAGGCATATTCGCCGGCCGCGATGTCCATTGCCGGCGGTGCACGGCGTCGCACGGCGTGCAGGCCGGCGAGATCGTCCGAAGAAACGGGTTCCTCGAACCAGGTGACGTCGCATTCGGCGAAGCGATGCGCACAGTCGAGTGCGGATTTGACAGAGAGCGCGCCGTTCGCATCGACGAACAGGGCAGTGGCGTCGCCGATCGCAGCGCGTGCGCATGCGACGCGCTCCGGATCGCGGGCGGGCTCGCTGCCGACTTTCATCTTGACGGCGCGGCAGCCGTTCTCGCCCACCCATCGCTCGAATTGCGCTCGTAGCTGCTCGCGGCTATAGATCGTAAAGCCGCCGCTGCCATAGACCGGTACGGCTTCGCGTACCGGTCCGCCGAGCAATCGTACCAGCGGCAATCCGGCGATTTTCGCTTGCAGGTCCCATAACGCGCAGTCCACGGCCGAGATGGCTGTCGCGGCGATCCCGGCGCGGCCGATGTTGCGCACGCGGCGCCAAAGCCGCTGCGTGAGCGCACGCAGGCAGCCCGCGTCGCCATGAAGCAGCTCGGGGGCGAGCGTTTCGCGAATCAATGCTGCGGCGCAGGCATCGGTGTAGGTATATCCGATACCGGTGCAACCGCCCGCGTCGATTTCCACGACGATGAGCGTCGTGGCATGCCATTCGAACGTGCCATCGGCTTCGGGCGCATCGGTCGGTATCGTGAAGGCGTTCGCGCGGACGGCCGCGATCGGTGTCGTGTCGCGGCTTTGTGCCTTGGGCGAGTCAGTACGGCGTGTGGAGTGATCGGTAACGCTCATTTTCAACGGAATCGGTAAACGCTTACCCAACGCCACGGACGCGCAAGGCGCATGCCGCGCTGCGCCGGTTCAGCGGCAAGCCCGCCCGAGGCCGCGAGATCGCGCGGCGGCCCGGGCATGAACAATGCGAGGCACTGCGTGGCCCGGGCGCCGATCCGTTCGTTGCAGGCGGCCGGTGGTCAACTTTTACAGACGACGGCAATGGTCGTGCACGGCTGCCTAGCGTTGCGTGTGTCGGCAGGCATGTGCCATGCGCAAATTGGAGCGTCCTTGACGACGGAGGATTTGCCATGAGCAGCGATACGAGCAAGAAGGACCAAAAGTGGAAGCACGAGGAGGACCTCATCGACAAGTCGGTCGAGGATACGTTTCCCGCCAGCGACCCACCCGCCGTCGGCGGCACGACGAAGATCGGTTCGAAAGACGATGACAAGCGCAAGGGTCACGACAAAGGCGGCAGCACCCCCAACGGCAGCGAGGATGATGGCACCGGGGGCAGCGAAGACAAAGGCACTGCCGCGCCGACAGGCCGCCCACCCGCACGCTGAGCGATGAAGACGGCGCCGCTCGAATACCTGGCGCATGCGGCCGGGCCGGCGAGCTTGCCGACGCAACGGCTCGAATGGGCGCTGATTGCGCTCGTGAGCGCGGTCATGATCGTCGTGGCCGCGCTGCTTGTAGCTGCACTCATGCGCCGGCGCCAGGGCGGGCGGCCCGACGCGATCGGAGCCGAAGCGGGGGGCATGTCGTGGATCTACATCGGCACGGGCGTGTCGTCCCTCGCGTTGTTCGCCGCATTGATCTATGTGATGGCGACGCTCGAATCGGTGGCCGCGCCGCGCACGGCGCCCTCGCTGCAAATCGATGTCACGGCGTATGACTGGTGGTGGAAGGTCGAGTACCCGGATGCCGACAATTCTTCGCGCACCTTCGCCACTGCGAACGAAATTCATATCCCCGTCGGCGTACCGGTTCAGATCAAGCTGCGCAGCGCCGATGTCATCCATGCCTTCTGGGTTCCGCAATTGGCCGGCAAGACCGAGATGATCCCGGGGCAGATCAACGAGCAGTGGATAGAGGCCGATGCGCCGGGCGTCTATCGCGGTCAGTGCTCGCAGTTTTGCGGTGCGCAGCATGCGCATATGGCGTTCGAGGTCGTCGCGCAGCCGCCGGCGGAATTCGATGCATGGCGGCGGGCACAGGCGCGCGACACGGCACCCGGCCCTCAGTCGGCCGCATTCGACGCAGGCAAGCGTCTGTTCGGCGAACGCTGCGCAGGATGCCACGCCGTTCGCGGTACCGATGCGGCGGGCGCACAAGCGCCCGATCTCACGCATCTGGGCTCGAGACGGTTGATCGCCGCGGGGCAGTTGCCCAACACCGCTGCCGATCGGCTCGATTGGATTCAGCATGCCCAGCGCATCAAACCTGATTCGATGATGCCTTCGATTGCGCTGACCGCGTCGGAGGCGAGCGCGCTGTCCGTCTATTTGGCGACGCTTCAATGAACCGGGACTCCACGAGGAACAAGCGAGGAATAGCCGATGTCAGATACGCCCGCCTCTGCGTTATCCGGCGATTCGCCGGGAACGATGCAGCTTTCGAGGCCGCTCGTTCGCGAGTCGATCGACGCCGCCCGCGCCGAGCGCCTTGCCGAGATATGGGAAACGCGGCCCGGATGGCGGGGCTGGTTCTCCACTGTCGATCACAAGACGATCGGCCTGCGCTATCTGGTGACGTCGTTTCTTTTTCTGTTGCTGGGGGGCGTCGAAGCGCTCGTCATGCGCGTGCAGCTCGCCCAGCCGAACGCGACCGTGCTCACGCCGGAGCAGTACAACCAACTGTTCACGATGCACGGCATCACGATGATCTTTCTCTATGCATCGCCGGTGCTGTCGGGCTTTTCGAATTTCCTGTGGCCGCTCGTACTCGGTGCGCGCGATATGGCCTTCCCGCGGCTCAACGCGTTTTCCTATTGGGTATTCCTCTTCGCCGGCATTTTCTTGTATGCGAGTTTTCCGCTCGGTGAAGCGCCGAATGCGGGCTGGTTCAATTACGTACCCCTATCGGGATTGACCTACGATGTCGGGCCGAATATCGATGTCTATTCGCTGGGCATGGTGCTGCTCGGCATATCGACGACGGTGGGGGCGGTCAATTTCGTCGTTACGCTGCTGAGAATGCGCGCGCCGGGTATGTCGATCGATCGCATTCCGGTGCTCGTATGGGGCACATTGACCGCATCGGGCGCCAATCTGTTCGCGGTGCCGTCCGTGAGCCTCGCGTTCCTCATGCTGTGGCTCGATCGCCGAATCGGCACGCATTTTTTCGATGTCACCGCCGGCTCGCATGCGCTGTTATGGCAGCACATGTTCTGGATCTTCGCGCATCCGTGGGTCTATGTCGTCGTGCTGCCGGCCATGGGCATCGTCTCCGATGCGCTGCCCGTGTTCTGCCGGCGGCCGCTCGTGGGCTACGGGCCCGTGGCGATATCGACTGTCGCGACGATGGTGGTCGGCTTCGTCGTCTGGATCCACCATATGTTCGCCACCGGCCTGCCGCCGCTCGCGCTGTCGTTTTTCGGCGCGGCCAGCATGGTGATTTCGATTCCAAGCGCCGTCGCAACGTTCGCATGGATTGCGACGATCTGGACGGGGCGCCCCGTTTTTCGCGTGCCGTTTCTGTTCTTCGCCGGGTTCGTCCTGCTGTTCGTGATCGGCGGCGTCTCGGGCGTGATGACGGCAGCCGTGCCGCTCGACTGGCAGTTGACCGATACCTATTTCGTCGTCGCGCATCTGCATTACGTCCTGATCGGCATCAATGTGTTCCCTGTGGTCGGCGGGATTTATTTCTGGTTTCCGAAATTCACGGGACGGATGATGAGCGAACGGCTCGGACGCATCACGTTCTGGCTCATGTTCGTCGGCTTCAACCTTGGGTTCTTCCCGATGCATATCGCCGGGTTGCTCGGTATGCCGCGGCGAATCTATACGTACGGCGCCGATATGGGCTGGACGACCGTCAATTTGCTGACGTCGATCGGCTCGTTCATCTTTGCGCTCGGTATCGCCGTGTTCGTCGTCGATGTGCTGTATAGCCGCAAGCGCGGACCGATCGCAGGCAACAATCCCTGGGATGCGCCGACACTCGAATGGACCGTTCCTTCGCCGCCACCGCCTTACAATTTCGCCGTCGTGCCGACGATCGCCAGCCGCCATCCGCTGTGGGAAGGGCGAATGCAAGGGGAAGGCGGCGATGCCGGCGAAGCGCCTCGCTCGCGCCTCGCTGACGGCTATATCCTCGATCAGGGGCGCGAGGCGCTTGGGACGACCGCGCTCGAAGCCGCACCGTATGTGATTCTGAAGATGCCGGAAGACTCGTACGCGCCGTTTTGGCTCGGCCTCACGGCAGCGCTCTTCTTCGCGGGGCTGGCATTACATGCCTGGTATTTCGCCGGCCTCGCGCTGCTTCTCGCCGCCGCGACGATCGTCGTTTGGCTGTGGCCCGAACGCCGATTGATGCAGCGCGAGCCCGAACCCGTCGCGAGGCACTGACATGGAACAGCCTCCGCGCTCTTTCGCAGGAAGTTCGGGACCCGCGTGGGACGGGGCCGAGCAGAGCGAGGCCCAGACCGCCTCCGCGGCGACGCTGCGCTCGGCCGGCGATACCGTCCCCGTCGGTAGCGCCGGCAATCGTTCCAGCGGCTGGCTTGGCTGTCTGATGCTGATCGCGACCGAGGGCGCCTTGTTCGGTTATCTGATCTTCACGTATCTGTACCTCGCGGTGCAGACCACGCGACATTGGCCGCCCGAGGGTTTGCCCAAACTTCCGCTCGGTGCGATCAATACACTGATTCTGCTGTCGAGCAGCGGGTTCGTCTGGTTTTGCGAGCGCATGGTGCGCCGCGCGCGTCTGCGAGCTGCCGTCGTATCGATGACGATCGCGATCGTGCTCGGCATCGTGTTCGTAGGCATTCAACTCCACGAGTGGCATGGTCATCCATACGGGCCGCTCGCGAATCTCTACGGTTCGCTTTATTTCACGATCACGGGCTTTCATATGGCGCACGTGGTGATCGGCCTCGTGATGCTCGCCTTGCTGGACGCATGGACGGCGCTCGGATATTTCGACGAGCGACGGTGCGCGGCGTTGACGATCGGCAGCATGTATTGGCACTTCGTCGATGTGGTGTGGCTCTTCATTTTCACTACGATCTATTTGACACCCTATTGGATCGGATAACGGTTTGTCGATGGTGGCTCCGATGGCAGACAGCGCGAACGAACGACGTGTGATCGGCGAGACGCCCGTGGCGCCGTGGCGCGTTTTCGTCGCAATACTTGCCGCACCGGCGGCATGGACGCTGCAGGTCTGTATTGCGGAGGCGCTCGTTGCACAAAGTTGTTTTCCCTACGATGCGCCGATGCGCGCATCGTATGCGGGCGCGGCGCTTCGCGCAGTCATCGGAATCAGTGCTGCTGCGCTGGCGGTGGGCGTCGCGGGAACATGTTTGTCTTGGCGCAACTGGCGCCGCCTCGCCGAGCGAGCGAACGACGCGCCCCCGCGCGCCGACCAGACGCTGTTGAACGGTGAGGCGTTCGTCGCCAAGGTCGGGTTCATGTCCAGCCTGTTGTTTCTCTTCGCGCTCGTGGCAACCGACGTTGCCGTCGCACTCGTTTCCGGGTGTTGATATGAGGAACAAGGGCATGGCGCAATTGGGTCGCGGTCTGGGGGGCGTGGTCTGCGCGCTGCAACTGCCTCGGGCTGCGCGCGGCGTTGCGTTCATGCTCGCGTTCGCCGGAGGGATCCTCATGTCGTCGCGCCTCGCGGCTGCCGATGCGGCGGCGGCTGCGCCCACGCCTGAGCAAGCGAGGGGTGTAGCCGATTCGGCGTTGGTCGCGCGCGGCGCGTATCTCGCCAAGGCGGCCGATTGCGCGGGATGCCACACCGCGGCGCCTGCCGGGAATCCTCCGCAGCCTTCCGCGCCCTTCGCGGGCGGGCTGCCTGTGCGCTCGCCGTTCGGCGTCATCTGGTCGAGCAACATCACGCCGGATCCGGAGGCTGGAATCGGCCGATACCGCTACGAGGATTTCGTTCGAGCTGTGCGCGACGGTATTGCGCCGGGCGGAAAGCATCTCTATCCCGCGATGCCTTATCCGTCGTTCGCGAAGATCAGCGACGACGACATGCGGGCGCTTTACGCCTATTTCATGCACGGCGTGCAGCCGGTGCCGAAGCGGCCGCCGCAAACGCAGTTGCCGTTCCCGTTCAATCAACGTTGGGCGCTCGTTTTCTGGAACGAGTTCTTTGCGCCGCACGAGCGATTCAAGCGAGACGAGAATCGCGGCGCTGTGTGGAATCGGGGTGCCTACCTCGTACAGGCGCTCGGACACTGTGGGGCGTGTCATACGGGGCGTGGCCCGGCTTACGAAGAGCGCGGCTATAGCGACAAGGACCCCCTGTTTTTGACGGGCGGCACCGTCGACCATTGGTTCGCACCGAACCTGACGGGCGATCCGGCTTCCGGGCTCGGGCGGTGGTCGGAGGCAGATATCGCATCGTTCCTGAAGCGTGGACACGGCGCCGGTGCGGCGGCTTTCGGCAGCATGGTCGAGGTCATCGAGAACAGCGGGCAATACCTCACCGATACCGATCTCGAGGCGATCTCGACCTACCTGAAGACGCTGGTGCCGCGGCGGCGCAATGGGCTTGCCGACACCGATCCGGCCAAACGTGAGCGGACCGTCGATGTGTTGCGCACGGGTGCGATCAATCAGCCGGGCGCGGGACTGTACCGCGGCTTGTGCGCGCGTTGCCATCATGACGACGGAATGGGCGAGCCGGGTAAATACCCGCGGCTTGCCGGTAGTGCGGTGGTGCTGGCACCGGAGACGACCTCGCTCGTACGACTGTTGATCGAGGGAGGCTCGACTGCCAAGACGCAGAATGGACCGAAGCCTCAGAAAATGCCTGAGTTCGGCGGCAAGCTCACCGATACGGAAATGGCGCGCGTGCTGACGTTCGTGCGCAACGCCTGGGGCAATCAGGCAGCGCCCGTCACGACGCGCGAGGTTCGCGAGCTGCGGAGCGCGATTGCAAAGACGGCGGCGAGAAAGTGACCTGACTCATGCGTCGGGCTTTCGCCGAGGGAGTGTTCAATGAAAGCGTATGTGCGAGCGGCGGGATGGATAGCATTGCTTTGGGCGGGCGTTGCTGCTGCCCAGGGAACGGTGATGAACGGCGATTCGTCTGGTGCGGCCCGTAAGCCCGGTACGCAAGGCGCCGTTGGGACGGCGGGCGCATCGGCTGCGAAACGGGCCGCGCCGGCTGCGGGCGCCTCGGAGGGCGCGTCGCAATCAAGAGCGGGGCAGCGCGCGAGCGAGGCCGCGAGCCCCCAATGATCGACTGACGATCACGAGGGGCCGTTAGCCGTCACGAGCGGTCAAAGCTTGACCCCGCCGGACTCCGGCGCATCGGGGTCGAGATCTTCCGCGCCGACAACGCGCCCGCGCTCGTACTCGTCATCCGCCCCGAGCTGCTGCCAGTACGGCTCACGCCCGTAGTACTGGTGCAGCGAAGTCGCCCACGTCCGATCCGCCATCGTCGGCCAATGATCCTTGTCGAAGCCCGGGGCGTTTTTCACACGTTCCGACGACAGCGAAAGCAGAAAACACTTGCGAGTCGTGTCCAGCGTCAACGCGCTCCACGGGATGGCCATCAGCTTGTCGCCTATCCCGAGAAAACCGCCCGACGACATCACGACATAAGCGATACGCCCCGTCTGCACATCGAGCATGATCTCTTTGACCTTGCCGACTTCCTCGCCATCGGTGCTGAGAATCTTGTCGCTATCGAGTGTGCTGGCGGCCATCACCTCGGGCCCCGGACCCGCTGAAGTTTCGCTGCCCTCGCCCACGATGCGGGCGCCCATCGACGGTGTGGTCGTGGATGAAGACTTCTGAGTACGCATGGCGTCCTCCGTTTTTCAGTGTCGTATCGAATGTGCCGCACGTTGCAAATTTTGCCTGCGCGCGGTCGCGCCGGTCACGGCCGGCGCGATGATCGTTCAAGCAACGATCGTTCCTTCGCGGGGTGTCAACGGCGAGTTTTCCCGCCGCCGTCGATTCCGCTGCCGGTGCGCCAGACTGCCTTTCCGGCTTCCGACAATTGTCCGCTGCTATGCGTCTCGTCGGGTTGTGTCCCTTCCTCGGCCATCTTCCCTCCAGGCGGTTCGAGAGACGGCAACGATCGGCCTTTTCGCGCCGCAACGCGTTCGTCCTGCGACCGGCCAGCGTGTGCTTTCATGGAATGCCTCCTGAACTAGTGAGAGTCGCAATTTCATTCTTGCCGCATCGATCGTGCCGGGTTCGCCGCCGGCGGGACAGGCGCGCTCAATGCTGGCTTTCGGGATGAACCCTTCACCTCGATAGGAGAAAGCCCATGAGCAGCACGCTCGATCCAGACAATCCGTTCCCGGAACGCGATGAAAGCGGGGCGGAAAAGGGCCGCGATACCGGCGCGCTCGGCCCGAGCGATTCTTCCGACAGCGGCAGCGACATTGCCGGGGCAAAGCGGCACGACTTCGATCGGGATACGGAACTCGACGAGCACGCGCTGGAGACGGGAGAAGCCGAGCTCGCAAGCGATACCGATCGGGCCGGAACAGGCGAGCGATCGTCGGCGGACGGAGACTCGACGCTGGAGGAAGATGCGGACATCGAGCCAGACCGCATCGACACTCCCTTCGAACGAGGTACTGACGCCGAGCCATGACGCGCAGCCGCGCTACAGCACGGGCTACGTGCGCCGTCGTTAGCGGAGGCAAATAAACGGCGAAACCGATGATTTCTCAACTCGGGGTCGAGAAAAACGAAAGGCCTGCAACCCGACCGCGTCGTTGAGATTTTCTCAACTTGCGCAAAAAATTCATCAATCGTGCTCGCGAATACTTCGTGGCTAAATCGGTGTTCCCGATCGGACCATCTCTCTGGTTCGGCAACACAAGGAGCACGCCATGACCACTCTTTTGCACATCGATGCAAGCGCACGCGGTGACCGCTCGCTCAGCCGCAAGCTGTCGGGCGCCTTCGTCGACGCCTGGAAGCAGTTGGAGCCAAGCGCCACGATCGTCACCCGCGATGTCGGAGCCCATCCGCCTCCATTCATCACAGAGGAATGGATTGCCGCTGCCTTCACTCCCGAGGAGGATCGGACGCCGGCGCAGCGCGAGACATTGCGCCTGTCCGACGAACTGATCGACGAAGTCGATCGTGCGGATGTGATTGTCATCGGCACGCCGATGTACAACTATGGGATGCCGGCCGCGCTGAAGTCGTGGTTTGACAAGGTGATCCGCGTGGGCAAGACGTTTACGTTCGACCTCGCTCGCGGCGACTTTCCGCTCGCGCCGATCATGAGCGGCAAGAGGCTCGTTATTCTCGGCTCGCACGGCGAGTTCGGATTCGGGCCCGGCGGCGTACGCGAAAAGATGAATCACCTCGACACCCATATCCTGACGTGCGCGCATTACCTGGGTGTCGAGGAAAGCCATGCGATCAGCATCAGCTATCACGAATTCGGCGACGAACGACATCGAGCGTCGATGGCGGACGCCTTTTCCGCCGTCCCCGAACTGGTTCAGCAGTTGGTTGACGTTCGCGAGACTGCCAGCAGCTGAACATCATGCGTCGAAGCAGGAGCCGTGAATTTTCTCGTGGAGAAACAGCGCATGAAAACGGACTGCGTCGTCGCGATGTCGGCGTGTCCGCAGGATGTCACCGCAGAGTCAACGGGACGGGACGCTGCCTACCGACGCGCATTAACTCAATTTACTGAATGCCTTGTTGCCGCGCTGCCGGATGCCTGCTACCTGCGGGCCGGCTTCGGTAGAATGCACTCACCGTAACCGGCCGACTTCGGAATGAAGGCGTTTCGCCATGCGCAAGTTGCCACCGCTCAATTCGATCCGCGCATTCGAGGCGGCTGCCCGCCATCAAAGCTTCACCGCGGCCGCAGCCGAGCTGTCCGTGACGATCACGGCCGTGAGTCATCAGATCCGGCAGCTCGAGGCGCGTATCGGCCACAAACTCTTCGAAAGAACGGGGCGTGCCGTGACGCTCACGCCGGTCGGCAAGACCATCTACCCGCTGCTCAGAGATAGCTTCGATCAGATGGCCCAAGCGTTCGAGATCGTCAATACCCCGACCAACGACGACTCGATTCAGATCTCGGCCACACGAGCGTTCGCCGAGCGCTGGTTGATGCCGAGGCTGTCGCAGTTCAATGCGATCCATCCGGAAGTCGTGGTGCACCTCCACGGTTCGGAAAATGTCCTGGATCTGCGGGCTGAGTCCATCGACCTCGCTATCCGGTATGGGCCCGTCAATGACGATCCACGAGATGCCGTGATTCTGGAAGATTGTTATCTGGCGGTCGCCGATCGAGGTATTTGTCCGGAGGACCGGAATCCGGCGATCGAAGACTTCCGCAAACATCCGCTGCTTGCCTACAAGTGGGCAAACGGCGCGTTGAATGCGCCCGACTGGTCGGCATGGCTCGCGCGGGTCGACCACGATAAAACCGTTCACTTTCGCATGTCGTGGTACAGCGAGGAGATGCTCGCGCTCTACGCGGCCGAATGCGGTCTCGGACCGTTGATGTGCAGCAACGTGCTGATCGATGAGGAACTGCGCACGGGCCGCCTACGTCGGATCGAGGGTCCGTGTCTGCCGGGGTTTGCGTACCGCCTCGTCGTGCCGCCTTCGACTCGCCCCAAGAACGGGCTTCGCCTTTTCACCGCATGGTTGCGCGAAGAAGCTCGCGTCTTTCGCGAGCGATCCATTGCCGCCGGATAAGTTTTGAAGCGCCTTTTTTTCAGCATTGCTGCAATCGCTACATTCGGCGAAAAAAGGGCTCTTTTGAAAATGCAGTGGGTAACGCAGCTCACGAGGCATGCGGGTTGAAGCTGGAGAAATCTAGCTTGCCGGCGATGAGGAACAGCACGGTTCGCATTGTTTCGAAGCGCGTGTAGCCGCGCGCCTTGCGCTTGGCAGCCTGAAACAAGCCAT